>JAFKLG010000093.1 GCA_017304945.1 Rhodospirillales bacterium
GTCTTCTATGACCTGCACGGTTCCGCTGATTTGCGAATAGGCAAGGCCGAGCGCACTCACCATCTGTCGTTCATCGAGACCAAGCAGCGTTCCCGAGGTCGCGGCAGCCGCGAAAGCCCCGAGCAAGGTCGAAGGATGCCAACCGGTATCGAGGCAGTCTCGGCACGCTAGGCCGAGACGGCAAAACAGCTCGGCCCCGATAGCGAGCGCGTCGAAGAAGCGATCGAGGCTAACGCCACCCAGCGTTTCAGCGGTCGCGAGCGCGGCAGGAAGGACTACGGAAAAGACGTGTACCCGGGCCGGGTCGTATTGATCGTCGAAATCCAGCGCATGGATCGCTGCACCATTCGCCATCGCCGCCGAGCCGGGATCGACGCGTATGCCCGTCAGCAATATCTGCGAGCGCCCCGCCCCGCCCGACAGCGCGGCAAGGCTGTCGTTCAAAGCCGATATGCCCGGCGCCCCGTGGGCGCCGGCGAGAACGCCGAACGTATCGAACGCCGCAGTCCTCAGGGCCGTCTCGACTTCAGCCGGCCGTAGGCGGCCGCGCAATCCGACCAGGGCTGCGGCCAACCGCGCCTCGACGATGCCATTCCCGAGGTCGTTTTCCATGCTCAGGCCATATCGTTCAAATGACAGGCGCTCAGATGGCCGCTGGCCACGGGAAGGAGCGCGGGCGCCTCGCGCCGGCAGCGCTCCACCACGAACGGGCAGCGGGTGTGGAACCGGCACCCGTCCGGCGGCGCCATCGGGCTGGGCACGTCGCCGCCGGCCACCGGCTCGTTCCGTTCGCGGTGCGGATCGGGGCGCGGGATCGCTGCCAGCAGCGTGCGCGTGTAGGGATGGCGCGGATCGGCGAACAGCGTGTCCTTCGGCGCGATCTCCACGATCTGGCCGAGATACATCACCGCGACCCGGTCCGCGACGTGCTTCACCACCGCGAGGTCGTGGGCGATGAACAGGTAGGAGAGGCCGAGCCGCCGCTGCAGGTCCTCGAGCAGGTTCACCACCTGCGCCTGGATCGAGACGTCGAGCGCGGAGACCGGCTCGTCGCACACGATCAGCGCGGGCTCGACAGCCAGTGCGCGGGCGATGCCGATGCGCTGGCGCTGGCCGCCGGAGAACTCGTGCGGATAGCGCTGGGCGTGGAACGGGGCGAGCCCGACCAGGCCGAGCAGTTCCGCGACGCGGGCGCGGCGGCGCGCGGCATCGCCGAGGTCGTGGACGATCAGCGGCTCTTCCAGGATCGCGCCCACGGTCATGCGCGGGTTGAGCGAGGCGAACGGATCCTGGAACACGATCTGCATGCGGCGGCGCAGCTTGCGGAGCGGCTCGCCCTGCATGCTGGTGATGTCTTCGCCCTGGAAATGGATGGTGCCGGTGGTCGGCTCGACCAGCCGCAGCACGAGTCGCGCCGTGGTCGACTTGCCGCACCCGGATTCGCCGACCAGCGCCAGGGTTTCACCGCGCTCGAGCGAGAAGGAGACGCCATCGACGGCGCGCACGGTGCCGACACGCTTGGGGATGAGCAGGCCCCGGCGCACGGCGTAGTGGCGGGAGAGGTTCTCCACTTCGAGCAGGGGCGCTCTCATGCGGGCACCAGCCACGAAGCGGGACGGTCAGAACCGGGGTGGGCGTGCGGAGGGGCGTGGCGTCCTGCCTCTCCGTCATGGCCGGGCTCGACCCGGCCATGACGGTTTGGGGCGTCAGCGGAGGAACATTTCGTCATCCGGCGAACGCCTCCACCGGCGCATGGATGCAGGCCGCCTGGTGCGCCGGGGCGACCTCCAGGAGCGGGGGCTGGGCCTCGGTGCAGTCGGCGCCGGCGAAGGCACAGCGGGGATGGAACCGGCAGCCGCGCGGCAAGGCGAACGGCGCGGGCACGGCGCCCTCGATCGCGAGCAGCCGGTCGCGCCGCTCCTCGATGCGCGGGATCGAGCCCAGCAGGCCGATCGTGTAGGGATGTTGCGGGTCGTCGAACACCGCCGCCCCGGCGGCACGCTCCACCACGCGGCCGGCATACATCACCGCCACCTCGTCCGCCATTTCGGCCACCACGCCCAGATCGTGGGTGATCAGGATGATCGCCATGCCGCTCTGCTGCTGCAGCTCGCGCAGCAGGTCGAGGATCTGCGCCTGCACCGTCACGTCGAGCGCGGTGGTGGGCTCGTCCGCGATCACCAGGTCCGGCCCGCAGGCGAGCGCCATCGCGATCATCACCCGCTGGCGCATGCCGCCCGACATCTGGTGCGGGTAGTCGTCCACCCGCCGCGCCGCCGCCGGGATCCGCACCCGGTCCAGCGCCGCGATCGCCCGCTTGCGCAGCTCGGCGGCCGAGGCGCGGCGGTCATGCGCGCGGATCGCCTCGGAGAGTTGCGCGCCCACGGTGAACACGGGGTTCAGGCTGGTCATCGGCTCCTGGAAGATCATGCCGATCCGGTTGCCACGCAGCGCCCGCATCTCCGCCGCCGAGAGCGCCAGCAGGTCGCGCCCGTCGAACATCACCCGGCCGGCGGCGATGCGGCCGGGCGGCGCGACCAGGCGCATCACCGACAGCGACAGCACCGACTTGCCGCACCCCGACTCGCCCACGATGCCGAGTGTCTTGCCGCGCGCGACCGAGAGGTCGACGCCGTCGACCGCCGTCACCTCGCCCTGGTCGGTGCGGAAGACGGTTCGCAATCCTTCGATCGACAGCAGCGTCATGCGGAGCGGAACGTCGGCGGCGAGATCTGCTCCGCCGTTCGGTGATCCCAGTCGAGCCGCGGCACCGCGGCACGCACCCGCGCCTGCGCCTCGTGCAGCGCCGCGGCCGCGGCGGGATAGTCGATCGTGAGCACCCTGCCCTCCTCGACCACCTTCTCTCCATCCACGAACACGGTGCGGATGGCGCGGTCCCCGGCAGCGTAGATCAGGCTGCGCACCGGGTCGTAGGCGGGCCGCATCATCGGGTGCGTCACATCCACCAGCACGAGGTCGGCGCGGCAACCGGGCGCGAGGCGGCCGATGTCGTCACGCCCCAGCGCGCGGGCGCCGCCGATGGTCGCGGCCTCGAACAGGTCGGTGCTGTTCATGGTGCGCGGATCGTTCGCCTGCGTGCGCGCCAGGTAGGACACCAGCCGCATCTCGTCGAGCATGTTGTGCGGATAGGTGTCGGTGCCCACGCCCATGTTCACGCCGGCCCGCTTGTAGCGGCCGAAATCCTTGAGCGTGATGCCGCGCCGCGCGAACACGGTCGGGCAATGCGCCACCGTGGTCCCGGTCTCCGCCAGCCGCCCGAGATCGGTCTTCGTGTGCCACGGCGTCGAGGGATGGTCGTCGAGGAAGATGCCATGCCCGATGATCGAGCGCTCCGACAGCAGCCCTAAGTGGTCGAGCCAGCCGATCGGCGTATAGCCGTGCCGGCGGGTGATCTCGTGGAACTCGGAGACCGACTGCGCCGCATGGATCTGCCAGGCGAGACCGCGCGCCTTCGATTCGGCGAAGCTCTCCCGCAGCAATCCTTCGGTGCAGGTGTCGATCTGCGCCGGCACCACCATTCCGAACAGCCGCCCGGACGGATGCTGCTCGGCGCGGTCGATGATCGACAGCGCCTCCCCCATCGCCTTTTCGCCGGCCGCCTCGGACCACTCGTATTCCACCAGGTGGCCGTTCTTCGTGTACCAGCGGGCGGAGCGGAACATCGGCGCGACGCAGACCCGCATGCCGGCCTCGGCCAACAGGTCGAGCCAGCCCGGATGCGCCATCGACAGGTCGGCGAGCGTGGTCACGCCCGAGAGCAGCAGCTCCGCCAGCGCGACGCGCACGCAATGCGGCACCGCCTCCGCGTCGGCGCGGAAGATCGGCAAATACTCGTAGAGCGAGGAATTGTAGAAGCCGGGCGAGCCGATCTCGTCGATCAGGCCCTTGTTCATCGGCTCGCTGGAGGGGTGGGAGTGGATGTTCACCAGCCCCGGCATCACCATCAGCCCGGCGCCGTCGATCGTGGTGTCGGCCGCCCCCGCGTAGCCGCGGCCGACGAAGGTCAGCGCCCCACCCTCGAACGCCACGTCCGCATCGGCGAGATAGACATGCGTCCCCGCCTGGGCCTCCCAGGCAACCACGGTCGCGGCGTTGCGGATCAGGGTGATGGGCATGCCGGACCTCTGGTGCGCTGCAACAAGCGTGTCATCCGGCGGCGGCGGCCGTCAACCCGCGCACCGCGCCGTTGACCGCACCACCTGGCCCGCACGGCCTCCCGGTTTCCATCGGCGCGCCTGCAGGGCAGAACAGGCGCGGGCCGCGCGCGTCGCGGAATACGGCGAAGGAAGACACGGATGATCATCGTGACGGGCGGCACCCATGGCATTGGACGCGCCTGCGTCGAGCGGCTGGCGCGGGACGGCGCGCGGGTGCTGTTCACCGGCCGCGACGTTGCCGCCGGCGAGGCGCTGGCGGCGGCGACCGGTGCCCGCTTCGTCGCCGGGGACGTGGCGCAGGAGCCGGATTGCCGCCAGGTGGTGGCGGCGGCGCTCGCGGAGGGAGACGGCCGCATCGCCGGGCTGGTGAACAATGCCGGAATGGGCCGGCGCGTGGACTTCGCGGACGCCACCGCCGAGGACTGGGACGTGGTGATGGGGGTGAATGCCCGCAGCGCCTTCCTGTTCACCCGGCTCGCGCTGGAAGGGCTGATCGCGGCGCGCGGTTCGGTGGTCAACATCGCCTCCGTCGCGGGCAAGACCGGCGAGGAGGGACTCGCGATCTACTGCGCCTCCAAGGCGGCGGTGATCGGGATGACGCAGGCGCTGGCGCTCGAGTTCGGGGCGGACGTGCGGTTCAACGCGGTCTGCCCCGGCCAGATCGACACGCGGATGATGGCGCGCGTCAGCGCCGACCGGCTGCGCCGGCAACGGCTGGAGCAGCGGATTCCGGCCGGCCGGTTCGGCCTCCCCGAGGAGGTGGCGGACGTCGTCGCCTGGCTGCTGTCGGCGCAGTCGAGCTACGTCAACGGCACGGTGGTCACGGTGGATGGCGGCGAGACGGCGGGTCTGCGCACACCCCGGCCCGATCCGGCCTGACCGCCCGCTCCGGAGGCGCCGCAGACCGGTGACGTGGCCGGAGGACGAGGCCGGGGAAGCCGGGACGGGGCCCGAGGGCGCCCCGGCGGCCGGCGACGGTGCCGCAGGGGATCATGGGAGGCGGCGGCGGCGCGGCCGGTCAAACGGCGACCCGAGCGGCGGCAAACATGGCCCGGCGCTCCGTCTTTCGTGACAGCGTCGCGATGGCGCCGCCGCAACGGAGCCGCCACTCTCCCCTCGTCACTGATGCAAGGGCGTGATGTCCCACTACCGCGTCGCTCCGCTCCAGCGGGACCCGACCGTCGTGATCCGCCATGTCGGCCGGCGGCGCCGCCTCGCCGGACTTCTCCCGCTCGCCTGGGTGCCGCTGCTCGTCAGCGGCTGCACGCCGCCCACCCAAGTGGCGCCCACGCCGACGGTGATCCTGGTGCCGCCGCCCGCACCACCACCGCCGCCACCGCAAGCAGGCCCTGCCGCCCCGCCCGACCTCGCCCCCACGCCGCCGCCGCCCGCGCCGGCCGGAGCGCGGCCGCCACGCCCCCCCGCCCCCAGGGGGCCGGTCGCCGGAACCCCGGCCGCGGCACCCACCCCTGCAACCCCCGGCCCGGCGCCGCGCTACACTCCCCGCACGCTCTCGCCCGACGCCGCGCCGGCCCCGCTCGGCCCCGCCCTCAGCTACTGACCCGACACAGGACGCCCGCATGTCTCTCGCCGCCAGGTTCACGCGCCAAAGCGACTCGAGACGAGCCCGCGCGGATCTGCAGGCCGGATTCGCCGAAGCGATGGCCTTCCCGACCGACACCGAGGCGGTGCGGCCCACCGACGGCATGCTGCAACGCCTCGCCGCGCAGGAAACCGCCGGGGGCCACGTGGCGCTCGACGCCGACGGGCTGACGCCCGCGCTGCGCGCCCATCTCCTGGCGCCCGCCCGCACCATCATGGCGCGGTTCCGTGAGACCCGCCGCGCCTTCGACGTCGCGCTGGAGCCCCGGATGCCGGACCTCCGCGCCCTCGAGGCGGTGGAGGCCGAGATCGTCGCCGCCCGCGAACGCGCCGCGCGGGACGAGCAGGACGCGGCGCAGCGGCTGGAGGCGGACCACCGCTTCGTCCGCGCGCGAGAGGAATTCCAGACCGCCGAGGACCGGCTGCTGGCCATCCGTCCGCGCCATGGCAACCGCGAAGCCAACATGGCCGCGTACAACCCGCTCTACTGGCTCGCCCTGCTGTGCATCGGCGCCGCCGAGTGGCTGATCAACTACGACGTGTTCTACCTCTTCGCAGGCATCGCCGCGGTCGCCGCCGGCGCCACCATCGTGATGGGCGTGCTGCTCGCCTTCGCCGCCCACGGGCATGGCACGCTGCTGAAGCAGTGGTCCTGGCGGTTCGGCCCGGAACGCGAGCGGATCGAGCGCTGGAACGACCTGCGGCTGCTGGCACTCTCCACCTTCTCCCTGCTCGTGGTGCTCGCCGCGGCCGCCGGCTCCCGCTACGCCGCGGTGATGCACCAGCTCTCCGGCCAGCCGGCGATGAACCTGCTGGGCGCCGAGGCGCAGGTCGCGGTCGATCCCATGCGGGACGTGCTGCTCAGCCTGCTGTGGAACGTGATGGCCTGGGCGGTCGGCGTGTTCATCGCCTATCTCGCGCACGACCCCGATCCGGACTTCATGAACGCCACGGCGCAGTGGCAGCGCCAGCGGCGGCGCTACGACCGGTTGCGCCGACCGCTGACGCGCAAGGCGGCGCAGATCCACGCCCAGCTCGCGCGCGAGATCGAGCAGCTCGAGACCGCGGCGCGCACGCGCGCGGCGGAAGTCACCACCGAACGCGGCCTGCTCAGCCAGGTCGAGACACACCAGCGGGCCCTGCGCGACGCGCTGCTCGCCGCGGTGCAGGACGGCGCGAGCCGCTACCGCGCGGTGGTCGTGGAGCTCGCGACGACGCAGCCACTCACCTTCGAGCGCACCGGGCCGGACGCGGGCCCGATCCCGCTCGCCGCCTTCCGTGACGCCCCGCTGCGCGTC
The DNA here is from genome assembly GCA_017304945.1 of Rhodospirillales bacterium. Classification (GTDB taxonomy): domain Bacteria; phylum Pseudomonadota; class Alphaproteobacteria; order Acetobacterales; family Acetobacteraceae; genus Rhodopila. The sequence goes on from JAFKLG010000093.1 coordinate 7,079, forward strand.
ACCCCGGCGATGATCGCGGAGGAGGTCTGACATGCGGCGCCTCCTCGGCGCGGTCCTGCTGCTCGTCGTGTTCCTGCCGGTGCGGCCGGCGCATGCGCTGTTCGACAGCTACGGGCTCGATCCCGCCTACTGCGCCCAGCCGACGGTGCGCAGCACGGTTGTCTACGTCGACGACATGATGATGACGGATGGCCAGAGCGGCTGGGCGACCACACTCGCCACCAAGCTGCGCGCGACGCTCACCCCGGGAGAGCGCGTGTCGGTGGTGCGGCTCTCCCCCGGCGCGGGACGCAGCACGGAGCAATGGTCCGGCTGCTGGCCCGATTACCCGCCGGCCCGCAAGGCGACGCTGGGGGCGGGCACCTACCTGTTCCAGGAAAACCCGGTTGCGCGCCTGGCCGACCAGCAGAAATACTTCATCCGCGATTTCGGCGCTGCGCTGACCCGCATCTATCTCGACGCGAAGCGGCCGGCCGCCGAGGTGCGGATCGCCGCCGACTCCCCGCCGCAGAAGCAGATCCTGCGTGCCCTCGCCTCCGACGAGGGGCGGTTCGCCAACAGCCAGGTCACGATCCGCGCCATCATCTACTCGGACATGGCCGAGAACAGCGACCTCGGATCGGTCTTCGCCCCGCCGTCCAAGGACCCGCCCGGCTACGGCCAGCGGCTCGGGTCCTACCTCCGCCGCGGCGTGTTCTACGCCTATGGGGTCGGCGAGGACGTGCGCGGCGATCCCGCCTTCCTGGAGCAGGCGCGCGGCTTCTGGTCGGGGGCGCTGCGCTCCATGGCCGCGACCGTGATGGGGATCGGCGCCGACCTGAACGTGCCGAACACGCTGCCGCTGCAGGCCTGGTCCTGGCCGGTCACGCTCAACTTCGACGGTCAGAGCCTGGACGGCCGGCTGTCCCTGCTGACCGGCGCGGACGGCAACCTCGTGGACAGCTGGATCGGCATCTCCCGCCTGGGCTCCTCGGCCCTCTCCGGCACGTTCCGCTGCCCGGCGAACGCGGACACCGGATGCCGGCTGGATGCCGAGACCGCGGGCGGTCTCGCCACCAACGCGCCGTCCGAGAGCCTGATGCTGTCGGGGAACGCGAAGGCGCTGGCGGGTCGCCTGGGCCTCAAGGGGCAGAACACCATGTTCACGCTGAAGACGGAGCAGCCGAACGGGTGAGCGCCGCCGCGCGCCGTGACCGGAAGGCGGGAGCCGGCGCAGTGCGCGACTCCCGCCCCGTCTCATCGCGGCGCGCCGCCGTGGCGAACGCGCGGCCGCATCACCCGCCGTAGCCGATCGGCTCCGGTGTGACCTGGGTCCAGCGGCCATCGCGAACCTGGACCAGGAAGGACTGGGTCGATCCGTGGTGGCTCGTGTCGCTGAACGTCATGGACGGGGAGCCGAACACGTCGACATAGCCGTTGATCTGCTCCATGCCCTTGACGAAGCGGTCCACCGTCAGGTCGCGACCGGCATTCTGCAGCCCCAGGATGACGGCACCCGCCGCGCCGTAGCCGACCTCGGCGGCGAAGTTGGGATCGCGCCCGAACTTCGCCTTGTAGGTGGTGGCGAAAGCCCGCACCGCCGGGCGCGGATCGTCGGGATAGGCGAACAGCGCCGGCGTCATCGCGTAGAGCCCGTCATTCGCGCCGCCCGGCACTTCCGCCACCGCGCTGTCGTAGATCGCGCTCTGCCCGAGCATCGGGACCTTCCAGCCGGCCTTGTTGACGGCGGCGACGATCTGGTTGGTGTCGCGCACGATCGTGGCGAGCACGAGCATGTCGCAGCGCGCATCGCGCAGCTTGGCGATGGAGGCGCCGAAATCCGTGTCGGTCGGCTTGTGCGCCGTGTCCGCGACGAGCTTGCGGTTCATCGCGGCGAGCTGGTCGCGCACCCCATCCATCACGTCGCGGCCGAAATCCGTGTCCTGGTACATCGCACACGGGGCCTGGATGCCCTTGGTTTCCAGGAACAACTTCAACCCCGCGCGGATCTGGTCGTAGTACGACGCGAACTGGCCGAACTTCAGCTTGTGGAAGGGCTCGTACATCGACCGCGCGGCGGTCAGCGGGAACACGTTCGGCACGCCCTTCGCGAGCTGGTCGGGCATCACCGCGTTGTTCATCGGGGTGCCGCCGTTGCCGACCATCATGAAGACGTTGTCGCGGTTGATCAGCTTGTTCGCGGCCTGGATGGAGCGGGGAACCTGATACTGGCTGTCCTCGACGATGTAGCGGATCTTCCGCCCGTGGATGCCGCCTTTGGCATTCTGCTCCTCGAACGCCATGCGCCAGGCATTGGCGTTGTTGATCCCCCAGGTCGCGGTGACGCCCGAGAGATCGGTGTAGGTGCCGATGATGATTTCCGTATCGGTGACACCACGGATGGCGTCCGCCGCGTGGCCCGCGGAGGCGAGGCCGAACATGCAGGCAACGGCGAGCGCCGCGCCCCTGAAGGTGCGTTTCATGACGAGTCTCCCTGTACTCCGGTCGGCAGGAGGACTGTCACCGAGGCTGCCGCCGGCTTGCGCGACCTCGACTCACGTGCGGGCAGGATGACATGCGCGCGAGGCGTGCGCAGCAACTTTCAGGACAGGCGGCCGGTGAGCGCGGCGAGGGTGACGGCGGCGCGGTCGCCGATCCCGCGCGGCCGCGGCGACTCCCCGATCCGGCGCAGATCGCGGCGCGCCAGCACCGCGGGCAGGGCCGCGGCGATCGCCGCGCGCGGGTTCACCCGGCGCGGGCAGGCGTCGAGCCATCCCGACACCGTCCGCCGCAGATGCGTGATCACGGCCGCCACCTCCGCGCTGCCGGGGTCCGCGATCGCCGCTTCCGGGCTCAGCCCCTGCGCGGCCAGCAGATCGAGCGGCAACAGGCAGCGGTCCACCCGCGCCAGCACCGGCACGCTGCGGAGCAGGCCGGCCGCGCCATACGCGGCGCCATAGGGTCGGAACGCCTCGGGGTGCGGCGCGCCCAACAGCCGCGCGGCAGCGACCGATACGCCGCCCGCCCCGGCCATCAGGTAGGAGTCCCACTCCGCCTGCGTCTCGATCCCCGGCTCCGCCTCCACCTCGCGCGCGTCGATCATCGCGAGCAGGTCCGGCGGCAGCAGCGCACCGGTCGCGATCGCGGCCGACAGCGGCGTCGCGATCTCGTGACGCTTCGGCGCGCCCTCCACCACCTCCCGCCACCACTGCAGGCGGATCAGCGCGAGCGTCGGCTCGCTGGCCACCTCGCGCGCCCGCGCCAGCTCGTGATTGAACGCGTAGAGCGCGAGCAGGGCGTCGCGCCGTTCGGGGGCGGCGAACAGGGCGGTGAGGAACCTGTCGGGGTCGTGGCGGCGAACCAATGCCGCGAGCGCGTCGTTCATGGGCGCGAGGTGGCGCGGATCGGCGTCCCGTGCAAGCTTGACGGGCCGCGGAGGTGGGCCAATCACTAGGCTTGGCGCCGCGTCCCGCGTCACGCACCGCAACCCGGAGGATTTCAATGGCTTTCGAACTGCCACCCCTGCCCTATGCCAAGTCCGCACTCGGTGCGAAGGGGATGTGCGAGGAAACCCTCGACCTGCACCACGGAAAGCATCACCAGGCCTATATCACGGCGCTGAACGGCTTCGTGGAGAAGGATCCGGCGCTGCAGGGCAAGTCTCTGGACGAGATCGTCAAGTCGACCGCCGGCGCTGGTGGGCCGGTGTTCAACAATGCCGGCCAGCACTGGAACCACATCATCTTCTGGCAGTGCCTGAGCCCGAATGGCGGCGGCATCCCCGGCGCGCTCGAGAAGAAGATCACCGAGGACCTGGGCGGCGTCGCCAAGTTCAAGGAAGACTTCAAGGCCGCCGGCGTGAGCCAGTTCGGCTCCGGCTGGGCCTGGCTGGTGCTGGGCAGCGACGGCAAGCTCAAGATCACCAAGACCCCGAACGGCTCCAACCCGCTCGCCACCGGCGAGGGCAAGGTGCTGCTGGGCGTCGACGTGTGGGAGCACAGCTACTACCTGGACTTCCGCAACCGTCGCCCGGACTACCTGCAGAACTTCGTCGACGCCCTGGCGAACTACGAATACGCCGAGGCGCAGCTCAAGGCCGCCTGATCGGCCGTCCCGGACGGGTTCCCGGCCACGCGCCGGGAACCTGGCCGCGACACCCGCGTCCCGTCATCCCGTCTCCGCCGGCGCCGCCAGCAAGGCGCGCAGGGCCCTCACCAGGGCCGCGCTTGCGTGCTCCAGCGCGACGGCATGGTCGGGCGCGCCGTCGGTGCCGTCGCGTGCCGCCGTCTCGATCCGCCGCAGCAGGGCGACGAAGCGAAGCGCCCCGCAATTCCCGGCCACGCCCACGAGCGCATGCGCCTCGGCAGCCGCCTCGGCCGTCTCGCCCGCGCGCAGCGCGGCGGCGGCCCGCACCGACCGCCGCTCGATCTCTCCGATCGAGTCTTCGAGGAAGTCGGTCAGCGCGGCACCGCGTAATACCCGCCGCAGGTCCGCGACCATCGCGGGGTCGAGTTCACCCGCCACACCCGACACCCCGACTCCGGGATCGGGCCGTGCCCCGGTCCCCGCCAAGTCGTCCGACTCCGCCGAGAGATCCGTCCGCGGCGCCGTCACCCGTTCGAGCACCGCGAACAGCACCGCTGGCGAGAGCGGCTTGCTGACATGGGCGTCCATCCCGGCCTCGCGGCAGAGCGCCGCCATGTCGGGCAGCGCGTGGGCGGTGACGGCCACGATCGGCACCCGCCCGAACGGCGGCGGCAGGGCGCGGATCAGCCGCGCCGCCTGCAGGCCGTCCATCACCGGCATCTGCACGTCCATCAGGATCGCGTCGTAGCCGCCGGCCTTCGCCGCCTCGACCGCCTCCCGCCCATCGGTCACCGCCGTCACGTCGTGGCCGGCCGATTCCAGCAGCACGCTGGCAAGCCGCCGGTTGATGGCGTTGTCGTCCACCACCAGCAGCCGACAGCGGCGCAGCGCGACCGGCGGCGGCGTCGCGGCCTCGGCGAGCGGCGGCACTGGCGCGGGCGCGTCGGCCTGCGGCAGCGGCAGCAACACGGTGAACCGGCTACCCTCCCCTTCCCGGCTCTCGACGCTGATGCTGCCGCCCATCAGGGTCAGCAGCTCGCGGCAGATCGCGAGCCCCAGGCCGCTGCCGCCGAAGCGGCGGGAAATCGAGCTGTCCGCCTGGGTGAACTTCTGGAACAGTCGCCGCTGAGTCGCCTCGCTCATGCCGATGCCGGTGTCGGTGACGGCGAGCCGCACCATGTCGCCGTCGACGCGCGCGACCTCCAGCGTCACCTGCCCGGTCTCGGTGAACTTCACCGCATTGCCCAGGAGATTGAGCAGCACCTGGCGCAGCCGCAGCGGGTCGCCGCGCACCAGCCACGCGCGCCCCGCGTCGAGGCGCAGGGCCAGCGCCAATCCCTTCTCGACGGCACGCGGCTGCAGCAAGGCCCGCACCGCCTCGATCTCCGCGCGCAGGTCGAAGGTGATCGTCTCGATCTCGAGCTTGCCGGCCTCGAGCTTGGAGACGTCGAGGATGTCGTCGATCACCTCGAGCAGCGCCTGTGCGGACTGGCGGATGGCGAGCGAGCATTCGCGCTGCTGCGCCGTCAATCCCTCCCGCAGCAGGATCTCGTTCATGCCGATGATGCCGTTCATCGGCGTGCGGATCTCGTGCGAGACGTTGGCGAGGAAGTCCGACTTGGCGCGATTGGCCTGCTCCGCCTGTTGGCGGGCCGCTTCCGCCTGCTCCTCGGCGCGCTTGCGTTCGGTGATGTCGGTGTAGGTGCGCACCATGCCGCCCTGCGGCAACGGCATGGTGCGGATCTCGAGCACGCGGCCGTTCGGCCGCTCCCGCTGATAGAGCGGGGGCCGCAGCGGGATGCCGCCCGCCAGATTCACCTCCGTCGGGGGCAGGTCGGCATGCGCGAACTCGTTCGTCGCCCATTGGTGGGCGAGCACCTCGCCAAAGCGCGGGCGCCGCATCATCAGCCCCGGCGGCAACTCCAGCAGCTCCATGGCGCGGCCGTTGCAAACCGCCACGACTCCGTCCGCGGTCACCATCATGATGCCCTGCGTCATGGATTCGAGCGTGGTCTCGAGCAGGCGGGACTTCTCGGCGCTTTCGGCCTCGCTGTGGCGCAGCGCGGCGGCGACCGCCTGCAGCGTCTCGGCCTGCGCCGCGGTCTGCGCGCTGCTCGCCTCGAGTGCGCGGTTGCGCTGGGCGAGCGCCGCCTCGGACTCGGCCCGCCGGCGGAACTGCACCCGCAGCATCAGGAACAACAGCACCACCGCTGCGACCATGATCACGGCGCCACCGAGGGTGAAGGCGGCCTGCTGGCGCCAGGCCCCGAGGCCGGTCGCGTCGAACTGGCTCGCATCGACCACGAGGTCATAGGCCGGCAGCGGGTGCACCGCGATCACCCGGGTGCGCCCGTAGATCATGCCGCGCGAGTGGAAGATCCCGCCGGTCTGCGCGAGTTCATACCATTGCGTGCCCTCCGGCGGTCGACGCCCCTGCATCACCAAGCCGTCCGGCACCTGCTCCAGTACGAGCCCGTCCTGGCGCACCAGCGTCACCATGGCGCCGGACTTGCCGTGCGCGGCCGCGAACAGGGACCCGAACACGCTCGCCGGCAGCCGCGCGACGACCATGCCCTGGAAGGCGCCCGTCCGATCGCGGATCGTGCGCCCGAACGACAGCGTCATCGCGCCGCGTGCATCGGGTTCGGGCGGTCCGGCGACGAAGACCTCGCCGGGCGCCGCGCGACCGCGCTGCAGCAGATCCGAGTCCGCCGGAATGTCCGGCTGCGGCTCGAGGTTTCCGGTCTGCCCGACGCTGGCGAGCACGTGGCCGTCCGCATCCACCAGGCTGATCGCGATCACCTCGGGCAGTCGCGCCTTCTCCTCGCGCAGGAGTGCGATCACCTCGGGCGTGGCGCCCCCCGTCGGGCTCCACCCGCCTATGCTCAACCCGGCGCGCACGGCGCGAAACGCGCCATCGATCGGGGCCACGTCGCGCACCACCTGCGCGGCCATGAGCGCGGCGAGCACGGACTGGTCCTGCTCGTATTCGTGCACTGTGCTCCGGTAGGAATCTCGCACCGCGAGCGCGGCGGCCAGCAGCGCAACGGCGATGACGCCGCCGCATGCGGCGAGCAGCCAGCGAGGAGAGCCGGTGGAACGGGGACGCGCGTCACTGGCGCTGCGGCCGGAGCCGGCGACGGCATTAGGATCCGCCCCGGCCTCAGCCACTGCGCGAGCGGCCTGCAGGCGGCGGTCGCATCGACTCAGCTCCGGCGATGCGAGCGGCGGGCCGGGTTGCGCGTCGACGCCGACAAGGCAGCCCCGCCGCAGATCAGTCCCAGCCCGGCGGGGATCAGCCAGGCGGGACGCACAAGCATCGGGACCACGACGATGCGCCAGACCCAGTCGCCGGCAACGTGTTCCACCGCGGATCGCAAGCCCTGCATGGCGTCATGGTCGAACATGAACAGCGCCTGGCCCAGAGGCAGGCGCGGCGGCCCGAGTGTGGCAAGCGCGACCGCGCCGACCAGCAGGGCGGCAGACAGCACAGCGAGGACGCGTTGCACGATCACATGAAGAGTTTCTCGCCTTTCCGGTCCGTATACAACCCAGAGACGAACGACGCATAGCCGTTATAGAGCTGGGTCGGGACCATTTCGTCGTCGCCCAGCAGACGCTCCTTCGCCTGGCTCCAGCGGGGGTGCGGCACGGCCGGATTCACGTTCGCCCAGAACCCGTATTCGCTCGGCTGGATCGCCTCCCAGAACGTCGTCGGACGCTTGTCGGTGAAGGTCACTTTGGCGATCGCCTTGGCCGACTTGAACCCGTATTTCCACGGCAGCGTCAGCCGCAGCGGGCCGCCGTTCTGCGGCGGCAGCGGCTTGCCGTACATGCCCGTGGAGATGAAGGCGAGCTCGTTGGCCGCCTCGTCCATCGTCACGCCCTCGATGTAGGGCCAGGGATAGAACGGCGCGTTCAGGCCGGTCATCGTCTTGTCCTGCGCCGTCTCGAAGACGACGTATTTGGCCGATCCCAGCGGATCCGCGAGCTTCACCAGCTGGCTGAGCTGAAACCCGGTCCAAGGCACGGTCATCGCCCAGGCCTCGACGCAGCGATGGCGGTAGACGCGCTCCTCGAGCTGCACCTGTTTCAGCAGGTCGTCGATCGCGATGGTGCGCGGCTGCGACACCATGCCGCCGATCTCGATGGTCCACGGCCGCTGCTTCAGCACCTGGGCGGCGCGCCAGATGTTCTTGCTCTCTCCATACTCGTAGTAGTTGTTGTACGTGGTCGCGTATTTCTCCTCGGTGATGGCGCGGCCGGGATCGAAGGCGGGATTGCGGGCGGGTGCCTCCTCGGCGCGCGCCGGCAGCGACCGGAAAGTGCCCAGCGCCACGGTTCCCACCGCGGCCGAACCGGCGAGGATGGCACGACGCCGGAGCACCACGGGCTCCGGGGTGATCCGCGCGGCGGGAATCTCCCAGCCGAACCGCTTGATGACGTGCATCGCGAACTCCTCTGTTTTCGGCCGGATCCCGGCACGGTGGGCAGGTGCATTGTCGGACGCCGCCGGATGCGGAAGATTGCACGCGTTCGCTCACATGGGCGAAATTTCACCGAAGGACAGGCCCGATGCATCTCGCCCGTTTCCCGCGCGTGCGGCTCTTCCCGACGCCGACGCCCCTCGAGAAGCTCGAAAACCTCAGCCGGACCTTGGGCGGCCCGGAAATCTGGATCAAGCGCGACGACTGCACCGTGGTCGCGACCGGCGGCAACAAGGTGCGCAAGCTCGAGTGGCTGATCGGGGAAGCGCGGGCCCAGGGCGCGACGCATATCGTGACCCAGGGCGCGGTGCAGTCCAACCACGTGCGGCAGACAGCCGCGGTGGCGCGGCGCTTCGGCATGACCTGCACCGCCCTGCTCGAGCATCGGGTGGAGACCAACGACCGCGACTACCTGAACAGCGGCAACGTGCTGCTCGACAAGCTGTTCGGCTGCAAGATCGAGTACCGCGCCTCCGGCCTCGACATGAACGCCGAGGCCGAGGCCAAGGGCGCGGCGCTGCGGGCCGAGGGCGAGAAGGTCTATGTGATCCCGGGCGGCGGCTCCAACCCGGTGGGTGCACTGGGCTACGTCTCCTGCGCGCAGGAGCTGGTGCAGCAGGCCGACGAGATGGGGTTGCGCATCGACCGGATGGTCACCGCGAGCGGCAGTGCGGGCACGCATGCCGGGCTGCTGGTCGGGCTGCAGGGCTGCAACACCGGGATCCCGGTGCTGGGAATCGGCGTGCGGCTGCCGAAGGACCGGCAGGAGGCGAACGTGCACCGTCTCGCGGAGGCGACCGCGTCCTATGTCGGCCTGGCGGGCGGCATTCCGCGCAGCGCCGTGGAGGCGAATTGCGACTATGTCGGCCCCGGCTACGGCCAGCCGACCGAAGGCATGCGCGAAGCGGTCGAGTTGCTGGCCCAGGAGGAAGGCATCCTGCTGGATCCCGTCTACTCGGGTAAGGCGATGGCCGGGATGATCGACCTGATCCGCAAGGGCACGATCGGCAAGAACGAGCGGGTCGTGTTCCTGCACACCGGCGGCGCGGTCGGCCTGTTCGGCTACACCGGCTTCTTCGAGAGCGCCCCGGCGACCTGAACCACAGACCGGGTCCGATCGGCGGCACTGGGGCGCGGCCCGCCGATCGGCCTCCTGCCCCCCTACTGGCATCCCCACGCAGGAAACCGGTCAGCCGCCCCCCCGCTCGACCGCCCGCGCGGCCGCGGCGCTGCCCCCGATTGCGCGTGGGGACGGGCCCTCGCTGCAAGCCAGGACAACAAATTCGAATGCGGCACAATAATACTCACTGCCTTTGACAGTGCTTTCGTAGCGTTTGACGCGCCCGCGTTCCGTTTTGACTACCCACCATGTCTGCTGCTCTGCAATCTGACAGCACATCCGAGCCGGTGATGGAAACCGACTCAGATGAATGACAATCCGTTCTGCCCGCGATCGAAGCAGGGCAGACCAGACAAGGGGGGACGCGTCGATGTTGCCACTGATCGGGCTCGCGGCAACCTTTCTGCCGGACATCATCAAGGTGGTTGCCGGCGACAGGGCCGGCACCGTCGCCGACACGGTCGCGCAGGCGGTCAGCCAGGTCGCCGGAACCGACGATCCGGCGGCCGCGCAGCGCAAGCTCGCAGCCGACCCGGCCGCAGCCATGGCGCTGCAGCAGCGGCTCGCCGAAATCGCCCTGGAGGCCACCAAAGTGCAGAACGCCGAGGCCGACCAGCGGCGCCAGGACGAACTTGCCGCCCTGCGCACCAGCCTCGAGAACACCACCGGCGCGCGCACCAGCCTGCTCAGTCTGGTCTCCGCACACAGCCCGATCGCCTATGGCGCGCCGGCGGTCTCCGTGATCGTGACCATCGGCTTCTTCGTCATCCTGATGGTGCTCGTGCAGGGCGGGCTGCGGGAGCAATCGACCGACACGGTCAACATCGTCAACATCGCGGTCGGCGTCCTCGGGACCGCCTTCGCCACCGTGGTGAATTTCTGGCTGGGCTCATCCTCCGGCTCGCGCAACAAGGACGAGCAGGCGCTCGCCTTCCAGCAGACCCAGGCCAGGCAGAATGGCCAGTTCCTGTCCACCCTGCAGGATGCCCAGACGCAACACCGCGAGAGCGCCAGTTCGGCCCTGAGGGCGATCACCGCCGTCGCGCAGAGCGCCGTCACCGCGGTGCAGACCCCGCGCGCGCCGCAACCGACCCCGGCGCCCTCCGCGCGACCAAAGGACAATTTCGACCGCTGCCTCGCGGTGGTGTTCGCCCAGGAAGGCGGGTTCTCGGAAGACCCGGCGGATCCGGGCGGCGCCACCAATTTCGGCGTCACGCTCGCGACGCTGCGGGAATGGCGCAATGCGGAGGTGACCGCGGCCGACGTGCGGGCGCTGACCAAGGAGGAAGCCACCGAGATCTACCGCGCCCGCTATTGGCTGCCGACGCGCTGCGCCGATCTCGGCCCCGGGATCGACCTGATGGTCTTCGATTTCGGCGTCAACGCCGGGCCGAGCACGGCGGTCAAGCACCTCCAGCGGGCGCTCGGAGTGACCGATGACGGATCGGTCGGGCCCAAGACGATGGCTGCGCTACAGGCCGCAACCGCACGCGACCTGCTCGGACAACTGGCGGAAGCGCGACTCGCGTATTACCGCGCGCTGCCCACCTTCGAGCGGTTCGGCCGCGGCTGGACCAACCGCACGCAACAGGTGCTCGCCGCCGCCCAGACCATGGTGACGTGAGCCGCCGGCCCGGCGCGAGTTGGCGGCGCGACCGGCGTGCCGTCAGGTCCCCAGCACGATCAGCAGCACGCCGCCGACCACCAGCACGAGGCCGGCGGCGTCCCCCTCCTTCAGCTTCTCGCGCAGGTAGAAGCGCGAGAACAGCAGGGTGAACACGATCTCGATCTGACCCACCGACCGAACCAGCGCGACGTCGGTCAGCGCGAACGCCGTGAACCAGCAGGCCGACCCGCAGGCCGACAGCGTGCCGGCCCACATCGAACTGCGCCAGGTGGTGAACGCCTTGCGCAGTTCCGCCCGCTCCCGCCAGAGCAGCCAGGCACCTTGCATCAGCGTCTGCAGCGTGTTGGTCACCACCAGGACGAGCAGGGCACGCACCATCAGGCTGGGGCCGGTGAGCGACTGGTTGGCGAGCTTGATGAACACGGTGGTCAGCGCGAACAGGAACCCGGCGCCGAGGCCGCACAGCGCCGCCGGCTGCACGGTTGCGGCCAGCAGCTCGCGCGGGCGCAGGCCGCGGCCCGCAAGCGAGAGCGTCATCACGCCCGTGAGCCCCAGCGCGATGCCGGCCCAGGCGAGCGGGCGCAGCACCTCGTGCAGCACGATCAGGGCGATGACCGCGCTCTGCACCGCCTCGGTCTTGGAATAGGCTGTGCCGACGGCGAAGTTGCGGTAGCCGAAGGACATGATCAGCAGGTTGGTGGCCAGGATCTGGCACAGGCCCCCGGCCAGGCTGAACAGCACCATGCGTCCGGTCGGCACCGGCAGTGGCGCACCCGTCGCGGCGAGAGCGAGCAGCAGGAGCAGCAGGGCCGTGGGCGCCCCGTAGAGGAAGCGGACGAACCCGGCGCCGTTCACCGAAAGCAGGCCTCGCAGCTTCTGCTGCAGCGCGGTGCGCCAGCACTGGAACAGCGCGGCGGCGATGGTGACGGGGATCCAGATCGGCATGGGTCAGCCTGTGCGGGGGTGGGGCGGCGTCGGATCAGGCGCGGCGCGGCCGGTCGACCCCGGCGCACGCCCCCAGCATCCCCCGCGCGATCGGCGGGTACAAGCCGGTGGGTTATACTGGTATTTCGGCTACTCGCTTCCCCCGCGCTCCGTCATGGACTGCCGTCCCCGCGGCGCGACGCCGTGGCCCGCGCGGCGTTGTTCGGCACTGCGCCACGGACACGTCCCGATCGCGTCGCGATGGTCAGCGTCAGCCCGCCGCGGCGACCGCCACGCTCACCTGCGGAGGCGTCTTCAGCGTCTGCAGGATCACGCAATAGCGTTCCGTGGTTTGCACCATGCGTTCGAGCCGAGCCGGATCGGCGTCGCTCTCGACTTCGAAGCGCAGGCTGATGTCGGTGAGCCCGACCGGGGCGGCGCGATCCACACCGAGTGTGCCGCGCGCGTCCCAGACACCCTCGGCGACGATGCGGCCGCCGGTGATCGTGACGCCCATTGCCGTCGCCACCGCGCGGAGGGTCACGCCGGCGCAGGCGACCACCGCTTCCAGCAGCATGTCCGCCGAACAGGCGAGGTCCCCGGAGCCGCCGCCGGCGGGGTGCAGGCCGGCGGTCACCTCGCCATGCCAGGCGCGCACGGTGCAGGCGATGTCGCCGGGTTCGAGCAGGCCCTCGGCATGCGCGATCACGCGCGCGCTCGCCGGGTCGTCGCGATAGCGCTGCTTGATCGGCGCCTGCATGGCACGGAGTTGGTCGGCATTCATGGGCGCTCTCCTGTTGGGGGGCGGACACGGGCGGCGGGATGGCTCGCCGGGAGGCGAGCGCGGCCGGGACCGTACAGCTTCTCCCGCAGCGTTCCCGGCGCATAGGCGGTCGGGTAGACGCCGCGTTCCTGCAGCACCGGCACGACGAGATCGACGATGTCGGCGAAGGTCTCCGGCGTCACCGCGTAGGCGAGGTTGAACCCGTCGACGCCGGTGCCGGCGACCCAGTCCTGGAACGTGTCCGCGACCGTCTCGGCGCCGCCGACGACCACCGGCCCGCGGCCGCCGATCGCGGCATGACGCGCGATCTCCCGCACCGTCCAGGTCCGATCGGGATCGGCGGTGGTGAAGGCTTCCAGCGCCGAGGTCATCGCGTTGCGCTGGGTGAAGCGCACCGGCTCGTCCGGCGGCAGGGCGGCGAAGTCGATGCCGGTCCAGCCGGACATCAGCGCGAGCGCTCCCTCCTCCGAGACGTGGTCGAGGTAGTCGCGGTACTTCGCCTCCGCCTCGGCATCGGTGCGGCCGGTGATCACCGTCATCATCGTGTAGATCTTCAGGTCGGACGGATCGCGCCCCGCTTCCCCGGCGCGGCGGCGAAGGTCGGCGACGATCCCTGCGATCACCCTTTGAGACGGGCCGTTGATGAACACGCACTCGGCATGGTCGGCGGCGAACTGCCGGCCGCGGGCCGAGGCGCCGGCCTGATAGAGCACCGGCGTGCGCTGCGGCGACGGTTCGCTCAGATGGATCGCGTCGACCCGGACATACGGGCCTTCATGGGTGACGCGATGGATACGGTCCGGATCGGCGAAGCGGCGGCCGGCGCGGTCGCGCAGCACGGCGCCGTCCTCCCAGGACGCTTCCCACAGCTTGTACACCGCCTGCATGTAGTCCTCGGCGATCGCATAGCGCTCGTCGTGCCCGACCTGCTGGGTCATGCCCATCCCGCGCGCGGCGCTGTCGAGATATCCGGTGACGATGTTCCAGCCCACGCGTCCGCTGGTCAGGTGGTCGAGCGTGCTCATGCGTCGCGCGAACGGATAGGGGTGTTCGTAGGACAGCGCGCAGGTGACCCCGAAGCCGAGGTGCCTCGTGGCATAGGCCATGGCGGGGATGGCCATCAGCGGATCGTTGACCGGCACCTGCACGGCATGTTCCAGCGCGGTGCGGGCGGAGCCGCGATAGATGTCGTAGACGCCCAGCACGTCGGCCAGGAACACCGCGTCGAACAGGCCGCGCTCGAGCAGGCGGGCGAGATCGACCCAATAGTCCAGCGTATTGTACTGGTCCGCGCGGTCGCGCGGGTGCGTCCAGAGGCCCGGCGATTGGTGGCCGACGCAGGCCATGTCGAAGGCGTTCAGCCGGATGTTTCGTCCCATGCCGGGACGGTGGCCGAAAGCGGCGCGCGGGTCCAGGGCGCGCGGGGAACGGGGGGCGGGAGAAACGGGGGGCGGGAGAAACGGGGGCGGGGGGACGCGGCGGCGCCCCTCCCGTCATGGCCGGCCATCGAGCCGGCCACCCCCACCAGCACCGTGCCGCGAGGATGGCCGGGTCGAGCCGGCCATGACGCGAGACGGAAGGGGGCGCGCGCGACGCAGCGGCGTGCGACCCAGCGGCGTGCGACCCAGTGGCGTGCGACCCAGTGGCGTGCGACCCAGTGGCGAACGCCGCCGCTACAGCAGCGGCATGACCTTGCGCGCGAAATCCTCGGCGAGCCGCCACTTCGCCGGCGTGCCGACCGCAAAGATCAGCTCCTGCAGCCCCTCCGCCTCCAATGCGCGAATGCGCGCGGCAAGCTCCTCCGGCGTGCCGACCAGGCAGGTGTCGCGGATGAGCTGCGCGTCGATCAGCGCCGCCTCCCCCGCATGCAGCCCGGTGTAGTGCAGCTCGTGCGTGCGGAAATGCCGGTGCTCCGGCGGCGTCTGCGCGACCAGGGCGCAGTACGGCTCCCAGATCCGCTCGAGGAAGGCCGGCGGCGCGATGCCGCGCTCATGCACCTCGTCGTAGAAGTAGTAGACGCTCGCCATCACGTTGGGACCGATCGCAGCCTTGATGCGGTCCGAGTCGATCGCCTCTCCCGGTTCCAGGATGGCGACGCTGCTCAGCGTGCAGGTGCGGAACCCGTCGAGGCTGCGCCCCGCCTGCGCCGCACCCTGGCGCACGTGGCCCAGCGCGGTGGCGACCGGCACGCCGCGCGGCGGAATCGCGAAGATCAGCCCGTCGCCATGCACGCCCGCCAGCGACATCGCGCGCGGTCCGAAGCCCGAGACATAGAGCGGGATCGGCGGGTCGAGCGCGAACCCCGGCCTGCCCTCCAGCAACAGGCGGATCGGCCGGCTGACGCCCTGGTAGCGGTACTCGACCGTCTCGCCGCGCAACAGGGACGCCAGGACGCGCAGATACTCGTCATAGGCCGCGATCTTCATCGGGCGCTGCCCCATGGTGCGCATCGCGGTATTGCCGGTGCCCATGCCCAGGAACACGCGGCCCGGTGCGAGCCGGTTGATGGTGGCGATCGCCGCCGCCTGCACCGGCGGGATCCGGGTGCCGCAGATCGCGGTGCCCGGCCCGATCCGCAGCCGCTTCGTCTCCCGCGCGGCGAGCGCCAGGGTCGCGTAGACGTCCGAGTAGAGCATCTGGCTGTCGGCGACCCAGACGGAGTCGTAGCCCAGCGCCTCGGCATGGGCGAAGAACCCGATCTCCTGGATATGCGGCATGAGGCAGAAGCCGAACTTCATGATCTGCTCCTTCCCGGGCGTGCGCCCGCTCTGTCGTCGACGTCAGGCGCAGCCTGCGGCGAGGATGGCCGGGCCGCGCGCGGCCATGACGGAGGAGGCCTGCGCGCCGCCTCCCATCCGCCCAGTCGGCCGTCAGGCCGCGTCGCCCTGCGGCCGGCGCGGTTTCGGCACCGTTCCGATCACGTCACGCGCGGCCAGTTCCGCATACGCCGCCTCGGAGAGGCCGATCCGCCCAACCAGGATGGCGTGGTTGTCCTGGCCCAGGGTCGGCGCGACCCGACGCAGCGGGTAGGACGACGCCCCCTCGCGGAACGCCGCCGAGGACTGCCAGTGCGGCCCGATGAACGGCCGGTCCACGCGGCGCCAGAAGCCGCGCGCCTTCAGATGCGGATCCTGGTCCAGCGTCGCCGGCAGACGCGCGACGCCCGCCGCGACCCCGACCGCCTGCAGCGCCTGCATCGCGGCCTCCGCGTCGCGCGGCGCGGTCCACGCCGCGATTGCCGCCTCCAGTTCGTCTTCGCGCCGCCGGCGTTCGGCCCGTGTCAGGCCCGCCAGTTCCTCCCGCCCGATCACGCCGCACAGCGACCGCCAGGCCGCATCGTCGGTGACCGAGACCGCGAGCCAGGAATCGGCGCCCGCGCAGCGGAACGCGCCTTGCGGGACGAACACCGGATGCCGGTTGCCCAGCCGCGGCGAGACGGCGCCGGTCGCCGATTGCTCGATCAGCGCGCCGGCCACCAGCGGCAGCATGCAGGCGACCTGCGACAGGTCGACATGCTGCCCCTCCCCGGTGCGCTGCTGGTGCAGCAAAGCGACGATCAGCGCCGCGGCGGCGTTGAAGCCGCCCACCGGATCGCCATAGGCGGTCTGGTTCATCGTCGGCGGGTGGTGCGGGAAGCCGGTGATGGTCGGCAGGCCGGACGCCTGTTCCAAGGTCGAGCCATAGGCGCGGCAGGCGCTCCAGGCATTGCCACTGCCAAAGGCCGGCATCGACGCCATCACCAGGCCGGGCCGCACCTGCGACAACACCGCATAGTCCAGCCCCAGTTTGCCCAGCACCTCGCTCGAATAGTTCTCGACCACCGCGTGCGCGTCGGCGACCAGGCGCTTGAGCAGCGCGACACCGTCCGGCTGCGTCAGGTCCAGCGTGACGTCGAGCTTGTTGCGGTTCATGAGCTGGAACCACGGGATCTTCTCGTGACGCTGTTCGGCGATGAAGCTGGCGCGCAGGTCGGTGCCGCGCCACCAGTCGGGATACTGGCAGGCCTCGACCTTGATCACCTCGGCGCCGAGATCGCACAGGTGTCGCGCGGCGGTCGGCCCAGCCCAGCCCATGGTGAGGTCGACGATGCGCAGCCCGGCGAGCGGCAGCGTGCCCTCTGGTGCCGGCTGCGTCGGCCGCGGCACCGCCGGGACGACGCCGCCCGACGTCGCGGGCGCGCGCCAGGCCGGCGCGTCCGACCCGGCGAGCGGCGCGGCCCCATCGCGGAGCGGCGGCGTTTGCGCGAGCGAGAGCGGCAGCGCCGGCGCCTCGAACGCGGCCGACCCGATGCGCACGGCGGCGAAGGCGCCGCGGTCCCGGTGCACCTGCTGCTGCAGCAGCTCCGCCATGGTCGGCACCACCGCCAGCGGCAGCTTGTACTCGAGCGCGAGGGCGAACCATTCCTCCGCGCTGCGCGTCATCCAGATCGGGCCGAACAGCGCATCCAGTTCGGCGGCGTGCTTCAGCCGGTCGATGTTGAGGGAGAAGCGCGGCTCCTTGGCAACCTTCGGCACGCCCATCATGGCGCACAGGCCGCGCCACTGGCCGGGGGTCACGATCGTCACCCCGATCAGCCCCTCCCGCGTCGGGTAGATCCCGACCGGATAGTTGCGTCCGAAACGGTTCACCCCCGGGCGGCGACGCGACTCCGCGCCGTCCCAGGCGACCGCCGCCTCGTATTCCGACACGCCGATCGACGCCTCGTGCACGCTGGCGGCGAACCGCCGCGCCCCACCGGCGCGGCCATACAGCCCGGCCGACGTGGCGATGAACGCGGCGATGCCGGCCAGCACGCCGGACTGGTGGTCGGTGGCGAGGATCGGCGGCCCTTCCTCCGGCCCGGTCAGCACGACCAGCCCGGCCAGCGCGCGCACGATCGCCTCACTGGCGGCGAAGTCCCGATACGGCCCGTCTTCCCCGAACCAGGACAGCGTGGTGATCGCGAGGCCCGGATGCGCGCGGCGCAGCGCCGCATGCCACGGATCCGCCGCGGCGACCTCGTGCGGCGGCCGCCCGTCCAGCAGCACGTCCGTCTCCGGCAGCAGGGAGGCGAACGCCGCGGGCGTCTCCGTCACGCTGCGCTTGTTGGTGTTGAGCCAGGCGAACAGGCCGCTCTCGCCATTGGCGAGGATCGGCGGCGTATGGCGCAGCTCATCACCGCCGGCCGGCTCCAGCTTCACCACGTCGGCGCCGAAATCCGCGAACAGCTTGCCGCAATAGTCGAGCGCCACGCCCGACCCCACCTGCAGCACACGATAGGGCGCGAGCGGGAGCGCCTCCGGGGGGCGCGTGCTCATGGGCGCATCGTGAACAGGGACGGGCCCGGCGTGCGCAGCGGGGCCGCCAGGTTGGCGAACTCGCACAGCAAAGGCCGGGTGTCGCGCGGGTCGATGATCTCGTCGATCAGGAACGCCTCGGCGGAGCGGAACGGCGAGCGCAACTGCTCGAGCCGCGTCTCGATCTCGGCCAGTTTCTCGGCCGGGTCGGCGGCGGCGTCGAGCTCCGCGCGATAGGCCGCCTCGATGCCGCCTTCCAGCGGCAGGGAGCCCCAATTGCCGGACGGCCAGGACCAGCGCATCGGCGTCTGGGTGTGCGGCACGTGCGCGCCGCCGCCCACGCCGAACACGTTGCGGATGATGACCGCGGCCCAGGGCACGGTCGACTGGTGGATCGCGCTCACCGCGGTGACCGCATGGCGCATCGTCGCGGTCGATTCCGCCTGCAGCCCGACCGCGAAGCCGAAGCAGTCCACCAGATGCACGACCGGCAGATGGAAGGTCTGCGCCAGGTCGACGAAGCGGGTGATCTTGCGCGACGCGGCGGCGCCCCAGGCACCGCCGTTGTAGAGCGGATCGCCGGCGAGGATCGCCACTGGCCAGCCATCCAGCCGCGCGAACCCGGTGATGATGGCGCGGCCGAAGCCTTTCGACATCTCGAAGAAGCTGCCGCGATCGACCACCGCGTCGATGATCTTGCGCATGGAGTAGGCCTTGCGCCGGTCCTTCGGCACGATCGAAATCAGCTGCGGATCCCGCCGCTCCGGATCGTCCCAGGGCGTCACGCGCGGCGGCAGGTCCCACACCGACCCCGGCAGATACGACAGAAACCTTCGCGCCCGTTCGAACGCCTCCTGCTCGGTTGCCACCGCGTCGTCGACCGTGCCGGCCGGCACCTGCACCGCATGGCCGCCGAGTTCGGCCTTGCTGCGCTTCTCGCCCAGACGCTCGACCACCGGCGGGCCGGCGACGAACACGGCCGACGTGTCACGCACCATCAGCGAGTAGTGGCTGGCGGCCAGCCGCGCGGCGCCCAGCCCGGCGACCGACCCGAGGCCCATGGAGACCACCGGGATGCGGCCCATGTTCTGCGCGCAGAGCCACAGGCCGGAACTCTGCCCGATGCCGCCCGGCAGGTTGGCATGGCCGCGCGTCTCGATCGTCTTGACGGAGCCGCCGCCGCCCGATCCCTCGATCATGCGGATCAGCGGCATGCGGTATTCGCCGGCGAGCTTCTCCGGCAGGAAATACTTGTCCTTGATCGAGGCGTCGGCCGACCCGCCGCGTACGGTGAAGTCGTCGCCGTAGACCACCACCGGACGGCCCTCGATGCGGCCGCGGCCGCACACGCCGTTGGCCGGCAGGAAATCCACCATGTGGCGCTGGCTGGAATCGTAGGTCGCCTTGCCCGCGATGGAACCGATTTCCTGGAAACTGTCCGGGTCGAGCAGCCGGTCGATGCGTTCGCGGACGGTGAGGCGCCCGGCGGCGTGCTGGCGGGCGATGCGATCGGGGCCGCCCATCTGCCGCGCGACACGCTGGCGTTCGGCGAGTTCGTCGAGTTCGGGCTGCCAGTCGCTCGCCTGAGGCGGCGCGGCCTGCGCCGGAATGGATTGATCCATGCAGGACGGTTCTTCTCTTGGACGCTCCTGCGGCGAGCATTTCACCCGGGTGCCGGCGGGTCAAATCCGCGGCGCGGCGCGGTCAGGGCGTCGGCGGCGCGCCCCCGTCCCCCGCGTCATCGGCGGCCGGAGCCTCCTGGCCGCGCCCGGCGGCCCCGTGGCCGCCCACATCGCCCGCGGCCGCATGGCCGCCCACATCGCCCGCAGCCGCATGGCCGCCCACGTCGCCCGCGACGACCCGGGTCCGCCCGGTGGCGGTATCGAGCAGCAGCGCTCCATCCTGATCGAGGCCGACGAACATGCCCGTCACCGCATGACCGCCGGTGGCGACGTGCAGCGTCTCGCCCAGGCGGTGCGCCCGCGCGAGCCAGGCCTGGCGGATCGGGTGGAAGCCCTCCGTGTCCCAGCTCGCGAGCCGCGCTTCGAGATGGCGCAACAGCAGGCTCGCGGCGCCGTCGACCGTCGCCAGCCCGCCCGAGGCGGCCAGGGTCGTGGTCGGATAGGCCGGCGCATCCGGTGCCACCAGCACGTTGATGCCGATCCCCAGGATCAGCGCATCGTCCGCCGCCTCGATCAGGATGCCGGAGATCTTGGCGCCCCCCACCAGCACGTCGTTCGGCCATTTGAGCTGCGCGCGGGTGTGGCTGGGCAGCAGCGCATCGACGGTATCCGCCACCGCCAGCGCCGCGACGAAGCTGATCTCCCAGCCTCGCGCCGGGGGAATGCCGCGCAGCACCACCGAGAGGTAGAGATTGCCGGGCGGGCTGAACCAGCGCCGGGACAGCCGGCCCCGCCCCGCCGTCTGCTCGTCCGCCCGCACCGCCGTGCCGTGCGGCGCGCCCTCCAGCGCGAGGCGGCGCGCCTCGTCGTTGGTGGAGCCGATGCGGTCGTGATGCCTGACGTCGAACATGTATCCTCGAACGCGACGTGGCCGCGACGGTAGCGGACCGATGGCACACACGCCACAATCCGGGCGTCGTTTCGACGCGATGAGGGTGTTCATTCCGCATCGTTCCAGCGCAGGAGACGGCACGTGCAAGCACTGCGGCAAGCGATGACGAACCTGTTCCGGTGGTCCGGCAATCAGGGTCGGACGGCCGTGGCACCGGCACTTCGGGACTGGGCCGCAAGGGGGCTCGTGCGATCGATCGAGGCGGCGCGGGAGCAGGCCATCGCCGACGGCGTCCGCCCCATCCCCCCCACCGTCTATCGCGGCCTCCTCGGCTTCTTCCCCGCGGCCTTGCTGCAGCGCGCCCGCTTCGGCGCCGGTGGGCGGCCGATCCTGCTGCCCGCGGTTCCGCTACGCTATGGCGACCCGGCGGCGGTGACGCTGGGCGACGTGATCCTGTTCCGTGACGAGCGCAGCGCGGGCGACCTCGATCTGTGGGCGCATGGGCTGACCCACATGATGCAGGTGCAGCGATGGGGCCTGCACGGCTACGTCACCCGCTACGTCGCCGACAGCATGGCGTTGGAGCAGGAGGCGAACGACAACGCCGCGCGGTTCGCAGAGTGGCGCGGGCGCCGGATCGGCTAGCAGACCCGACTGCCGCCGCTGGCCCGCCACCGCGCCGCCCCACAGGGTTCCTCCCGATTGGGTGGCCCACTGGTGCGGCCCCACTCGGTCCGCCCCACTCGTCCGCCCCACTCGTCCGCCCCACTGGGCGCCCCACTCATCCACCCCACTGGGCGCCCCACCGGCCGCCAGGACCATGGCGCATCGGCCTGGACGGAAGGTGATCAGGCGTGCCGGCGCGACCGCCCGACACAGCGGAACCCTCCCCTTCGCCACTCGTTCTGTTCCTGCGGCCCAGCGCTTCGGTTCGCCGAGCGGCTTACGGGCTGCGTCACATCAGGAGACGACGCATGGACAAGGACCGGATGGAAGGCATGGCGCACCAGGCGAAGGGCGCCGTCAAGCAGGCCGCCGGGAAGGTGACCGGCGACGAGAAGATGAAGGCCGAAGGCACGGCCGAGAAGGCCGGTGGGAAGGTGCAGAACGCGGTGGGCGGCGCGAAGGACAGCGTGCGCGACGCCACCAAGGACTGACCTCGGCCGAGAGGACTAAGGCGCGGAGTACCGGGACGTCAGTCCCGGTACTCCGACCGGCCGTCGGTCAGGTCAGCCTGGTCGAACGGTGACTGGCCGCGTTCCATCGCCCGGGCCTCCACGATCCGCAGTTCGGCCAGCAGCCGCTCCGCCGGGAACGGCTTTTCGATGAACCCGTCGAACCTGAACCCCGGCGGCGGGCTGGCGCCGCTCATGAACAGGATCGGGCAGCGCGGACGCGCATGCCGGATCCGCCCGGCCAAGGTCAGGCCGTTGACCCCCGCCCCCAGATTGACGTCGATCAGCAACGTCACCGGATCCGGCAGGCGGGCGAGTTCCCTCAGCGCCTCGAGCGCGGAAGCCGCCGCGACGACGAAGTGACCTTCGTCGCGCAGCAGGTCGCACGTCGATTCCCGCACGCCATAGTTGTCATCCACCACCATCACCCGGGTCGGCGGTTGCAGGCGGGGCCAGTCGCGCATGGCCCTGTCTTGCCGTGCTGCCGGCTCAGCCATCGCGCCACGCGCCCTGGCGCGCAATCTCCCGCACGCCGTCGCGCGACATCTCCCGCGCACCTTCGCGCGACATCTCCCGCGCACCTTCGCGCGACAGCTCCCGCGCGCCTTCGCGCGACCTCACGGACGGCTGTGTTCCTGCCCGCCCCCAACCCAACAGTTCGGACCCATGCGGCAAGCGGGGCACGGCGCGGCTCGCCCGCCAATACTGGTCGAGCGTGCGACTAAGGAGTTCACTCACCTGATCCAGGCGCGTATCGCCCAACCTGTCGATGGTGCGCTTTGCAACGCCCAGGCCAATGCCCACGGCCGTCAGCGCTTCGATCATCTCGGAGAAGTCGTCGGGCGCGAACATGAACCTGTCCCCGCCCACGCCGCGGCTGTCCGCACTGCCTCCGGGATGTGGTGGAGGCTGGTATCCTGTTTCCCCGGTCATTCCCGTCCACCTTATGGTTGTTGCGACGAGCTGGGTGTGACGTTTAGCCAATGGTTGATGCGGCCCGCGACGTTCGTAGCGGGAGAACATTGATCCAAATCAAGGAAATGTCTAAATTACGGGCGCCTACTCGCAGAGATTGAGCGAACACCTCTCATCGCTCACCACGCCGTGAGTGATCGGGCTGGTCGACACGTCGCGGAACCGGGTTTTGCCGCGTTTTGTCGCGGCGGGGTGCGGGCCGGGTTCGGCCCCGAAAGGAATGACATGGCGACGGTGCCTCCCAGTGGACGACCGCCGCCGCTTCGCGCCGGGCCGGTCATCCATGCCCCGCAGCTCTGGCAGCATTGTCCCGACCCCCTCTCGACCGGCGCGACAGATCCGCAGCTCGCGGAAATCGCGAGCGTCGTCCGGTTCCACCGCGGCGAGTTCCTCTGCCGTCAGGACGAACCGGCCGTGGCGATGTTCAGCCTCATCTCAGGCGCGGCCAGCGCGTGGTTGCGGACCCCCGAGGAAGGTCAGCAAGTGATCGGGTTCCTGTTCGCCAACGACCTCGTGGGCCTCTCGCGCGACGGCCTCTATCGCGACACCGCAAAGGCGGTGGCGCCCGTGACCGCCTATCGCCTGCCGGCCGACGCGCTCGAGCGGCGGTTGCGTCGCAGCCCCGAACTGGCGTTCGCGGTGATCCGCAAGCTGTCGCACGACCTGCACGCGGCCCACGAATACGCGCTGATGATGAGTCGCCCCCGTGCCGTCAGCCGGCTCGCGGTGTTCCTGCAACGCCAGGCCGCTCGGGTGCGCGACGGCAGCGACGGGTCGCACGAAATCTTCCTGCCGATGAGCCGGACCGAAATCGCCCTATACCTCAACATCACGCCCGAGGCGGTCAGCCGGTCCTTCGCGGAACTGCTGCGGCAGGGAACCATCCGCGTGCGTGAGCGGCGCTTCGTCAGCATCCTCGACCATGCCGCGCTCGCGGAGCTGGTCGTCGCCCCCCGAACGGGCGGTCCCGGCAGCGAACCGGGCGGCGGCGCGCCGCCGGGCCAGTCCGACCCCGACGACGCCCCCTGCACTTTCTAGCCGGCGCCGTCACGCCGGGGCGTTCAACCCGTCTGCGACACCGTCACCACGTGGTCGGCGATGGCGAGCGAGGCGGTCAGGCCGGGGCTCTCGATCCCGAACAGGTTGACGAGGTTCGGGATCCCGTGGGTCTGCGGCCCCTGCACGACGAAATCCTGGGCCGGCGCGCCCTTCGGCACGATCTTCGGCCGGATGCCCGCATAGCCGGGCTGGAGCGCGCCGTCCTTCAGTTCCGGCCAGTATTTGCGAACGGCCGCATAGAAACTGTCGGCACGGTGCGGATCCACCGTGTAGTCCGGTGCGTCCACCCACTCCACGTCCGGCCCGAACCGCGCCTGGCCGCCGAGATCGACCGTCAGGTGGACGCCGAGCCCGCCGGGAACCGGGACGGGGTAGATCAGGCGGGAGAAGGGGGAACGACCGGAGAGGGTGAAGTAGTTGCCCTTGGCATAATAGGGCGTCGGCACGCGGTCGGGCGGCATGCCGTCGAGCTTGCGGGCGAGCGCCGGCGCCGTCAGCCCCGCGGCGTTGACCAGCAGCCGGCAGCGCAAGGTGATCGGGTCGGCCCCGCCGACATCGAGTTCGATCCGCCGGTCGCGAACCCGCCCGCCCAGCACCGGCGAGAAGAACACGCAGGCGGCGCCCGCATTCTCCGCATCGCCCTGCAGCGCCAGCATGTAGGCATGGCTGTCGATGATGCCGGTGGTGGGGGACAGCAGCGCACTCGTGCAGGCGAGGTTCGGCTCGAGCGCGACGGCCTCGGCGGCGGAGAGCACGCGCATGCCCTCGACCCCGTTCGCCTCCGCACGCTGTTTGATGCCGGCGAGCATCGCGTCTTCCTGCGCGCTGGTCGCGACGATCAGCTTGCCGCAGTTCAGATGCGGCACGCCCCGCTCCGCGCAGTAGCCGTACAGGGCGCGGCGGCCGGCGACGCAGAACCGCGCCATCAGGCTGTTGGCCGGATAGTAGATGCCGGCGTGGATCACCTCGCTGTTGCGCGAGGACGTGCCGGTGCCGATCCCCTCTTCCGCCTCCAGCACGATGACCTCGCGACCGGAGAGCGCCAGTGCGCGGGCGACGGCGAGACCGACCACCCCGGCGCCCACGACCACGCAATCGACGTCTTCCACTCTGCCTGTCTCCTCCCGCGCGCCCGTCCCGGCGGCGGTCCCGGTTTACGCGTGGGCGCCGACCCGCGCTAGGCTCGCGCTACCATGAAGGAACCAGGACAGATGCGCATTGCGGTGATCGGAACGGGAGGCGTGGGCGGTGCGTTCGGCGCGGCGCTCGCACAGGCAGGCGGCGACGTGACCTTCGTGGCGCGCGGCGCGCATTTGGCGGCGATGCGGGAGAACGGGCTGCGCATCGAGGGCGATCGCGGCACGACCGTGGTGGCGCCCTGCCAGGCCACCGACGATCCGGCCTCGATCGGGCCGGTGGACGTGGTGCTGTTCTGCGTCAAGCTGTGGGACGTGGAGAGCGCGGGCGCCGCGATCCGCCCACTGGTCGGGCCGGAGACGGCGGTGATCCCGGTGCAGAACGGGATCGATGCGGCGGAGCGGCTGCAGCCGATCCTGGGGTCGAACGCGGTGATGGGCGGCACCGTCGCGATCAGCGCGACCATCGCCGCCCCGGGCGTGATCCGCCAGACCGGCACCTTCATGACCATGACGTTCGGGGAACTCGACGGCAGCATGTCGCCGCGCGGCGAGCGCTTCCTGGCGCTGTGCAAGGCAGCGGGGTTCCAGGCCTCGCTGAGCGCGACGATCGAGACGGCGATCTGGATGAAGTTCATCATGCTGACGGCGATGAGCGGCAGCACCGCCCTCGCCCGCCTGCCGATCGGCAGGCTGCGCGACGATCCGGACTCGCTATGGATGGTCGAGCAGATCATGCGCGAGACCGATGCGGTCGGCCGCGCGCGCGGTGTCGCATTGCCGCCGGATGCGGCGGACAGGCTGCTGGCCGGGATCCGCAACAACCCGCCGAACATGATGGCCTCGATGGCGGTGGACCTGCTGCGCGGCAACCGGCTCGAGCTCCCCTGGCTCGCCGGCAAGGTCGTGGCGCTCGGGCGCGAGCTGGGCGTGCCGACGCCGGTCAATGCGACGGTGTTCGCAGCGCTGAAGCCGTATGCGGAGGGGGCGCCCGCCTGACCCGGCGGGTTCGCGGTACGCGCCGCGCCATCTGGGATCGGCACCCGCCACCGGGACCCTGAACGCCACCGCCGGAGCCACCAGCGCCAGGCCGCGGCCGCGCACTGCCGCCGAGCGGTGCGGGGCCACACGCCGTGCTTGCAGCGCGACCGGCAACCGCGCGATACGCCGACCCATGCTGACCCTGCGCGCGCATGACGCCTCCCTCCTCGTCGCCCCCGCGAGCGGCGGCGCCATCGCCGGCTGGGCGCGCGGCCCGATCCGGCTGTTGCGCATGCCGCTGGCCGAGGCGGTGCTGCAGGGCGACGTGCACGGGATGGCGTGCTTCCCGCTGCTGCCCTACGCCAATCGCATCGGCCACGCCCGCTTCCCCTGGGCCGGGACCACCTGGCACCTGCGCCCCTTCCCCGGTCATTTGCACGCGCTGCACGGCGTGGGCTGGAAGCGCCCCTGGGAGGTGGCGGCGCTGTCCGACGCCTCCGTGCGGCTGACGCTCCGGCATGATCCGTCGGGGCCGGACGGCGCGCTCGACTGGCCGTTCGCCTTCACCGCGACGCAGGAGATCGCGCTCGAGCCGGACCGGTGCCGGATCACCCTCTCGATGACCAACCGGCACGCCGCGCCGGCGCCGGCCGGTCTCGGCCTTCACCCGTATTTCCCCGCGCCCGGGGCGATGTTGCAGTTCGATGCCGGGTCGGTGTGGCAGAACGACGCGACCAACCTGCCGCGCGAACGCACCCCGATTCCGGCCGCCTGGACCCACGCGGGCGGCCAGCCGATCGGGGCGGTCGCGCTCGACAACTGCTTCGTGGGCTGGCGTCAGCCGGCGGTGCTGCGCTGGCCGACCCATGCGCTGACACTGACCGCCGACCCGATCTTCGACCACCTTCAGGTCTACACGCCACCGGGCCAGGCGTTCTTCGCCGTGGAGCCGGTCAGTCACGCGCCGGACGCGCTCAATCACGCGGGCGCGCCGGGGATGCGGGTGCTCGCGCCGGACGAGACGCTGTCCGGTTCGGTCATGCTCCACATGACCTGATCGTAACGTTCTCGCATGTCTCAGTTTGCGGGAAACGCTTCCCTTTCGCGCACGCCCCCAGCATAGTCTGAGCTTCGCTCACTCGCCGGGAGGTCACGGACGCCGTGCTGTGGTCATGGATCAATGCTGCGGTCGACCTCGTGGCGCAGAACCCGAGCTGGGCGTTGGCGATTGCATTCGCGGCGGCAATCATCGAGGCGGTCGCGGTGCTGGGCATCATCATCCCCGGCACGCCCATCCTGATGGCGGTGGCGGGCGCGGCGGCGATGGCGGGGCAGCCGATGCTGCCTTTCCTGCTGCTGGCGATCGTGGGGGCGGTGATCGGCGACTTCGTCTCCTTCTGGGTCGGAGAGCGCTACAGCCGCCAGTTGCGGCTGATGTGGCCGTTCCGCACCCGCCCGCATTTGATGCTGCAGGCCGATCGGTTCTTCCAGCGCTATGGCACGCTGAGCGTGGCGTTGTGCCGGTTCATCCCGGTGCTGCGCTCGACGGTGCCGCTGGTCGCCGGCATGGCGGGCATGCAGCGCCAGCGTTTCATCGTCGCCAACATCCTGTCGGCCTTCGTCTGGGCCCCGGTGCACGTGTTCCCGGCACAGTTCGCAGGCCTGTCGCTCGAGCGGCTGCAGGACGGGGATTGGCAGACGGCGACGCTGTGGGCCGCCGCCCTGGCCGGCTGCTGCGCCGGCGGCTGGGTGCTGCACCGCCGCGTCGTCGCTGTGCGGGCGCGGTGAAACGCGTCGCGGTGCGCGTGCGGTGAACGATCGTCGCCGTGTCGGCGCGCTGAAACCGTCATCGCGGTATGCGCGCGCGCTGAGTTGGGGAACCCGCCGGCCCCGCTGACGTTCGAGCGCCTCGACCCATCGGTACGAGGCTCCGAATGACCCGAATGTTCCTGCTGGCCTCGATGCTGCTCGCGCTTGCCGGGTGCGGTGTCGTCGCCTTCCCGTTCCGCGTCACCGGCGATGCCATCCAGGCCGTCCCCGTCGTCGGAAAGCCGCTCGGAACACCAGTGCATGCGGTGGGCGACGTCATCGACTGACGCCAGCCCGCAGCCGCGGCCCCTGCCCGCCATCGCCGGCACGTTGCGGACAACGTCAGAGATGGTTGATCGACGGCGGGCGGCTTCCTTGCCGCCCGCCGCAGGATCAGGTGACTGGTGTGAGACGGAACACGCCAAGTGTCGCTCATACGGGTGCGATGAAGGCCTTCTCCGGAAACGCTTTCTCGACCACCTCCAGGAAGGCGCGCACCTTGGCGCCGATCAGGCGGCGTGAACTCTGCAATGCCCAGATCTCCACCGGCGGACCCGCATGCGGTCCCCAATGGGCAAGCCGGCCGGCCTCGATGTCCTCGGCAACGAGGAGCTTCGGCAGCAACGCCGCCCCGGCTCCCGCCAGCACGGCATCGCGGACCATCAGCAGCGAAGAGAGACGGAGGATCGGGTCCGGCCTCAGGACGATGTCACCCTCCAGTCCGGCGTTGATCCGCCAGACGGTCCCGAGCGGCGTCGCGGACAGCAGGATGGCCTTGACCGCAGCTCCGTCGCCATCTGCCCTTGGCGAGGGGCGCGGCATGCCGGGGGGCGCCACGATCAGGCGGTCGTCGTTGAGGAAGCGACGGCCGACGAGGCACTCATCAGGTGACGGATCAATCCGGATGACCAGATCGTAGCCATCCTCGACCGGATCGACCTTGCGGTCTTCGGCGACGATCTCGAGCTGGACCTCCGGGTAGGCGAGAGCGAAGCGGGCGCCGATCCGGGGAAGCGCCACATGCGCGAAGACGACCGGCGCACTGACCCTCAGCCTGCCTTTCGGCGTCGTTGCCCCAAGGACGACCGCCTCTCCGGCCTCCACGATCTCACTCAGCAGCCCGCGCGTGCGCTCGTGAAGGGTTCGCCCTTCATCCGTCAATCGCAGGCTCTGCGAACCACGCTCGATCAGTCGCACGCCGAGGTCCTGTTCGAGTTCGGCGACCCGGCGTGACAGCGTGGCCTTTGAACGCCCGGAAACGCGGGCTGCGCGGCCGAAACCGCCATGGGCCGCGACCAGGTCGAAGTCGGACAAAGCCTGGAGATCCATCGGGGTGTTCCGTATTCGGGACATGCGGTCCCTCTTTTGGCGCCTCCCAAACGAAAATGAAACGCGTATCTCCACCCATGCCATCCGGCTTCCACCACCATGAGGAGATTCCGACATGACCATTCTCGTTTCAGGCAGCACGGGCACCATCGGGGCGCAGGTGCTGGCGCATCTGCAAGGCCGCAACGTCGATGTGCGGGCTCTGACGCGCTCGCCCGAGACGGCGCAGCTTCCTGCCGGCGTGACGGCCGTTCGCGGCGATCTCGCCGACCCGGATTCAGTGCGCGCGGCCCTGCAAGGCGTCAGCACGCTGTTCCTCTTGGCCCCGAATGTCGCCGATGAACTGACCCAGGCGATGCTGACGCTGACGGTCGCGCGCGAGGCCGGCGTCAAGGGCATCGTCTATCTCTCGGTGTTCGGCGGCGAAGCCTATGCCGACGTGCCGCATTTCGCAGGCAAGTACACGGTCGAGCGCATGATCGAGGCGCTCGACCTGCCCGCGACGGTTCTGCGTCCCGCCTACTTCATCCAAAACGATCTTCGTCAGAAGGATCTGCTTCTGACGGCCGGCACCTATGGTCCGCCGATCGGCGCCAAGGGCATCTCGATGGTCGACATCCGCGACATCGGCGAGGCCGCCGCCATCGAGCTGGTGCGCCGTGAACAGGCACCCACGCCGCTCGGCCGCGAGACCTACGCCCTGGTTGGTCCGGACAGCCTGACCGGCGAGGGTATCGCCTCCATCTGGAGCGAAGCGCTCGGCCGTGCGATCCGGTACGGCGGCGACGATCTCGTCGTGATGGAGCAGCGCACGAAGACCATGCTGCCGGCCTGGCTCGCGCTCGACCTGCGCCTGATGTTCGCCCGCTATCAGGCGGATGGCGCGGTGGCGACCGCAGACGACATCGCGCGCCTGACCAGGCTGCTCGGTCGCGCCCCGCGCTCCTATGCCGCGTTCGCCAGGGATGCCGCCGCTCGGTGGGCGAAGGGCTGAGCTCGCATCCCTACCGTCCAATCGAGGAGGCCTGCCACGATGACGGCCCTCTCGTTTGGATGGGTCGGAGGACCGACACCGACCGGCCGAAACCGGATCGGCTGCATCCTCGCATTCGCGCCCGCACGTGCTAAGCCTCCGACCCTCGACATGGCAGGAGCAGACGATGGCCGGCACACGGGACGCGGCGATTGCGCGGGCGACGGAGTATTTCGACACGGCGTTCAAGCAGCATCTGGCCGATCTCGTCGCCATCCCGAGCACGTCGCAGGATCCCGGCCATGAGGCGGACGTGCAGCGCTACCTGGACGACGCGATCCGCCCCTGGATCGAGCGCATGGGCTTCACCGTCGCCATCCACCCCAACCCGCGCCCCGGCTTCGGCCCGATCCTGACCGCCGAACGCATCGAGGATCCGTCGCGCCCGACCGTGCTGACCTACGGCCATGGCGACACCGTGCGCGGGCTGGAGGATCAGTGGCGCCAGGGCCTGGAGCCGTGGAAGCTGATCGAGGAAGGCCCGCTCTGGTACGGCCGCGGCACCGCGGACAACAAGGGGCAGCACGCGCTGAACCTCGCGGCGCTGGAGGCGGTGCTCGCCGAACGCGGCGGCAAACTCGGCTTCAACGTCAAGCTCGTCCTCGAAACTTCCGAGGAGCGCGGGTCGCTCGGCCTGCGCGAGTTCGTGGCGGCGCGGAAGGACCAGCTCGCCGCCGACGTGCTGATCGCGAGCGACGGCCCGCGCGTGACGCCCGAGATCCCGACCATCGCCACCGGCACGCGCGGCACGTTCCATTTCGACCTGGTGGTCTCGCTGCGGCCGGGCGGCGTGCATTCCGGCCATTGGGGCGGGCTGACCACCGATCCCGCCGTGGTGCTCACCCACGCGCTGGGCGCGATCGTCGACCGGAACGGCAAGATCCTGGTGCGCGACTGGCTGCCGGCGAACGGCGTGCCGGCCTCGGTGCGGGCGGTGCTGCAGGGCTGCCCGGTCGGCGGCGGCGGCGAATCCGCCACGATCGATGAGGCCTGGGGCGAACCCGGCCTGACCGCGGCCGAGAAGATCTACGGCTGGAACAGCTTCATCGTGCTGGCCATGGTGTCGGGTCGGCCGGAGAACCCGGTGAACGCGGTTGCCCCGAACGCCCGCGCGCATTGCCAGATCCGCTACACGGTCGACACCGACCCGATGACGTTCGAGGCCTCGCTGCGCCGGCACCTGGACGCCGAAGGCTTCGGCCAGGTGGCGATCGAGAATGCCGGCCTGCGCATGCCGGCGAGCCGCACCGATCCCGCCGCCCCCTGGGTGCGCTGGGCGGTCGCCTCGATGGAGACGTCGCTGGGCAAGCGGGTGCAGGTGATCCCCAACGCCTCGGGCGGGCTGCCCGGCGACGTGTTCGTGGACCATCTGGGCGTGCCGCTGGTGTGGATCCCGCACAGCTACAACGGCTGCAAGCAGCACGGGCCGGACGAGCATTTCCTGCCGTCGATCGGCCGCGAGGGGATCGCGGCGTTTGCCGGCCTGTGGTGGGACCTCGGCGAGGCGGGCACGCCGAAATAGGCCGCCCGCCCCTCGCCTACCGCTCGAACACGTAGCGCCCCGGTGCCGGCTCCAGCGGCGGGTACCCGCGCGCCGGCGCCCCCATCGGCGGCGGCGCGACCAGGGAGCCGGAGTGTTCGTCCAGCCACGTTCCCCAGACCGGCCACCACGACCCGTCCTGCTTCGCGGCAATCTCGGCCCATTCGTCAGGCCCGACATAGCGCTCGCCGCGAAGCTGTTCGCGGACCCGGAAGTGCCGGTGCGGGTGGCCGGGCTCGCTCACGATCCCCGCATTGTGCCCGCCCGAGGTCAGCACGAAGGTGACGTCCCCGTCGTTCAGCAGCAGCAGCTTGTAGACCGACCGCCAGGGCGCGACGTGGTCGGTCTCGGTGCCGACGATGAAGAACGGCACGCGGATATCCGCCAGTGACACCGGCCGGCCGTCCACCGCGATCCGCCCCTCGGCCAGGTCGTTATTCAGGAACATGCGCCGCAGGTATTCCGAATGCATCCGATACGGCATCCGCGTCGTGTCGGCGTTCCACGCCATCAGCTCGTTCGGCGCATCGCGCTGGCCCAGCAGGTAGCTGCGCACCAGGCGCGACCAGATCAGGTCGTTGGACCGCAGCAACTGGAACGCGCCCGCCATCTGCTTCGCGTCCAGGAACCCGTGCGCCCACATCAGGTCGTCGAGCGCCGCAAGCTGCGCCTCGGTGGTGAAGAGCTGCAGCTCTCCCGCCTCGGTGAAGTCGGTCTGCGCGGCGAACAGCGTGGCGCTCGCGAGCCGCTCATCGCCATGCCCCGCCATCGCTGCGGCGGCGACGGCGAGCAGCGTGCCGCCCAGGCAATATCCCACCGCATGCACCCGCGCCGGCCCGACGATCGCGCCGACCGCGTCCAGCGCCGCCATCACCCCCAGCCGGCGATAGTCGTCGAACCCGGTCTCCGCCATCTCCGCGCCGGGATTGCGCCAGGAGATGCAGAACACGGTGTGCCCCTGCCCGACCAGCCAGCGGATCAGCGAGGTCTGCGCCGAGAGGTCGAGGATGTAGTACTTCATGATCCAGGCCGGTACGATCAGCACCGGCTCCGGCCGCACCGTCGGGGTCGACGGCGTGTACTGGATCAGCTCCATCAGCGCGTTGCGCGCGACCACCTGGCCGGGCGTCGCCGCAAGGTCACGGCCGAGGCGGAAGCCGCCGATCTCCGGCGGCGGCTCCGGCATCACCTGGTGGCGGATATCGGCCGCGAGATTCGCGAGCCCGTCCAGCAGGTTGTGCCCCCCCGTCTCCCAGGTCGCCTCCAGCACCTCGGGATTGAGCCAGGGCAGGTTGGACGGCGAGGCGACGTCGAGTACCTGCCGCGTGGTGAAGGCGACGATGTCCTCATGCGGCTTGGCGACGCCGGGCAGGCCGGTGGTCGCCGCCTGCCACCACGCCTGCTGCAGCAGGAAGGCCTGCTCGATCAGCGCGAAGGGCTGGCGCTGCCACGCGGGGCTGGCGAAACGATGGTCCGACCGTGCCGGCTCGACGCAGGGGGACGGACCCAGGCCGAGCGCCGCCCACCACCAGCGCCGAGCGTGGTCGATCGCGAGGCGGGCCAGGTCCACCCGGTGATAGGGCGCGTTGGCGAGGTGCAGCGCCCAGTCGAGAAACGCAAGCGCCACCCCGCTGCCGGAGATGCCTTGAGTGAGGTGCCCCTGGGCGGCGTGGACCCGGCGGTCGAGATCGGCGAGCGACCAGCCGCGATCCTCCTCGGCGGGTGATGCGGGCCGGGACGGGGCGGAAAGGCTGGGAACGTCCATGGGTGCTCCTCGCGCGTGGCGCGGCGGCACCCTGCACCCGATCCCTTGCCGTCGCGTTGACGTGGCTCAATCCTTCCGGCCCCGCTGCGGCGCCCTGCCCGGCACGCGGGCACCGACGGCACGGACCCACCCGGCGCGGACCCGGGCGGCCGCGCCGGCGGTCACCACTGCGCCAGCATGATCGCCACGGCCACCGCCATCACCGCGGTGCACAGCCAGCCCATCGCCCGCAGCACCGGCGGCAGCACGAAGCGCCCCATGATCGCGGGCGCGTTCGCCATCACCATCATCATCGCCATCAGCGGCACCGCGACGACGCCGTTCACTACCGCCGCCCAGAACAGCGCCTTGATCGGATCGAGGCCGACGAAGTTGCCGCCGATCCCCAGCAGCGTGGCGACGGCGATGGTCGCGTAGAAGGCGCGGGCGTCGAGCGGCGTGCGGCCGAGGCCGGTGGGCCAGCCCAGCGCCTCCCCCAGCGCATAGGCGCAGGACCCGGCGAGCACCGGCACCGCCAGCATGCCGATCCCGATCACGCCGGCGGCGAACACCACGAAGGTGAAGGGGCCGGCGATCGGCCGCAGCGCTTCCGCCGCCTGGGCCGAGGTCTGGATGTCGGTGATCCCCTGCACATGCAGCGTCGCCCCGGTGGTGACGATGATGAACAGCCCGATCAGGTTGGAGTAGCCCATCCCCACCACGGTATCGAACCGCATGCGGCTGAGTTCGGCCGGTGCCTGTTCGGGGGCCTGCAGCAGCGGATGCGCGCGCGGATCGACCCGCTCGTCCTCCGCCTCCTGCGACGACTGCCAGAAGAAGCAGTACGGTGTGATCGTGGTCCCGAGCACCGCGACGATCGCGACGACGTAGTCTTCCTGCAGCGAGAAGGAGGGCACCAGCGTGCTCCACGCGACCTCCCGCCAGGGCACCTCGACCGCGAGCGCGGTCGCGACATAGGCGAGCAGCGACAGGGAGGTCCATTTGAGCAGGGAGACGTAGCGTTCGTAGCGCGAGAACACCTCGAGCCAGGCGCAGAGCAGCGCGAACGCCACGACCCATAGCCGCGACGGTCCGCCCACCAGCAGCGCGAACGCATCCCCCATCGCGCCCAGGTCGGCGGCGAGGTTGATCAGGTTGGCGACCAGCAGCAGCGCCACGATCACGCGCAACAGCCAGGCGGGGTAGTGGATGCGGAGATTGCCGGCGATGCCAAGCCCGGTGACGCGGCCGATCCGGGCGCTGATCTCCTGGATCGCCGCCATCAGCGGGAAGGTGAACAGCATCACCCAGCACATCGCAAACCCGAACTGCGCGCCCGACTGCGAGTAGGTGGCGATGCCGCTCGGATCGTCGTCGGAGGCGCCGGTGATCAGCCCCGGACCGAGCCGGGACAACAGGCCGCGGCGCCGGACCGGGGTGCGGTGCACGGCGATGCGGTGCGCGAGCACCGACGGCCCCCGCCCCCGCGTCCGCACACCGCGCTTCGCCGGCCGCGGCGCGACTGCGTTCGTATCGCGATCGCGCCGCATGCCTCGGTCCTCCACGGGCGCCTCTCGCCTCGCCGCGCTTCTGCGGCGAGGGACCGCGTGGGTCAAGAGCGCGGCATTGTCGCCGGCTGCCGCTCGTGAGTCCGTGCGAGTCCGGCACGGATCAGACTGTGATTCACGACCGCCTTCGCGGGGGGAGACAATCGGTTGGGGAATCGCTGGTGCTGCGTGACCCCGCCTGGGAGCGCATGCACCCCACATCATCGGTGACCAACGCAGTCGGGGCGCCTCGGGTTGTTCGGCGGAGGCGTGAAGGCGCAAGAGCGTGTGGTGTCTTCGCCGTGACGTTGGGCGAGTCCGACTTCGAGTCCCTGGCTACCGACGCACCATCGTCCGCGCACACCAGCGCGCTGCCGGGACCAGAACGGCGGGCCTGAAGATCAGGCAAGCCGTTCCCGCGGCCGGCTGACGTCCAGCTCTACCCTCAGTGCCAGTTCGCGTCGGTCCGCCAACTAGCCCCGAGGCGCGGCCGCTCCTAGTGCTTGTCGAACTTGGTGAGGTCGGTGAACGTCACATGGAGCGTGTCGAAGGATCCGGCGCTGCCCATGAGATCGGCCTTGGGGCCGCTTGCATCGTGGTCGGCCGTCATCTTCGCGAGAAGCTGCGACACGGGGATGATCTCCGGTTTCCCATGCTGTGCGATCATGGGCCCGACCGCCCCCGCGACGCTCGCCAAGGCCGTCGTCAGCGCGCTGGCCGAGTGAAGGGTCTCGTTGCCCATGGCAGCGAAGAACTTCTCGGCACCTTCGGATCCGGGGAACTTGATCGGCCCGTGCGATCCCCAGCCGTGAGCGCCGTGGTGCGACGGCCCGCCGTGATTGCCGTGGTGCGACGCCCCGCCACCGCTGACCGATCCGGCATCCTGGTCGATGAAGGTCGCATGAGCCGACCCGAGCAGGACCACATCGTCCTGGTGGGCACCGACAATCGTCACGTGCGCGTTCGGCGTCGCGAAGATGGTGTCGTGACCGCCGACGGTGACGATATCGCTGCCGCCCCCCAGGAGGATCAGGTTGTGACCACCTCCGGCATCGATGGAGTTGTGACCGTTGCCGAGTGCGACGATGGTGTCATCCCCGTTGCCGGTCTCGACGAGCCATGAGCGGTGGGCGCTGGAACCCAGCAGCAACCGGTTATCGCCGCCGCCGGCGTCGATGGTCCCTGATCCGTGCAGATCGAGGTAGGTCATGTTGCCGTTGCTCGAGAGCACGGTTTCATCCCGCGCGCCCGAACCGACAATCGTCGCATTCGACGCGACATTGACGACGGCGTCGTAGCCCCTCGGCAACCACGTGAATCCGTCCGTGTTCTGGACAAACTCACCATGCTGCCTGGGTCGGAGCAGGGGTGGCGGTCCATCCTGGCTGGATGCCGGATGTAGTTCGCCTCCTTTCACTGCGTTGGTCACCGCCGCCGCAAGAACGCGAGCGAGCTGCGCATGTGCTTCGAGATCGAAGTTGAGCGTCTCTACAGAAGAGTGAGCGCCCAGAACTGTGACGGTCGACACCATGGCACGTCCCAATTACGTCTGTTTGGGTAATCGATATAGTCGACTCTCAAGTCCAGCCAGTCAAACTCAAACTCCCAATTGCAATAACAAACGGAAACGAAAATCCATCGAATTCGTTATTGCAGATTCGTGCCCGGAAGGATCAATGCGGGCCGCTTCATAGCCACACCGATTTGAATTCCGAGTTGATGAAGGTTTTTCCCGCGTTCGCGACGCCAAGGTTTGCTGCACTGCACTCTCCAGGAATATCGCGTGAGCACGCAACTCCTTTCACTCCAACGTGATCGATCCGGCAGATAGCCAATCATGCTCGCACGAGCTGCTCACCAGTGATCTCCGTTTCGGAACTTCGCGATGCCGCTGTTCCCGTCCGAGTTCAGCGCCGGGCTCGAGGCCGACGAGCACGCCGTGGGTGCTCGACGCGACTGGCTGGTACACCAGTCCCGCGCATGGTGCGGAGATCGGGGACCGGGTCCGCCCCGCGGTGCGGATCATCCTCACGGCCGGTCAGCCCGGAGATCGCCCTCAGGCCGATCGCCTGATCGCGGCAGAACCGGAAGGAACTACCTCGCCACCGTCACGCTTGCCGCAACCATCCTCTGGCTACGGCAAGTCTCCACAGAACCGAGAACTGTCCGACTCGCCTTTGCTCGCCGGTCAGCTCCAGCAGCTTGTTTGACTGCGTGGTTTACGCCTCCGGCGAACACCCCTCCGCCGATCACGCGCGATCGCCTCAGCACTCCGCGGAACGGAGCGTCATGAGGTCGGCCACCCGGTCGCGCAGCAAGCCCAGCTCATAAGGCTTGCGCAGGAGGGGGGCGTCGGCGAGGTAGGCATCCTCCGGCGGGCTATGGCCCTCGTAGCCGCTGGTCAGCAGGATGCGGATGCCGGGGTAGCGCTCCCGCACCCAGCGCGCGAGGCCGAACCCGTCCATGCGCCCCGGCATGCGGATGTCGGTGAATACCACGTCGACGCGGGAGTCGGTCGCGAGCCGCGCGATCGCCTCGGTCGCATTCGGCGCCTTGAGCACCGTGTAGCCCCAGTCGCGCAGGCATTCCGCGATCGTCTCCAGCAGGACTGGCTCGTCTTCCACCATCAGGATGGTCGGCGCTGCCGGCTTCAACGCGTTCGCACTGCAACCTGACAAGGCGACCCCTCGCAGCTCGATACGATCAGGATTTTATCTGCCACGCGGCGCGAACGGAAAACTCACGGTTCGGAGATCGGGCCGGCGGCGTCCGGCGGGTTGGCATTCCGTGTGGGCAGGACGATACATGGCCCCAATGGTCGTGGAACGAGGCAGGGGAATGCAAGCAGGAAAGCGCCTGGGCGTGTTGGGCGGCATGGGGCCGCTCGCGAGCGCGCAATTCATGCTGCGGCTGACGCTACTGACCCCGGCGGAGCGCGATCAGGACCACATCCCAGCCGTATTATGGTCCGATCCGCGGGTGCCGGATCGCACGAAGGGCCGGCTGGAGGGCGCGGAAGATCCGCTGCCCTGGCTGCTCGCCGGCATCGCCGGGCTGCGCCAGGCCGGGTGCGACGCGATCGCGATCCCCTGCAACACGGCGCATGGTTGGTATGAGCCGATGCGGGAGGCCGCCGGCGTGCCCGTGCTGCACATCGTCGACGCGGCGGCGGCGGATCTGCGCCGGATCGGCATCGCCGGGGGCACGATCGGGGTGATGGGCACGGCCGCGACCCTCGCCATGCGGCTCTACCAGGACCGCTTCGCCACCCAGGGCTGGGACTGCGTCGTGCCCGATCCGGAGCAGATGCGCCGCCTGGTCAGCCCGGCGATCGCGGCGGTGAAGGCCAATCGCGTGGCCGAGGCCTATGAGCCGCTCGCCGAGGTGGTGGCTACGCTGGCGGCGCGCGGCGCGCGCGCGGTGGTCCTGGGTTGCACCGAAATCCCCCTCGGGATCCAGGCCGGCCCGCAGGAACGCCTGGCCGTCCCGGTGGTGGACACGATCGACGCGCTGGCCCGCGCCTCGATCGCCTGGTGGAAGAGCTGATCCCCGAACGGCCAGCGGCCCCGGGGATCGGCGGGCGGAATGCCGCGGGTGCGGCGGGGCTGCCCACCCCGCCGCCGGGTCACTGAATCCGCGGCAGTTCCGCATAGGTGTGGAAGGCGGGCGGGGAGGTCTGTGTCCACTCGAGGGTGGTGGCGCCTTCGCCCCAGTAGTTGTCGGCGACGTGCTCCTTCGAGGTGAAGGTGCGGAAGCAGACATAGAGGAACACCA
>JAFKLG010000094.1 GCA_017304945.1 Rhodospirillales bacterium
CGCCGTCATGGCCGGCCGTCGCGCCGGCCATCCCCACCGGCACCTTCCCCCGCCGGCACCTTCCCCCGCCGGCACCTACCGACGCGGCCTATGCGTAGGTGCGGCGGAGTTCGCGTTTCAGCAGCTTGCCGGCGGTGTTGCGCGGCAGCGTGTCCACGAACACCACCTTCTTGGGCAGCTTGAACGGCGCGAGGTGCTGGCGCGCGTGCGCGATCAGCGTCGCCTCATCCGCGGCGTGGCCGGGGCGGAGCACGACGAACGCGCTGACCGCCTCGATCCACTTGTCGTCCGGCAGGCCCACGACCGCCACTTCCGACACCGCCGGATGGGTGAACAGCGCCTCCTCCACCTCGCGGCTCGCCACCAGCACGCCGCCGGTGTTGATCACGTCGCGAATGCGGTCGACGATGTAGAGATAGCCCCCGGTGTCGAAGTAGCCGACGTCGCCCGAGTGGAACCAGCCGCCGGCGAACGCCGCCGCCGTCTCCTCCGGCTTGTCCCAGTAGCCGCTCAGCAGTTGTGGGGAGCGATGCACGACCTCGCCGTGCACGCCGGGTGCGCAGTCGTTCATGTCGGGGTCGACCACGCGGGTCTCGACGTTCAGCACCGGCCGGCCGCAGGAGGCGGGACGCGCATCGTGTTCCTCGGGCCGCAGGATCGTCGCGACCGGCGCGATCTCGGTCTGGCCGTAGGCGTTGTAGGGCCGCGCCTTCGGCAGGCGCTGGCGCAGCTCCTGCAACACCGGCACCGGCATGATCGAGGCGCCGTAATAGACCTTCTCGAGTGACGACAGGTCGCGGGTGGCGAAATCCGGATGCCGCAGCAGGCTGATCCAGACGGTGGGCGGGGCGAAGAAGCTGGTGATCCGTTCGCGCTCGATCAGCTCCAGCACCTGCGCGGGCTGCGGCGCCTCGATCAGAATGGTGCGTGCGCCCACCAGCAGTTGCGGCATGGTGAAGGCATGCATCTGCGCCGTGTGATACAGCGGCAGGGCAGCGAGCGCGATATCGCTGGCGGCGTAGTCCATGTTGTGGATGCAGGAATAGTACTGCGCCAGCATCGCGCGGTGCGTCATCATCGCGCCTTTCGGCGCCGCCGTGGTGCCGGACGTGTAGACGATCTGCCCAAGCGTCTCCTCGTCCAAGGCGGGATCGAGGCCGAGGGGGGTGGCGGGATCCTGCGCGACCGCGAGCACGTCGAGCGCGTCGCCGCCCTCGAACCGGCCGCGATATTCCACGGTGATGCCGTCGAGGTTGGCTTCGAGGGACTCGGCCGCGAGCACGAGCCGCGCGCCCGACTGGCGCACCACATAGGCGAGTTCCTCACCGGTCAGGGCGTAGTTGACGGGCACGTGCACGAACCCGCCGCGGACGCACGCCAGCCAGGCGATGAAATAGGCGTCGGAGTTGCGGCCATAGGCGGCGATGCGATCGCCCGCGCGCAGGCCGAGATCGGCGAAGCGGCGCGCGACGCGATCGGCCGCAACGTCGAGTTCGGCAAAGCTCCAGCGCCGATCGGCGAAGATCAGCGCGGTGGCGTCGCGTTGCAGGCGTGCGGCGCGCCGCAGCGCGTCGCCCACCGTGTTGCGGCGGGCGCGGGCGATCGTGTCTTGCATGGCGTTTCCCCGGGGTCGTCGATCGGTCAGGTCATGCCACGGCTTCCGCCTCGATCTCCACCATGAAGCGCGGATCGGCCAGGCCGGCGACGAACAGCAGGGTGGACGCGGGCACCTCGCCGCTGAACATCGCCGCGCGGGCGGTGCGGTAGGGTGTCAGCAGCGCGCGGTCGGTCAGGAAGACCGTGGTCTTGACCACGTTCCCGGTGGTGAGGCCGTGCGCGTCCAGTACCGCCTTCAGGTTGGCGAAGGCCTGGGCGAGCTGTGCCTCCCCGGTCTCGGGGATCGTGCCGTCCGGCGTGATGCCGACCTGGCCCGAGATGATGACGCGGCGTTCGGCGCCCTCGATGGTGACGCCGTGCGTGTAGCCGGTGGGAGCGCGGACCGTGGCGGGATTGGTGCGCGTGATCTTGGCGGGCATGTTCGTCTCCCTCGAGGGTCAGCGGTCGAGCCAGTCCCGGACCGCTTGCTTGATGAACGCGGCATCCGCCGGGTTGACCGACGGGTTGCCCGCGCGATGGCCCCAGATGCTGGGGATCGGGCGCAACGCGCCCTGCGCGAGGTAGGGCAGCTCCGCCGCGTTGTCGGCGACGCGGAAATACAGGTCGGTCTCGCCCGGCATCAGCAGCACGCGGGCGCGGATCGCGCGCAGCGCCCGTTCGAGATCGCCGTCGTAGCGGTCGTTCGCGCTGATATCCGCGGCGTCCCAGGTGCGGAGCTGGGCGTAGAGATTGGCGGCGGGGCGGCCGCCGAACCGTGCCTCCCAGTCGGTGCGCAGGAACGTCTCCAGGTCCGGCGCACCGAGATTGGGCGGCGGCGCGGACGCGAGGTGCAATCCGGCACGATAGAAGTCCTGGCTCAGCGCCCAGGCGGCGTAGATGCGGCCGAAGGCGCGCTTGGCCGGCCCGGGTTCGGCGGAGAAGCGGCCGTTGCCGAGATGCTGCGGCGCCGCCTCCAGCGTCGCCATCAGCGAGCGCAGGAACACCTGGTTGTGCACCGCGGTGCGCGCGACGCCGCAATTCACCACGATGCGGTCCACCGCGTCCGGGAACAGCGCCGCCCAGTGATAGGCCTGCAGCGCACCCATCGACCAGCCGTAGACACAGGCGACGCGCTCGATGCCGAACAGCGCCTGCAATGCGCGCCGCTGCACCTGGACGTTGTCGTGGATGGTGACCAGGGTCGGGTAGTCGGTCCGATCCATCGGGGAGGAGGACAGGCCATTGCCGAACATGTCGGGGATCACGATGAACCAGCGGGTCGGGTCCAGCACGCCGTCGGGGCCGATCAGCCACTCCAGGTCTGGGTGCTGGGCGCCGTAGCTGGTCGGGTAGACGATCACGTTGTCCTTGGCCGGAGACAGCGTCCCGTGGGCCTTCCAGGACAGCCGCGCGTCGGTGAGGACCGCGCCCGATTGCAGCGCAACGTCCCCGGCCTGAAAAATGCCCTGTTGCGTCGGCCAGTTCATGTGGTGCGTCCCCATTCCCCGTGGCGCTGCGGCACGTCCCGGTGCGCGGCCGCCGCCTCTTGGGTATAGCGGAGCGGTGGCGCCAGGAAAGGGAGCATGTCGCAGCTCATTGCGATCGGCCGGCTGCGGACCGGCCCGGAAGCCGACCTGTTCGCCCGCTACAATGCGCGGCTGCGGCCGCCGCTCGCGGTGACGGAACTGCCGGAGGGCCGGGGCAGCGCCGCCGAGGTGAAGCGGCGGGAGGGGGAGGCACTGCTGCGTGCCGTGCCGGCCAACGCCTTCGCTGTGGCGCTCGATCTGGGCGGCGAGGCGCCGGACAGTCTCCGGCTCGCCACGCTGGTCGGCCGCTGGCGGGAGAGCGGGCGGGCGCTGTGTTTCCTGATCGGCGGGGCGGAGGGACTGGATGCGCCCGTGCTCGCCCGCGCCGACGCGGTGCTGTCGCTGGGGCCGATGACCTGGCCGCATTTCCTGGTGCGGCCGATGCTGGCCGAACAGCTCTTCCGAGCGCAGGCGATCATGACCGGGCACCCGTATCACCGCGCCGGGCGCCCCTGAGACGGGCGCGACCCGCCTGCCGTCGGCCACTCCACCACCCTCAGCGGCCCAGCCACATCCTTGTTCGGGGGACGGCGGAGGCGTGCGATCAGTGCCGGGTCAGCCTGGCGAAGGCGATGGCGTTGCCGCAGTAATGCGCGGCATCGGACAGGTCGCCGGCGGCCAAGGCCGATCGGCAGCGCGCGGTCGAGCGGCAGTCCCGACAGGTACGGACAAGGCTCGCCAGCAAAGCCGGATCAGCCTGCAGCGCATTCGGGTCCACGCCGCGGGCCGCGAGCGCGCGGGCGAACAGGACCGCGGTATCGGCGCTGCGCGGCAGCACGCGTCGCAGTTCGGCTTCAGGCACGTCCAGATCGGCGGCCATGCGCGGCAGGTCCAGGCGCGCGAGCGAGGCAAGATCTCGGCGGCCTTCCGCATCACGACGGATCCAGTCGGCCACGCGAACGAACAGGCATGTCGGCGTATGATTCATGGTGCCCATCGACGCCTCCTCGTCGTTGTTCGTGTTACGACGCAGGCTGCGCCAGTTGGGGCGCCGACCACCTTGACGTGGATCAATCGATGCTATCTGGGATCGAACGCGGCCTGACGGGTACGATCGACCCATC
Source organism: Rhodospirillales bacterium (assembly GCA_017304945.1). GTDB lineage: Bacteria > Pseudomonadota > Alphaproteobacteria > Acetobacterales > Acetobacteraceae > Rhodopila. Next base: position 4,247 of record JAFKLG010000094.1, read on the forward strand.
CGTCGCACCGCTCGATCGACTCCGTCGGGATCGGATCAGACCACCGTCGGGGCTCAGGTCCCCAGGATCGCGTCGAAGGTCGTTGCGTTGCGGCAGAAACCGTGGGCGTTCGCCGCGGCGGTGCCGGCCGACAGCTCGCGCCGGCAGCGCCGGGTCGCGTCGCAATGCGCGCAGGTCAGCTCGAGATCCCGCAGCAGCGGGCCGGAAACCTCGCGGATCCAAGTCGGGTCGAGGCCCCGCGCACGCATCATGCGGTCCATCAGCAGCCCATCTTCCGCGTCGCGCGGCAGGATCTGCTCCAGATCGGCGCGGCTCACCCCGATATCGGCAGCCATGTGATCGAGGTCGAGCTGCGCAAGCATCGCCAGCTCCTGGTCATAGGCGAGCCGCGCCTTGAGCCAGTCGCAGAAGCGGCCCAGCAGCCCGGTACGGTCGGCATCGGCGTGACTCATCGCGGCCTCCGTTCATATGTCCGCATGGACGCTAACGGCCCGAAGGCGCCGCCGGCTTTGACCTGGATCAAATCCGGCGCCGCCCCGAGCCCGGCGCTTCGGCCAGCCGAGTGGCGCTTGCCAGCGCGGCATGCGGGCAGTGCCATGTGGCGCAGTCGTCCGCCATGAGAGCATGCCGTCGGCGCGATCAGCTCCGACGACCTGAAGGATCCGACCGATCCGTCCTGGAAGGACGATCCCGAAATGCAGGCGTGGCGGGGCTTCATGGCGACATGGATCCCGGATGGCGACCTCGCCGATGCCGGCAACGTGTTCGGCTACGGCTGCGCCTTCACCATGTGCCACGTGTTGAAGGCGTGCGGGAACGACTCTCTCGCGCGAGAACATCATGATCGAAGGATCGGACCTCACCTGAGGCCGGCGCGATCCCGCACGGCAGGCGCTACGCGGGACCCGCTCTTGGTTGCTGCTGAAACCACCCGCGCCGCGCGGCCGTGATCGGCCCGGACGGACGCGGCTTGCGGAGAGGATCTCGATGCTGCCACGCCGAGGCTTCCTGGGATGTGCGATTTGCGCTGCCGGCGGTCTGGCGGCGACCGCGGCCGCTGCCCAGGGCAGCGCCCCCGCCGCCCCCGGCTTCAAGCGCACCGAACTGTCCCGCCTCGACGGGCCGACGGCGGGCTATGTCACCCTGGTCGTGCAGATCGACGCACAGCCGCACGCGGTGATCGCGCGGCATACACATCCGGGCATCGAGTCGGGACGGCTCGAAACCGGTGGCGGCACCATCACCGTGGACGGTCAACCGACGCGCACGCTGGCCCCCGGTGACGTGTTCCAGGTGCCCGCCGGCGTCCCGCACATGATGACCGCCGGCGCCGGCGGCATGCAGGTCATCTCGGTCTACGTGGTCGAGCGCGACAAGCCGCTCGCCACGCCTGCCTGACCGCAGTCCCGTTCGAAGTCGCCGCTTTCATCCGCGGCCGCTCCGAACGGCACGCCGCTATCGGTTCTGCCAGTTCGGCAGCCGCTTCTCGGCGAAGGCGCGCGGCCCCTCCACGTAGTCCTGGCTTTCCATGTTGGCCTGCTGCGCCGGATAGATCGTGCGCAGCGCGTCCTGCAGGGTCGGCGCGTCGAGCCCACGATAGGCCGCCTGCTTGGTCGCGCGCACCGCCTTCGGCGAGCACTCCAGGATCAGCGCGGCCCAGCGGCGTGCGGCGGCCAGCGCCTCACCCTCCGGCACCACCTCGGTGACGAAGCCGAGGTCGAACCCTTCCCGCGCCGGCACCCGCCGGCCGGTGAGCATCATGCCCATCGCCTTCTTCATCGGGATCATGCGCGGCAGGCGGTGCACGCCGCCCGCACCGGCGATCAGCCCGACCCGCGGTTCCGGCAGCGCGAACACGGCGTTCTCCGCCGCCACGACGATGTCGCAGGCGAGCGCGATCTCGAACCCGCCCCCCATGGCGACGCCGTTGACCGCCGCGATCAGCGGCTTGTCCAGATCGAAGCGGGCGGTGAGGCCGGCGAACCCGGTCGGCGGCCCCGGCTTGCGCTTGCCGGCGGCCTGGACCTTCAGGTCGTTGCCGGCGGAGAAGGCGCGGGGCCCGGCGCCGGTGACGATGCCGACCCACAGGTCGTCGCGCGCCGCGAACTCGTCCCAGATGGCCGAGAGCTCGAAATGCGCATCGGCATGCAGTGCGTTCATCGATTCCGGCCGGTTGAGGGTGACCGTGCGCACCCGTCCCTCGTCTTCGACCTTGCAGAATTCATACGTCATGTGCCGTCCGGCCGCTTGCCGCGCGCCGCCTCCCTCGTTGCCGCGACTCTAGGCCGCGCCGCGGCGGAGCGTCGAGCCGCCGGGCGGCCGTCTGCTGAACTTGCACTGCGCCGACTGTGCGGGGCAGCCGAGCCGTCTGGGTTCATGCGGCGAACGCGCGTGAGCCGGACAGGGAAGCACTGTTCTGCGCATGATTGCAGTTTCGTGTTGAAATTGTGATCGCGTTTCTGTGATTTTTCGTTGTCGATCACGGAATCGCGAGTTACGTTCCTCTTGTTCCTCCCTTCAGACCCCACTGGCCGCGGGGAGGATTGCTCTCCGCGGCGCTTTTTTCTGGTCTCAATCGAAGGTTCTTTTACCGTGACCGGCATTCCAGAGCGCACTGCTTCCCCCGTCCACGGATTTTTCACGCCGTCGAGCCCGGACGACTTCGATCGTTCCAGCGATTTCTTTCGCTCGCTCGGCGCCCCCAACCATTCCAATCCGCTCGGCGTGCCCCAGGCACGCCCCAGGACGGAGGCGCGGGCCCTCGTGGCGACACGCCCGGGCGCCCCGCCCTCCTCCTGGATCGGCGCCCTGGCGCTTTCCATGTCGCTGATCGCGCTCTGGGCCGCTCTCTGCTTCTCCTGATCCTCTCTCGAAGGACCACCGGCATGACCCACCTCGCCGCGCCCATCCTCGCCTTCTCGCAGGGCGAAGTCGTCGTTCACCCGGCGCATGGCGTCGGCCGCGTCGAGCGGGTCATTGAAACCGAGATCGCCGGCGAGCGCCTGCACGTGATCGAGATCGCGCTGGAAGAGAAGCAGCTCCGCGCCCTGGTGCCGCTCGCCAAGGCCGCGCGCATCGGACTGCGCCGCCTCGCCTCCCGCGCCGAACTGGAAGATGCCTGCAAGATCGCGCAGGACCGGCCGCGCATCTCGCGCGCCGTCTGGGCGCGGCGCTCGACGGAATACATGGCGAAGATCAACTCGGGCCAGCCCGCGCTGGTCGCGGAAGTGGTGCGCGACCTCGGCCGCCGCGCCGACGGCGCGAGCTACAGCGAACGGCTGATCTTCGAGCGCGCGGTCGACCGGCTGGTCGGTGAACTGGTGGCCGCGGAGGGCATCGATCGCGACACCGCCCGCCGTCGCCTGCTGCGCGAGCGGGCACAGCGCCCGGTGGTGGTCACCGTGCTCACCGAAGAGACGCGCGCCGCCGCCTGATCGCGATCGGCCGCCTCGCTGGCGCCCTCCCCAGGCGGACTCCGGCCGCCGCCGCCCTGGTTCGGCCCGACCGTCCGCACGCAGGCGCCGCTTGTCGGCACGCCCGCCCCGGGGCTACGCAGGGCGCCGTGGCGAAGGAGGCGGCGAGATGGCAGGGCAGGCGATGCGACCGGTGATGCTGGTGATCCTGGACGGATTCGGCTGGCGGGACGACAGCGCCGACAATGCTGTTCGCCAGGCGAAGACGCCGACCTTCACCCGTCTCTGGCAGAGCTGCCCGCACGCGTTCCTGCACACCTCGGGCCGCGACGTCGGGCTGCCCGAGGGGCAGATGGGCAATTCCGAGGTCGGCCACCTCAATATCGGCGCCGGCCGCGTGGTGAAGCAGGAGCTGGTGCGGATCGGCGACGCCGTGCATGACGGCAGCATCGCCGATGCGCCCGACTTCAAATCCCTCGTCGCGGCGCTGCGGAAGACCGGCGGCACCTGCCACCTGATGGGGCTCGTCTCGCCCGGCGGCGTGCACTCGCACCAGGACCATGGCGCCGCGCTCGCCCACCTGCTGCACGCGGCGGGGGTGAAGGTGGCGGTGCACGCCTTCACCGACGGCCGCGACACGCCGCCGCAATCCGCGCTGGACGACCTCGCACGTCTGCGCGCTGCCCTGCCGGACGCTGTACCGGTGGCGACGGTGATCGGCCGCTACTTCGTGATGGACCGCGACAAGCGCTGGGATCGCGTGAGCCGCGCCTACGCCGCGATGGCGGACGCCGAGGGCGCCGCCTTCCCGACCCCCGAAGCGGCGATCCGCGACGCCTATGCGCAGGAGAAGTTCGACGAGTTCGTGCCGCCCGCGGTCATCGGCGACTATCGGGGCATGCAGGATGGCGACGCCATCCTGTGCTTCAACTTCCGCGCCGACCGGGTGCGGGAAATCCTGGCCGCCCTGCTCGACCCGGCGTTCGACGGGTTCCCGCGCAAGCGCACGCTCCGCTTCGCCGCGGCGGTGGGCATGACCCGCTACTCCGATGCGCTCGCGCCGTTCATGGGCGTGCTGTTCCAGCCCGACCGGCTGTCCCACATCCTGGGCGAGGTGGTGGCGACGGCAGGCCGCACTCAGCTCCGCATGGCGGAGACCGAGAAGTATCCGCACGTCACCTACTTCCTGAACGGCGGACAGGAGGCGACCTTCCCCGGTGAGGACCGGATCATGGTTCCCTCGCCCAAGGTCGCGACCTACGACCTGCAGCCCGAAATGTCGGCTCCCGAGCTGACCGACAAGGCGGTGGCGGCGATCGACTCGGGCAAGTACGACCTGATCGTGCTGAACTTCGCCAATCCCGACATGGTCGGCCACACCGGCAGCCTTTCCGCCGCGATCAAGGCGGTGGAGACGGTGGACACCGGCCTCGGCCGCATCGCCGAGGCGGTGGAGCGCCAGGGCGGCGCGCTGCTGGTCACCGCGGACCACGGCAATTGCGAGCTGATGAAGGATCCCGCGACCGGCGGCCCGCACACCGCCCATACCACCAATCCGGTGCCGCTGGTGCTGATGGCACCCGGTGCCGCCACGCTGCAGGAGGGCCGCCTGGCCGACGTCGCCCCCACGCTGCTCGACCTGATGGGCCTGCCGCAGCCGACCGAGATGACGGGCCACACGCTGATCCGTCGCAATGCGGCACGCGCCGCGGAGTAGCCTCCGCGCGCCGATCCGCGTCCTCGGTGCGGCCCTGATCGTCGCCGGCGCGGCGACCGGCACCGGGGCCGAGGCCGCGCCGCCCTCCAGCAAGGAGGCGGCGACGCGGGAGGAGATGCAGGCGGCCGAGAAGGCGAAGGCGGCGCAGCTCGCGGCGCAGAAGCAGGCCGCCGCGCAAGCCGCCGCCGCCCGCGCGGAGGAGCAGCGGCTGACGGCCGACCGCATCGCGGCCATGGCGAAGCTGCGCGACGCGGAGGCGGCGACCAGCGCGGCGGCGGCGCGCATGGAGGACCTCGCCGCGAAGCAGCGCGAGGCCGACCGGCGGCTTGCCGCGCGGGTCGTCGCGCTGGAACCGCTGCTGCCGCTGATCGAGCGGCTGGCGCTCTATCCGACCGAGACGCTGCTGGCGGTGCCGCTGCCGCCCGACCAGGCGGTGCGTGGGCTGATCGTGCTGCAGGGGATGTCGCACGGGCTCGCGGAGGAAATGGCGGCGCTGCGCCGCGACCAGGCCGCCTGGAAGGCGGCGACCCAGGCGGTGCAGGCCGAGGCGCCGAAACTCGCGGCCGCGCAGCGCGCCCAGGCGGAGCAGGCCGCCGCGCTCGACCGCCAGATCGCGGAGGCGCAGGCGCAGCGCCGCGCGGCCGATGCGGATGCCGATGCGGCCGCCGAACGCGCGGCGAAGGAGGCGGCGCGGGCGGATTCGCTACGGGGTGCGCTCGCCACGCTGGAGGCGGAGCGCAAGGCGGCGGAGGCCAAGGCGCGGCAGGAGGCGATCCGCGCGGAACGCCAGCGCAAGGAAGCCGAGGCGGAGGCAGCGCGCCAGCGGGAGGCCGCGCTGTCGCGGTCGGCAGGCTCCATGGCCTCGGCCGGCAGTGCTGCCACCCCGCGTGGGCGCGCGCTGCTGACGGCGCCGGTCGCCGGCAGCATCGTGCGGGCCTGGGGCGATTCGACCGAGGCGGGGCCGGCCACCGGCATCTCCTACCAGGCCGCGCCGTCCGCCCGCGTGGTGGCGCCGTGCAGCGGACGGGTCGCCTTCGCCGATCCGTTCCGCAGCTACGGGCAGTTGTTGATCCTGGATTGCTGCGGCGGTTACCATGCGGTTCTCGCCGGGTTCGAGCGGCTGGACGTGAAGGTGGGCCAGTCCGTGCAATCAGGGGAGCCGGTTGGGGTCATGCCCACCTGGGATCCTGCCGGCACCGGCCGCCGCCCACTGCTGTATGTCGAGCTGCGCCGGGGCGGGCAGCCGGTGAACCCGGCGCCGTGGCTCAAATCCAGTAGCTAAACAATTGGTTAGGGTTTGAAACCTAAACAAATCAACACTGGACGTGCCCGCTTGCCGGGGGCCACAACAGGGGGAACACTCGGAAGGCTCGCGTCTTCGACCCACATTCTTGCTGGGGGAAGCGGACTCGGGCTGGATCATCATGCGCCAGGCGCAGATCGTGCCGGTGGCGACAAAGGATTGAAGCGTATGCAGTTCCGCCCGCGCCGTTTCCGCCTTGGCCTGCTGATCGGGAGTGCCTTCGTCGCCGGCGCCCTGCTGGGTCCCGCGACCGGCTTCCTCCCGCACGCCTCCGCCCAGGCCGCGACCAATGCCGAGGATTACCGGCTGCTGACCCTGTTCGGCGAAGTATTCGAGAAGATCCGCGCCGAATATGTCGATCCGCCCAACGACAAGGAGCTGATCGAGAACGCCATCAACGGCATGCTCACCGGGCTCGACGCGCATAGCTCCTATATGAACGCGAAGGCGTTCAAGGACATGCAGGTCCAGACCAAGGGCGAGTTCGGCGGCCTCGGCATCGAAGTCACCCAGGACAACGGGTTCATCAAGGTGGTGTCGCCGATCGACGACACGCCGGCGGCCCGCGCCGGCATGAAGCCGGGCGACCTGATCACCGCGATCGACGGCAAGACCGTGCAGGGCCTGACCCTGAACGAGGCGGTCGACAAGATGCGCGGCCCGCCGAACTCCAAGATCACGCTCACGGTGAAGCGCGAGGGCGTGGACAAGCCGCTCGAGGTCGCGCTGACGCGCGAGACCATCAAGATCCAGGTGGTGAAGTCCCGCATGGAGCCGGACGGGATCGGCTATGTGCGTCTCTCGCAGTTCAGCGAGCGCGCCGACTCCGAACTGAAGAACGCGGTGCGGAACCTCAAGCAGCAGAACGGCGGCAAGCTGCGCGGCCTGATCCTGGATCTGCGCAACAACCCGGGCGGGCTGCTCGACCAGGCGGTCGCCGTCTCCTCCGACTTCGTCGACCAGGGCGAGATCGTGTCGACCCGCGCCCGCCATGCGGAAGACAGCCAGCGCTGGAACGCCAAGGGCAACGACATCATCCAGGGCCTGCCGCTGGTGGTGCTGATCAACGGCGGCTCCGCCTCCGCGTCCGAGATCGTGTCCGGCGCGCTGCAGGACCACCATCGCGCGGTGCTCCTGGGCACCCGCAGCTTCGGCAAGGGCTCCGTCCAGACGGTGATTCCGCTGCCCGGCAACGGTGCCATGCGGCTGACCACGGCGCGCTACTACACGCCGTCCGGCCGCTCCATCCAGGCGCTGGGCATCCAGCCCGACGTGCAGGTGTATGAGAGCCGGGAGGAGCCGCCGCGCTTCGGGCCGGAGCGTGAGGCGGACCTGAACCACGTGCTGAGCAACCGTGGCGGCACCGGGGAAAAGGCGCTGCCGCCCCGTACCGACCTGCCGCCGATCGTGAAGGACATCCCGAGCCGGCCGCCGGAGGGCTTCCCGAAATTCGATCCGACCAAGCCGGACGAGACGGACTTCCAGCTTCAGCAGGCCGTCGTGGTCGTCAAGGCGATGGCCGCGCAGAAGAGCGCCTCCGCCAACTGAGACCCTGGCGGTGGCTCGACGTCCGAGACTCCGCCGTCCGACCGGGTCCGCTGCAGGGCCACGCCCCGCTTCCGGCCGCTTCTTCGCCGGGTGGCGGGGGCTTGGCCGCTTCTGGCTGCTGATCTTGCTGCTGGGCGGGGCGGGTGCCGGCTGGCTCGCCTGGCGCGGCCCGCCTCCCCCGCCCGCCGAGGCGTCGCACGCGCCAGCTGCCCACCCCGTGGCCGAGGCACCGACGCATCCCCCCGCCGCGTCCGAGACACCCCAGCGCACCGTCAGCCGACCGCCTGACCCGCCGGCGCGCGACCCGGCCGGCCCCGCCGCGGCGCCTGACGCCGCGCTGCAGGAACCTGGTCCGGACGGTGCGCCCGCGCCGCTGCCGCGCATCGCGGCCGATGGCCGGCAGCCCATGCAGGTCTATGCCGCCAGCTTCGACCGCAGCACCAAGCTCCCCCGCGTCGCGGTGCTGGTCGCCGGCATGGCCCTCAGCGAGGCCGACTCGCTCGCCGCCGCGCGCGCGCTGCCACCCGCGGTCAGCTTCGCGATCTCTCCCTATGGCGGGGCCATCCCGCAGGTCGTCGCCGCGCTGCGCGCCACCCGGCACGAGTTCCTGCTGTCGATCCCGATGGAGCCACAGGGGTTCCCGCTCTCCGATCCTGGCGACCGCGCCCTGATGAGCAATCTGAGCCGCGCGGACAACCGGGCGCGGCTGCTCTGGGCGCTGTCCCGCACCACCGGCTATGTCGGGGCGACCGCGGCGCTGGGCGAGCTGCGGGGGCAGCGGTTCCTCGGCCTCGCCGACCAGATGGAGCCGGTGCTCGCCGATCTGGCCGGCCGCGGCCTGCTGTTCGTCGACTCCCGCGCGGGCGAGCCGCCGCTTCCCGCGGTCTGGAGCCGCGGCATCGACCTCGTGCTCGACGAACCGCCGCGCAGTGACGCGATCGACGCGCGGCTCGCGGAGCTGGAGGCGCTCGCCCGCAGCAAGGGCGCCGCGCTGGGCCTGGTGGACGTGCCGCGACCGATGACCGTGCAGCGGCTCGCCGCCTGGAGCGCTGGGTTGCGCGAACGGGGATTTGTCCTCGCGCCGGTGAGTGCCATCGTCCAGCCTCCGCCGAAGGACGTGCCGCAATGAGCGATCTGCCCTACCGCCCGAATGTCGGGGCGGCCCTGTTCAACCGCGACGGGCTGGTGTTCGTGGCCCGCCGCGCCGACCTGCCGAATGCCGAGGGGCCGGCGGGCGGCTGGCAGCTTCCGCAAGGCGGCATCGACCCGGACGAGGACCCGCGTCGCGCCGTGCTGCGCGAGCTGGCGGAGGAGATCGGCACCGACCACGCCGAGATCATCGGCGAGCATCCGGAGTGGCTGTCCTATGACCTGCCGGCCCACCTGGTCGGCGTCGCCCTGGGCGGGAAGTACCGCGGCCAGCGGCAGCGCTGGTTCGCGCTGCGGTTCACCGGCAGCGACGCCGATATCCGCCTCGATCTCGACCCGCACCCGGAGTTCGACGCCTGGCGCTGGGCGCCGCTCGCCGAACTGCCGGGGATGGCAGTGGGGTTCAAGCGGGCGATCTACGACGTGCTGGCCGTCTCCTTCGCCCGCTTCGCCGCTCCGTCCGCAGGTTGACCTGCCGCGCCGAGGCGCCATCCTGCCCCCGGCTGCATCCGGAACACGAGCAGGAGGAAACCCATGGGGAAGACGATCGAGCTGACGGCGTCGGACGGGCACAAGCTGTCGGCCTACGTGGCCGGCCCGGAGAACGCCACCAAGGGCGTGGTGGTCGTGCAGGAGATCTTCGGCGTCAATCACCACATCCGTGACATGGCGGAGCGGTTCGCCGCCGAGGGCTATGCCGTCGTCGCTCCCGCCCTGTTCGACCGCGTCGAGAAGGGCGTCGAGCTGGGCTACACGCAGGAGGATATCGGCAAGGGCCGCGACTACCGGATGAAGCTGTCCGATCCGCAGGTGATGCTGGACGTGGAGGCCGCGGCTGCGCACCTGAAGGGCAAGAAGCTCGCGATCGTGGGGTATTGCTTCGGCGGCACCGTCGCATGGTGGGGCGCCACCCGCAGCAAGAGCTTCGCGGCGGCGTCCTGCTGGTATGGCGGCGGCATCGCCGGCACCAAGGACGAGCGCCCGAACTGCCCCGTGCAGATGCATTTCGGCGAGAAGGACGGCTCGATCCCGATGAGCGACGTGGAAGCGATCCGCGCCGCCCAGCCCAAGGTCGAGACCTATGTCTATGCCGGCGCCCAGCACGGCTTCGGCTGCGACGAGCGCGGCAGCTTCAGCAAGCCGGATTACGAGCAGGCGCAGCAGCGCACGCTGGCGTTCTTCGCCAAGCACCTGGGCTGACGGCTGACGGCTCCGACGTTGGCGCGCGGGGGAACCCGCGCGCCGACCGGTGCCATCGCGGATCGGCGCACCCGCCACGGGCCGGTGAACGCCGCTCCCGCACGACATCTCCCGCGCGAAGAACGCGAAATCGCACCAATCTTGATTCCGTTCCGAACCAGCCGCCGGCAGGGCACCGGGAAATCGCACGCGCCGGTCCCCGGCACATGACGTGACCGAACACGCAAGTCACGACATGCGGCGGCGATCGCAACCGAACCGGCTCACCCGCGTCACTGCCGCCAGCAAACGGGAGACAGAGATTGATGCGAAATCACGGATCCATGCCGGTCGCACTGTTCCTCGCGGGTTGCCTCGGCGCCACCGGTGCCGCTGCCGCTGTGCCGCCGCCCGACTCCGCGGCCGCCCGTCAGGAGGCCCAGCGCCTCGACAAGCTTCCCCCCGTGACTCCGCACGGCAAGGCCCCGGTCGACCACTCCGGCCGCGCGCAGAAGGGCCGCGCGTCGTTCTACTCGAAGCACTTCACGAACAGGAAGATGGCCAACGGCCGCCGCCTCGACCCAAACGCCCCCGTGGCCGCCAGCAAGAACCTGCCGCTCGGCACCACCGCAAAGGTGGTGAACACGCAGAACGGCAAGGAGGCGACCGTGCGGGTGGAGGATCGCGGCCCCTTTGTCGACGGGCGCGTCGTGGACGTGACGCCGCGGGTCGCGCGGGAACTCGAGATCGGCAAGCAGGGCGTCGCCCCGGTGGTGGTGAAGCCGATCGCGGTGCCGCAGCCGGATGGTGGCGTGAAACTGGGCGCCGGCGCCGCGGAGGCCTCCCCGCAGGAGGTTCGCCGCGCGACGGAGGTCACCAGGCAGCTCGTCGGCAGCAACGACTGACCCCGCGGCGCGCCCTGTGTCGTGGCGGCGCTTGTCGGGGTGATCGACGTGTTCGCGCTGCCGCTCGAAGTCATGAATGGTCCGCCTGCGCCGACCATGACACGGGGGTGCCGGGAATGGCCCGCCGCGTCGGAAGGGTGGCGCATGACGGGGTGGGTCGCCCCGTAACGCGGCAGGCCCTCACCAAGACTCCCACGCGCTCAGGCCGGGGCGCGTTCGGCTGATTCGGGTGCGGCGGCCGTGTCCTCGGGCGGGCAGGCGGGCAGGGAAATCCGGAACACCACGCCGCCCTCCGCGTTGCGGGCGACGATGCTGCCGCCGAGCTTGCGGACGATCCCGAAGCTGACCGCGAGGCCGAGGCCGGTGCCAGCATGCGACTTCGTCGTGAAGAACGGCTCGAAGATGCGCGGCAGCGCGTTGGGCGGGATGCCGCCCGCCTGGTCGGCGACCTCCAGCCATACCATCGCGTCCCCCAGGCCGGCGCGGATCCGGATCCGGTGAGAGCCGGGCTTCCCCTGCATGCGATAGGCATCGCAGGCATTGGCCAGCAGGTTGATCAGCACCTGCTGCAGCAGGACGGCGACGCCGCGCACGCGCGGCAGGCCAGCCGGAATCTCCTGCACCACCTCGATGCCCTCGCGCTCGAACCGTCCAAGCATCACGCCCAGCGCGTCGCGGACGACGTCACCGAGATCCAGCGGCACCGGGTTCGGCACGCCCCCGCGCCCGAACACCCGCATGCTCTCGATCGTGGCGGAAGCCCGCGCGGCGAGGCCGCCGATGCGGATGAACTTCTCGGCCGCGGCGTCCACCGCGGGGACCTCACGCGCCAGCAGGGCACGTCCGTTCTCCGCGGACAGCCCGATCGCGGCGAGTGGCTGGTTCAGCTCGTGCGCGAGCCCCGACGCGATCTCGCCCAGGCTCAGCAGGCGCCGCGCCTGCTCCAGCGCCTCCGCCTGCCGCTTCTCCCCGTCGATGTCCAGCACATACCCCGAGATCACCAGCGTGCCGTCGCGGATCTCGGTCACCGCGCAGGTGTCGCGCACCCAGCGGAACGTGCCTTCCCGATCCTGCAGCCGGTACTCCAGCGTGGTGCGTCCATCGGCCCGCAGGGACGCGATGCCGGCTTCGTAGCGGTCGCGGTCGGCCGGGTGCAGCAAGGCGTGGAAGAACCCCGGCGTCGAGGCTTCCTCATGGTCGAACCCGAGATAGAGATTGGCGGTGTTGGCGAGGTAGAGCAGCGAGCGTGACCCGTCCGGCGCGAGCGCCATCCGGTACAGCGTGCCGGGCCCCGCGCGCGCCACCGTCTCGAGTTCCTCGCGAGCCTGCTGCAGCGCGTCCTCGGCCTCCTTGCGGTCGGTCACGTCGCGGCCGATGAAGAAGCAGCCCGACTCGCGCGACGGCCCGGCGCCCTGCCAGGTGATGTGGCTGGCCTGGATCTCCATCCAGCGATAGGCGCCCGTGTCGCGATGCAGCATCGGCAGAACCAGCCGCCGTGGGCCGCCCCCGTTGGCGAGAGAGGTCAGGACCTCGCGGATCGTCTCGCGATAGTCCGGCGCGACGCAGGGACCGGCGACCTTGCCCAGGAGATCGGCGGGCGGCATGCCGAGCAGCGTCTGCCAGGCCGGGTTGGCGTAGACGAAGCGGTTGCCGGAATCGACGACGGCGAACAGGTCGCTCGCCTCCTCGGCGATGGCGCGGATGAAGGCTTCCTGCGCGCGGCCGGCGGCGTTGCGGAGCCGATCGGCGCGCGCGAGCCGTCCTTGGCGGTCCAGCAGCAGCGCCAATCCGCCGAGTGCGACGAGCGCGAGGTCGAGCAGCAGGCTCCAGCGCCACATCTGCGCGGTCGCCGCGTGCACGGTCTCCAGCATGGCGCGCTCGTCCAGGGCCACCACCACGGTGGTTCCCGACCCCGGCACCGGCCGCGACACCACGACGCGCTGGACGCCATCGGGACCGAGGACCTGACGCGGCGGCGACGGTACACCTTCTTCGGCGCCGGGAGACTCGGCGGGCGCAGGCGTCGTGATGATGCCGACATCCTGTCCGTCGCTCCGCGCGAGCACCATGCCGTCGTCCCGCAGCAAGGCGATGTAGCTACGCCCCGGCTGCTCGAGCCCGAGGCCGAGATGCGCGAACCGCGACGTGTCGACCGCAACCAGCGTGACGCCGCGCAGCCGGCCGTCATCGTCGCGGACGGCACGGCCGAAGCGGACCACCAGGCGGGGCGAGAGTTGGCCGAGCACCGGCCGGCTGATGGTCGCATCGGCCGAACCCTGCAGGATCGCCGCCACATCCTCCCGGTCGGCGATGTTCACGGGCTTGTCGGGCATCGGTCGGGTGGACCAGCTCAAGCCGCCGTCGGGATCGACCCCCGTGACCTGCGCGATCGGCGGGCCGGCGACCGACAGAGCGGCCAGCAGCTCCGCCCGCGCCTGGGCATTGTGGGCGGCATCGCCTTCGCCCCGCGCCAGGGTGACCCGTGCGGCGATATCGGTGAGTGCGTCGATACGCGCGAGCGTACCGGTCCATTGCGCCTGTACCAGCCGCGTCTGCGTGCGCGCCTGTTCGCTGATGCCCTCGAACGCCCGCCGCTCCATCCGGTCCACCAGCAGCACGGTCGCGACGCTGCCCCCGCATACGAACAGCGCGAGCCCGGCGAGCACCACCCAACGCACCACGCGCGGCGTCAGGGCCGCGCGGGCGGCTTGCTCCTCTCCGGGTCCGGGGCTGCTGCCCTGGCGCGGCAGGGATTGGTGGGGCATCGGCGGCCTGCCGCTGAGATGCATTGTCTCAGCGCGGCCGCTCTTGTAGACTCGGCGCGCCTGCGGGCCTGCGAACCAGTGCGGGACGGTCGCGACCCGTGGTCGTTCCGAGTTGCCCCCCCCCGAGTGGATGATTTCGTTGGCGTCCGACAGTCATACAGGCGTCTTCCCTCCTGACGTGCTGCTGGTCGAGGATGAGGATAGCTACGCTGACGAACTGGGCGAATACCTGCAAAACCACGGCATGACCAGCACGCGCATGAGCAGGCTCGATCATCTTTGCGAAGAGGTCCAGCAGATTGCGCCCCGGGTCGTGCTGCTCGACCAGTTCGTGCACGGCACCGATGCGCTGGTGCTGCTGCCGCAGCTTCGGGCGGCTTTCGCCGGCGGCATCGTCCTGCTGACCGGCAATCGCGACCAGACCGATCGCGTGGTCGGGCTCGAACTCGGGGCCGACGACTTCATCGTCAAGACCCAGCCGCCGCGGGAGATCCTGGCGCGCCTGCGCGCGGTGATCCGGCGCAGCACGCCGACCCTCGCGGCCGAGGGCGCCGCGACCGGCGCGTCCGGCGAGGACGGCGCGCGCTGGCGGATCGACCTGGAACGCCGCGCGCTGTACACGCCCGCCGGCGAGCAGGTGCATCTCACCTCCACCGAGTTCGAGCTGCTGGGCTATCTGAGCCCGCGCATCGGCCGGCCGGTCTCCCGCGCCGATCTCTACACCGCCATCCTGCGGCGCCCTCCAACCGGCCCCGACGACCGCGCCATCGACAATCTCGTCTCCCGCCTGCGCGCGGCGCTGGCGCCGTTCATGGGGCGGCACAACCCGATCCGCTCCATGCGCGGCGTCGGCTACGTCTTCGTCGGATTGGACGTCGCACCCGATCCCGCCTGACCGCATCGCCCCCCGCGCGGGCCGGCGGATGCCGATCAGATCCCACCCGGTCCGGCGCACCCGGCACATCCGACCCGGCAAACCTGGCCCCAGCGGCAGGTCCGTCCCTTCGCCATCGCGCCCGTTAACGAGGCGGTAAGCGGCGCGCGTCACTGTCTTCGCACGGCAGGAGGCCGGGTAGCGAGGACCGCGGCATGCAGCCCAGTTCGCCACATGCAGGAGGGACCGGATGAAGTCCCTGCTCGACGGCTTCAGGGCCTTGGGCGTCGCACGCCTGAGCGCCTTGGGGGCGGTGGCCCTCGGCATGCTGACGCTGCTCGCCCTGCTCACGCTCCGCTCCGGCAGCTCCGACCAGATGGCGCTGCTCTACGGCGACCTCGACCTGCGCGATTCGGCCCAGGTGGTCGAGCATCTGACCCGCCGGCACATTCCTTACCGGCTGAGCGGGCAGGGCAGCCAGGTGCTGGTCCCGGCCGAACTGGTGGCGGAGGCGCGGCTCTCGCTCGCGCGCGACGGGCTGCCCTCGGGCGGTTCGGTCGGCTACGAGCTGTTCGATCGGGGCGACAGCCTCGCCTTCACCGACTTTCAGCAGAAAATCAACGAGACTCGCGCGCTGGAAGGTGAGATCGCGCGCACTATTCGCGCGATGCGCGGCGTGCGGGCGGCGCGGGTGCACCTCGTGCTGCCGCGGCGTGAACCATTCGCGCGCGATCGGCTGGATGCGCAGGCAAGCGTGCTGCTCACGATGGGCGGCACGCAGCGGCTCGACAAGGAAGGCATCCAGGCGATCCTGAACCTGGTCGCCGCCGCCGTGCCGGGGCTGCGGCCGCAGAACATCGCGATCGTCGATTCGCGCGGCGACCTGCTCGCCCGCGCCGGTGAGCCGGTCGGCCAGCTCAGCGCCGCGCTCACCGGGGAGGAAATCCGGCGTGGCACCGAATTGCGGCTGGCACGCGCCGTGGAGGAGATGCTCGAGCGCAGCCTCGGACCCGGCCGCGTGCGTGCCGAAGCCGCGGTGCGCATGAATTTCGACAAGGTCAGCGAGACGCAGGAGCGCTACGACCCCGACGGGCAGGTGACCCGCTCCAGCCAGACGGTCCAGGCGAACAGCAAGAACACCGAGGCGTCGCAGGCCGTCACCGTGCAGAACAACCTGCCGAACGCGGATGCCGGCGCGGCGAACGGCACGGGGTCGCAGGAAAACCGGCAGGAGGAGACGACCAACTACGAGATCAGCCGCACCGTACGCACGCTGCTGCGCGAGCAGCCGCAGCTCGACCGGATCAGCCTGGCGGTCATGGTGGACGGTACCGACAGCACCGGCGCGGATGGCAAGCGGAGCTGGCAGCCCCGTTCGCCCGAGGAACTCGAGCGCATCGGCAACCTGGTCAAGAGCGCGATCGGCTACGACGAGAAGCGCGGCGACCGTGTCGAGGTGGTCAGCATGCGCTTCCTGGCCGACGAGGCCGCGCCGGATGCCTCCGGCCTGTTCGGCCTGAAGCTCGAGAAGCCCGACGTGATGCACCTCGCCCAGACGACGCTGTTCGGCGTGATCGCTCTGCTCGCGCTGCTGCTGGTGCTGCGGCCGATGGTGACCCGGTTGACGACGCTCGCGCCCGGCCAGGCGGCGCTGGCCGGACCCGCGGGCACGCTGGCGCTCGCCGGACCAGGCGGCGACGGCGGGGCGGCAGGCGCGCTGGCGGGCGCGGCGGGGCTCGCCGCACTCCCGCACGGCGGTGCAGCCGGGGGCGCGCCAGGTGGCATGTCGGTCGGCATGCCGGGAGGAATCCCGAACGCGCTGCTGGAAGACGAGAGCATGGTCAATATCTCCCAGATCGAAGGCCAGATGCGCGCGTCCTCGCTGCGCAAGCTTGCCGAACTGGTCGACAAGCATCCGGAAGAGACGCTGACGATCATGCGCGGCTGGATGGCGCAAGAGCATGGCTGAGCTCGCCAGTTCGGAGGACTACCGCAGCCTGAAGGGCTCGCAGAAGGCGGCGATCCTGATGCTGACGCTGGGCGAGGAGCATTGCTCCCGCCTGTTCGCCATGATGCATGAGGACGAGATCAAGGACATCTCCGCCGCCATGGCGCAGTTGGGCGCCGTCCGCGCGGAAGTCGTCGAGCGGCTCTGCAGCGAGTTCGTCGACAACCTGGGCGCCACCGGCAACCTGGTCGGCAGCTACGAGAGCACCGAGAACCTGCTGATGAAGGCGCTGCCACGCGATCGCGTGGCGCAGATCATGGAGGAGATCCGCGGGCCGGCGGGCCGCACCATGTGGGACAAGCTGGGCAACGTCCACGAGGAGGTGCTCGCCAACTACCTGAAGAACGAATACCCGCAGACCGTCGCGGTGGTCCTGTCCAAGGTGCGCTCCGACCATGCCGCGCGCGTGCTGTCGCTGCTGCCCGACACCTTCGCCATGGAGGTGGTGATGCGCATGCTGCGGATGGAGACGGTGCAGAAGGAAGTGCTCGACGGCGTCGAGCGGACATTGCGGTCGGAGTTCATGTCCAACCTCGCGCGCAGCACCCGCCGCGACGCGCACGAGATGATGGCGGAGATCTTCAACAACCTCGACCGCCAGGCGGAGACGCGGTTCCTCAACGGTCTGGAGGAGCGTTCGCGCGAGGCGGCCGAACGCATCAAGTCGCTGATGTTCACCTTCGACGACCTGCAGCGCCTCACCGGCCCGTCGGTGCAGGTGCTGCTGCGCAACGTCGAGAAGGACAAGCTGCCGATCGCGCTCAAGGGCGCGTCGGAGAAGATTCGGGACCTGTTCCTCAAGAACCTGTCCGAACGCGCGTCGAAGATGCTGAAGGACGACATGGAGGCGCTGGGCCCGGTGCGGGTCCGCGACGTCGACGAGGCACAGGCGAGCATCGTCGCGATGGCCAAGGATCTCGCCGCCCAGGGACAGATCGAGATCAGCAGCGGCAAGGACGAGGAGCTCGTCTACTGATGCGCCAGGACGCCGCCTGACATGACCGCACAGACCGCTCGGCCCATCCGGCGTGGCGACCTGTTCGCGGAGGATTTCGATCTTCCGCCTCCGCGCGCGGCGACGCCGCCGCCCTCCCCCGAACCGGCGGTCGAGCCGACCTTCAGCGCCGAGGACCTGGCCTCCGCGCGCGCGGAGGCGTTCGCCGCCGGGGAGGCTGCCGGCTGCGATGCCGCCGCGACCGAGACCGCCGCTCACGCCGCGACCGCCCTCGCCGACATCGCCCGCCAGCTCGACGATGCGGCCGAGGTCGCCCGCGCCCAGGCCGACACCGCGGCGGAAGCCGTCACGCAGATGATCCTGGCCGGGATGGCCGCCGCTTTCCCGCGCCTCGGCGCGCGGTTCGGGACGCACGAGGTTGCCGCCCTGGTGCAGCGCATCCTGCCAAGCCTGCGCACCGAACCCCGCGTCGCCGTGCATCTCGCGCCGGTCGCCGTCGAGGCCGTGCGGGCGGTGCTCGCGCGGCTCGACCCCGATGCGCGGGAGCGGATCCGCGTCGTGCCCGACGAAACCCTCGGCGCCGGCGACGTGCGCATCGCCTGGGAGGACGGCGAGGCGGTGCGCGATGGCGCGCGGCTATGGGCCGACATCGAGGCGATCCTGGCGCCCGCCGGGCTGCTGCGGGCGGCGGAGCCCGGCTCCCGCGCCGGCGCGGAGTCGGAGGCCATGCGCGGGGAGGGTCGCACCCACGCCGCGGTCGTCGACACGGACCTCGCCGTCGCCACACCGAGCAGCCTGCCGGGCAGCTCGTCGCGTAGCCCATCCGGCACGCCGCCCGAGGACGTCGCCGCGGCATTGCCCCGTCCACCCCGCCGGTCATTCGACACCCAGCGTGTGAAGGAGCCCGCCCTTGGTCACTGAATCCGACATGGACCTCGCCGAACTGACCGAACCCGGCGAGGCCAGCAACCCGCGGAGCGCCCGTGAACTCGAGGCGGTCTACGACATCCCGGTCACGGTCAGCGCGGTGCTGGGCAAGTCCACCATGCAGGTGAGCCAGCTCCTGAAACTCGGCCGCGGGGCGGTCGTGGAGCTGGACCGCAAGCTGGGCGAGGCGATCGACATCTACGTCAACAACCGCCTGGTCGCCCGCGGCGAGGTGGTGATGGTGGACGACAACCGCCTCGGCGTGACCATGACCGAAATCGTCAAGGCAGACCGCGCGCCGTGAACAGCGACCCAGGTCCCCCCACCTCCCGGCGAGGAAGCCGCGCATGCGCGTCCTGATCATCGGCTCCCTGGCCGGCGAACTGGGCCAGGCCGCGCAGATCGCCATGCAGCGCGGGGCGCGGCTCGACCAGGCGGACGACGCGGACCAGGCGCTGATCCGCCTGCGTGCCGACGCGCGCGTGGACCTGGTGCTGTGCGACGTGGCGCAGGACGTGGGCGCCGTGGTCGCGGCGCTCGCCGCCGAACGCATGGCCGTGCCGGTCGTCGCCGCCGGCACCGGGGACGATCCGGAGGCGGTGCTGCGCGCCATCCGCGCCGGCGCGCGCGAGTTCCTGCCGCTGCCGCCCGATCCCGACCTGATCGCCGCGATCCTCGAAGCGGCCTCGGGCGAATCGCATGCGCTGGTGGTGCGCGACCCGGTGATGGCGACGCTGGTGCGGCGCGCCGAACAGGTGGCGCGCTCCGAGGCTTCGGTGCTGATCTGCGGCGAATCGGGCACCGGGAAGGAGGTGCTGGCACGCCACATCCATCGCCGCTCCCGCCGCGCCGGCGGCCCGTTCGTCGCGCTGAACTGCGCGGCGATTCCCGAGAACCTGCTCGAGAGCGAGCTGTTCGGTCACGAGAAGGGCGCCTTCTCCGGCGCGCTCGCGCGACGGGTCGGCAAGTTCGAGGCGGCCGATCACGGCACGCTGCTGCTCGACGAGATCAGCGAAATGGACGTGCGGCTGCAGGCCAAGCTGCTGCGCGCCCTGCAGGAGCGCGAGATCGACCGGCTGGGTGGCGCCGCGCCGGTGAAGGTGGACGTGCGCATCCTCGCCACCAGCAACCGCGACCTGCTGGCCGCGGTGGCGCGCGGCACGTTCCGCGAAGACCTCTACTACCGGCTGAACGTCGTCGCGCTGCGCGTTCCCAGCCTGCGCGAGCGGCCCGGCGACGTCGCCGCGCTCGCCGACCATTTCGCGCGCAAATATGCCGAGGTGAACGGCCTGCCCTACCGCCCGCTCGCGCCGACCGCGCTGCTGCGGCTGACCGGCCATGCATGGCGCGGCAACGTGCGCGAGCTCGAGAATACGCTGCACCGCGCCGTCCTGCTGGCGGAGGGCGACACGATCGGCCCGGCCGCGATCGAGCTGGGACCGAACGGCGTGGACGGTGGCGGCCAGGCGGCCGGTTCGCCCGCCGCGGAGCGCGGGGCCGCCGCGACCGGCACACGCGGCATCGCTTCCCTGGTCGGACGCCGCATGGAGGAGGTGGAGCGCGACCTGATCCTGGAGACGCTGGGCCACACGCTGGGCAACCGGACCCATGCCGCCACCATCCTGGGCATCTCCATCCGCGCGCTGCGCAACAAGCTGCGCGACTACGCCGCCCAGGGCGTGCCGGTGCCGCCGCCCACCGCCGGGCTGCCGGCCTGACCCGAGATGCCCGATCTCGCCGCCCCCGGCCTCGCCACCCGCCTGGCACTGCTGGGCGGTCGCGCACGCCGCTACACGCCCGGCAGCGACGTGGGCCTGGCATTGGGCGTGGTCGCGCTGCTCTCGGTGCTGGTCCTGCCGCTGCCGACCTTGCTGCTCGACCTCGGCCTCGCGCTGTCGATCACCGCCTCGGTTCTGGTGCTGATGGTGGCGCTGTTCCTGCAGCGGCCGCTCGACTTCACCAGCTTCCCGACTCTGCTGCTGCTGACCACGCTGCTGCGCCTTTCGCTCAACGTCGCCACCACGCGGCTGATCCTGTCGCACGGCAACGAAGGCCCGCAGGCCGCCGGCCACGTGGTCGCGGCGTTCGGCGGCTTCCTGATGGGCGGCGACGTGGTCATCGGGCTGATCCTGTTCTCGATCCTGCTGGTGGTGAACTTCATGGTCATCACCAAGGGCTCCGGCCGCATCGCCGAGGTCGCGGCGCGGTTCAGCCTGGACGCGATGCCGGGCAAGCAGATGGCGATCGACGCCGACCTCTCGGCCGGACTGATCGACGAGAAACAGGCGCGCCGCCGGCGCAAGGAGCTGGAGGAGGAGAGCGGGTTCTACGGCGCGATGGACGGCGCGGCGAAGTTCGTGCGCGGCGACGCGATCGCGGCGCTGATCATCACCGGCATCAACATCCTGGGCGGGCTCGCGATCGGGGTCGTGCGGCACGGGATGCCGTTCGGCGATGCCGCCGCGACCTTCACCACCCTGACGGCGGGCGACGGCCTGGTGTCGCAGATTCCCGCCCTGCTCGTCTCCACCGCGGCCGGCATCGTGGTGACCAAGGGCGGCATGGAGGGCAGTGCCGACGCCGCGCTGATGCGGCAACTCGGCGGCAATCCGAAGCCGCTGGCGATGGCGGCCGGCGCCGCGGGCGTGCTGGCGCTGATGCCGGGCCTGCCGACGCTGCCCTTCCTCGCCTTGGCCGGGCTCGCGGGCGGTGGCGCCTGGCTGCGCCACAAGCATCCGCCGCCGGTCGCCGATATCGAACCGCCGCCACCCGCGCCGGGGGAGCCGCCGATCGCCGATGCGCTGCGCATGGACATGCTGCGGGTGGAACTCGGCTATGGGCTGCTCGCGCTGGCCGGCGGCGACACGCCGCGGCTGACCGACCAGATCAAGGGCCTGCGGCGCGCGATCGCCGCCGACATGGGGTTCGTGCTGCCGCCGGTCCGCATCCAGGACAACATGCAGCTTCCGGCGGATACCTACGTGATCCGCGTCAAGGAGATCGAGGCTGGCCGGGGTGAGCTTCGCCCCACCATGCTGCTGGCGATGGACCCCAGGGGCGGCATCCCCGCCCTCCCCGGCGAGCCGACCAAGGAGCCCGCCTTCGGCCTTCCGGCGCTGTGGATCGCGCAGGAGACGCGCGAACAAGCGGTGTTCCTCGGTTGCACCGTGGTAGACCCGCCCAGCGTGCTGACGACGCACCTGACCGAGGTGGTGCGTGAGAACGTCGCCGAACTCCTCTCCTACGCGGAGACGCAGAAGCTGCTCGACGAGCTGCCGCGCGAGCAGCACAAGCTGGTGGCCGATCTCGTGCCCGCGCAGATCACCGTGGGCGGGGTGCAGCGCGTGCTGCAGATGCTGCTCGCGGAGCGCGTCTCCATCCGCGACCTCGCGACGATCCTGGAAGGCATCCAGGAAGCGTGCGGCGCCCCCAATCGCGCCATCCCGGCGATCGTCGCGCATGTGCGCGCGCGCCTCGCGCGGCAGCTCAGCGACTCCCACACCGGCGCCGCGGGCTACATTCCGCTGGTGACGCTCTCGCCCGAGTGGGAGGCCGCGTTTGCCGAATCTCTCTCCGGCCCGCCGGAGGATCGGCAGCTCGCGATGGCGCCCAGCAAGCTGCAGGAGTTCATGCAGCGCATGCGCACGGTGTTCGAGGCGGCGACCGCCGGGGGCGAGACGCCGGTGCTGCTGACCTCCGGCACGATCCGCTTCCATGTGCGTGCGATCGTCGAGCGCATTCGCCCGAACACGCCGGTGCTCGCCCAGGCCGAGATCTTTCCGCGCGCCCGCATCCGCACGGTGGGCACGATCTGACGGCGGGCACGATCTAAGGGCGGGCACGATCTGAGGGCGGTCACGATCTGAGGGTGGGCGCGCCTCTCCTCGGATCGGACTGGCACGGCGGGGGCGGCGGCGCACGGCACGGCACGGCGGGGCCGGCGCGGGACGCATCGGCGGCCATCAATCTCCTGTTCACCGTTGCGGGTTTACAAGGACAGCCACGGCAATCGTGGTTCGGCCCGGTGTCACACCCCCCTGATCTCCCATGCGGCTGAGGCTCTTTCGCGCGCCGAACATGGCCGAGGCGATGGCGCGGGTGCGCGCCGAACTCGGCGACGATGCGCTGATCCTGGGCACGCGGCCGGTGCAGGAGGGGGTGGAGATCACTGCGGCCCTGGAGTCCGCCGCCTCCGTTGCCCCCGCCGCCAGGCCGCCCGTCGTGCCGGACCCACGACGCGCCGACCTGCTCGCCTTCCACGCCGTGCCGGAGACGCTGCGACCCGCTCTCGCCGACGGTCCCCTGGACCAGGCGCTGCGGCGCGCGCTGCCGTTCCACCGCCTGGCGCTGACCGGGGACGCGCGGCCGCTGCTGCTGGTCGGCACGCCCGGCGCCGGCAAGACCCTGACCGTCGCGCGGCTCGCCACCCGGCTCGTGCTCGCGGGATGCGCGCCCATGGTGATCACCGCCGATGCCAAGCGCGCCGGCGCCACGGAGCAGCTCGCCGCGTTCACCCGGCTGCTGGGGCTGACGCTCACGGTCGCGAGCCATCCGGTGACGGTCGGCCGCGCGCTCGCGCGTCGTCCGCCCGGTGCCCCGGTGCTGATCGACTGTCCCGGCACCGATGCGTTCGACCCGACGCAGATGGAGGAGCTGCGGGCCCTCGCCGCGGCGGCGGACGGCACCGTTGCGCTGGTGCTGCCGGCCGGACTGCAGGTGGAGGAGGCCGCCGACCTCGCCCAGGCGCATGCCGCGAACGGGGCGGAGATGCTCGTGGCCACCCGCCTCGACCTCGCACGCCGCTTCGGCGGGTTGCTGGCCGCGGCCGCCGCAGCCTCCCTCCCGCTGGCGGAAGCGGGGATCGGCCCCGGCGCCGCAGACGGGCTGGTGCCGCTCACGCCGGAGGAGCTCGCGCGGCGGATGGAGGCGCGGCTGGCGCCCTCGGCCGCCGCCGCCGGAGACGTGGCGGATCGTCTGCCGCGGCCGGCCCCGACCGCTGCGCCCCGCCACCATGGCCCGCCGCCCCGGCGCGAGGTCGATACCCATCCCACGGCCGCGCCGACCTCTCACCCCATGCCGCCTCCTGCATCATGGCAGGCGGCTGCCATGCCCGATCCGCGCGCGCCGCTCCATGCGGGACAAGCCGCGTCGGTCCGGCCACGCCCCACTCCCATGCCCGCTCCCCGCGCTCGTCAGGATGTCCGCCATGCCGAATAGACCGCGCCTGATCGCCATCGCATCCGGCAAGGGCGGCGTGGGCAAGACCTGGTTCGCGATCACGCTCGCACAGGCGCTGGCGGCACGCGGGGGGCCGGTCCTCCTCTTCGACGGTGATCTCGGCCTCGCCAATGTCGACGTGCAGCTCGGACTGACCCCGCAGCACGAGCTGGGGTCGGTGCTCTCCGGCCGCGTCAGCCTAGCCCAGGCGGTCCTGCGGCACCCCGAAGGCGGGTTCGACATCCTGCCCGGCAGTTCGGGGTCCGGGACCTTGTCGGGCCTCGACCCGGCCTCCGTGGAGCAGATCCTCTCGCTGCTGCGCGGCGCCGGCGCCTATGACACCGTGCTGCTCGATCTCGGCGCCGGGCTGGAGCGCGGCGTCCGCCGCATGGCCGCCGCCGCCGATACCCTGCTGACGATCGCCACCGAGGAACCGACCAGCCTCACCGACGCCTATGCCGTGATGAAGCTGTACGCGAACGATGCCCGGCAGGGGGACGCCCGCATCCTGGTCAACCAGGCGACGACCCATGCGGCGGGGCTGCGCACCTACGAGACGCTCCGCCGCGCCTGCGTGAGCTTCCTGAGGCTCGACCCGCCCCTCGCCGGGATCGTGCGCCGCGACGACCGCGTGCGCGACGCGATCCGCCGGCAGTCCCTGCTGCTCGTGCGCCATCCCACCTGCGCGGCCGCGGCCGACGTGGAGGCGATCGCCGCCGGCCTGTCGCAGCGCGCCGCCGCCTGACGGATCCGCGCGTCGTTCTTCGGTCACCCTGCTCGCCAGCCGAGCGGGTGGTTCGGGTGTGGTGAGGCGCGGGAAGCGGGCGGTGTCGGGCCTCGCGGCCGCACGGATGCGCGACCCCCAGGTCGGGCGGGGCATCGGCGCGCGCCGAAACTCGTGTCCTCCGACCCGCAGGCGCCCTCTTGCTCCCTCGGCACCCGAAGGCTACCCGAGACTGGCAAAGAAGCGCGCCAGTCGCGGCGCGCGCCGAGGAAACGTCAATGACCCGCCTGCCCCGGAAAGCCCTGCTCGCCTGCCTCTCCGTCGCCGCGTTCGGCGCCCTCTGCGGCATCACCGCGCGGCCCGCCGCCGCACAAGCCTCCAACAACCCGATCCGGCTCGGCATGATCCTCGACATGGGGAGCCTCTATGCCGACGTGACCGGCCCCGGCACGGAGACCGCCGGCCGCATGGCGATCGAGGATTTCGGCGGCAAGGTGCTGGGCCGCCCGGTCGAGCTGCTCGTCGCCGATCACCAGACCAAGGCGGACGTGGCGGCCGGCATCGCGACCCGCTGGTTCGACACCGAGAACGTCGTCGCGCTGATGGACGTCGCCGCCTCCTCACCCGCGCTCGCGGTGATGAACGTGGGCAACCTGCGCCATCGCATCGTGATCCTGAACGGGCCGGGCGCGTCCTCGATCACCAACGAGTCGTGCAACGCCTATACCGTCCACTACACCTACAACACCTATGCCACCTCCCACGCGGTGACGAAGGCGGTGATGGATCAGGGCGGCAAGAGTTGGTACTACCTGACTGCCGACTACACGTTCGGCCACCAGCTCGAATCCGACAGCGCGACGGTGGTGAAGGCGAATGGCGGCACCGTGCTGGGTGACGCGAAGGCGCCCATCAACACGTCCGACTTCTCGTCCTTCCTGTTGCAGGCACAGCAATCGAAGGCGCAGGTGATCGGGCTGGCCAACGCCGGCGCCGACCTGATCAACTCCGTCAAGCAGGCGGCCGAGTTCGGCATCACCCGCAGCGGCACGAAACTGGCGAGCCTGGGTGCGAACATCAACGACATCTACGGCATCGGCCTCGATGCGACGCAGGGCATGCTGGTGGGCGATGCGTTCTACTGGGACACCGACGACCAGACACGCGCCTTCGCCAAGCGCTTCTTCGACAAGATGAAGAAGATGCCGAACATGCTGCAGGCCGGCGCGTATTCCAGTACGATGCACTACCTGCAGGCGGTGCAGGCTGCCGGCACCACCGATGCCGAGGCGGTGATGGCGAAAATGCGCGAGATGCCGATCCACGACTTCTTCGCGCATGACGGCCACATCCGCGCGGACGGGCTGATGGTGCACGACATGCACCTCTACCAGGTGAAGACCCCGGCGGAGTCGAAAGGGCCGTGGGACCTGTACAAGCTGGTCGCGACGATCCCGGGTGACCAGGCGTTCCAGCCCCTGTCGGAGAGCCGCTGCCCGCTGGTGAAGCAGTAGTCGACGGCGCCGGTCACGGCCCCCGGTGTGAGGCCGGTGCCGGGACCGGCAATCTGCCGATCGCGGTTGCGAAAGGATCCGACCCATGCCCCTGAGTGACGAGACCCGCGCGAAGCTCCGCGGCGTCAGCACGGCGACGATCGCGACCGCACTCTACAAGCGCGGGCTGCGCAACCAGATGGTGCAGGACGTGCACCCGCTCGCGCCGCCGCGCCACAGCATGGTCGGGGAGGCCTACACGCTGCGCTACATCCCCGCCCGCGAGGACCTCAACCCGGTCGGCGTGTTCCGCGACCACGGCCACCCGCAGCGCCGCGCGGTGGAGGAATGCCCGCCCGGCATGGTGCTGGTGATGGACAGCCGCAAGGACGCCCGCGCCGCCTCGGCCGGCGGCATCCTGGTCACGCGGCTGATGGTGCGCGGCGTCGAGGGGGTGGTGACCGATGGCGGCTTCCGCGACTCCGCCGACATCGCCGCGCTCGGCTTTCCCGCCTACCATCAGCGCCCGTCGGCGCCGACCAACATCACGCTGCACCAGGCGATCGACCTCAACGTGCCGATCGCCTGCGGCGACGCGCCCGTCTTCCCGGGTGACGTCGTGGTGGGCGACGCGGATGGCGTGATCATCATCCCCGCCGCGATCGCCGAGGAGATCGCGGCCGAGACGGTGGAGATGACCGCCTTCGAGGATTTCGTGCAGGAGCGGGTGCGGGCCGGCCAGCAGACGTTCGGCCTCTACCCGCCGACCGATGAGAGCAACCTCGCCGCGTTCGCGGCCTGGCGGGCGCAGCACGGCCGCTGAGTGCGGCCGTGCATCACACCCGCACGGCGCACCGCACCCGCGCGAACCAGCGCCCCGGCATCGGCGCACCATCCCGCGCATGATGCGCCGTGCGCATCGACGCGGTGGCGCGGTCAGTCCGTCTCGCGGCCGGCGCAGACGAAATGCGGGTTCTCCCACCCTGGCTTGCCGTAGCGCAGCCGCGCGCCCTGCATCGTGCGCACCGACCCGCCCGCCGCCTCCAGCACCACCTGCGGCGCGCAGGTGTCCCACTCCATGGTCCGGCCGAAGCGGGGGTAGAGATCGGCCAGCCCCTCGGCCAGCCGGCAGAACTTCACGCTGGACCCGTAATTCACCATCCGCGCGACACGCCGGCCGCCGAGGAACGCCGTGAGCTGGGAGGAGTCGCCATGGTGGCGGCTCGCCAGCACCGTCAAGCCCTCGGGCGGCACCACGCGCGCGTGGACCGGAACCTCACCGTCCTCGGTCCGCTTCCACGCGCCCTGGCCGATGATCCCGCCGAACAGCTCACCGGCAGCCGGGATGCCGACCACGCCCAGCACCGGTTCGCCATTGCGCACCAGGCCGATATTCACCGCGAACTCGTCGTTGCCGGCAGCGAACTCGCGCGTGCCGTCGAGCGGGTCCACCAGCCAGAAGACAGGCGCCACGGCGGTGATCCGTCCGCCCGCGACTTCTTCCTCGGCGATCACCGGAATGTCCGGCTCCGCGGCACGCAGACCGGCGACGATGATCGCCTCCGCCGCGTGGTCGGCCTCGGTCACCACCGACCGGTCTTCCTTGCGCTGCACGTCGAAGCCGCGGGCGCGAATCCCGAGAATCGCCGCGCCTGCCTGCTGCGCCAGTTCGGCTGCCAGGGCGAGCAGCTCCTCATCGTCCCTCATGCCGGCACCGCCGCGCGACGGCCGGTACGAGCCTTGCCGGCCGCGACCGAACGCTGTCCCGCCTTTCCGGCCCGGCCGGACTTGGCTGGCTTGACCGTCCGTTCCGTCACGTCGAGATCGCCTTTCATGCGCGCCGAGGCTCCGTTTCGCTGCATTGCATCCGGCAACACGGCACGGATCGGGCGAGCGAGCAAGGTCTGCACGGTGCGATGCACCAGCGCCGGCTCGAGCTGCGTCAGACATGCGAGATTGCGCGGGCAGTCGGCGGCATTGGCGAAATAGCAGGGACTGCAGCTCATGTTCCGGCGGATCGCCACCGAACGCTCCCCGATCGGGGCCCATTCTGTCGCATCGACCACACCGGAATGAATGCCGACGGTCGGCACGCCTATCGCTCCCGCGATATGCTTCGGCCCGCTGTCGTTGCCGACATAGACCGCACAGGCGAGCAGCACCCGCGGCAGGGCGGCGAGCGTGGTCTGCCCCGCCAGGCTGCCGACGCGTTCCGGCCGCAGCACGCGCGCCTGGATCTCCTTCGAGACCGCCTCGTCATCCGGCCCGCCGACCAGCAGCACGTTCACGCCGTCGCGTTCCACCAGCAGGTCGATCAGTGCGGCGAAGTGTTCGGCCGGCCATTGCTTGGTGATATTGCCGGCTCCGGCATGCACCGCGACGACCGGCCGATCGAACAGCGGCCGCACCGACTCCGGAAGCTCCGCGGGATCCGTCGCGGGAAGCTGCGGCTGGATCAGGCGGCGGTCGGGATTGCTCGCGTTACCGACGGCTTCGACCAGCGCGAGCAGATCGTCCACCACATGGTTGCGCTTGCGCTGCAGCGACTTGTCGCCGTCCCATTCCAGCGCGATGTCGAGGAACGGAAACTGCCCGACATGGTCGAAGCCCGCGAGGTATCGCGCGCCGGTGTAGCGCAGGACGTCCCTGGTGGAGGCGTGCTTGCGCAGGTCAATCGCGAGGTCGAACCGGTATGGCGCGAGCTCCGCCTGCAATGCCAGGAAGTCGTCGCGCGTGAGGTCGCGCTCCCCCAGTTGCGAGCGCGCGTGGAAGAACTCGAACGGGATCAGCCGGTCGATGCTGGGCTCGATGGACAGGAACGCCTGCGATGCGCGGCCCGCCAGCACGGTGATTTCGGCCTGCGGGAACAGCGCCTTCAGGCGGCGGATGGGCGGCAACGCGGTGACGAAGTCGCCGATATGGTCGAGCTTGACGACGAGCAGGCGCTTCACATCCTCGCGGCGGAACAGCGGGTGACCGGCACTCTGCACCTGCACCGGCTCATCGTCGGGCCGCACGTCGTCGGCATGGCGGAAGAGCATGGGCGAGTAGAACGGATCCCCCGCGGCGAACGAGGTTCGCCACTGCGCCGAGAACTGCGACACGTCGAACACGTCCTGCAGCTTGTCCCGGCTGGCCAGTTCGTGGTGGACCAGCGTTGCATAGGGGGTGAACACGGTCGACAGGCCCGCCCGATGCGCGCGCAGGCAGAAATCGAGGTCGTTGTTGATGACCGAGTGCAGCTCGTCGAAGCGCCCGATCCGCTCGAACACCTCGCGCCGTACGAGCATGCAGGCGCCGGTTACCGCGATGACGTTTCGCTGGGTCAGGGCCAAGCCGAAATAGCCGGGCTCGTCGCGCGCCGCGAAGCGGAAGGCGTGACGGCCGATGCCGCCGCCCAGAAACATGCCCGCGTGCTGAACCTTGCCATCGGGATAGAGGAGCTGCGGGCCGACGATGCCGACCTCCGCGCGCGCCGCGTGCTCGAGCAAGGCGTCGAGCCAGTCGTCCTGGATGATCTCGATGTCGTCGTTGAGGAACAACAGGAACTCGCCGTCGCACGCGGCAGCGGCCATGTTGTTGAAGCGGGACCAGTTGAACGCCTCGGGGATTTCAACGACCTGGTCGGCGTTCTGCTGTAGCCAGACCTTCCAGCCGTTCTCGCTGTCCGGGATGTTGTCGATGCAGACCGTCTCGTAGTTCCGGTAGCGGGTCCGCTCCCGCAGCGTGTTGAGGCAGGTCTCGATATGACCCTTGGCCGCGCAGGTCGGGATGATGATCGACACCTTCCCGCTGACCGGCGCGGTGCGCTTCAGGCGCCACGTGCCCTGCCCCCATCCAGGCAGCACCTCGGCCGGCGTGCCACGACGGGCCGCAGCGCGCGTCAGGGCGGCTGCTTCCAGCGGGGCCGGGTCGAGTTCCGCGTCCCCACGCAGGGCGAGCAGCTTCGGGACGTGATGGATGCCGGTGGC
Organism: Rhodospirillales bacterium; assembly: GCA_017304945.1. Classification (GTDB taxonomy): domain Bacteria; phylum Pseudomonadota; class Alphaproteobacteria; order Acetobacterales; family Acetobacteraceae; genus Rhodopila. The sequence goes on from JAFKLG010000094.1 coordinate 34,395, forward strand.
GCGTTCGGTCGCCTGCAGCACGAGGTCGTACTCTCCGGCCTCCGCAAGGCTGCGCGGCGTTGCGCCGATATCGCGCAGCAGGGCGGAGGCGACAAACCAGGGACGGCCGACATAGTTGGTCGAAAGCAACAGGTCCGGTGACCAGTCGGGCTTGAAGAACGGTTCCCGCTCGCCGCTGGCCGGGCTCCGACGGGCTTCGTCCGCGTAGACGAGGTCCGCCTGCGGATTCAGCGCGGCGGCGAGGGCGATTTCCCCCAGGGCGTCTGCCCCCAGCTCGTCGCCGGCACAGAGCAATCCGGTGAGGGCGCGCCCTTCGCTGGCGGCAACCAGCGACGCATCCCAGCCTGGTTCGTCCGCCGCGACCACCGCGATCCGCGCCGCGAGGTCCGCCTCCGACCCAGCCAGCAGGTCACGCACCCCGGCGGCTTCGGGCGCTTGCGCCAGGATGGTCGCCTGCCAGTCCGGATAGGCTTGGCGGCGCAACGACTCGAGGGTGCGGAGCAGCGGGGCAGAATCGGCGGCAGATGGGTGGCGGACGATCAGGTGCAGCCGGGGGCGACAGCCGAGGTCGCCCAGCACGCGCTCGACGAGGTCGGTCTCGGCACGCGGCACCCGACGCCGGACCGTGGCGTTCTCATCGGTGTCGTCTGTCTTCTTCACCGTCAGGTCGAAGGAGACGACGTGCTCTTGCCCGTCCTTGGCGCGCACGGTGAGCTGCACCGTGTGCGGACCGTTCTTCAGCACCCGCGGCGGGCAATGGAACGCGTAGCCGCTGCGCAGCGCATCCTGCCATTCGGGGAAGGCGAGCCCGACATCCTGGCGCGCCAGCCCGTAATGCGCGTGGCCCAGCCGGGTGCCGTCCAGCGCGACCTCGATCGCCTCCACGCCCGCGCGTGCCAGCACCCAGCCCTCGATCGTCAGCCGCCCGGAGATCGGATCCGTTACGACTCCGTTCCGCACGCTCGGGCTGTCGAGTTCGAAGCGGAAGACCTGCGGGTCCGCTCCCGCTTCCCCGGCGGCAGGCATGGCCTCCGCGGGTTCGGAAGGCCCGACCGAGATGACGAAGTCTTCCTGGTGGGTGTCGTCGAGCCCGTTGCGGACGACGATGCGCAGCGTGTGCTCGCCCTCGTCGAGTTCCGGCAGTTTGTGGGTGAACCGATAGCCGGCATAGCGGGCCATCGGGATGGTCGCGAATTCCTCCCCGACATCGGGCCGGGGATGGCCGATTTCGGCCTGCCCGATCGACACGCCGTCCATCAGGACGTCGATCTGCGCGATGCCGACGGCGGACACTGCCCAGCCGTTGACGTGCAGCACCCGGCCGCGTCCGACCACCGCCTCGTCGCAATAGGCCCTGATGGCGCGCCGCGGGTCGGCGGTTGCCTCGGCGGCCTCGGGCGAGGTCGCATCGGCATCCCCGGCCGCCAGCAGGTAGCCGGCATCCATCCGAAAGACCTGCGGCGGGGGCGCTTCGCGCGCGGGCGCCTCCACCGGTTCGGGCGGACGCAGCCGCTCCAGCGGCACCACGACGTCACAGGCGAAACCGCCCAGGCAGATCGCCTGGATCCGCACCGCGCCGGCCTGGCGTTCCACGGGTCCCAGCGGGGCGGTCAGGGTGAACCCGGCGCCACGCGACCCCGGATGCTGCGGGTAGACCGCCCCGACATCCCCCCGCTCCAACCCGAGCTTGGCGCTGCCGACGCGGAGGTCGGCGGCAAAGGCCTGGATGGTGACGATCCGGGTCATCGACACCGCCCAACCCTGGACGGTGAGGGTGCCCGCGAGATCGATCGCGGCGCGCTCGACGAACATGATGACGTGCGGCAGCAGGCCGGCGGCGGCGCCGGGCGGTGTGAGCGGCCCCGCGACGACGTGGCCGGGCGGCGCCCCGGTCGGATCAACCATGATCCCGAACCGGACCAGGTGTTCCCGCGCGTCGACGGTGCGGGCGAGCAGGGCGCAGCGGAGCACGCCGGCCTCCGTCTCTCCCGGCAGCGGCATGCTGAACTGGAAGGTTCGCTGCGGCGCCATCGAACCGTCCGGAAGCCGCGCCAGCGCGCGCCCGTCGGCCTCCCCGAACTGCATCCGGCTGACCGGCACGTCATCCCGCAGCAGAACGAGTTCTTCGAGCGCCTCCCCGGCGACACGACCACGGACGGTCAGGTCGAGGCGATCGTTCATGAACCCGCCGGAGACCACCGGCTCGAGATCGAGCAGCACCTGCGGCTCTGGTGCCGGGGGAGCCGAGGGCTTGGCGGCAGCGGGAGGAGGAGGCGATTTGGCGGTGGCCCGCCGGCCGGTTGCTGCCGAAGCGATCCGGCCGGCCTTCTTCGCCGGCAGCTTGCGCGAGCGACCCGTCATCCGGCGGTCCGCGGCGCCGCGACACCGCAGCGAGGGAGGCATGCGGCGGTCGGACTCATGTCGGCGGTACCTCGGCGTGATCCACGCGCTGGAGGGAAGGAGCGATCCGGCTCAAAGCGGGAAAGGCAGACGTCCTTCCCGATAGCCGTCCCTGTCGAAATGCGCCTGCGCCGAGGCGATGTTGCCGACGCGAACGCTTTCCGCCACGTCGGGGTACTGTTTCAGGTACCACGCCTCTTCCACCTTCAACGGCCCAGGCAGCCGCCCCTCGAAATACCCGTCATTCACGAAATGATGGCGGCCGGAGGGCAGCACACCTTCCTTCACCGCGCCGCCAATATCCTCGTAGGCGCGGAGATACCATGTCTCGTCGACCTTCGTGCCCGCAATCATCAGCTTGAGAAGCTTGATAAAATTTTCATAGGAGAGGCTCACGCGGAGCTCCCCCTTCTCGGTCGTGATGTCGACCGAGCGCCGGATCAGTTCGAAGGGCGGTACGTAGCTCACGGCACCTCCTCGATCAACTGCGGGACCCTTGCATCAAGTTTGCGCGATCAATACCGGGTTCCCGCGCAGGATGGAACATCCAAAGAAGCGCTTTTTGTTGCAGTGCAGCCAACCACGCCCCGTGTTGCTCGGCGACACTGCATTCGTGGTAAGCCTCGAGCCGGCGAAGCAGCAGGATGCGCATGCAGAACGTGACCGATCCCGGGGCCGAACTGATCGCGCGGGACATCGAACTCGCAGCGACGGTACGCCGGTTCCCCGAAGCGACCGTACTGGTGGTGGGAGATCTGATCCTCGACCGTTACGTCACCGGCAGCGTCGCGCGCCTCTCGCCCGAGGCCCCCATTCCGGTGCTGCGACCGACCGGCGGCCGCAGCACGCTGGGGGGCGCGGCCAACGTCGCGCTGAACGTCGCGACCCTGGGCGGTCAGGCGATCCTGGTCGGCGTGATCGGTCCCGACCAGGCCGGCGCCGAGATCGAGGCGCTGGTCCGCGGCACCGACCGCATCACCCCCGCGCTGCTGACCGTCGCGAACCGGCCGACCACCGCGAAGACGCGCTTCATGTCCGGCGCCCACCAGCTCCTGCGCCTCGACGAGGAGACCACCGCGCCACTGCCGCCCGACGCCGCGGACGCCCTGCTCGCACTCGTCGAGCGCGAGATGGAGCGGGTGAGCGTCGTCATCCTCTCCGACTACGCCAAGGGCGTGCTGTGCGACGGCGTGCTGGACGCGATCCTGCTGCGCGCCCGCGCCGCCGGGAAGATCGTGATCGCCGACCCGAAGCGGCCCGACTTCTCCGCCTATCGGGGCGCGACGGTGCTGACCCCGAACGAGAACGAGGTCCGGGTCGCGACCCATATCGATGCCAGTGACGACACCGATGCCGACCGGGCCGGACGCGCCGCGCTGGAAGCGACCGGCGGCGAGGCCGTGCTGGTGACGCGGTCCGCCAAGGGGCTGACCCTGGTGCGCCGGGGCGCCGCGCCGCTGCACGTGCCGACCCGCGCGCGCGAGGTGGCGGATGTCTCCGGCGCCGGGGATACGCTGGTCGCCTCGCTGGCGGTTGCGCTGGGGGCCGGCGCGCCGCTGCCGCAAGCCGCGCTGCTCGCCAACGTCACCGCCGGGATCTCGGTCGGCAAGCAGGGCACCGCCACGGTCAGCGCGCAGGAACTGCTGGGCGTCCTGCATCTCGAGGACCTGGTCGCGACCGACCGCAAGGTCGCGAGTTGGGAGGAGGCGCTGGCGCAGGTGGCGTCCTGGCGCGCCCAGGGGCTCCGCGTCGGCTTCGCGAACGGCTGCTTCGACCTGATCCACCCCGGCCATGTGCGCCTGCTGTCCGAGGCGCGGGCCGCCTGCGACCGGCTCGTGGTCGCGCTGAACAGCGACGCCTCGGTGCAACGGCTCAAGGGGCCGACCCGTCCGGTGCAGAACGAGACCGCGCGGGCGACCGTGATGGCCTCTCTCGCGCCGGTCGACCTGGTCGTGCTGTTCGGGGAGGACACGCCGCTCGAGCTGATCCGCACCCTGCGGCCGGACGTGCTGGTCAAAGGCGCCGACTACACGATCGACCAGGTGGTGGGCGGCGATCTCGTGCAGGGCTGGGGTGGCCGTGTCGTCCTGGTGAACCTGGCCGAGGGCCACAGCACCACCGGCACGATCCGGCGGATGACGGCCCCCGCCGCGGCGGAGTAGTCCCGCGGTGCCGCGCCTCGGCGTGTGCGCAATCTTCCGGAACGAGGCGCAGCACCTGCTCGAATGGCTTGCCTACCACGTCGCCGTCGGCGTCGACCGCTTCGTCCTGTACGACAACCGGAGCACCGATGGCGGGGCCGACCGCGTGCGCAAGTCGGCCTTCGCGGAGCGCGTCACGCTGGTCGACTGGCCTGACCAGCCCGGGCAATTGTCGGCCTACGCGCATTTCATCACCCACCACGCCGCGCGGTACGACTGGGTGGCCGCGATCGACATCGACGAGTTCCTGCTGCCGCTCGATGCGCCCTCCGTCCCCGCCATGCTGGAGCGCTATACGGGGTTCTCAGGCGTGCTGGTGTCCTGGCTGGTGTTCGGGCCCTCCGGCTGGAACCGGCCGCCGCCGGGCCTGGTGATCGAGTCCTACCATCAGCGCGCCGCCGAGGACCTGCCGCTGAATCACCACGTCAAGACGATCTATCGCGGCGCCGACGTGCGGGGCGTCACGCAGAACAGCCACGAGTTCGCGCTGTCCGGGCCGGTCTGCAACACCGCCGCTCGCGCGGTGCCGAACGTCGCCATCCAGCCGGTGCCGTGCCATGTCGGGATGGTGCTGAACCACTATCAGACGCGCTCGCGACAGGAATGGACGGCCAAGCTGAAGCGCGGCAGCGCGATGATCGCCTCCGACCAGCCACGCTATCCGCCGGAGCTGATCGACCACTACGTGGATATCTGCCGGACCGAGGATCGCCGCATCATGCGCTGGCTCCCCGAGGTCCGGCGCCTGCTGCAGGACGGGCCGCCACCGCTGCCGGTGCCGTTCGTGTTCCAGGACCGCTCACGCGCAGACGCGCCCTGGCACGCGGCGCTGCGCAACCGCGCCGACCCGTTCGCCGCGCCGCAATTGCTGTGCGGACCGGATGGGCGGCCGCGCGCATTCGCCACCGAACGCGACGCGCAGGCCGCCTGCGAGACACTGCGCTGACCGTCTGGTGCAGCCAACCGTGCGGTGGTTCAGCCGCCCAGTGGTCCGATCGTCCGGCAGTCCGCGCCGATCCGTTCGCGCATCCTGCCCCGCTCGCGCGGCCGGCTCAGGGGTCGGTGTTGCGGTTGCGCGTGGCATGCGGATCGAGCCAGCCCATGGTGGCCCGCGGCTCCGCATCGGTGGTCGGAAGATATGGCATGATGACGAGCATCGGCGTTCCGTCGACGCAATCGAGAAACCGCACGCGCAGGACTGCCGGGGCGGCGAAGCCCTCGAACGCGACCACCGACAGCCCGATCGGGTTGGGCCGCCACGGGGCACGGGTCGCGAACACGCCCCGGGGGGTCGTGTCGAACGGGGGCGTGAAGCTGAGCGCCGCCGGTTTGCCCTGGCCCAGCCAATAGAGCAGGACCAGGTGCGAGAACCCCTCGAGGCTCTGCAGCCCCTCCACGAAGGCGGCGTCGACATGCGCCTCGCAGACCGGGGCCGGATCGGGCTGGCGCCCGTTGCGGGGGCAATCCGCGATACGTGTCCAGGGTGTGCGCAGATGGCCGATCGGATGCAGGACGAGGCCGCTCATGCCCGCATGCTACAGAGTCCGTCGCGCGGCGGGAACCGGCCGGACGGTTGACACCGCGCTGACCGTGGCGGTTCATCGCCGGCAGGAAAACCGACGGTGGGGAGGCAATGGGCCAGAAGAGCAAGCAGCTCGCGAGCTTTCGGGACGCAGTGGCGGACATTCCCGACGGCAGTACGATCGCCTTTGGCGGGTTCGCGATGCCCGGGACGCCGTTCAACCTGATCAAGGCGCTGCTGGACCATGGCGCCAAGCGGCTGACACTGGTCGCCAACACCACCGGCGGCGCGCAACAGCCGCGCATGCCCGATATCGGGATGCTGGTGGAGAACGGACAGGTCGCGAAGGTGATCTGGGCCTTCACCGCGGCGACGCGTCCGACCGACGTGCTGCCGTTCACCAAATACTACGAGTCGGGCGAAGTCGACGCGGAGCTGGTGCCGCAGGGCACGCTGGCCGAACGGCTGCGCGCGGCCGGCGCCGGCATCCCGGCCTTCTATACGCCGACCGCGGTCGGCACGGAGCTGGCGGCCGGCCGCGAGACGCGGGTGATCAACGGCCGCGAATACCTCCTCGAATACGCGCTGCCGCTCGACTACGCCTTCATCCGCGCCCATCGCGCCGACGCCGCCGGCAATCTGCGGTTCCATCGGTCGCAGCGGAACTTCAACCCGGTGATGGCCACCGCGGCGCGGTGCACGATCGCGGAGGTGGACGAGCCGATCCTGCCCGCCGGCGCGATCGACGCCGACGACGTGCACACCGCCGGCATCTTCGTGCACCGGCTGGTGCAGGTGCCTCCGGCGCCGGAGGGATTGTGGCCCACCAAGCGGCAGGAGCGCGCGCGATGAGCGAGACACGGCAGAAGGGCCTCGCCCGCCAGCAGATGGCGGATCGCGTGGCGCTGGAGTTCCAGGACGGCTGGATCGTCAATCTGGGCGTCGGCATTCCGACCATGTGCTCCAACACCGATATCGGCGACCGCGACATCACCTATCACTCGGAGAACGGGGTAATCGGCTATGGCGGCGTGGCCGCGGCCGGGGAGGAGGACCTCAACCTCGTCAATGCCGGCGGCCAGAACGTCACGCTGAAGCCGGGCGCGGCGGTGGTGCACCATGCCGACAGTTTCGGGATCATCCGCGGCGGCCACATCGACGTCACGGTGATGGGCGCCTACCAGGTCTCGATGGGCGGGGATTTCGCGAACTGGAAACTGGCGGGGCAGAAGGGCGGCGGGATCGGCGGCGCCATGGATCTCGCGGCCTGCGCCAAGCGGGTGTTCATCATCCTCGAACACGTGACGCGCAAGGGCGAGCCCCGGCTGGTGGAGGCCTGCGACCTGCCGGTCACCGCGCGCGGCGTGGTGAAGCTGGTCGCCACGAATTACGGGCTGTTCGAGCCGACCGGGTCCGGGTTCCTGCTGCGCGAGATCGCCCCCGGCCTGACGGTGGAGGAGATCCGCGCCAGCACCGCCGGCACGCTCACCGTCGCACCGGACCTGCGGCCGGTCAGGCTCGCCGGCTGACGACCTCCGCCGGCCGCGATCACGCCGGCGCAGGCCGGCGATGGTCGCCCAGGCCGGCCGGGTGCGCCGCGCGTCGTAGCGCCCTGGCGCGCTATCCGAATTTGGGGATCACCTTCTCGCCGTAGAAGTCGACCACCTTGCGCTGATCCGCCTGGCCGGAATGCGTGTTGACGATGGTGACGCCGCTCGCGAACAGCTCGTGCACCGCGTCGAGATGGGCGTTCGCGTCCGAACTGACGGTCCAGCGCTCCATGACCTTCTCGATCGGCGTCCCGGCTTCGGCCCGCCGCTGGATCTCGGCCGGGTCGCGCACGTTGTAGAGCGTCTTGAACGCCTGCGGCCCGAACCGCCACAGCTCCGCCGCCTGCCGTGCGGCCTGCTTGTCGCCGACCACGACGTAGTGCTCGACCAGCACGGGCATTTGCGACGGGTCCTTGCCGGCGGACGCGGCCCCGTCCTGCCACTCCTGCTTGTACTGCTTCCAGGTGGCGGGATCCGTGACCAGCCCGTCCGCGTGCTGGCCGGCAAGGCGCATCGACTTCTTGCCGTTCGCCGCGGCGAGCAGCGGGATCGGCTGCGGCGGCGGATCGTAGAGCCGCGCGTTCACCGTGTAGTACCGGCCCTTGTGGGCGACGTCCTGCCCGCTCCAGAGCGCGCGGATGATCGACATGGCCTCGATCAGCCGATCCCAGCGTTCCTGCCATTTCGGCCAGGTGCCGGTGGCGGCCTGCTCGTTCAGCGCCTCGCCCGATCCGACGCCCAGAAACACGCGCCCCGGATAGAGGTGCGCGAGCGAGGCAAATCCCTCGGCGACCACGGCGGGGGTGTAGCGGAAGGTCGGGCAGGTGACGGTAGTGCCCATCCAGGCGCGACCGGTCTGGGCGCCGAGCGCGCCCATGGTGACCCAGGCCATGCTGGAATGGCCCTGGTTGGCCTGCCAGGGCTGGAAATGGTCGCTGGTGGCGAGCACGTCGAACCCCGCCTGGCTGGCTTGCGCCCCGATGCGCAGGATTTCCGGCGCCGGGAACTGCTCGTGCGCCAGCATGTAGCCGATCATGTTCCGGCGCAGGCCGCCGACCTCGGGCTTGGCCGTCGGCGCGGCCTGGGCCGTGGCGAACCCGCCGCCGACACCGGAGGCCATCGCCAGCATGGAACTCCACCGCAGAAGATCGCGGCGGTCGGGTTGCAGCGCACTGCGCGGCATGGAGGATCGATCGCGGGACATGGCGCGAGACTCCGGAGCGGATTGCGGGGAGGTCATGCCCCCCGAACGGCGGGCGTCGGGCGCAGTTGCCGGCAGCACGGGCATGTGTCGCGGCCCCGCTTGTCCCGTGCGACCGCCCCGTGTGCCCCGCGCCGCGACCCGCGCCTGTTCCATGCGCCGATGCCACTTGCCCCATGCGGCCGCCCGTCTCGTTCGCGCGGCGGCCCGCTGACCCGGCGCGGCTGACCGAGGCTTGTCGGGCTCGATATATCATGTATCGTCAACGGCATGGGAGTTCTCGGCACATCCGTCGGCGATCTCGGCTTCGCCCCGATCACGCGCGACAACCTGACCGGCCGCGTCTACGAGGAGCTGCGCACCGCCTTGATGGAGGGCCGGCTCTGGCCGGGACAGCGGCTCAAGATCCGCGACCTCGCCGCGGCCCTGCACGTCTCCGAGACGCCGGTGCGTGAAGCGGTCATGCAGCTCGTGCGGGAGCGTGGGCTCGAGATGCAGGCCAACCGCGCGATCACCGTGGCGCGGCTCTCGCTCGCCCAATACGGGGAGCTGCGTCGGATCCGGCTCGAGCTGGAGGGACTCGCCGCGGCGGAAGCCGCGCCGCACAGCACGCCGGCGGTGGTGACGGAGCTCGAGGCGCTGCACGCGGAACTGCTGGCGACCCAGCAGGCGCAGGACTGGCCGGGGGCCGTGCGCGCCAACTGGCGCTTCCACCACCGCGTCTACCGCACCGCAGCGATGCCCGAACTGCTCGGCATCATCGAGACCCTGTGGCTGCGCAACGGCCCGTTGCTCAATTACCAATACCCGCTTGCGCCGCCGGTCTATCCCGGCCGGCACCGCCATCTCGACGTGATCGACGCGATGCGCCGGCGTGACCCTGCCGGCGTGCGCACCGCCATCTGCAACGACACGGTCGAAGGCGGGGCGTCCCTGCTCCAGCTCATGACCGAGATCGAAGCCGGCCGCGTCGTGATCGGCCCGCCGCAAGCCGCGGAGTCGCTGCCTTTTCTCCCGTCCACCTCCTGATTCAAGGCCAGAGATGCTCGTCAACGATCCTGCCGCTGCCCATTACGAGATCGACCCGGCGCGGCTCGATCTCGTCGAGGAGTTCCGCCGCAAGCCGAAGGGCCCGCACAGCGACGAGCTGCAGAAGGTGCTGCATCGGATGCGCTGGTCCGGCGTGACCGGCCGCTGGGTGCTGGTGACGCTGGAGCCGAACCGTCGCTGGATGCTGGGCCGCCTGCCGGAGCAGCGCGGCGTGCCGATGGAGACGTTCCCGAACCGCGTCTTCACCCGCGTCGAGGATGCGGAGTGGGAAATCTTTCGCCTGCGCTGGGAAGCGCTGACCGGCACCAGCCTGCCCGAGTAATCGAGGACATCGCGACATGATCGATACCAACAGCGTCCTCGGCTACGCGTGGCCGTTGATCGTCTCTCCTGGGGAGCCGATCGGCTTCCATCTCTCCAGCGCCACGCTCGCCTCGGCAGAGGCAACGGTGGTGCGGGTGCGACTGGCGGACCCCGACCCGAACGGGCCGGGGCTGCAGGTGACCGAACCGGGCACCCCGATCGACGGGCCGGTGGCGCTGCGGCACCAGCCGATCCATCCGGGCTCCTGCGCCATCGTGGCGGACGCGCCGGTCCTGGCGGCGCTGCGCGGCTTCTCGGTCGGCTGCTTCCTGTGGCCGACGCGGCTGGAGGCCGGGGCACAGACGATCCTGGCGCGATGGTGCGACGATGCGCCGATGGACGCCCGTGGCTGGCGGTTCGGACTGACCGCCGACGGGTGCCTGGAGTTGGTCGTGGCGGGCGTCGGCCGGGTGGCGACGACGCGGCCGCTGCTGGCGCGCGAGTGGGTGTTCGTCGGGGGCAGCTACGATCCCGCCGACGCCACGCTGTCGGTGGTGCAGGTGTCGCTCGACAGGCAGGCGGGGCGGGACTGGTCTGACGCGGTGACGGCCCCGACCGGGACCGCCG
>JAFKLG010000095.1:0-22264 GCA_017304945.1 Rhodospirillales bacterium
TTTAACACAGAGTTGAGGCGAGTTGAGGCGAGCCACAGAGAGACCGAGCGGCGGGCAAGGGCGTGCGATCAATGAGGGAGCGAAGCTCATTAAATTGCGCGCGTAGCGCGCTGCACATCATCTACAGCAGCGTTGCGCTTCCAGGCATCGGTCCCTCGGCTGAAAGGTCATCTTACGACACAGCGATCAGGGCCGCCATATTGAGGCAGCAATTGATGAAGCGGCATTCGCACGAACCGTCCGGCGGTCCGGGTCTCTCTCTGTGGCTCGTCTCAACTCGCCTCAACTCTGTGTTGAATCAAAGCTGACGCGTCCCGCACGAACCGAGCCGCCCTCGACGCACGGACCGAGCCACCTCGATCGGCACGCACGGAGCCGCCCTTACGCACGAACCGCGCCCCAGGACCAACGCCCCCCCAAGGGCGGAGGGAGCCTCTCCCGGCCCCCTCCCCCTTCCTCCCCACCTCCAAGTTCAGGTGGTCTTGTAGTACCGGGCGGCTTGTTGCGCGGCGCGCTTGGCGGCGGCTTCGGGGGTCGCGTTGCCGGTGACGACGGCGGCGAACATGTCGACCACCGTGTAGTTCGCCGTCACCGCCGAGGAGGCCGGCGTCACCGGCCCCTTGTACCCGTCGTAGTACGGCGTATCCATGCCGGCGGCATAGGGCGCGAGCTTCGGATCCTCGCTCCAGAACTTCATCTTCGAATACGCCTTCAGCGAATTCGACCAGTAGCCGATGCAGTTCGACAGCCACGGCCCGTACTGCTCCGCCTCCATCATGAAGCGCAGGTAGTCCTTCGCCGCGTTCGGATACTTCGTGTGCTTGAAAACCATCGCGTTCATCGGCGTCGCCGACATCGGCGAGCGCGCCGCCACACCTTTCGGCAACGCCTGGTGCTGGGTGTCCTTCGCCATCGCCTGCAAGGTCGGATCGGGCGAGTTCTTCAGGAAGTAGTACATCGAGACGCCGTTGAAGGTCAGCCCGATCTCGCCCGCCGCATAGGCCTTGTTGTTGCCGGCGTCGTTCCACGACAGCGTACCCGGCGCCATCGTCTTCTGCAGTTCGGTGGCGTATTTCAGCGCGGCGATCGTCTCCTTGGAATCGAGCGCGATCTGGCCATGCTCGTCCACCAGCATCGCGTTGTGCGACCACAGCAGCCAGTTCGCGAACCCGTTCGCGTCGCCCAGCGCGTGGCCGAGCGAGAAGCCGGCGGGATGGCCGATCTTCTTGAGGGCCTGGCAGAGTTGCAGGAAGCCGGCATTGTCGTCCGGGATCCTGTCGTAGCCCGCCTCCTTCACCCAGGACTGACGATACACGACCGGGCCGGCGCCGCCGCCAATCGGGATCGAGATCCAGTCCCTGGTCTTCCACTTGGTGCCGTACAGCACCGCCAGCTCCTGCCAGCCGCCATACTTCTCGCCGAGATAGGTCGCGAGGTCGGTCATGTCGGCGATCTTGGAGACGTAGATCTGCGGGTCGGAGCTGAAGCCGATCACCACGTCGGGGCCGGCGCCGGTGTTGGCGACCACCGCGGTCTGCGGTCGGATATCCTCCCAGCTCACGAAGTCGACGCGAACCGGCACGCCGGTCGCGTCGGTGTATTTCTTGGTGTTCTCGCGCCAGTACACCTCGTCGGGGTCGATGAACTTCGCCGGTCGCAGCACGCGCAACTCGGCGCCCTTCTCGACCTTGTAGTCCAGCGGCTTGACCTTGGCGGTGGGAACGTCGTCGGGGGCGGCACTTGCGCTTCGGATCGGCAGCGTGGCAGCGGCAGCGGCCGCCACGCCCAACGCAAGGGACTCGCGTCGCGTGATCGTCATGCTCGTCTTCCTCCCATGACCGGTCGCGTTTTGGCGGCCCCGTCGCGACCGGTGGATCGGGGCCTTGCGCGAAGTATTCGGCCCCGATCCGTGGGAGGTAAAGCAGAACCGTTGCTGCGCTGCGGCACCGCCCGCCGTCGCCAGGGCGGCCAGACGCGCCTCAGGGGAACGGCGAGGCGGCGTTGCGCACCTTGACGTAGTTCTCGGTGGGGTCGAAGGGCTGCACCGGCAGGCGCAGGTCGGCGGCGGTGAAGCGGCCGATCGCGACCAGGAGCTGGTAGGCGTTGGAGGCCACGTCGTAGCGCGCCTGCACCTCGCTGGTGCGGGCGTTGAACAGTTCCTGCAACTGGCCCAGCAGCTCGAAGGTCGACTTGGCGCCGAGCGCGGCTTCCTTGCGGACGCCGTCATAGGCGGACTCGGCGAGTTTCACCTGCACCTGCTCCTGCCCGAGCCGGTCGATGGCGGCGCGCCAGGTGGCGAAGGCGGCCTCGGCGTTCTTGCGCGCATCGCGGCGGGAACTCAGTGTCTTGATCTGCGATTCCGAGGCGTTGGCCTTGGCCTGCCGCAACTGCGACGAGGCCGCGCCGCCCTGGTAGATTGGCACGCTGAGGTTGAGCGTCAGGCTTGCGGAATTGGTGGCGACCGTGGGCACGCTCTGGCCCTGGTCCTTGCCAGCCTGAGCCTGCAGGTTGAGATTCGGCAGCAGCGAGGCGCGGGCGACCGTGATCGCCTGCTGGGCCGCGTCCAGTCGGAACAGGCTCGCGATCACGGTCGGGCTGTTCGCCTCGGCGAGCCGGATCGCCTCGGGCAGGCTCTTCGGCAGGATCGGCGGCAGGCCATGCGTCACCATGGCGTCCTCGGGCGGGCGACCGACCGCGGCGAGGAAGCGCGCGTTGGCCGCGGCGAGATCGCCCTCGGAGGTGATGCGGTTGGCGGACGACGCGGCGAGCCGGCTCGCGGTCTGGTCGATGTCGGTCTGCGTGAGCTGGCCTGCCTCCTTGCGGATGGTGATCTCCCGCAGCTTGCGGCGCAGCAGCGTCTCGATCTCGCGGTTCAGCGCGGTCAGCGCGCGACTGCGCAGCACGTCGTCATAGGCGGTCGCGGCGGACATCAGCACCGTCTGTTCGGTGCCAAGCAGGTCGGCGCGTGCGGCGCGGACATTGGCTTCGGCCTGGGCGACGCCGGCGACCGTGCCGCCGCCGGAATACAGCGGCTGCTTGAGCTGGACGTTGCCGCCGATGAAATACTGCTGGTAGCCGAAAGGCTGCGGGATCAGCGCGCTCGTGTTGGTGTTGAAGGTCTGGTAGCCGGTGCCGCCATTCACCGTGACCGTGGGCCGCCAGCCGGCGAGCGCCTGGGGCACCTGCTCGTCCACGCTGCGCAGATGCGCCCGCGCGGCGACGAGGTCGGTGTTGTAGGCATAGGCGTGCGCCAGCGCGTCCTGCAGCGTGTCGGCCGCCGCGCCGCGCGCGAAGGCGGCGACGCACATCGCCGCCAGCACGGCGCGCATCTTGCGTCTACTCTGCGGCATGCTTCCTCATCGTCGCATCGTCCAGAAGGAAGTCCGGCAGCGGCACGATCGGATGCCGGGTCCGCTTGGCCAGGAGCGAGTAGAAGGCGGGCAGGATGAACAGCGAGACGAGCGTGCCGAAGCTCATGCCCGCGGTCAGCACGATGCCGATCTCGGACCGGCCGCCCGCGCCGGCTCCGGTCGCCAGCGCCAGCGGCACGGCGCCCAGCACCGTCGCGATCGTGGTCATCAGGATCGGGCGCAGGCGCAGCGTCGCCGCTTCCACCAGCGCGTCGTGCAGGCTCATGCCCTGGTCGCGCAACTGGTTGGTGAATTCGACGATCAGGATGCCGTGCTTGGCGATCAACCCGACCAGCGCGATGAAGCCGATGCCGCTGTAGAGGTTGTAGGTGCCGCCGAACAGATACAGCCCGACGATGGCGCCGCAGATCGTCAGCGGCACGATGGTCAGGATGATGACGGGGTCGCGGAAGCTCTCGAACTGCGCGCTCAGCACCAGGTAGATGAAGACGATGGCCAGCAGCATCACGAGGCCGATGCCGGCGGCCGACTGCTCCATCGCCTTCACCGCCGCGCTGCGGGTGATGCGCACGCCGGGCGGCAGCACGGACTCGGCGATCTGCTTCAGCTCCGCCGTCGCCTCCTGCACCGAATGGCCGGGCACCGGGTCGGCGCCCAGAGTCGCGGAGTTGAGCTGGTCGGTGCGCGCCAGCACCGCGGGGCCGGCACCGTAGACGACGTCGATCATCGAGCGGAGCGGGATCAGGTCGCCGCTGCGGCTGGTCACGTAGACGCTGTCGAGCGTCGCCGACTTGGCCGCGAGGTCGGCCGGCAGCTCGATGATGACGTTGTAGATGTCGCCGCGATAGACGAAGGTCGATGCGCGCTGGCCGCCGAACAGCGACTGGATCGTCGCCCCGATCGTCGCCACCGGCACGCCGACATCCGCGGCCGCGGCGCGATCCACCGAGACCAGCACCTTGGGCGTGTCCATGTGCAGGTCGACGGTGACGTTCTGCACCGATTTCGCGTGCCGGCTGGCATCGATCACCGCGCCTGCCGCGGTCGCGAGCGACTGATAGTCGTTCGAGGTCTCCAGGATCCACTGCACCGGCTGGCCGCCGCCCACCCCGGCCAGCGGGTCGGAGGCGTAGACGGTCGGCTGCAGTCCCGGCAGGTCGCGCAGCTTCGCCATGATGTCGTCGGTGATCTGCGTGGAGGTGCGGCTACGCTCCCCCCACGGCTTGAAGGAGACGATCGACATCGCCTGGTTCTGCAGCGGCATGCCGACCATCACCAGCGTCGAGGCGACGTCGGGGTCGCGCTTCATGATCGCCTCGGCGCGGGAGGTCCAGTCGGCGATGTAGCCGAGGCTCGCGGTGGGCGGTGCGTCGAATTTCAGCACCACATACGCGTTGTCCTCGTTGGCGGACACCGACCCGGGGATCTTGCCGGCGACGAGACCGGTCAGGCCGATCACCGCGACCACGCCGAGCACGACGACCCAGCGATGATCGAGCACGCGCAGGATCAGCCGCCGGTACCCCTGGGCCACCGCCTCGGTCCGCGCGGTGATCCAGGCCGCGTAGCCGCCGGGCCGCTGCGGGTAGACGAACCGCCCGCACATCATCGGCGACAGGGTGCGGGCGATGAAGCCCGACAGCAGGATGGCGATCGCCAGCGTGAAGGCGAACTCGCGGAAGATCTGGCCGATCGTACCGCTCGCGAGTCCCATCGGCGCGAACACGGAGGCGAGCGTGATGGTGGTCGCGATCACCGCGAAGCCGACCTCCTGGCTGCCCTTGAAGGTCGCGTCCATCGCGCTCATGCCGGCATCGACGTGGCGCTGCACGTTCTCCACCTCGACGATCGCGTCGTCGACCACCAGCCCGACCGCCAGCACCAGGGCGAGCAGCGAGAAGATGTTGATCGAGAACCCCAGCAGGTCGGCGAACACCAGCGTGCCGAGCAGCGAGAGCGGGATGGTGACCATCGGGATCAGGCTGGTACGGATCGAGCCGATGAAGCCCAGGATGACCACCAGCACGAGACCGGTCGCGATGAACACGGTCTTGGCGACTTCCTCGACCGAATCCTTCACCGGGCCCGAGGTGTCGAACGAGTTCTCGATCACCGTGCCGGCGGGCGCGGCGGCGCGCAGCTCCGGCAGCATGGCGTCGGCCGCCTTGCTGATGTCGAGCGGATTGGCGGTGGATTGCGGCACCAGCCCGACCGCGACCGCCGATTTGCCGCCGTAGCGGAAGGTGGTGAGCGTCTGGTCGGGGCCGACGGTCGCGCGCCCAATATCGGACAGGCGGATCATGAACCCGTCCTTGCCCCGGCGCAGCGTCATGCCGTTGAACTCGTCCGGATCGTCGAGCGAGGTGTCGACCAGCACCGAGACCGAATCACCCTTGCGCCGGATCTGCCCGCCCGGCGTCTCGATGTTCTGTTCGGCCAGCGCGGTCTTCACGTCCTGCACGGTGACGCCGTAGGCGGCCATGCGCACCGGATCGAGCTGCAGCCGGATCGCGTATTTCCGGTCCCCGATCAACTGCGCCTGGGCGACGCCGGGAATGCCGGTGAGGCGCGGCACCATCTCCCGCTGCACGAACGCGGTGACCGCCATGTCGCTCATCGCCGCGTTGGCGAAGGCGAGGTAGAGCAC
Organism: Rhodospirillales bacterium; assembly: GCA_017304945.1. Taxonomy (GTDB): domain Bacteria; phylum Pseudomonadota; class Alphaproteobacteria; order Acetobacterales; family Acetobacteraceae; genus Rhodopila. The sequence goes on from JAFKLG010000095.1 coordinate 6,019, forward strand.
CGGCTGTCCGTCGGTGCTGACCTGGGTGATCACCGGCGGGATGATGCCGGGCGGCAGCTTGCCCTGCGCCGCCGAGACCTTGGCGCGCACGTCGTTCAACGCCGCGTTCGGATCGACGCCGGCGTTGAAGTTCACCGTGATGGTGCTGAGCCCCGCCTGGCTCGTCGAGGTCATCGTCTCGATGCCGGACGCAGCGCCGATCGCCGCCTCGAGCTGCGCGGTGACCTCGCGCTCGATCAGTTCCGGATCGGCGCCGGCCAGGGCGGTCACCACGGTGACGCTGGGCAGCACGAGGCGCGGGAACTGACGGATCTGCAGGTTCTGCACCGACCACAGGCCCATCACCATCAGCATCAGGTTGATGACGACGGTGAAGACCGGGCGGCGGATGCAGAAGTTGGACAGCCACATCAGGTGGCGCCCTTGGTCGGCTGGCCGACATCGGCGGGTACCACCTTCACGGTGTCGCCGTCACGCAGCCGGAACTGGCCGATGGTGACCACCGACTGGCCGGCCTTCAAGCCGCTCAGCACCTCGACCTGCTCGCCGTCGCTGAGCCCCAGCGTGACCGCCACCCGATGCGCCACCGACTTGTCGTCGACCACGAAGACATGCGCGGACGCCAGCCCGCTGCTGATGGCGGCGACGGGCACCACGAGCGCGTTCTGGTGCACGGAGAGGTCCAGCGCCACGCGCACGAACAGGCCCGGCCGCACCGTCGTGCCCTGGTTCGCCACCACCGCACGGAGCAGCACCGAGCGCGTGTCGGTGGACACGGTGGGATCGATGAAGTTGAGCTCGCCGGTCAGGGCCGTATCGCTGCCGGGCAGCGTGATGCGCACCGGCATGCCCTCCTTCACCCGCGGCGCCACCTCGCTCGGCATGCGGAACTCGATCTGCAGCTCGCTCGTGTCCTCGAGCCGCACGATCGTCTCCCCGCCGCTCACGAAGGCCCCGACATCCACCTTGCGCGAGCCCAGCTTGCCGCCGAACGGCGCGCGCAGCGTGAGCTGCCAGAGCTTGCGTTCGTTGATCTTGACGTCGGCCTGGGAGGCGGAGGCGCGCGCCTGCGCCTGCTCCAGCGAGGAGGTCGAATCGAGCCCCTGCCGCGCGAGCGACTGGATGCGGCGCAGGTTCTGCATGTCGGTGTCCGCCTGCGCCTGGGCGGACTGCAACTGGGCCGAGGCGATGCTGCTATCCATGCGCACCAGCGGCGCGCCGGGGGAAACGGTCTGGCCGTCGGTGAACAGGACCTCCCGCACGACGCCGGGGCTTTCGGGCGAGACGTTCACCGCGCGACGGGAGACCAGGTTGCCGTAGGCCGCGACGCTGTCCACCATCGGCGCGACCTTCACCGGTTCGGTGGAGACGCTGATCACCGAGGCGGGGGCGCCGGCCGGGGTGGCGGTCTTGGACTTTTCCCACCACGCATAGCCGCCCCCGACGAGCGCCAGCAGGACGAGCACGAACAGCAATCGTTTCATGAGCGTGCGACCGGCCCGAGCCCGAAACGGCATGGTCGCAGCGATGAAGAAGCGCCGGGTCGGGCGGCCCCGGGTCGGTGTTTCACGGCGGCGTCTCCAGCAGGGAGCGGTTCAGCGCGAACCGCAGTCATAGCCTTGGGACAGGAGGCGGAACGGGATCAGACGATCAGCGCCTCCGCCCGGGTCAAGTTGGTACGTTCGTCGTCGCTGAGCAACGGAATTCCGAACCGGGCGCGCAACTCTTGCAGCGGCGTGTCCACCACGCTCCACAGGTCCCAGGGACCGGCGAGCAGATCGACGTTCATTGCCGCCCCGCGCGCCACCGCGCGGAAGAACGCATCCGGCTCGAGCAGGCCGACGGGATGCGGGCCGGGCAGGATCTGGCGGCCGGCCTGGAACTGCAGCAGCGTCGCCAGCAGCAGGTCCATGCAGAGCTTCTCGGTGTTGCCGCCGCTGAACGCCGCATTGAGCATCTCACCCTGCAGCGTCGAATCGTACTCGCTGAGCACGTGGTAGACCTCGTGCTTGCCCCATCCCTCGGGGAAGCTCTTGGGCTCGCCCGGCAGCGGGAAGCCGCGCTCGACGTAGAAACGATGCAGCGCATAGCCGAGGGTCGCCTGGGGCTTGCCGCCGAGCGCCTTGTAGCGCGCGAGCAGCGGCTCGTTGGTGAGCATCGAGTAGATGCCGGGAATCGGCGGCAGCATGATCCGCACCATGTCGAGCCAGTCGCGCAGGCGCGCCTTGCCGGTGGGCGACCAGTAATGCGCGACGGAGCGGCGCATCATGCTCATGGCCATGCGCTTGTGCTGGCCGCGCACGGCCTGGCGGAGGATCTCGACGCCGCGGTCCTCGATGCCGAGTTGCCGTGCCGCGGCCTCGACCACGGCGACCTTCTCGGGACGCACGAGCTGGTCGATCGGCGGCAGCAGCGCGAGGAGGCGCAGCGTCTCCCGCCGCAGCACCTCGTTCGGCAGGCGCGCCGCGAGATCCATCGGCAGCGTCTCCGCCGCGGGCGCGAGCGGCGATTCGAGATGGAGGAGATGACGCTGGATGGCGTGCAGGCTGTCCTGCTCGATCGGCAGCGGCGCGATGCGGCCCTCGGCGGTCACCACCGCCTGCATCGCCTGCACGATCGCCGCCGCCTGATCCGGAGTGGGATGGATGAGCTTCACGCGTGCCCACTCCACGGGCGGAGCGCGCTGTCGTCGGCGAAGGCTGCCGCGCCATCTGGCCCGATCGCTTCTCCCCCGCTTGCAGGCAGAGAGAAGCCGCAGTCGCGGACTGCAAGCTTGGACATCGTCCCCCCGAACGCCGCGTGACCCCACGTGTTCCGGCAGCGTAGCATCAGCGGCGCCGGATGGGAACGATTCCGCGCAGCCGCGCCGCATTGTCACGCGTGGCTCAACGATCGGCGTTGCAGGCGAGCCGGTCGCGACGCTAGCTTTCGATCGAGGAAGGACGACCATGAGCGACCCGCCGACACGAAGACCGCACGCGGTGCCGCCCGCCATGCCGGGGCCCGACGCCATCAGCCGCCGTCCGGCCCGCGACCTTCGAGCGCCCCTGCCCCCGCATCGAGGCTCGCCGCGATGAAGCTGGTCCGCCCCACCCCGCCCCAGGCCGCCACCATCGCGCAGGCGATGTACGCGGTCGTCTCCGCCGGCGGCAGCATCGCGCCGCTGCCGATCGAGATCGCCTCGATCGACGCCGCGCAACGCCACGTGCTGCAGCAGGCCCAGCCGCTCGCCGCGACGCCCGGCCCGCTGCCGCCCGATCTCGAGCGCGTGCTGGAGGGCGAGGCGTTGCGCCGCCTCACCGTGCGGCTGCTCGCCCTGCTGCCGGTGGTGGACCGCAAGGTGCTGCCGCAGAAGGTCGCCGTGGTGCAGGACGCGGCGCGGCGCCTCGGCATCCAGGAATACGGGCTCACCATCCTCGACCACGCCGCGCATGGCCGCATCAAGCGCATCGCACTCGGCCTGATGTCCCGCTTCGTCGCCCAGTGCTGGTCGCCCACCGGCAAGGCGCGGCCGCGCGACTGGGCGAGCTTCGTCTGGTGGATGCTGCCGCAACTGCACGGCAAGCGCACGGCGGAGCGCAATCGTGCCCTGCTCTCCCGCTACCAGGCGCTGGGCGACCTACCCCCTGGCACGTTCGGCTTCGCGTTGCACCGGTTCTTCATCGAGAGCGAAATCCCGCTGCCGGGCGACGCCAAGTCGGTGCCGTGGGCGATGCACGAGGTCTATCACGTGCTGAGCGAGTACGGCCTCGGCCTGCCCGCCGAACTGCTGCTGACCGGCTTCATCGGCGGCACGCAGGAGGAGACCTGCCTCGACCAGATGCTGTTCGGGCTGCTGTCGTACCACGCCGGGAAGCAGATCGTCGGCGGGTTCGCGACCGAAGGCGTGCTGCGGCCGGACGAGTATTTCCGTGCGGTCGCCCGCGGGGCGCAGATCAACGTCGACCTGATGCACGGTTGGGATCTCTGGAGCGTCGTCGACGTGAACCTGCCGGAGCTGCGCGCGCGCTACGGCCTGCCGCCCTTCTCCGAGGCGGAGACGCGCGAGCTGATCGGACACAACGGGCTGCTGACCGGTCCCGGCTACACGCTGGCGGCGGCCGCTTGATGGCCCGCTCGCTGGCCGATCTCTGGGAGGATGCCGCGTTTCGCGGCGCGCTGATGCGCGACCCGCGGCCGGCGCTGGCCGAACTCGGCATCGACATTCCGGCCGACATCGCCGTCCGTGCGCTGGGCAGCCGCGGGGCGCCGTCGGACGGGATGGACACGCTGCTGCAGGTGATGCTCGAGCGCGGGCGGCACTTCAGCTACTTCTTCATCCCCTCGCCCACCCACAAATCCGCGCAGCAAGCGGCCTATGGCGGCCAGATCGGCCGCAGCGCGCAGGATCCGGTGTTTGCCCAGCGCCTGCGGCAGGACGTCGCGGCGGCGCTGCAGGACCTCGCGGAGGTGCCGGCGTGAGGTTCGGCGCACTGACGCCACGGCAGGCCGAAGCGATCGTGCAGGCGATGGCCGCGGTGGTCTCGGCCGGCGGGACCATGACCCCGCTCCCCCTCGAATCCGCCTCCTTCGACGCCGCGCAGCGCCATCTGCTCGGCCAGGCCACGCCGCTGCCGCTCACGCCCGGCCCGCTGCCGGCCAATCTCGCCCAGGCCCTGACCGACCCGGCGCTGCGGCGCAGCACGGTGCGGCTGCTCGCCACGCTGGCGGTGATCGACCCGGCCATCGCGCCCGCCAAGGTCGCGGTGGTGGAGGACGCCGCCCGCCAGCTTCAGGTCGCCGAGTTCGGGCTGACGCTGCTGCGCCGGATCGCGCGCGGCCAGTATCGGCGCAACGGGTTTGGGCTGATGACCCGGTTCGTGAACCACTACTGGTCCTATACCGGGAAGGCGGGGCTGCGGGACTGGGCGGCGATGCTCTGGCCGGCCATGCCCTGGCTGCCCGGTCTGCGCCGCTATCTCGGCCAGGATGCGCTGCTGGCCCGCTATCGGGCGCTCGCGCGGCTGCCGCCCGACACGCTGGGCTATGCGGTGCATCGCTACTACGAGGTGAACGGTTTCCCGGTGCCGGGCGAACCCAAGAGCATCCCCGAGGGCTGGGCGCGGCACGAGGTCTATCACGTGCTCGCCAACTACAACACGAACCTGCAGGGGGAGCTGCTGCTGGCCGGGTTCATCGGCGGCAACACGAACGAGATGTGCCTCGACATCGTGCTGCCGGCGGTGGTGCAGCTCCATGCCGGAAAGCGGTTCGTGCCGGGGCCGATCGCCGAGGGCATCCTGGTGCCCGAGGACTTCTTCCGCGCGGTGGCGCGGGGCGCGGCGATGAATGTCGATCTGCTGGCCGGCTGGCGCCTGTGGGACGCAGCGGACCAGCGGCTGTCGGACCTGCGGGCGCATTACGGGATTCCGGGGTTCACGCCGGAAGAGCAGGCTCGATTGGCGGCGGAAGAGGCGCTGCTGGTGGCGGCTTAGGATCGCGCGGACCGGGTTGGCCCGGACGGGCCTGCGACCGGGCGGATCGGGGTGGCATGGGCTGACCGGGGTGGCACGGGCTGGGCTGCGGTGCCTCCGGGGGCGCCGGCGGCGCGGACCCGGGTGGCACGGGTGGACCGGGGTGGCACGGGCGGACCGGGGTGCCTCCGGGCGCGCGGGGGCGCGGACCGGGGGACGCAAGCCGGGACGCCGTCACTCCGCCGTCATCCGCGGACTTGATCCGCGGATCCCCGCCGCACGATGCCGCAGCACCGAATGCCGCTGGGTCGACGTGGATGTAGGGACGGAGGCGATGGGGATCCCCGGGTCAAGCCCGGGGATGACGGAGGGCGGGATCAAGCCCGGGGACGACGAAGGGCTCGGTCAAGCCCAGGGATGACGGAGGACGGGGTCAAGCCCGGGGATGACGGAGGGCCCGGTCAAGCCCGGGGACGCCGTCACTCCTCCGTCATCCGCGGACTTGATCCGCGGATCCCCGCCGCACGATGCCGCAGCACCGATGCAACTGGGTCGACGTGGATGTAGGGACGGAGGCGGTGGGGATCCCCGGGTCAAGCCCGGGGATGACGAAGGGCTCGGTCAAGCCCGGGGACGACGAAGGGCTCGGTCAAGCCCGGGGACGCCGTCACTCCGCCGTCATCCGCGGACTTGATCCGCGGATCCCCGCCGCACGATGCCGCGGCACCGAATGCCGCTGGGTCGACGTGGGTGTAGGGACGGAGTCGGTGGGGATCCCCGGGTCAAGCCCGGGGATGACGAAGGGCTCGGTCAAGCCCGGGGATGACGGCGTGGAGCGTGCCGTCCCCCCGCGCCCTCCTCAGCTTCAGCCTACGCCGGCAGTGGCGGCAACCTCGGCGGCGAAGTCGTCCTTCGGCTTGTCGATGCCCTCGCCGAGGGCGAAGCGCACGAAGCCCGTCAGGTTCACGCCCGCCTTCTTGGCGACCGCCTTCACCCGGCTCTCGCCGTCATGCACCCAGACCTGCTCCAGCAGCACCACTTCCTCGTAGTACTTGCGGATGCGGCCCTCGACCATCTTCTCGATGATCGGCTCCGGCTTGCCCGACGCACGCGCCTGTTCGGCCAGCACCGCCTTCTCGCGCTCGAGCGCCGCCGGGTCGACGGCGTCGACGTCCAGCGCCTCGGGGCGGGTCGCGGCGACATGCATGCCGACCTGACGGCCGAGCGTCTCCAGGGTCGGGATCTCGCCCGCGCCCTCGACCGCGACCAGCACGCCGATCTTGCCCAGACCCGGGCGCAGCGCCTGGTGCACGTAGGTCGCCACCACACCCTGGCTCACGCTCAGCACCGCGGCGCGGCGCAGCGTCATGTTCTCGCCGATCGTCGCGACCAGGTGGGTCAGCTCGTCCGCGACCGTCCGGCCGGAGCCGGGGAACGGCGCGGCCTTGATCGCCTCGACGTCGTCACCGACCTCGAGCGCGATGCGCGCGACCGCCTCGACGAAGGCCTGGAACGTCTCGTTGCGGGCGACGAAATCGGTCTCGGCGTTCACCTCCACCACCGCGGCCTTGTTCGGCGCGGAGGCGACGGCCACCAGCCCCTCGGCCGCGACGCGGCCCGACTTCTTGGCGGCGGCGGACAGGCCCTTCTTGCGCAGCCAGTCGATCGCGGCCTCCAGGTCACCGTCGGTCTCCGACAGCGCCTTCTTGCAATCCATCATGCCCGCGCCGGTCTTCTCGCGCAGGTCCTTCACCAGGGCAGCGGTGATCGCAGCCATCTCGGTTCTCCCGTCTGATCGGGTGGGGCCCCGTCCGGGGGCCCCACGATCGCTCTACTCTGCCTCCGCCTCGAAGATCAGGCGGTCGGCTGCTCCGCGGCCACTTCGGCCTCGGGCATGATCTCGGGCGGCAGCTCCTCGACCGCGCCGATATCCGCGCCGGAGGCCGCGAGTTCGGCACTGATCCCGTCCAGCACCGCGCCGGCGACCAGGTCGCAGTACATGGTGATCGCGCGGATCGCGTCGTCGTTGCCGGGGATCGGGAACGTCACCCCCGACGGGTCGGAGTTGCTGTCCAGCACCGCGACCACCGGGATGTGCAGCTTGTTGGCTTCCTCGACCGCCAGCTTCTCCTTGTTCGTGTCGATGATGAACAGGATGTCCGGCAGGCCGCCCATCTCCTTGATGCCGCCCAGCGCCCGCTCGAGCTTTTCCTTGTCGCGGGTGATGTCCAGGATTTCCTTCTTGGTCAGGCCCTGGACGTCGCCGGAGAGCATGTCCTCGATCTGGCGCAGGCGCTTGATCGAGCCGGTGATGGTCTTCCAGTTGGTGAGCGTGCCGCCCAGCCAGCGATGGTTCACGTAGTACTGGCCGCAGCGCTTCGCCGCATCGGCCACGTACTCGGCGGCGGCGCGCTTGGTGCCGACGAACAGCACGCGGCCACCCGCCGCGGTCACGTCGCGGACGGCGCGCAGCGCGCGATCCAGCATCGGCACGGTCTGCTGCAGGTCGATGATGTGGACCTGGTTGCGCACGCCATACAGGTACGGCGCCATGCGCGGGTTCCAGCGGCGCGTGTGGTGGCCGAAGTGAACGCCGGCCTCGAGAAGCTGCCGCATGGTGAATTCGGGCATCGCCATTGGCGAGGTCCTTTCCTGATCGTCCGGTTGTGCCTCCGCGGGATCTGCCCGAGGCCGGATGCCCCGGACACCGGACCCAGTGTGACCTGGGAAAGGCATCCCGCGTGTGAATTACCGGCGAAACGGAGTGTCGCGCCGGCGCGCGGGATATGGCCGAAGCAGGCCGGCGATGCAAGGGTTTGGGCCGCGGCGGCCGGAATGGGCGGGGTCAGGGCCCCGCATAGCTCGCCCGCGGCCGGATCAGCCGGCCGTCGCGACGCTGCTCCAGCGCATGCGCGATCCAGCCGACGCTGCGGCCGACCGCGAAGATCGCCAGCGCGGCCCCGGCCGGCAGGCCCGCCGCCTGCTCGAGCGCGATCAGCGCCACGTCGATGGTCGGCCGCTGCCCCACCAGCTCGAGCACCGCGCGGCTGAGCGCCGCCCAGGCCGGGTCGGGTCCGATCGCCGCGAGCAGCGCCACCGCGCGCGGGTCGCCCTCCGGATAGAGGCGGTGGCCCCAGCCCGGCACCGTCTCGCCGCGCCCGATCCGCGCCGCCACCGCCGCACGCGGATCGGTACGCACACCCGGCTCGCTCACGAAGGCGCGGACGCGTTCGGTGGCGCCGCCATGCAGCGGCCCGCTCAGCGCGGCGAGCCCGGCGAGCAGGCAGTTGGGCAGCGCGGCCCCGGTGGAGGCGACCACCCGCACCGCGAAGGTCGAGGCGTTGAGCTCGTGATCGGCGCTCAGCACCAGGGCGCGCCGGATCAGATCCGCCCCCGCCGCATCGGCATTCCAGGCGCTGGCGAGGCTCTGATGCACCGGTCCGGTCGCCGGCGCGGCGGTGGCCGCCGCGGTGAGCGTGCGCAGCAGGCGGGCCGCGTCCATGTGCAACGCCTCGGGGGAGCGGGCCCAGATCGCCTGCCCCGCCATGGAAGCCGCCGCCTGCATGCAGCGCTGGATGGCGGTACCGCCCTCCAGGGTCGGAGCCTCGATCGGCGGCAGGTCGGGGAACGGCGCGCTCTCCCACAGCAGGGTGGCGGCCTCCTCCAGCGTCGCGTGCTGGCTCAGCGCGACCGCGTCCACCCCGCGATAGGTCAGCCGGTGATCGGCGATCCGGGTGATGCGGGAGGCGAGCACCGGCTCGCCGAAGTCGATCGTGGAGGCGGCAACAGCGGTGCGGGCGCGACCCCGGCGGCGACGCTCGACCAGCGCGTCGAGACCGTGCCGGTCGTAGAGGCTGCGGCGGGGATCGGCGGGATCGCTGCGGGTCCGCAGCAGGCCGCGGCTGACATAGGCGTAGAGCGTCTGGCGGGCGACTCCGAGCCGCGCGAGGGCGGCGTCGATGGGGAGCCAGTCGGGGTTGGCGGTGGGCGTGTCGGTCACCTCCCCTTCGTAGCGTCGCGGGTGCCGGACTGTCACCGGTCATAGACATTGATCATATTGATCAAGATTGACCGTATAACCCGACAGCGCTGCTCTCCTCGGCGGGATCACCCCATCGAGAGGAGCACGCGCATGAGTCTGAGCAGCGGCCTGGAAGGCATCGTCGCCGCGGAAACCATCCTCAGCGAAGTGGACGGGGAGGCCGGTCGCCTCGTCCTGCGCGGCCATCGCCTGCAAGACGTCGCGGGTCACCGCTCGCTCGAGTGGCTGATCGGCACGCTCTGGACCGACCTCGTCCCCGCCCCCACCGACGAACCCACCCTCCGCGCCGCGCTGGGGGAAGCGCGCCTGGCGGCGTTCGACTCGGTCGCGCCGCTGCTGCCACACGCCGCGCGGCTGGCGCCGATCGAGGCCTTGCGCCTCCTGCTCGCCGCCGTGCCCGACGACCACAAGGCGGCGCCGCTGCATCTGGTGGCGGCGGTCGCGGTCGGTCTCGCGGCCGTGCTGCGGACGCGCGCCGGGTCGCCGGCGATCGCGCCGGACCCGCGGCTGGGGCATGCCGCCGACCTGCTGCGCATGATCCGCGGCGCGAACCCGTCCGATGCCGAGGTCGCCGCGCTGGAGACCTATCTGATCACGGCGACCGATCACGGGCTGAATGCCTCGACCTTCACCGCGCGCGTGGTGGCCTCGACCCGCGCCGGCCTCGCCTCCGCGGTCACCGCGGCGCTGTGCGCGCTGAAGGGCCCGCTGCATGGCGGCGCGCCGGGGCCGGTGATCGACATGCTCGACGCGATCGGCAGCCCCGAGAACGCGGAGGCCTGGCTGGACGCGGCGCTGCAGCGGGGTGACCGGCTGATGGGATTCGGCCACCGGGTCTACCGGGTCACCGACCCGCGGTCGGACGTGGTCAAGCGGGCGGTCATGGCGCTGGGCGGCGCGGCGGGCCGGATCCGGTTTGCCGAACACATCGAGCAGGCGGCGCTCGCGGTGCTGGCGCGGCGCAAGCCCGCACGCTCGCTGCAGACCAACCTCGAATTCTACACGGCCCTGCTGCTGGAGGCGCTGGAGATCCCGCGGGACGCGTTCACCGGCGTGTTCGCCGCGGCCCGAGTCGTCGGCTGGATCGCGCATGCGCAGGAGCAGATGGCGGCCCAGCGGCTGATCCGGCCGCAATCGCGCTATGTCGGCCCCCTGCCCCGCGCGGCCTGAGCTGACGCGCCGCCCTGCCGCCATGCTCGGTGATCATACCCGCATGCGAGTTGATCGAGATCAAGGCACAGGTGGAGGGCGGCGCCGAATCTCCCGGCGAAGGAGACAGGACATGGTCGTACATCGCAGCCCTGCCATCGTGGTGCTCGACGGCGAGCGCGCGCGCTTCATACGCCAGGCGGCGGATCACGGTCTGCACACCCGGGAGTCGCTGATTTCCGCCGCGGTACATACCCGCACCAGCGAGCTGGTGACCGACCGACCCGGACGCAGCTTCGAGAGTGCGTCGCCGACCCGCCACGCGATCACACCGCGCACCGATCCGCACGAGGTCGAGAAGACACGCTTCGCCGCCGCCGTCGCGGCGCGCATCAACACCGCCGTGCGGGACGGAAGCGTGGATGCGCTGGTCCTGGTGGCACCGCCCCCGGTGCTGGCGGACCTGCAGGACGCGCTTTCGGCCGAGGCCGCCCGCATCGTCGTCGGGACCCTGGGCAAGGACCTGGTGAAAGTGCCGGATGCGGCGCTGCAACCGCATCTGGAGGAATGGGTGCGCCCGGTCGACCGTCCCTGATGCGACGTACCGGCCGCGGAGGACACGCTTGATTCACATCAATGCAGGCGCGCTCCCGGCTCCTAGGCTGGTTTGGACGACGAGGCGGCGAACGTGAACAGGAGTTGCCCCATGACGGTCGCGACGATGGACGTGCCTTGCTCCGCTTTGCCCCGTTGCGCGACGGCGGTCGGCTGGCAGGCGTTCCGCGCGGAGATGGAGCAGCTGTTCGACCGCTTCGCCCAAGCCTCCACGGCGTCTCCCCTGCCCCGTCCCGCGCCGGACGAGCGGGGGACGAAAGGTTCGCCGATCCACGCAGCTTCGCGTTGACAGCCGCCGCCTGAGGCCCGGCGGCGCCCACGGACATTCGGGTCGCGGCCTGCTCTGACCGCCGCGAGGCCGGATCCCGTCGGCACCGAATCCTGCGTGAGGAGCCGAACGCCTTCGGGCGTTCGGCTTTCGTCGTTCGATGCAAACGGAACTGCCGATCCACTGCTTTGGCGCGGCGCTTGCAGCGCGGATGCCGGTCTTTTCGGAGCCCGACATGGTCGACGCCGTCGCCTCCTCGCCGCCGCCCGGCCTGGTCCTTGGTCCCATCGCGGCGCGCGGCACCGCTGACGCGCCGCGGACGGACGCGGCGGCCGAGACGCTGTCCTTCGGTTCGGTGCTGTCCGCGCTCAACCCCCTGCAATATTTGCCGGTGGTCGGCACGATCTACCGCGCGACGACCGGTGACGAGGTCGCCGAACCGGTGCGCCGGATCGGATCCGCGGTGGGCAGCTTCCTGTTGGGAGGACCGGTCGGACTCGCGGTCAACCTCGCGACTCTGCTGGCGGAGAAGGTGAGCGGAATCGATCTGGACCGCACCGGCCAGGCCCTGATCGCCTCCGTCGCCGGCGGCTCGTCCGCCACGTCCGACCCGGAGGAAGCTGCTGCGGCGGCGTCCGAAGCGGCGCTGACCGAAGCGGACGTGCTCAACGCGCGGGAACTGCAGCGCATCCACGCCGCCCACGCCGCCTATGTGGCGACCGTGCGCCTGACCCCGTCCGCCTCGGCCGGGTTGGGGTAGCGCCGGGCGCGCTTGCCCGCGCGCCGCACCGGTCGCACGCCGGGAGGACGTGGTGTCGCGCGGTCGGATCGTGCCAGGCTGGCGCACCCCCTCGGGAGCCTAGTCATGCGTCGCCTGCTGCTCGCGTTGTTGCTCGCACTGCCCCTGCACGGCGCCTGGGCGGAGGCGCTCTGGCAAACCCTGCCGCCCACGCCCGCCACCCCCGCCTATGACCGCAGCGAGCGCGTGGTGCTGAACGGCGTGCGGCTGTTCTTCGCGACCGCCGGACAGGGTCGGCCGGTGCTGCTGCTGCATGGTGGCCTCGCCAACAGCGACTACTGGGGGCAGCAGGTTGCCGCGCTGCGGCGCAACCACCTGGTGATCGTGATGGACAGCCGCGGCCATGGCCGGTCGGCGCGTGACGCACGGCCGTTCGGCTACGACCTGATGGCCGACGACGTGGTGGCGCTGCTCGATCACCTGAAGCTGCCGCGGGCCGACGTGGTGGGCTGGAGCGACGGCGCGATCATCGGGCTCGACCTCGCGATCCGCCATCCGACGCGGGTCGGCCGGATCTTTGCCTTCGCGGCCAATGTCCGGACCGACGGCGTGATCCCGGATGCCGACAAGAACCCGACCTTCGCCGCCTATATTGCGCGGGCAGGACGCGAATACGCGCGTCTGTCGCCGACGCCGACCCAGTATCAGGAGTTCGTCGCGCAGATCGGCCGGATGTGGGCGACCCAGCCCAACTGGTCGGACGCGCAGCTCCGAGCGATCACGAGCCGCGTGCAGGTGGTCGACGGCGATCATGACGAGGCGATCAAGCGCTCGCACACCGAGGCGATGGCGGCGGCGATTCCGGGCGCCGGGCTGCTGATCCTGCCGAACACGAGCCACTTCGCGTTCCTGCAGGACCCGGTGCTGTTCAACGCGGCGATGCTCCACTTCCTGGACGCGCCCTGACCGAGAGCGGCCGTGGTGATGGCCTGTACGGCGCGGAGTGCCTGCGGCCCAGCGACCACATCCTTTGGCTTGGCGCGGTAGCGGCGGTTCGTTAGTTGCGCTTACCCCTCACGGAGAGCGCCATGCCCACTGCCACCCCGCCCACCGACCCGGCCGCGACCGCCCCTGAACCGTCCGGCATGCCGGACGCGGCCGATACCGCCACCCCGTCCGACGCCGCCTCCCCGACCGACGCGATCGCGGGGCGCGCGCGCGTGGTGCTGCCGGAGCTGCAGCGGCCGGCCCCGGACGCACCGCCCTCGCCCGCCCCGGCACCGCCCACCTACGCCGAGATGCAGCACCTGCTCCGCGACCTGGCCTGAACGGCCCGCGGCGCCCAGCCGGCCGATCGGGCGCCGCGCTGCCAGGGGCCGCGCGCCCGCGCCCGCGTCGAACGGGCGGCTCCGGTCAGCGCGCCACGCGGCGGAGGATGGCGGGGCGGCGCAGACCTGTCCGCCCCGCCTCCAGCAGGCTGACGATCCCGCCCGGGAAGCCGCACAGCACGATCACCAGCAGCGCGCCCAGAACGATCTTGTCCGCGTAGGCGCCCAGGCTGAAGAAGCTCTTCTGCGCCATCAGCACGGCGATCCCGATCAGCGGCCCCAGCAGCACGCGCCGGCCGACCAGCACCACCGCGGTCAGCATCAGCACCAGGAAGTAGGTCTCGAACAGGTCCGGTCCGACATAGGCGCGCTGATAGGCGTAGAGCCAGCCGCCAACGGCGGTCAGCGGAGCGGAGACCAGGAACACCATCAGCCGGACGCGCAGCGGATCCAGCCCGCTCATGATCGCGAGCGGCGCGTTCATGTGCACCATCAGCGCGGCATGACCGAGCCTGGAGCGGCGGAACCGGGCGACGAACCAGAGGACGAGGAGGAGCAGGCCGTAGGCATACGGCCACAGGTCCTTGTTGGTCATCGGCGCGAGGGTCAGCCCGGGCAGCGAGAGATCCAGCGGCGGCACGCCCACGAACCCGTCCGACCCGCCCAGCGCGTCCCAGTTGTAGCAGACCGTGAAGCAGACGACGTTGGCGGCATAGGTCACCAGGCTGAACGCGAACTCGCGGGTGCGCAGCGTGATCAGGCCGAGGATCACCGCAAGCACGAGCGCCGCGCCGCCGGCGGCGAGCAGGGTCGCCCAGGCATTCCAGCCATGGCCGACCGAGAGGATGCCGGCCGCGTAGGCGCCCGCGGCGAAGAAGGCGGTGTGCGCCAGGCTGACCTCGCCCAGGTCGGACAGCACGATGTCCTGCCCATACGCCATCACCGCGAAGATCGCCGTCACCACCAGCGTGTTGTAGACGAGCGTGGTGCCGCCCAGCGCCGCGGGCAGGAAGTAGCCGGCCACCGCGAGGGCCAGCCACGCCAGCAGCCGGGTCATCGGCGTGCTCCTCCGGCCGCGAGGCCACCGGGGCGCAGCACCATGATCGGGATCACGATCAGGAACGCGGCGGCGGTGGTGTAGGCGGGCGCCACCAGCGCGCCGAAGAAGGCGGAGAACAGGCCGAGGCCGAGGCCCGCGACATAGGAGCCGGCGACCGACCCGATACCGCCCAGCACGACCACCACGAAGGTCATGATCACCTCGTCGAACCCCATCGAGGTGATGATCGGCGTGCGCGGCGCGACCAGGGTCGCGGCGAGCGCCACCGCGGCGCCCTCGAAGGCGAAGATGCCGAGATAGATGCCGGCCACGTTCACCCCGGCGAGCTGGGTGAGGCGCGGATCCTCGGCCACCATGCGCACCCAGGAGCCGACCAGGCCGCGGCCCAGCACGAAATGCAGCAGCAGGAACATCGCGATCGTGGCGACCACCACCAGCAGGTCCTGCGCGGTCAGCAGCACGGGCCCCCAATGCAGCGTGATCGCGTTCAGCGGGCTGGCCAGCGTCTGGGGCTTGGCGCCGAAGGCGAGGCCCGCCGCGCCTTCGACGATCTGGCCGAAGCCCAAGGTGACGATCATCAGGCTGACCAGGTTCTGCTGCAGCGTCAGCCGCAGCATGGCGCGCTGCATGATCGCGCCCAGCACGCCGCCGGCCAGCACCGCCACCGGGATCGCCGCCCAGTAGGGCAGGTCGAGCGCGCGCATCGCCCACCAGGCGACGAAGGCACCCAGCATGTACATCTGGCCATGGCCGAAATTCACCAGCCGCGCCGCGCCCAGCAGCAGCGTCCAGCCGATCGCGGTGAGCGCGTAGGCGTGGCCCATGATCAGCCCGTTGGCGAGCTGCTGCGCGACGTTCATGGGCGGACGCTCCCGAGATAGGCCTCGACGATGCGCCTGTCGTCGCGCATCGCGGCGATCGGGCCGTCGGCGACGACCCGTCCGCGCTCGAGGAGGTAGAGGTGGTCGACCACGTCCATCGCCGCGCGCACGTTCTGCTCGACCAGCAGCACGGTCAGGCCCTGATCCACCAGGCGGCGGATTGCTTCCAGCAAGGTCGACACCAGCCGGGGCGCGAGGCCGATCGAGGGCTCGTCGAGCAGCAGCACGCGCGGGCCGAGGCGCAGCGCGCGGCCGATCGCGAGCATCTGCCGCTCCCCGCCGGAGAGTTGCGCGGCGCGGTTGCGCCGGCGTTCGGCGAGCCGTGGGAACAGCTCGAACACACGGTCGACGAGGAAGGCGCGCGCCGCGGCCTCGGCGCCGTGCGGGCGCGTGGCGCGCAGGTTCTCCTCGACGCTCATGGTGCCGAACACGGCGAGCCCTTCGGGGACGAGCAGCAGGCCGCGGCGGACGCGCGCATGCACGGCGAGGGGGCCAAGGTCGTAGCCGTCGAGCCGCACGGTGCCGGTGACGCGGGCGGGGCCGCGCGACCAGCCGAGGATGCCGTTCACCAGCGTGGTCTTGC
Source organism: Rhodospirillales bacterium (assembly GCA_017304945.1). Taxonomy (GTDB): domain Bacteria; phylum Pseudomonadota; class Alphaproteobacteria; order Acetobacterales; family Acetobacteraceae; genus Rhodopila. Next base: position 22,137 of record JAFKLG010000095.1, read on the forward strand.
CCGCGCCGTTGGCGCCGACCACTCCGGCGAGCGTGCCGGGCGCGAGCGCGAGGTCGGGCACGGAGACGGCCGGCTCCGCCGCGCCATAGGCGACGGAGAGGCCGGAGACGGAGAGCGCCGGGGTCACG
>JAFKLG010000095.1:22344-49598 GCA_017304945.1 Rhodospirillales bacterium
GGTCACGGCTGGCACGACACTCCCCCTCCCCTGGCGGGAGGGGGTCGGGGGGCGGGGGTGCTGGGGGTGGGCGTCCGGCGGCGCGGTCGCCCCGGTCGCCCCCTCACCCCATCCCTCTCCCGCCAGGGGAGAGGGGGAAGCGGGGCGCTCATGCGGCGCGGCCCAAATAGGCTTCGAGCACCTTGGGGTCGGACTGCACCGCGGCGGGCGGGCCGTCCGCCAGCACGCTTCCGGTCTCCAGCACGACCAGGTGGTCGGCCAACTCCATCACCAGGTCCATGTGATGCTCGATCAGGACGATGCCGATCCCCTCGGTCCGCAGCGCGGCCAGGGTCTCGGCGAGTTTCTCCATGTCCGGCCCGCCCAGGCCCGCGGCCGGCTCGTCCAGCAGCAGCGCCCGCGCGCCCTCGGCATAGGCGAGCGCGATCGACAGCATGCGCTGCGTGCCGTAGGGCAGCGATCCGGGCGGCAGCCGGTGCAGCGCCTCGGGCACCGCGAACCGCTGCAGCAGCGCGCGGGCCTGCTCCTCGGCCGCGCGACGGCGACGCCGCTCCACCCAGGGCAGCAGCACCGAGGCGGCGAGGCCGGTGCCGGTACTGCGCAGCAGGGCGCCGGTCATGTTCTCCAGCACCGGGATGCCGGCGAAGAACGCGTTCTGCTGGAAGGTGCGGTGCAGCCCACGCGCGGCGAGCCGGTGCGGCGGCAGGTCGGTGACGTCGGCGCCGTCGAGCAGCACCCTTCCCTCGTGCCGCACCATGTTGGTCACCGCATTGAAGCAGGTGCTCTTCCCGGCCCCGTTCGGTCCGATGATGCCGAGGATGTGGCCGCCCCCCACCGCCCAGGACACGTCGGACAGCGCACGGAATCCGCCGAAGCGGACCGAGAGGTTGCGGACCTCGAGACGGGGCGGCTCGCCGGCGGCCCCGCTCCTCATTGGCGCCTCCGCCGCGGTCGTCGTCACGGCAGCAGGCCGCTCACCGCCTCTCCGTCACGGCTGCACCACGATCTTGCCGTCGCGCACGACCATCGGGAAGTAACGCGCCTGCATCTGGCCGTTCGCGGCGAAGCTGGCGTCCCCGAAGATCGTCCCGGGGATGGTGTGGCCGCGGATCGCCTCGGCCACCTTCTCCTTCTCCAGGCTCTTCACCTGATTGGCGGCGATCGCCCAGACCTGCAGCGCGACCGCCCCGAGCGCGGTGAACTTGTCGGCCTGGACCTTGCCGTCCTTGGCGAGGGCGGCGACGAAGGCCTTGTTGGCCGGATTGGAGGCGAAGGGCTCGACGTTCGCGAAGTAGATGTCGGCGCTGACCACCCCGTTCGCGGCGGGACCGGCGACCTCCAGCACCTGCGGCGAGATCGTGCCGACCGCGGCAACCAGCGGCACGCCGACCTGGGCCTGCGCGTATTGCTGCAGGAAGGCGGGCATGCCCGAGGAGGCGGAGGAGTTGGTCACCACCACCACGTCCGGCTTGGCGTCCTTGAGCGCGGTGACGGCGACGCGGAAATCCGTGGCGGTGAAGCTGAAGCCCTGCTGGCTCACCACCTGGTAGTCCCAGCTGGCCTTCTTCAGTTCGGCCTCGATCGCCGCCTGGGCGCCGTTGCCATAGGCGTCGTTCTGCGTCGCGAACCCGATCTTGTGCGCCTTCATCTGCATGATCGCCTGGGCGATCGCGGCCGCGTCCATCGCGTTCGAACTGTTGGTGCGCACGGCGAGCTTGTTGCCGGTGCCGGACAGGATCGGGTCCGCCTTGGAGATCGCGGTGATGTCCATGATCCCGGCGCGGGCGAGCACCGGCTGGATGGCCAGCGTGACCGGGCTGTTGTAGCCCTCGATCACCAGCGAGACGCCCTCCCCGATCAGTTCGTTCGCCTTGGCGACGCCGACCGCGGGGGTGCTCTCGTCGTCGCGCACGAGGACCTGGATGGGGCGACCCAGCACGCCGCCCTGCGCGTTGATGACCTCCGCCATCACCTGGACGGCGCGGGTGACGCGCTGGCCGTCGTCGCCGGCGCCGCCGCTCTGCGGGAACAACATGCCGACCTTGATCGGATCGGCGGCCTCGGCGGATGGGACGAGCGTGGCGAGGGCGAGGCCCATGGCCATCGCCAGCATTCTGCGTTTCATGGCGTTCCGTTCCCCGGTTCGTTGCGCCAACAGGCGTTGCCGGGAGCTTATGGCGGGCCGGGGTGGAATACCAGGGCTGCTCTCGCCGCCTTGCGGGCAACCTCCGGCATGACATAGGGTCGTTTCCGGCAGCAATATTGCCGCCGCAGGCCGGGACGGGCAAACCCCACCCCGCCATTACGGTTGTACACAGCGCTGGACTCACCGGCGCGGAAACACAGAGACGCAATGATGGAAACGTTCGCGAAGCAAGGCCTCTACGACCCGCGCAACGAGCACGACGCGTGCGGCGTCGGCTTCATCGCGAACATCAAGGGCCGAAAGTCGCACGACATCATCACGCAGGGACTGCAGATCCTGCTCAATCTCGACCATCGCGGCGCGGTCGGCGCGGATCCGCTGATGGGCGACGGCGCCGGCTGCCTGATCCAGATGCCGGATGCGCTGCTGCGCGACTGGGCCGCCAGATCCGCCCTCCGCCTCCCCCCGCTCGGGCGCTACGCGGTCGCCATGTGCTTCCTGCCGCGGGAGGCGCGGGCCCGCGACCACGCGGTGCGCCATTTCGAGGAGGTCCTGGTCAAGGAAGGCCAGGCCATGGTCGGCTGGCGCGAGGTGCCGACCGACCTCACCGGCCTCGGCAAGACCGTGATCGAGACGATGCCGGTGATCCGCCAGGCGGTGATCGCGGCGGGTCCGCAGATCCGCGGCCAGGACGCGTTCGAGCGCAAGATCCTGGCGATCCGCAAGCAGATCCTGAACAACCTGCGCGCGATCGGCGAAAAGCGCGGCATTCCCGGGCTCGCCGAGTTCTACATGCCGTCCTTCTCGAGCCGCACGCTCGTCTACAAGGGGCTGCTGCTCGCGGGCCAGGTCGGCAGCTTCTACGCCGACCTGCGCAATCCGCTGACGCAGTCCGCGCTCGCGCTGGTGCACCAGCGCTTCTCGACCAACACCTTCCCGTCCTGGAAACTCGCGCACCCGTACCGGTTCGTTGCGCATAACGGCGAGATCAACACGGTCCGCGGCAACGTCAACTGGATGTACGCGCGCCGGCGCTCCATGAGCTCCGACCTGATCGGGCCCGATCTCGACAAGATGTGGCCGCTGATCCCGCACGGCCAGTCGGACACCGCCTGCATCGACAACGCGCTCGAGATCCTGGTCGCCGGCGGCTACTCGCTCGCCCATGCGATGATGATGCTGATCCCCGAGGCCTGGGCCGGCAACCCGTTGATGGAGCCGGAACGGAAAGCCTTCTACGAATACTATGCCGCGCTGATGGAGCCGTGGGACGGCCCGGCCGCGATCGCCTTCACCGACGGGCGGCAGATCGGCGCGACGCTCGATCGCAACGGGCTGCGCCCCGCGCGCTACGTGGTGACCGACGACGACCAGGTGATCCTCGCCTCGGAATCGGGCGTGCTGCCCGTGCCGGAGGAGCGGATCCTGCGCAAGTGGCGCCTGCAGCCGGGCAAGATGCTGCTGATCGACCTCGAGCAGGGCCGCATCATCGACGATGCCGAGATCAAGCGGCAGCTCGCCGCCGCTAACCCTTACGCCGACTGGCTGAAGCAGACCCAGTTCAAGCTCGAGGACCTGGCGGACACGCCCGAACGCGACCGGCCGCGCCCGAACGATCCGGCCAGCCTGCTGAAGCAGCAGCAGGTGTTCGGCTACACGCAGGAGGACGTGCAGTTCTTCCTCGAGCCGATGGCGGTGCAGGGCGACGACCCGGTCGGCTCGATGGGCACCGACACGCCGCTCGCGGTGCTGTCCGACAAGCCGAAGCTGCTGTTCAACTACTTCAAGCAGAACTTCGCGCAGGTCACCAACCCGCCGATCGATCCGATCCGCGAGGAGCTGGTGATGTCGCTCGTCTCCATGATCGGCCCGCGGCCCAACCTGCTCGGGCATCACGCCGGCAACCACTACCGGCTCGAGGTGCAGCAGCCGATCCTGACCAACGCCGACCTCGAAAAGGTGCGCGCGATCGACAGCCTGGCCGGCGGCGCGTTCCGCACCATGACGATCGACACCACCTGGCCGGCCGCCGAGGGCGCCGCCGGAATGGCGGCCGCGGTCGAACGCATCTGCCGCGAGGCGACGGATGCCGTGCTCGCCAACCACAACATCCTGATCCTGTCCGACCGCGCCGCCGGGCCCGACCGGATCCCCGTCCCGTCCCTGCTGGCCACCGCGGCGACCCACCACCACCTGATCCGCCAGGGCCTGCGCATGTCGACCGGCCTCGTGGTCGAGACCGGCGAAGCGCGGGAGGTGCACCATTTCTGCGTGCTGGCAGGTTACGGCGCCGAGGCGATCAATCCCTATCTCGCCTTCGAGACGCTGGAGCAGATCCGCGAACAGAACGGGCTGCGCCAATCCGCCTACGAGGTGCAGAAGAACTACCTGAAGGCGGTCGGCAAGGGGATGCTGAAGGTGATGTCCAAGATGGGCATCTCCACCTACCAGTCCTATTGCGGCGCGCAGATCTTCGACGCGGTCGGCCTCTCCTCCGGCTTCGTCGAGCGATGCTTCACCGGCACCGCGACCACGATCGAGGGCGTCGGGATGGCGGAGATCGCCGCCGAGGCGGTGGCGCGACACCAGACCGCCTACAGCGACAACCCGATCTACCAGGCGATGCTGGACGTGGGCGGCGACTACGCGTTCCGCCTGCGCGGCGAGGCGCATGCCTGGACGCCGGAATCGATCTCCCGCCTGCAGCACGCGGTGCGCGGCAACCTGCCCGACGAATACGCGGCCTTCGCCCGCGGCATCAACGAGCAGAACGAGCGGCTGCTGACCATCCGCGGCCTGATGCAGTTCCGCTTCGCCGAAACGCCGGTGCCGCTCGACGAGGTCGAGCCCGCCTCCGAGATCGTCAAGCGCTTCGCCACCGGCGCGATGAGCTTCGGCTCGATCTCGCGCGAGGCGCACACCACGCTGGCGATCGCAATGAACCGGATCGGCGGCAAGTCCAACACCGGCGAGGGCGGCGAGGAGCCGGACCGGTTCGTGCCGATGCCGAACGGCGATTCCATGCGCTCCGCGATCAAGCAGGTGGCGTCGGGCCGGTTCGGCGTCACCGCCGAGTACCTGGTCAATGCCGACGACATCCAGATCAAGATGGCGCAGGGCGCGAAGCCGGGCGAAGGCGGACAGCTCCCCGGCCACAAGGTCGACAAGAACATCGCGCGGGTGCGCCACTCGACGCCGGGCGTCGGGCTGATCTCGCCGCCGCCGCATCACGACATCTACTCGATCGAGGACCTGGCGCAGCTCATCCACGACCTGAAGAACGTCAACCCGGCGGCGCGCATCTCGGTGAAGCTGGTCTCCGAGGTCGGCGTCGGCACGGTGGCGGCGGGCGTGTCCAAGGCGCGTGCCGACCACGTGACGATCGCCGGCTATGAGGGCGGCACGGGCGCGAGCCCCCTCACCTCGCTGACCCATGCCGGCAGCCCGTGGGAGATCGGGCTCGCGGAGACGCAGCAGACGCTGGTGCTGAACGGCTTGCGCGGCCGCATCGCGGTGCAGGTCGATGGCGGCCTGCGCACCGGCCGCGACGTCGTGGTCGGCGCGCTGCTGGGCGCCGACGAGTTCGGCTTCGCCACCGCGCCGCTGATCGCCGCCGGCTGCATCATGATGCGCAAGTGCCACCTGAACACCTGCCCGGTCGGCGTCGCGACGCAGGATCCGGTGCTGCGCGCGCGCTTCACCGGCACGCCGGAACACGTCATCAACTACTTCTTCTTCGTCGCCGAGGAAGTCCGCGCACTGATGGCGCAATTGGGTTTCCGCCGGATGGAGGAGATGGTGGGCCAGGTGGAGCGGCTCGACGAACGCCGCGCGGTCGCGCACTGGAAGGCGAAGGGCGTCGACCTCTCGCGCATCCTGTTCGCGCCGGCGGCCAAGCCCGGCATCGCCCGCTTCTGGACCGAGACGCAGGCGCACGGGCTCGAGGACGCACTCGACCAGCACCTGCTGGCCGAGGCGCGCCCGGCGCTGGAGCACGGCACGCCGGTGCGCATCGAGGCACCGGTGCGCAACATCAACCGCACCGTCGGCGCCATGCTCTCGGGCGCGGTCGCGCAGCGGCACGGGCATGCGGGACTGCCCGAGGACACGATCGCGATCGCCCTCACCGGCACCGCGGGCCAGAGCTTCGGCGCGTTCCTCGCCCGCGGCGTCAGCCTGACGCTGACCGGGGACGCCAACGACTATGTCGGCAAGGGCCTGTCGGGCGGCCGCGTCGTGGTGCGCCAGCCGGAGGCCGCGCGTCGCCGGCCGACCGAAAACATCATCGTCGGCAATACCGTGCTGTATGGCGCGATCGCCGGTGAGGCGTATTTCGAGGGCGTCGCCGGCGAGCGCTTCGCGGTGCGCAACTCGGGCGCGGTCACGGTGGTCGAGGGCTGCGGCGATCATGGCTGCGAATACATGACCGGCGGCACCGTCGTGGTGCTGGGCGAGACCGGGCGCAACTTCGCTGCCGGCATGTCGGGCGGCGTCGCCTACGTGTTCGACGAGCACGCGCGGTTCAAGCGGCTGTGCAACCTGGCACAGGTGGACCTGGAGCCGATCGCTGCCCCGGAGATCGGACCGGCCGACGCGCCGGGCCGGCCGCGCCAGCGCGCGCTCAGCGTCGACGATGCGGGCATGGGCGATCCGCTGCGCTTCGATGCGGAACGGCTGCGCATCCTGCTCGAGCGGCACCTGCTGTTCACCGGCAGCGCGCGCGCCCGCGAGTTGCTGGAGGATTGGGAGACTGCGCTGTCCCGCTTCGTGAAGGTGATGCCGCGCGACTATCGCCGCGCGCTGATTGACCTGCGCACCGAGGCGGCAAGCAGCGTGGCCGCGGAATGACGCCGACCGCGCCCTGCGCTGCCCCGCAAGACCGCCGCAGCACCTCTCGTCATCCCCGGGCTTGACCCGGGGATCCCCGCCCCGCCGGACCATCGCACAGCAACGTCGTGACTGCGCCGGCCCAGCCCGCGCCTGACACGGAGAAGAGGCAAGGACGACCACCATGGGCAAGCCGACCGGATTCCTGGAGATCGAACGGCGCGACCGCGGCTACGAGAAGCCCGAAGCACGCGTGCAGTCGTTCAGGGAGTTCACCACCCCGCTTCCCGAACCCACGCTGCGTGAGCAGGCGGCGCGCTGCATGGATTGCGGCATCCCGTTCTGCCACAACGCCTGCCCGGTGATGAACCAGATCCCGGACTGGAACAACCTGGTCTACCGCGCGCAATGGCGGCAGGCGGCGATCAACCTGCACTCCACCAACAATTTCCCCGAGTTCACCGGCCGCATCTGCCCGGCGCCGTGCGAGGCCGGCTGCACGCTGAACATCGACGACAACCCGGTGACCATCAAGTCGATCGAGTGCGCGATCGTCGACCGCGCCTGGGAGGAAGGCTGGATCGCGCCGATCCCGCCCACCCGCCGCACCGGCAAGCGCGTCGCAATCATCGGATCGGGTCCCGCCGGCATGGCCTGCGCCCAGCAGCTCGCCCGCGCCGGCCACGACGTGACGCTGTTCGAGAAGCAGGACCGCATCGGCGGCCTGCTCCGCTACGGCATTCCCGACTTCAAGATGGAGAAGCACCTGATCGACCGCCGGGTCGCGCAGATGGCGGCCGAAGGCGTCGCCTTCCGCACCGGCGTGGAGATCGGCAAGGACGTGGCGCTCGAGACGCTGCTCGCGGAGCATGACGCGGTGGTGCTGGCGGGCGGCGCGGAATGGCCGCGCAACCTCGAGGTGCCGGGCCGCGAGCTCGAGGGCATCCACTACGCGATGGACTTCCTGACCCAGCAGAACAAGCGCAACGCCGGGGACGCGGAGGATCGCGCCGCGCCGCGCGGGACGATCTCGGCCAAGGGCAAGCACGTCGTGGTGGTCGGCGGCGGCGATACCGGGTCGGACTGCATCGGCACCTCGGCGCGCCAGGGCGCCGCCTCGATCACCCAGATCGAGATCCTGCCCAAGCCGCCGGTGCGCGAGAACAAGGGCCTGGTCTGGCCGGACTGGCCGAACCGGCTGCGCTCCTCGCACGCGCATGAGGAAGGCTGCACGCGCGACTGGGCGGTGCTGACCAAGGGCGCGCGCGGCCGCGATGGGCGCATCGAGGCGCTGGACTGCGTGCGGGTCGAATGGGTGCGCGCGCCCGACGGCCGGATGCAGATGCAGGAACTGGCGGGCAGCGACTTCACGCTGCCGGCCGACCTGGTGCTGCTGGCGATGGGCTTCCTCGGCCCGCACCGGCCGGGCGTGCTGGCCGAGGCCGCGGTGGAACTCGACGCGCGCGGCAACGTGGCGGCCAACACAGTCGACTACCGCACCTCGCGGGAGAAGCTGTTCGCGGCCGGCGACATGCGGCGCGGCCAGTCCCTGGTGGTCTGGGCGATCCGCGAAGGCCGGCAATGCGCGCGCGCCGTCGATCTCGCACTGATGGGCGTGAGCACGCTGCCGCGTTAGGCCCCGCCCCGCCGGGGTGACCCGCGCAGCGGCCGGCACGATCCGCGTGCCACCGCCGCTGCCGGCGATCCCGGTTGCCAAGCCGGCGTTACATGACGGAAAAGTGCGCCGGACGTCAGGTTTCGACGGTGAATCCGTCGTATTCCGCGACCATGATCGGCAAAGTGAGAGTCGCGACGAAGGAATTCGGCATCCGGCCGTTATTGCTTCTCGCGCTGCTGGCCGTTTCACTGCCGCCGGCACTGCTCGCCGTGTTCGTGGTCACGAAACTCGCATCCGCGCAACAGACGACGCTCGAAGAAGGCGTGCGGCAGCGGGTGGATGCGGTCTCGGTGGCGAGCGATCGCTACTTCGGCAGCATCATCTCCCTGTTGCAGGCGATCTCGACCTCCAACTCGCTGCAGCGCGGCGATCTGCAGACCTTCGAACGCACCGCGCGGGCGCTGGTCACCTCCGATGCCCTCGCGGGCGGCCTCGCCCTGCTCGCGCCCGACGGACATCTGGAACTGGAGGCGCCGGACGACCGGCCAGCCGCGGATCTGGAGGCCGCGGCCAGGGACGTGGTGGCGCAGGTGGTCCATTCGGGGAAGCCGGCGGTGTCCGACCTGTATCCCGCGACCGCCCCGCACGCGGTGGACACCGCGGTCGCCAGCCCGGTCTTCCGCAACGGCGTCCTCGCCTACGTGATCATGGCGCTGATCCCCGCCGCGAGCCTGGACGCGTTCCTGCGGGCGCAGCATCTGCCGCCGACCTGGATCGGGGCGCTGATCGATCGCAAGGGGATCATCGCCGCGCGCACGCGCGACCCGACCCGGTTCGTCGGCCGCCGCGCCACGCCCCAGTTCCTGGCGCGCGCGACCGGGGAGAGTGGCGGCTTCACCAGCGTCAACCTGGAGGGGCTGGAGGTCTACGGCGTCTACCGGCGCTCCCCCGAGACCGGCTGGATCAGCGCGATCGGCCTGCTGCGCGGGTCGGTCGTGGCGCCGGCCGTGCAATCGGTCACCTGGCTGATCGGCGGCGGGCTGCTCGCCGGCGCCATCGCGGTCACGATCGCCGTCTGGGCCACGCGCCGTATCCTCGCGCCGGTCCGCATCCTCACCAGGGCCGCTCAGGCGATCGGCGAAGGCGAGGTGCCGGTCGTGCAGCCCACCGGCGTGAAGGAGCTGACGGCGATCGGCCGCGAACTCGTCGCCGCCAGTGAGCGGCGCCTGCAGGCCGAAGCGGCACAATGGCGGACCGCGGAGAAGCTGCAGCAGCGCCAGCGCATGGAGACGGTCGGGCAACTCGCCGCCGGCGTCGCGCACGACTTCAACAACCTGCTGATGGTGCTGAACGGCAATCTCGAGCTGCTGCAGCGCCAGCCGCTGCCGGCGCGCGCCGCCCGCCACGTCACGGCGGCGCTGGGAGCCGTCGGTCGCGGTGACAAGCTGGTCAGCCAGATCCTCACCTTCGGGCAGCGACAAATGCTCAACCCGACGCCGTGCGACATCGAGGCCCAGCTCTCCGCCCTCCACGGCCTGCTGCAGACCGCTCTCGGCCCCGAGATTCCGCTCGAACTCGCGTTCCAGGCGCGCGGCGCGATCTGCGTCATCGACACCACCGAGTTCGACCGCGCCGTGCTCAACATCGCCATCAACCCGCGGGACGCCATGGGCGGCGCGGGCCGCTTCCGCATTAGCACCGCGCTGCTGCCGAACGGGGACGGCCGGCCGGGAGAGATGGTCCGGATCGGCTTCAGCGACACCGGCGGCGGCATGCCGCCGGAGGTGCTCGAACGGGCGTTCGAGCCGTTCTTCACGACCAAGGGGGTCGGCCAGGGCAGCGGCCTGGGACTCAGCCAGGTCTATGGATTTGCGCAGCAATCCGGCGGCCAGGTGACGCTGGACAGCCGCGCCGCCACGGGAACCACGGTGCTCCTGGACCTGCCGCTCGCCCCGGCGAATCCCGCCGGCCCGACGCGCGGGTGATCCCCTCGCGCCGTGGAGCGCACGGCCCCGCCGCGGGCCGAGCTGATCCCGCTCGCGCCGCTGGGCCGGGCTTGATCCCGCCGTCTTGCGGGGTCACGCCCGCAGCAATGAAAGCACCTCCCGTGCCGCCGCTTCGGAGGGCAGCACGCCCCCGGCCGGCCGGAGCGAGGCGAGCGGCCCCGCCACCGCCGCGCGCTGCGCCGCGGCCTGCGCCGGGTCGTCGAGCAGCCCCCGCAACACGCCCGCCAGCCCGTCCGGCGTGCTCTCCTGCTGCAACAGCTCGGGCACCACGGCCTGACCGGCGATGATGTTCAGGATCGAGGCGTAGCGGACCTTGATCAGCCGCCGCGCGATCGCCGCCGAGAGCGGGTTCACCCGGTAGGTCACCACCATCGGCACGCCGGCGAGCGCCAATTCCAGCGTCGACGTGCCGGATTTGGTGAGCGCCGCCGCCGAGGCCGCGAAGGCATCGTGCTTCTCCGTATTCTCGGTCACCAGGATCGGCGCCACGGGCCAGTCGGTGGTGCCGGCACGCACCGCCTCCGCGACCGGCGCCGCGATCGGCACGACCGGCACGATCCCCGGCGGCAGCCGCCGCAGGGTGGCTTCCAGCACCGGCAGCAGGCGGGAGACCTCGGTGCGCCGGCTGCCCGGCATGAAGGTCACCAGCCGCGCCTCGGGCGGGAGGGCGTGGCGGGCGCGAAACCGCGCCGCATCGCCAGTGTCGGCCCCGCTCTCCAGCACCGGATGGCCCACGAAGGCGGCCGGCAGGCCGTGGCGCGCGAAGAAGTCCGGCTCGAACGGCAGCAGGCAGAGCAGGCGCTCCCACAGGCCGGGATAGTGCTTCACCCGCCCTTCCCGCCACGCCCAGACCTGCGGCGCGACGTAGTGCGCGCGCGGAATGCCGAGCGGCGCGATGCGACGCAGCACGCGATGGGTGAAACTCGGCGCATCGATCGTCACCACGACGTCGGGGCGCCGGTCGGCGATGTCGGCCACCGTCTGGCCGAGCCGCGCCCGCAGCCGCCGGAGCTGCGGCAGCACCTCGAGCAGCCCCATCAGCGCGAGCTCGCGCATCGGGAACAGGCTGTCGAGGCCCTCGGCCGCCATGTTCGCGCCGCCGATGCCGACGAAGCGCAGGTCGGGGCGGGACGCGGCGAGCGCCCGCATCAGCCGGCCGCCCAGCACGTCGCCGCTCTGCTCCCCGGCGATCAGGTAGACGGTCGTCATCGCCGCGCCGCGCGGGCCGGCCGCCATGAGGTCATCCCCGCGCGGCCAGGGCGAAGGCGCGCAGCCCATCCTCGATCGCTGCGCGCGGCAGGTCGCGGGTGATGAACACCAGCCGGCTGGTGCGCGGATCGCCCTCCGGCCAGGCGGGCAGCAGGGTCGGCGGATGCAGCACGTGCTGCACGCCGTGGATCGCGACCGGCTTCGGCTGGCCGGCGAGGTTCAGGATGCCCTTGAGCCGCAGCAGCGCCTCCCCGCGGGTCGCCAGCAGCATCTCCAGCCAGGTGCCGATCCCCTGCCAGGCGAGCGGCTCCTCGAGCGTGATGCAGAAGGCCTGGATATGGGCGTCGTGCCGGTTGCGGTCGTGGCCGTGAGCGTCGCCGTCGCCGTGATGATGCTGCTCGTGGTCATGCGGGCCCGAGTGGCCATTCCGGCCGTGATCATGGTGAGCGTGGCGGTGCGCGCCGTGATGATCATCGTGGCCATGATCATGCGCGTGGTGCCCGCCGGCGTGCTCCTCCGCCGTCACCGCCTCCTCGTGCAGCCAGCCGGCCACGTCGGCAATCTTCGCCTTCGGATCGAACGGACCGGCGGCCAGCAGCGCGGCCGGATCGACAGCGCCGAACGCCGCCTCGATCACCGGGGCGCCGGGATTGAGATGCGCGATCCGCGCCCGCAGCGGCGCCGGATCGGCGAGGTCGGTCTTGCTCAGCACGATCCGGTCGGCCACCGCCACCTGGCGCACCGCCTCGAACTGCGTGTCGAGCTGCCTCTCCCCGAACAGCGCGTCCACCACGGTGACGACGCCGTCCAGCCGATAGGCGCTCGCCACCGCCGGATCGCCGATCAGGGTGGCCAGGATCGGCGCGGGGTCGGCGAGGCCTGTGGTCTCGATCACCACCCGGGTGATCTCGTCCCGCCGCGCGCGCGGCAGCAGCTTGCGCAGCACGCGCACGAGGTCGCCGCGCACCGTGCAGCACAGGCAGCCCGCGTTCAGCAGCACCGTGTCGGGGTCGACCTTCTCCATCAGCAGGTGATCGAGGCCGATCTCGCCGAACTCGTTCACCAGCACGGCGGTGCGCGCCAGCGCCGGCTGGCGCAGCAGGTGGTTCAGCAGCGTCGTCTTGCCGGCGCCCAGGAACCCGGTCAGCAAGGTGACGGGAGTGACCTCAGCCATGCCGGTGGCCGTGCCCATGATCGCGGCCGTACAGCGCCTCGGGCGACACCTCGGGCGCGGCGATCTCCACCACCGCCCCGTCGCGCACCGCGCGATAGAAGCAGGACCGCCGGCCGGTATGGCAGGCGACGCCCTCCTGGTGCACCAGCACCAGCAGCGTGTCGCCGTCGCAGTCGATGCGCAGCTCGTGCAGGTGCTGCGCCTGGCCCGAGGTCTCCCCCTTGCGCCACAACCCCTTGCGGCTGCGGCTGTAGTAGCAGACGCGTCCGGTCGCCAGCGTCTCCCGCACCGCCTCGGCGTTCATCCAGGCCATCATCAGCACCTCGCCGGTGTCGTGCTGCTGCGCGATCGCCGGCACCAGCCCGGCGGCGTCGAACCGGATGAGCCCGAGGATCTCGTCTTGCGTGGCTTGCGTCGTCATGGATGCTATCTTGGTGCCGCGGCATCGGGCCGCCAAGGAGTGTTCATGGGGTTCTCCCCCCGTACCGAAACATTGCTGACCCATGCCGCGGCGATCTGCTCCGACCGCGGCGCGAAGCTCACCGACCTGCGCCGCCAGGTGCTCGGGCTGATCCTCGATTCGGGCCAGCCCGCCGGCGCGTACGACCTGCTCAACCAGCTCAAGGAGACGCGGCAGGGCGCCGCGCCGCCCACCGTCTACCGCGCGCTCGACTTCCTGCTGGAGCAGGGGCTGATCCACCGGCTGGAGCGGCTCTCGGCCTTCGTCGGCTGCGTCGACCACGACTCAGGGGCGCACGCCGCGCAGTTCCTGATCTGTCGAAGCTGCGGCCGGGTCACCGAGATCGAGGATCACGCCCTCGCCCACGCCCTGCAGGACGCGGCGCGGCGGTTCGGCTTCACCGTGGGCTCCGCGACCATCGAGGCGGAGGGCCAGTGCGCTGCCTGTGCCGAGGCGGCCCGCACCGCCACCGACGCGGCGCCCTCCACCTAGAGCATGCCCAGGTCCGTCTCGCTGCCTGGCATGCGGCTGCGTTTCGATCCGGCGTGGCGTCGGCGCGCTTGCCGCCGTTCACGCGCGCAACAATCGACATTCCCCATTTGATCCGTGGAAGGCATCGACCCCCATGAGCGGCTCCCCCGGCCCGACCTCCGAACTGACCGCCACCTGCCATCTGCTGAGCTTCGACAGCGGCCTGTTCTGCGTCTCCCTCAGCGAGCCGCCGCCGCCCGCCTATGCCAATCCGCATTTCCCCGGCGTGCGCCTGTCGCTGCCGCCGGGGCCGATGTCCGAACATCCGGGCGTCACGATCAGCACCTTCCGGCCGGATGGCTGGCTCGACCTGATGCGGCCGGCCGCGCTGGTGCATGTGGCGGACGGCCCGGCCAAGGTGCTGCTGACGATCTATCATGAGCCGGGCCAGCCGCGCGAAGCCGCGCCGCGGCTCGCGATCACCCAACTCGTGCAGGGCCACGCGCCGGTCAGCGCGGCTGCCTCCCCCGTGTCCGCCGTCGGCGCCTCCCCCGCGCCCGCCCCGCCGCCCTGGGCCGGCGGACCGAACCTGCCGCTGCCGATGGCGCCGACGCCGCCGCAGGTGGTGACCGGTTTCACGCCGCAACCGGCCGCCGCCCCCTCCCCGGCTCCGCCGCCCAACGTCGTGCTGCACAGCGGGGAGGAGACGCCGGCGACGCCGCTATCCGATGCCAGCCTGGTTGCGCATATCCGCAACCGTGGCGATGTGCGGGTTCGCATGACCGACTGGATCGGCCTGCCCGGAAGCCGGCTGTGGATCGAAGGGTTCGGCCTCGGCCTGCCGCCCGGCTGGTCGGCCGAGGATGTCGAATATCAGGGCGTGGTGGCGCGGACCGGCACGACGCCGTGGACGAGTTCGCCGCATTTCTGCGGCACGCGCGGCGAGACGCTGCCGCTGCTGGGCTTCGCGCTCCGGCTGCGCGGGACCGCCGCGCGGCTCTACGACTGCACCTACCGCGCGAGCTTCATCGACGGCACCACCGCCGGCCCGGTCGCCCAGGGCCAGGTCTGCCAGAGCCTGTCGCTCGCCGCGCTGGAAGCCTTCCAGATCACCCTGCTGCGGCGCTGACCAACCCCCCGGCGTCGCCACCCGGCGCCGCTGCCCTGACGGCTCGGTGGACGGTGCAGGCCGAGCACCGCTACCGCGCGTCGGTCGGCGTCAGGGCTGGAAGTCTGCCAGGGCCTGCGCGAGCTGGGTGATCGGGGTCGCCCAGTCATGCCGCGCCGGCTGGCGGAACTGGCGCAGCGTCGGGTACCAGGGACTGTCGTCCCGCCCATGCAGCCAGCGCCAGCACGTGTCGAACCGGTTGAGCAGGAACACCGGCTTGCCCATCGCCCCGGCCAGGTGGGCGACCGCGCTGTCCACGCTGACCACCGCATCCAGCGCGGCGATCACCGCCGCCGTGTCGGCGAAGTCGTGCAGATGCGCGGTCGGGTCATGGAGCTGCATCCCCGGCGGCGAGGGCTGCGCCGCGGCGACGCCGAGCTGGAGGGAGATGAAGCTGCAGGCGGGGATCGCGGCGAGCGGCGCGAGCGCGGCGAGCGACACCGACCGCCGCCGGTCGAGCGCCGCGGCGTGGGGATGATCCAGCCGCGCGCTGCCGGCCCAGACCAGGCCGATCCGCCGGCCGGGCACTTGCGCCAGCGCCTGCCGCCAATCCGCTTCCTGGACCGGATCCGCCTGCAGGTACGGCAAGGAATGCGGGATGCTGTCGAGCGTGGTGCCGAAGGCGACGGGCAGGCTCATCAGCGGGCAATGCAGGTCGAAGGGCGGCAGCGGATCGCCCGCGGTCACCACGGCCGCGACCCCGGTCAGCGTCTTCGCCAGCCGCACCAGCGCGGGGGGCACCTCCAGCAGCACGCGCGCGCCGGCCGCGGCCAGCAGCGGCGCGTAGCGGCAGAACTGCAGCGTATCCCCGAACCCTTGTTCGGCGTGCAGCAGGATGGTGCGGCCATCCGGCGGCGTCGCCCCGGTCCATTGCGGCTGCAGGAACCGCCGCGTCTGCGCGCCGGGGAGCAGGAGGCGTGACTCGTAGGCGCGCCAGCCCTCGACGTAATCTCCCCGCGCGAGCAGCAGCAGGGCCAGGTTGACCCGCGCCTCGATGCGGTCGGGATCCTGGTCGAGCGCCGCGCGGCACACCGCCTCGGCCTCGTCGAGCTGGCCCAGCTCCTGCAGCAGCAGGCCGAGATTGTTCAGCACCTTCCCTGGGGCGGCGCCGGCGGAGAGGGCGTCGACGTAGCAGGAATGCGCCTCCTCCAGCCGGTCGAGGCTCTGCAGCGCAGTGCCGAGGTTCAGCAGCGCGTGCGGATGCTCCGGCGCGAGGCGGAGGGCGCCGCGGAAGCTGTTCTCCGCCTCGGCGACGCAGCCCTGGGCGTAATGCGCCATGCCGAGGGCGTTATGGGCATCGGCGAACGCGGGTTGCAGCCGGAGCGCCGTCCGCGCGCAGCTCTCGGCCTCCCCGGCGCGGCCCAGGTCCAGCAGGACCAGCCCCAGGTTGGACCAGGTCGCCGCATCGTCGGGGCGCAGGCGCAGCGCCTCGCGCAGATGCGGTTCGGCCGCCTGCGCCTGGCCCAGCCGGTGCAGCATCTCCCCATAGGCCGCGTGCCGGCGCGGGTCGTGCGGCGCCGCCGCGAGGGCGACGCGGCAGCGTTCGGCCTCGTTCGCCAGGTCCGCCAGCCGCCGGTCGTCGGACGGCAGCGCGGCCCCGAACGTCGGGATGGGGAAGTCGGCGCGTCCGCTCACGAAACCCTCCGGCAGTCATTGCGCGACGACGATCATCGCGCATGCAGAGAATGGACGCGGCAGCGGCGCGGAAGATCACAGCCGATCCATCACCTCGACGCGAAACCGGCGCATCTCCTCGTGTGCACGCGCGGCGTCGCGTCCCTCGAAGTCGAAATCGAGGGCGGTGACGCCGAGCTCGCGGAGGGCGTGGATGTCCTCGATCACCGCATCGATGCCGTTGGTGAACAGACGGCGTTCGCCGTCCGAGGCCGGCGGGGCGGCATGGCCGTGGCGCTTGATGCGATAGACCACGCCGACACTGGCGGGATCGCGTCCGGCGGCCTCGGTCAGCTTGCGCAGCCGCGCGATGCCGGCCACGAGGCGGGGGCGGGTGTCGAGCAGATGCGCGTTGTTGGTGCCGATCGGATACCAGGCATCGCCGATCCGCGCCGCGCGGCGCATGGACGGGCCACTCTCGCCGCCCACCCAGATCGGCGGATACGGCGTCTGGACCGGCTTCGGGTCGAACAGCAGCCCGTCGACATGGGTGTATTTGCCGTGGAAGACCGGCCGGTCCTCGGTCCAGATCACCCGGAAGGCGTCCAGGTATTCGTCGGTGACGGCGCCGCGTTCGGCGAAGGGCGTGGTGGCGATCGCGTCGATTTCCGGCTTCAGCCAGCCGGCGCCGATGCCGACCGTGAGCCGGCCGCCCGACAGCACGTCGATGGTGGCGAGCATCTTGGCGGTGATCGCCGCCGGCCGGTGCGGCACCACCATGACCGCGAGCGTGATCCGGATCGTCTCGGTCTTGGCGGCGACCCAGGCGGCGGCGGTGAGCTGCTCCACTCGGTGGCCGGGGTCGGGCGAGTAGAAGGCGCCGCTCTCGGAATACGGGTAGCCGGGCGTGCTGGTGTCGGGCAGCGCCACGTGATCGGTCATGGTGAGGTAGTCGAAGCCCAGCGCCTCACCCAGTCGGGCGGTCTCGGCCATGATGGCGGGCGTTGCCATCGGGCCGCTGACCGGCAGGTTGAAGCCGATCTGCATGCCTGGTTCCTCCTGTTTTCATTGGGTCAGGCCGCATTGCGCGGCCCGCCTTGGACGTGGCGCGCGAACAGCGCGAACAGCCGGCGCGCGACCGGCCCCACCTCGCCGTCGCCCACCGGGGCACCGTCCACCGCCAGCATCGGTTTGACGAAGGTGGTGGCGGCGGTGATGAACACTTCCCGCGCCGAACGCAGCTCGTCCAGGCTGAACCGATCCTCCCGGTGCGGGATGCCGGCGGCGTCCAGCTCCGCGATCAGGGCGCCGCGGGTGCAGCCGGGCAGGATCGCGTGATCGAGCGGGCGGGTGCGCAAGGTACCGGCGGCGTCGACGATCCAGACGCTGGTGGCGGCGCCTTCGGTGACCATCCCGTCGCGGTCGTAGAGGATCGCCTCGGCCGCGCCCTGCTCGCGGGCGGCCTGGCGGGCGAGCACGTTGGGCAGCAGGCCGGTGGACTTGATGTCGCAGCGCGCCCAACGCTGGTCGGCCTGGGTGATCGCGGTGCCGGTCCAGTCCGTGAGGTCGGTCGGAAACGGCGGGATGCGGCGGATCGTCACCACGATCGTCGGTGGGATCGGCTTGCGCGGAAAGGCGTGGTCGCGCCGCGCCACCCCGCGGGTGACCTGCATGTAGAGCAGCCCGTCGCGCAGCCGATTGCGGCGCGCGACCTCGTGCAGCACCACGCGCAGCGCCGGCCGGCTCATCGGCGCGCCGAGGCGCAGCGCGGCGAGCGAGCGGTCGAGCCGGTCGAGATGGCGGTCCTCGTCGATGAAGCGGCCCTGGTAGAGATGCACCACCTCGTAGACGCCGTCCGCGAGCTGGAAGCCGCGATCCTCGATGTTCACCCCGGCCTCGGGCTGCGGGACGTATTGACCGTTGACGTAGGCGATGCGGCTCATTGCGACGGGATCCTGGCAGACGAGCTCCGATGCTATCCGAACCGGCCGGTGCGCGGTAAGACCGGCCCCGTCACGGGCGCGGCGGCGGGACCAGGCGGAACAGCGCCATGCCGGCCAGCATCGCCACCACGAACAGCACGCTCTTGCCGATGCCGAACGCCAGGGAGGCGAAGGCCGGCCCGGGGCAGAACCCCGCCATGCCCCAGCCGATGCCGAACAGCGCCGCGCCCAGCAGCAGCCGCGCGTCGATCCGACGGCTGGTCGGGATGTCGAAGCGCGACGCGAGCAGCGGCCGTGGCCGGTGGCGCGCCAGCGCGTAGCTCACGGCCGAGACGGCGACCGCGCCGGCCAGCACGAAGGCGAGGCGCGGGTCCCAGGCACCGGCGAGATCGAGGAAGCCCAGCACGCGGGCCGGGTTCAGCATGCCCGACAGCGCAAGGCCGACGCCGAACACCAGGCCGGCGAGCAGCGCCGCAGCGGCCTTCACGATAGCTGCCTGCGCCCCGGTCACAGCACATGCCTCCCGACGAAGACGGTGGCGATCGCGGCGGCCATGAACACGCCGACCGCGGCGATCGAGCGCGGCGACAGGCGAGCGAGGCCGCAGACGCCGTGGCCGCTGGTGCAGCCGCTGCCCAGCCGGGTGCCGAACCCGACCAGCAGGCCGGCGACGATGAGGGTCGGCACCGACGCCTCGATCTCGATCTCCGGCGCGCGCCCCGCCAGCCAAGCCTCGAGGAGCGGGCCGGCGACCAGGCCCAGCAGGAAGGCGGCGCGCCAGGCGCCGTCGGCATCGGGCCGGCGCAGCAGCGCGCCGGCGATCCCGCTGATGCCGGCGATGCGCCCGAGCAGCAGGAGGAGCAGGGCGGCGGCGAGGCCGATCAGGGCGCCACCGGCGAGCGCCGGGGCAAATTCGGTCCAGGCGATCATGCGTTCTCTCCGACGGTTGCGAACACGGCACTCTGGCGCGGGGCCACCCGGCCGGTCGGTGCGGCGCTGGGCACCGGCCGGGGTGCGGCCGCCGTCATCGGCGATGGCTCGTGGGCGGGGTGGAGCAGCGCGTCGACGAGATGCGTCGTGGTGCCGTCCATCAGGCGATAGACCACCGACCGCGCCTCCCGTCGGGCGCTGATCAGCGCCGCGCCGCGCAGCATCGCGAGTTGCTGCGACAGCAGCGGCTGGTGCAGGCCGAGGGCCGTCTCGATCTCGCGCACGCTCCGCTCCCCGGCGCGCAGGAACAGGAGGATGCGCAGCCGCACCGGGTTGGCGGCGGCGCGCAGGATGCGGACGGCGCCGCCGATGTCGATCGGATCGGGCGTGGTCATGCCGGCCGCTCCGCCGCGGCGGCGGGCATCGGGATGGCCCGGCAATACCACGGCGTGCCCTCGCCGCCCGCGCGTTCGAGGCCCGGCGCGGCCAGCACGGGCTCGCCGGGACGCCAGGCCTCGGGCGTTGCGACGCCGCCGCGATCGGCGGTCTGCAGCGCGGCGACGAGGCGGAGCAGTTCCTCGACGTTGCGGCCCACCTCGACCGGGTAGCAGGTGGTGGCGCGGATCAGCCCGGCGGGATCGATCACCACCACGGCGCGGACCGTGGCGGCGTCCGCGGCGTTCGGATGGATCATGCCGAAGGCGCGGGCGATCGCCATCGACGGGTCCTCGAGCAGCGGGAACGGGATGGCGACGCCGAAATCCGCCTCGATGCTGCGCAGCCAGGCGACGTGCGCGAACAGGCTGTCCACCGAGAGGCCCAACAGGGCGCAGTCGAGCGCGGCGAAGCGGTCGGCGGCGCGCGCCAGGGCGATCAGTTCGGTGGTGCAGACCGGGGTGAAGTCGGCGGGATGGGCGAACAGCAGCAGCCAGCGGCCGCGATAGTCGGCGAGGGCGACGTCGCCCTGGGTGCTGCGGGCGCGGAACGCTGGCGCGGGTTCATGCAGGCCGAGGGTTCGGGACGCGGGCGGTCGTTCCGGGCGCGCGGGCGGGTCGTTCGCGGGTATGGGGTTGGGCTGGGACGCCAAGGTGCCTCCTGTCGTATGTCGCGCCGGCGGTGCGCGTGCAGATGTGACGCCGGCGGGGCGCGTGAGCCGGTCGGGCCTGCGGGCCGGCGCGGCATGATTACGCAATTTCACTATATAGTAAATTCGGCTTAGCGATATGATGTAATCGACGGCGCGCGGCGGAGCCGACGCGCATTCGCGAGTGAACGAATGATCCATATCAATGGCGGCCGAGAGCGAGTGAGTCACCACACCCGCACGGCCACGCCTCCAGGCGTCCGGGTCCCCCGGCACCGCAGGCGCGCGACCGCGAGGTCCGCAGCATGACGCCACACCGCATCGCCGCCCCGCTCCACCTCCGGCGCGACATCGTGGGCGTGCTGCTGCTGAAGCTGGTCGCCCTCACCCTGCTTTGGCTGTTCTGCTTCTCCCCCGCGCACCGCCCGGCCATCGATCCCGCCGGCCTGTTCGCCTCCCCCGCCTCCCCTCCGACCACGCGGTGATCCCGATGGACGTCGTCGACCTCTCACGCCTGCAGTTCGGCCTCACGGCCATGTACCACTTCCTGTTCGTGCCCCTGACACTCGGCCTCGCCGTGCTGCTCGCCATCATGGAGAGCGTCTACGTCACCACCGGCCGCACGATCTGGCGGGACATGACCAAGTTCTGGGGCACGCTGTTCGGCATCAACTTCGCCATGGGCGTCGCGACCGGCATCACCATGGAGTTCCAGTTCGGCACCAACTGGGCCTACTACAGCCACTACGTGGGCGACGTGTTCGGCGCGCCGCTGGCCATCGAAGGGCTGATGGCGTTCTTCCTGGAAGCCACCTTCGTCGGCCTGTTCTTCTTCGGCTGGAACCGGCTGTCCAAGGTGCAGCACCTGTTCTGCACCTGCATGGTTGCACTCGGAACCAACCTCTCGGCGCTGTGGATCCTGGTCGCCAACGGCTGGATGCAGTACCCGGTGGGCGCGCAGTTCAACCTCGACACGATGCGGATGGAGGTCACCGACTTCTCCGCCGTGCTGTTCAACCCGGTGGCGCAGGCGAAGTTCGTGCACACCGTCTCGGCCGGCTACGTGACCGGCGCGATGTTCGTCCTGTCGATCAGCGCCTTCTACCTGCTGTCCGGCCGCAACCGCGCGCTCGCGCTGCGCTCGATGACGGTGGCGGCGAGCTTCGGCCTCGCCGCCGCGCTGTCGGTCGTCGTGCTGGGCGACGAGAGCGGCTACACCGCCGGCCAGAACCAGAAGATGAAGATCGCCGCCATCGAGTCGATGTGGCACACCGAACCGGCCCCGGCGGCGTTCACCGTGATCGGCCTACCCGACCAGCAGGCGCACACGACACGCTACGCGATCCAGATCCCCTACGTGCTCGGCCTGATCGCGACCCGCTCGCTGGATGGCGAGGTGACCGGCATCAACGATCTGGTCGAGCAGGCGAAGCAGAAGATCGCCTCGGGCATGCAGGCCTATGCCGCGATGCAGGTGCTGCGGCGCGACCGCACCGACGCCGCCGCCCGAGCGACGTTCGAGGCGCATGTCGGCGATCTCGGCTACGCGCTGCTGCTGAAGCGCTACGCCCCCGGCGTCACCGATGCCACACCGGCGATGATCGACGCCGCGGCGTGGGACACGGTGCCCGCGGTGCTGCCGCTGTTCTTCAGCTTCCGCGTGATGGTGGTCCTGGGCTTCTACTTCATCGCGCTGTTCGGGCTGATGTTCTGGCGCGCCTCGATCCGCAAGCTCGAGGCCTGGCGACCGGCGCTGCATGTCTGCCTGTGGTCGCTGCCGCTGCCCTGGATCGCCGCCGAACTCGGCTGGTACGTGGCCGAGGGCGGCCGCCAGCCCTGGACGATCGACGGCGTGCTGCCGACCTTCCTCTCCGCCTCCACGCTCAGCGTCGGCCAGGCGCTGATCTCGCTGTCCGGCTTCGTGCTGCTCTATACGACGCTCGCGGTGGTCGACGTGTTCCTGATGGTGCGCACCGTCCGGCACGGGCCCGAGGCGCTGCAGCCGCCACCGGTGATGCCCACCCTCGCCACGCACGCCGCCGAGTAGGAGACACGTCATGTCCGAATACGAAGTGCTGCGCCTGATCTGGTGGGCGGTGCTGGGGGTGCTGCTGATCGGCATCGCCGTGATGGACGGGTTCGATCTCGGCACCGCGATGCTGCTGCCCTGGGCCGGACGCACGGACGTCGAGCGCCGGGTGGTGATCAACACGGTCGGGCCGGTGTGGGAAGGCAACCAAGTGTGGCTGATCCTGGGCGGCGGCGCGATCTTCGCCGCCTGGCCGCCGCTATATGCGGTCGCGTTCTCCGGCTTCTATCTCGCGATGCTGCTGCTCCTGCTGGCGCTGATCCTGCGGCCGGTGGGCTTCAAGTTCCGCAGCAAGCTCTCCGATCGGCGCTGGCGGGCGGTGTGGGACGCGGCCCTGTGCGCGGGCGGGCTGATCCCGGCGCTGGTGTTCGGGGTCGCCTTCGGCAACGTGGTGCAGGGCGTGCCCTTCCGCTTCGACGACACGCTGCGGGTGACCTACGAAGGCAGCTTCTTCGGCCTGTTCAACCCGTTCGCGCTGCTCGCCGGCGTGGTCAGCGTGGCGATGCTGCTGCTGCACGGCGCCGCCTGGCTCGCCTGCAAGACCGAAGGGAGCATCGCCGCCCGCGCGCGCCAGGCCGGCACCGTCGCCGGACTGGTGCTGGTGGTGACGTTCCTGGCCGCGGGCGCCTGGGTGACGCAGCTCCCCGCGCATCGGCTGCTCGGCGCCGCGGTGACCGACGGCCCGTCCAATCCGCTGATGAAGCAGGTGACGATCGTCCCCGGCGGGCTGCTGGCGAACTACGCCGCGGCGCCGGTGACGTTGGTCGCGCCGGCGCTCGCGGTCGTGGCCGCCCTGCTCAGCGTCGTGGTGCTGCGCGCCGGCCGGCATCCGATCGTCGCCTTCCTCTGCAGCGGGCTCGCGATCGCCGGCGTCATCGCCACCGCCGGGGTCAGCCTGTTCCCGTTCCTGCTGCCGTCCTCGGCCGATCCGGTGTCCAGCCTGACGGTGTGGGACGCGTCCTCGAGCCGAGTCACGCTGCTGGTGATGACGGTCGTGACGGTGCTGCTGCTGCCCGTGGTGCTGGCCTACACGGCCTGGGTCTATCGCGTGCTGCGCGGCAAGGTCACGACCGAGTCCGTGCTGCGCGACCCGCATGGCGTCTACTGAAACGGCGATCACCCCCACGGCCGTCACCCCCAAGCAAGGAGTTCGACCCATGTGGTATTTCAGTTGGGTGCTGGGCCTCGGCCTGGCTTGTGCGTTCGCCGCGGTGAACGCGATGTGGCTGGAACTGTCGCCCGACAACGGCCTGCCGGACGCCTGAGCGTCCGGAACCCCAGGTGCCGCCGCTGCCGACGCCTCACAGCGGCAGCGGCGCCGCCTTCATGCGTTCCATGCTGAACCGGCTGCTGACGTTGCGCAGCGGCACCGCCGCGATCAGCTTGCGATAGAACCCGTCATAGGCGGCGATGTCCGGCACCACGACGTGCAGCAGGTAGTCGACGTCGCCGCTCATGCGCCAGGCGTCGACGATCTCCGGCGTCTCCTGCACCACCTTGGCGAAGCGCTGCAGCCATTCGTTGGAATGGTCCGACGTCTCGACCTCCACGAACACCGACACCGGCAGCCCGACCTTGTTCGGGTCGATCACCGCGACGCGGCGCTGGATGATCCCGTCCTGCTCCATGCGGCGGATCCGCTTCCAGCACGGTGTCGGCGTGAGCCCGACCTTGGAGGCGATGTCCGCCAGCGAGAGGGAGGCGTCGTCGGCGAGCAGGCGCAAGATCGCGCGATCCAGTCGGTCCAGGTCCTTCTCGGTCGCCATTCGGGGTCCTATGCGTGATCGGGAGACGGAATTCCCCTCGATCCCGGTTATACCCCGCCGACCGGAGAAGGAAATCCTTCAATCGGCCCCTGACCCCATCTGAATCACCGCGCCAGCCCACGTCGCCCGGCAACGCGCCGGCACCGGGCAGAACCGGGGCGCTCACCCCTTCCCTCGCCCGATCCGTATCCCCATCTTGAGC
The DNA here is from genome assembly GCA_017304945.1 of Rhodospirillales bacterium. Classification (GTDB taxonomy): domain Bacteria; phylum Pseudomonadota; class Alphaproteobacteria; order Acetobacterales; family Acetobacteraceae; genus Rhodopila. Next base: position 47,052 of record JAFKLG010000095.1, read on the forward strand.
TTCGCCGAGCCGCCTCCGCGCCCCGGCATCCTTCAGCTCCGATTTCGAGCACGTGGGTCAGGCCTCGGCGAATGCGCCGCCGGCGATCACGCGCACGGGCATCGCCGGACCGCTTCCGCGTCCCGGAATGCCTCCGCTCTTTATCCGGCCGCGTGAGCCAGCAGCTCCCGCGGCCATCCCGTTCAGGAACCCGACGCCGCGTGCTCCTCCGGCGTCCGCAATACCAGCGACAAGGCGTGCATCCCGCCCGTCTCCGGCGGACCGAATTCCTCGGCCAGGGCGGCATGCACGGCGCGTGAGCGCGCGACGCGGCTCTGGCCGCGAAACGCCTCGGCAACCAGCAGAACGGCATAATGGGTCTGGCCACCAGGCTGCGCGCCGGAGTGCCCGGCATGCCGCGCACTGTCGTCCTGGATGCGCAGCACCGTGGGAGAAAAGGTCTGGGCGAGGCGCGCCTCGAGCCGCTCCGCCCGCGAAGAAGACGATGACAAGGCCATGCCGTCACATATCAGCCAATCCGATGCCCCCGCCAAGCGGAGGTTGCCAACGCCGCCAGCCGCCCCGCATAACCGCCCCATGACCACGCGTCGTTCCGCGCGCCCGAAAGCCTATGCGCCCGATCCGGCCGCGCCGGGCCGCGCCTGCGACATGCCCAATTGCGGCGGCATGGGCGAATACCGCGCCCCCAAGTCCCGCCAGAGCCTGAACGACTACTGGTGGTTCTGCCTGGAGCACGTGCGCGCCTACAACGGCGCCTGGGACTTCTACAAAGGCATGACCCCCGGCGAGATCGAGGCGCAGTTGCGCGCCGACACCTCCTGGCAACGCCCCACCTGGCCGTTGGGTCGCCTCGGCACCGGCGCCTGGGACGAGGAAGTGCTGCGCGACCCGCTGCGCATCCTGGCCGATGCCAAGCAGGACAAGGCCCGCCGCGCCCGTGGCGAGGACCGGATGCCGGCCGAACTGAAGGAACCGCTGGCGGCGCTGGGCCTCTCCTGGCCCACCACGCTCGATGTCGTGAAGGCGCGGTACAAGGAATTGGCGAAACGGCACCATCCCGATGCCAATGGCGGCAGCCGGGATGCCGAGGAACGCCTCAAGACCATCAATCTCGCCTACGCCGCCCTGAAATCCCGTCTCGGCAACGAACCCAGGGTCGCCGCCGCGGGGTAAGACCGCATCGCCCGCCGAGGTCCGGACCACTCGTGGCCGGTCGCAGGGCGGGACGGAACCACGCGGCGACACACTTGCGGGCGGCGCGGATTCGCGGCACGCAGGGGTGATGCCGACCGCGCCCGCCAGGGGCGCGCCGCCACCTCGTTTTGGCCTCGCTCTTGCGCGCGGCGGTGCGGGGGTTAGAGTTTTCCAAGGTAGACACAGGACACGCTGGCCGATGAACAATGTTGCCGCCCTCGCCGAAGCTCGCCCGACGTCCGCAATCGACCTGCCGGATACCTCCGTCTCGGCGCGCGACGTCTTCGGCATCGACATCGACATGCAGGTCCCGGCGTTCTCGGTCCGCACCGAACACGTCCCCGAACTGGACCCGGCCTACAAATTCGACCGGGAAACCACGATCGCGATCCTGGCTGGCTTCGCCTACAACCGCCGGGTGATGATCCAGGGCTATCACGGCACCGGAAAGTCCACCCATATCGAGCAGGTGGCGGCGCGCCTGAACTGGCCCTGCATCCGCGTGAACCTGGACAGCCACATCAGCCGCATCGACCTCGTCGGCAAGGACGCGATCGTGCTGCGCGACGGCAAGCAAATCACCGAGTTCCGCGAAGGCATCCTGCCCTGGGCGCTGCAGCACGCCTGCGCCCTGGTGTTCGACGAATACGACGCGGGCCGGCCGGACGTGATGTTCGTGATCCAGCGCGTGCTCGAGGTCGAAGGCAAGCTGACCCTGCTCGACCAGAACCGGGTGATCCGGCCGCACAAGTCGTTCCGCCTGTTCGCCACCGCCAACACGGTCGGCCTCGGCGACACGACCGGCCTGTATCACGGCACGCAGCAGATCAATCAGGGGCAGATGGACCGCTGGAACATCGTCGCCACCCTGAACTACCTGCCGCACGCGATGGAAACCAGCATCGTGCTCGCGAAGATGGGCATCGACGGCGCCAAGGATGCCGCGACCCGCAAGCGGATCGAGAGCATGGTGGCGCTGGCCGACCTCACCCGCGCCGGGTTCATCAATGGCGACATCTCGACCGTGATGTCCCCGCGCACCGTGATCACCTGGGCCGAGAACGCGCGCATCTTCGGCGACGTGGGCTTCGCCTTCCGGGTCACCTTCCTCAACAAGTGCGACGAGGCGGAGCGGCAGACGGTCGCCGAATACTACCAGCGCTGCTTCAACGAGGACATTCCGACCGGTGGCTTCACCACGCGGAAGTTCGCCTGAGGCCTGGGCGGTCCGCTCCCTGCCGCGGTGTTCGTGCTGGTGGGGATGGCCGGGTCGAGCTCGGCCATGACGGCGTGCGGCAGGGTGCCGGTGAGGATGGCCGGGACGAAGCTCGGCCATGACGGCGTGCGGCAAGG
>JAFKLG010000095.1:49625-95749 GCA_017304945.1 Rhodospirillales bacterium
TGACGGCGTGTGGCAAGGTGCCGGTGGGGTGGCCGGGTCGAGGCCCGGCCATGACGGCGTATGGCAAGGTGCCGGTGAGGATGGCCGGGACGAAGCTCGGCCACGACGGCGTGTGGCAAGGTGCCGGTGGGGTGGCCGGGTCGAGGCCCGGCCATGACGGTCGAGGCGGATACAGGTCGGCGGTGACGGAACGGGCGGGATGAGCGGAAGCAAGCAGGACAACACACGGGCGGAAGAGTTCAAGCGCGCCACGGCCGGCGTGCTGCGGGCGATCGCCGAACAGCCCGACGTGCAGGTGGCGTTCCAGCCGGGACCGTCCGGCGTCTCCGGCAAGCGCGCACGGCTGCCGCTGCCCACCCGCGCGCTGCCGGCGAACGAGATGGCGCGGCTGCGCGGCCAGTCCGACGCGCTCGCGCTGCGGCTTCGCCACCACGACGACGCGCTGCATGCCGAACGCATGCCGGCGCGGCGGGAGGCGAAGGACGCCTACGACGCGCTGGAGCAGGTGCGGGTGGAAGTCGTCGGCGCCCGCCACATGGCCGGCGTCAACGCCAATCTCCGCGCCAAGCTGACCGAGGAATGCGAGTCCGAAGGCTACGACCGCATGACCCGCAAGGATCAGCTGCCGATCGACAAGGCGCTGGCCCTGCTCGCGCGGGAGAAGCTGTCGGGCGAGCCCGCCCCCGAACCGGCGCAGCGCGTGCTGCAGATGTGGCGCGACACGCTGGGCGAGTCGGCCGACCAGGCGCTGTCGGAGATGACCAGCGCGCAGGACGACCAGACGGCCTTCGCCCGCGCCACCCGCAAGCTGCTGGCCGCGCTCGATCTCGCCGAGGCGGAATCCGAGGCGGATCCGAACGACGAGAACGACCAGGGTGAGGAAGGCGGCGAGCAGTCCGGCCAGCAGGACAACAGCCAGGACGGCGAAGGCCAGAGCCAGTCCGAGTCCGAGTCCATGCTGGGCGCCCAGCCGGAGGAGATGGAGGGCGAGGCGGCTGACGACGACGGCTCCGAGTCCGAGGATGAGGCCGCGGTCGCCGAGGGCGACGACCGTCCGGGTGGCCCGCAGCCACGGCGCGAGCGCCAGGTGGTCGACGACCAGGCGGTCTATCGCGCCTATACGCGCATCTACGACGAGGAAATCGAGGCCGAGGACCTCTGCGACGCGGACGAGCTCGCGCGGCTGCGCCAGCAGCTCGACCAGCAGTTGCAGCATCTGCAGGGCGTCATCTCGAAGCTCGCCAACCGGCTGCAGCGCCGGCTGCTGGCGCAGCAGACCCGCTCCTGGGAGTTCGACCTCGAGGAGGGGCTGCTGGACGCCGGCCGCCTCGCCCGCGTTGTGATCAACCCGATGCAGGCGCTGTCCTACAAGCGGGCTCCATGCGCGGCCGGCCGATCACGGTGGCGGCGATGTGTGGCGACATCCTCGCCCGCACGCTGGAGCGCTGCGCCGTCAAGGTCGAGGTGCTGGGCTTCACCACGCGCGCCTGGAAGGGCGGGCAGAGCCGCGAGAAATGGGTGCAGGACGGCAAGCCGCGCAATCCCGGCCGGCTGAACGACCTGCGCCACATCGTCTACAAGGCGGCGGACGCGCCCTGGCGACGCGCGCGCAAGAATCTCGGCCTGATGCTGCGCGAGGGGCTGCTGAAGGAGAACATCGACGGCGAGGCGCTGCTCTGGGCCTATCGCCGCCTGCTGGTCCGCCCGGAACATCGGCGGATCCTGATGGTGATCTCCGACGGCGCGCCGGTCGATGACTCGACGCTGTCGGTGAACCCGGGCAACTACCTCGAGAAGCATCTGCGCGAGGTGATCCGCGACATCGAGGCGCGCGACCTGGTGGAGCTGATCGCGATCGGCATCGGGCACGACGTCACCCGCTATTACCGTCGCGCCGTCACCATCGTGGACGCCGAGGAGCTGGGCGGCACGATGATGAAGAAGCTGACCGAACTGTTCGACGAGGACATGGAGGCAGCCTGGGCGCGCGCTGCCGGAGAACGCGCCGCACTGGTGGTCTGAGCCAGGGCGGCGCCTGCCGCCCGCAGTGGCTCGAGCTGGACGGCGCGCCCGCCCGCAGTGGCTCGAGCAGGGTGGCGCAAGCCCGCCCCAGGGAACTCCGATCGGGGCGGCGCAAGGCCGCCCCAGGGAACTCCGATCGGGGCGGCGCAAAGCCGCCCCAGGGGGACTCTGAGCGAGGCGCCCCCGGTCGTCTGAGCAGGGCAGCCGTGTCGCTCGGCCGGCCTCCACCTCGCAGGCCGCCCGGCTCCCCTTGCCTCTCCCAGCAGCGGCGCAGATCCGCGTCAGTTCGGGTCGAAGCGGAAATTCATCAGATAGAGCCCGAGCAGGCGGGAGTCTTCGGAGTCGTGGCGGAAATCGATGGTGCGGATCGGATGGGCGATCTCGAAGCGGACCAGATGAGTCCCATCCGAGAGCAGGCCGGCCGGGATCTCCGCCGTATACTCCCGCTGCGTGCCGCTATGGATCTGCCAGTGCGCCACCACCGTGTCGTCGATCCGCACCGTCACCGCCTTCTCCGGCTGATCCGCCACCGCGTCCGCCCAGATCGTGAGCCGCATCGGTTCGGCGCCGACCCCCACGAACCGCCCCGCCAGGATGGCCGTGTGGCCGCGCGTCCAGGCACCTTCCGGTTCGGCCCAGTACCAGCCCACCACCGCCTGGGGCGGCAGGTGATCGCCGCCCATCTGCACGAGCTGGCCGATCGGGAACAGCGGTTCCGCCGGCAGCGCCGGCAGGCCTGAGAGCGCACCGTCGTTGCGGGAGCAGGCTGCGTACTCCCCCACCATGCGGCAGTGGTCGATGCCGTCCGGCACCGCGCCGGCGGCATTGATCGCGTTCGGCATGAACAGCCGCAGCTCGCCGGGGGCGAGCGGTGCGGCGGCGATCTCGGCGCCCTCGCAATGGGTCGCGTCCGACTCGCGCGCGAGGTACATCGAGTTGACCGGCACCACATGGACGGAGGCGGCGCGCAGCACGCGCATGAACGGCGGCGCGCTCGCCACCTCCCCGCAGGCCGCGGTGGGCCAGATCGTCACCCGCCGGTGCTGCGCGATCACCCGCTCGAGCAGGTGATCCTCGGCGGTCAGGGGCGCATGCGGCCCGGCCATGTGCGTGATGCCGCGCCGCAGATCCGTCGCGTCCGCCCATTGCAGGCCGGTGGCGACCACCAGGACGGGCAACGCGACCCATCGCCGGTGCCCGCGCAGCGTCGCGACCACGGCGCCGATCAGCAGGAAATAGGTGACCGGCCAGAAGAACCGTCCGCTGGAGCGGAACTGGTGCATGAACTCCGGCACGTGCGGGATGCGGAACAGCAGGCTGTGCCCGGCATAGGCGGTGCTCGACACCGACAGGACCGTGAGCGCCACGCCGATCAGCCAGGGGCCGGCATGCCGGCGGATGGAACGGCCGACCGCGCGCGGGTCGGTGACGAGCATCACGGCCAGCAGCAGCAGCACCCCGGCTCCGAGATACTGGTAGCCCTCGTATTGCAGGCCGGTGGCGTCGACCCGCGGCGCGGGGCTGCCGACGATCGCCTGGTAGAGGAAGGACTGGAACGGGTAGACCGGCGAGATCAGGTTCATCGAGGCGCGGCCGAAGCCGCTGCCGGGGCTCTCGCCCCCATAGCCGAGGAGCAGGGCGAGCCCGGCGGTCGCCACCAGCGCGGCGGCGACCTGGCCCGCGACCGTCGCCCAGGGCGCGCGGCGCAGGCAGAGCGTGATCGGCGCCGCGACCAGCACGGTCGCCACCATCGCCAGCAGATAGGGGTGGATCAGCAGCGAGGCGCAGAGCAGGAGCAGCACCGGCCCCAGCCGTCCCCGACCGTCCGCCGTGATCCGCAGGTACAGCCCGATCGCGAACAGCAGCAGGAAATGCGAGCACAGTGCGATGTGCCCGACCCGGAACAGCAGCGTCGGCATGGACAGCGCCAGGAGGGCGACGAGCGCAGCCGGCAGCAGGCGCTTCTCCCCGGCACCGCGCAGCGCGTAGACGCCGGCGATGGGCTGCAGCAGGAAGGCGACCCCCAGCCAGGGATAGATCGTCGTGTAGCCCGCCGGCAGCATGCCGCGGAACAGCTTGGTCAGCAGTGCCGCGAGCGGGATGCTGTCGGTCAGCGAGATGTTGACGCCCTGGGGCGGCTCGAGCAGGCGCGTGACCAGCAGCGGCCAGCGCCACGCATCGGCGATGAAGTAGCGCTGGCCGACGATGTGCTGCGTCACGTCGCCGGTCAGGAAGCTCTCGTCGATGCCGGTGCCGAGCGCGAGGCGCAACGTGACGATCGTGACGACGAAGGTGACGCCGATCGCGGCCGCGATCCCGTAAGCCATCAGCGCGTTGGACGCCTTGCCGCGCGCGCTTGCAGCCGTGCCTGGCTCGGGGTCGAAAGCCTGTCGGGAGGTCTGATCGATCGAACCAGTCCTGGCCGTGGCGCCGCGGCCTGGCCCCCGGGGGGAGCCCGCCGCGCGCGCATAGGCAAAGCCTGTCCGGTCGGATCGCATCATGCAGGAGCCTCGCTCGTCGTTGACGGGATGACGGGACCTTCAGCGGTCCCGCGGGTCGGTCACGGGGACGAGCGACGCCGGGCGCGCCCGCTTGAGCATTTCCGGCTCACTTTCGCTCGCCGACCATGCTCGAAGCCTTTGCTTGATCGCGTGAGTCACGGCTCCGGCGAGTACGCCTCCGCCGATCACGCGCTAGACCAGCCGCGCCTGCCGAACGGCGGCGGCAATGAAGCCGGCGAACAGCGGGTGCGGGTCGAACGGCTTGGACTTCAGTTCCGGATGGTACTGCACCCCGACGAACCAGGGATGCAGATGGGTCGGGAACTCGATGATCTCTGGAAGGACACCATCGGGGGACATGCCGGAGAAGCGCAACCCGGTTTTCTCCAACCGCTCCCGGAAGTGAACGTTGACTTCGTACCGGTGCCGATGCCGCTCCTCGATCGACGGCGCGCCGCCGTAGGTCGCGCGCACCAGGCTCCCCTCGCCCAGCACCGCCGGGAAGGCGCCGAGCCGCATGGTGCCGCCGAGATCGCCGCCGGCGACACGGCGGACCATCTCGTTGCCCTGGGCCCATTCGGTCAGCAGGCCGACCACCGGCGTGTCGCAGGGGCCGAACTCGGTGGAGGAGGCCTCGGCCAGGCCGGCCAGGTTCCGCGCCGCCTCGATCACCGCCATCTGCATGCCGAAGCAGATGCCGAAGAACGGCACCTTGTGCTCACGGGCGAAGCGCACCGCCTCGATCTTGCCGGGCGTGCCGCGTTCCCCGAAGCCGCCGGGCACCAGGATGCCGTGCACGCCTTCCAGCCGCTGGACCGTGCCGGGCTGCTCGAAGATCTCGCTGTCGACCCAGTCGAGCGAGACGCGCACCCGGTTGGCGATGCCGCCATGGGTCAGCGCCTCGGCCAGCGATTTGTACGAGTCGAGCAGGTTGATGTACTTGCCGACGACGGCGATCCGCACCTCGCCTTCCGGGTAGCGCACGTTCTCGACGATCTGCTGCCAGCGCCCGAGATCCGGTTCCCGATCGGCGGGCAGGCCGAAATGCCGCAGCACTTCGCGGTCCATCCCCTCCTCGTGGTAGCGGATGGGCACGGCGTAGATCGTGTCGACGTCGAGCGCCGGGATCACCGCCTCGGGCCGGACGTTGCAGAACAGCGCGATCTTGCGCCGCTCGTTCTCCGGGATCGGCCGGTCGCAGCGGCACAGCAGCATCTGCGGCTGGATGCCGACGTTCAGCAGTTCCTTGACCGAGTGCTGGGTGGGCTTGGTCTTCAGTTCGCCCGCGGAGGGAATGTAGGGCACCAGCGTCAGGTGGACGAACATCGCCCGTTCGGTGCCGAGCTCGTTGCTCAACTGGCGGATGGCTTCGAGGAAGGGGAGGCTCTCGATATCGCCGACGGTGCCGCCGATCTCGACCAGGACGAAGTCGAACTCGGACGTGTCGCGCAGCACCGTTTCCTTGATGGCGTCGGTGATGTGCGGGATCACCTGGACGGTGGCGCCGAGATAGTCGCCGCGCCGCTCCTTCGCGATCACCTCGGAGTAGATGCGCCCGGTGGTCGCGTTGTCGAGCTTGGTCGCGTGCACGCCGGTGAAGCGCTCATAATGACCGAGGTCGAGATCGGTCTCCGCGCCATCGTCGGTGACGAACACCTCGCCGTGCTGATAGGGGCTCATCGTCCCCGGATCGACATTGAGGTAGGGATCGAGCTTGCGCAGCTTCACGGCATAGCCACGCGCCTGCAGCAGCGCACCGAGTGCTGCTGCGGCGATGCCCTTGCCGAGGGAGGAAACCACGCCGCCGGTGATGAATACATACCGCGTCATGGGCGCCCAGTATACGAACCCGACTCGGGCCAGGGGAAGCCCGTCGGAGCGACGTCACACATGCGTCCCGCGAGGGTCAGTTGGTGGGAACGGACGGGCCCTGCTGCGGCGCCGGGCTGCTGCCCGCGGCCGGCGCACCGGGCGTCGCGGCGCCCGGACCGGGCTTGGCGGGGCCGGAACTCGGGGCGCCGGACGCGGGGGCACCGGAAGCGGGGGCGCCCGAAGCCGGGGCGCCGGAGGGCGTGCCCGGGGCTGGGGTGCCCGGGGTCGGAGTGCCGGACGGGCCCGCACCCGGCGCCGGCGTCCCGCTCGAAGCCGGCGCGGGCGTGGTGGACGGGACGTCCAGGATCGAGCTCCCCACCCCGCTGGTGCCGCGATTCATCAGCGCCAGCGTGAGCGAAAGCGCCATGAAGATCGTGGCCAGGATCGCGGTCGCCCGCGTCAGCAGGTTCGCGGTGCCGCGCCCCGACATGAAGGACCCCATGCCCTGCGCCGTGCCGATGCCCAGTCCGCCGCCTTCGCTGCGCTGGATCAGCACGACGCCGATCAGCGCGAGCGTGACGAACAGGTGGATGATCAACAGGACAGTGGTCAACGCAGGGTCCCTAGCGGGGGAGGAGTCGGGAAAGGCGGGGCCTTCTAGAGTGTTTTCGCCGGGAACGGAAGCGCGGCACGCCGCACCGCCGGCCGCCGCGCACCCGCGGGGCTGCTCAGTCGGGCTTCGCGGCGCGGGCGATCGCCAGGAACTCGTCCGCCTTCAGGCTGGCCCCGCCCACCAGCGCGCCCCCGACATGCGGCACCGCCAGCAGCGCCGCCGCGTTGGACGCCTTCACCGACCCGCCATACAGGATGCGGATCCCCATGCCGGCATCGCCGAACTGGCGGACCAGCTCCTCGCGGATGAAGGCGTGCATCTGCGCGACGTCCGCCTCGGTCGCGGTCTTGCCGGTGCCGATCGCCCAGACCGGCTCATAGGCGACCACGCCGTCGAACGGCTTCGGCAGGCTGCCGGCGAGTTGCCAGCCGACCACCTCGGTCTCCTGCCCGCCGGCGCGCTGCTCCGCCGTCTCGCCGACGCAGACGATCGGCGTCACGCCGGCCGCCATCGCCGCCTGAGTCTTTTCGCGGATCAGCTCGTCGGTCTCGCCGTGGTTCTGCCGGCGTTCGGAGTGGCCCAGGATCACCCAGCTCGCGCCCACGTCGCGCAGCATCTTCGCCGACACGTCGCCGGTATGCGCGCCCTGTTCGGCCTGATGGCAATCCTGCCCCCCCACGGCCACCGGCGTGCCGGCCAGGATCTCCGCGACCGCCGCCACGTGCAGCGCGGGCGGGCAGACCAGCAGCTCGCATCCGAGTCCCTGGGCGCCGGCCGCCACGCCCTGGGCCAGCGCCGCGGCCTCGGCCTTGAGCCCGTGCATCTTCCAGTTTCCGGCGATCAGTTGCGGCACCTCGGCGCTCCTTCCCTGGCGTTGTATGATGACCGTGCCCCTGACGCGGTGTGCCTGGGCAGTGCGCTGCTGCTAGCGCAAACCGGCCGGCTGGCAAAGCGGGGGCGGTGACCGTATGACTGCGCCGCCGCCCCGCTCCGGGGTGCAAGGGACCATTCTGGATGATCACTGCCTTTCGCCGCTACCTGGACACCTGGGTCGTTCGCGCCTTCTTCCTCATCATGGTGGCGTCCTTCGTCCTGTGGGGCGTGGGCGACGTGATCCGTGGGGTCGGCACCACGACCTGGGTCGCCAAGGTGGACGGCGACCCGATCGAGACGCAGACCTTCCAGGGCGAGTTCACCCGCGCCATGGCGCTCGCCACCCGCGACCTGCCGAACGGGCAGGAGCCGACGCCCGAGATGCGCCGCCGCGTGGGTGACGAGACGCTGCAGCGGATCATCGGCCAGACGGTGCTGACGCAGGAGCTGCACGCGCTGCGCCTGATCACCCCCGATTCGGCGGTGCGCGAGGCGGTCATGGCGATCCCGGCCTTCCGCGGGCCCGACGGGTCGTTCAACCGCCAGGTGTTCGAGACCGTGCTGCGCAACAACGGGCTGAACGAGCCGCGCTTCCTCGACCTGATGCGCAACGACATCGCCCAGCGGCAGCTCATGGGCGCCGTCACCGCGGGCGCCACCGCCCCGGACACCGAGACGGTGCCGATCTACACTCAGGAGTTCGAGAAGCGCTCCGCCGACGTGGCCGAGTTCCCGATCGCCGCGGCCCCTGCCCCGCCCGCCCCGGACGAGGCGGTGCTGCAGCGCTGGTACGACAACCACCCGGATAGCTACGCGACCCCGGAATTCCGCAAGATCAAGGTGGTGGAGCTGTCTCCTCAGTCGCTCGCGAAGGATATCCCGATCACCGACGCCGACCTGCGCGCCGCCTATGAGGCGCGGAAGTCGGACTACGAGACCACCGCCACCCGCAGCGCCCAGGTGATCACCGCGCCCGACGAGGCCAAGGCCCAGGCGCTCGCCGCCAAATGGCGCGACGGCGCGGACTGGACCGCGATGCAAGCGGCGGCCAAGGCCGACGGGGCGACGGCGGTGGAGCTCGACGCCGCCACCCAGACGATGATCCCCGACCCCGACCTCGCCCGCGCCGTGTTCGCCGCCACGGCCGACACCGTCTCCGCCCCGATCAAGGGTCAGCTCGGGTGGTTCGTGGCCAGGGTGAGCAAGATCGTGCCGGGCAACACCCGCAGCTTCGACGAGGTGAAGGACGAGCTGCGCGAGAAGGTGCTGGCCGACAAGGCGGCCGACATCATCTACGACCGCGCCAACAAGCTCGACAACCTGCTCGCCAACGGCACCTCCTTCGACGAGCTGCCCGGCGATCTCGGCCTGGCCGGCCTGTCCGGCACGCTCGACGCGGAGGGCAAGACGACCGACGGCATGCCCGCGCCGATCCCCGGCGCGCCCGAACTGCGGAAGGCGATCGTCGCCGCCGCGTTCCAGACCCAGAAGGGCGATCCGCCCCGGCTGGTGGAGGTGCAGACGCCCTCGACCGGCGGCTCCGCCTATTATGCGCTGGAGGTGGAGGACGTGATTCCGCCCGGCGAGAAGCCGTTCGACCAGGTCAAGCAGAAGGTCGAGGACGATTGGGCCGCCGACCAGCAGCGCCATGCGGCCGAAACGCAGGCAGCCAAGATGCTCACCGCGCTCAAGGGCGGCCAGTCCTTCGCCGACGCCGCGACCGTCGCCGGCGTGCCGGTCCGGCGCACGCCCCTGGTCACCCGCGCCCAGGGCGCCGAGGGCATGCCGCCCGAACTGCAGCGCATCCTGTTCGGCCTGAAGCCCAACGAGCCCACCATGGTCGAGACGCCGGACGCCTTCCTGGTCGCGCTCCCCGCCGAGACGGTGGAACCCGACCCGAAGACCGATCCGGGCGGCCTCGAGCAGGCGCGGCAGGCCGTGCAGCGTTCGGTTGCGGCCGACCTCGCAACGGTGTTTACCCAGGCACTGCGCCAGCGCGCCGACGTTTCCATCAACCAGCAGAACCTCAACAGCGTCGTTCAACCCTGAAACAGCAGAGAATCCGATGAACGTCTCCGTCTCACCCGGCTTCGCCGCCTTCCGCTCCGCTCATGAGGCAGGGCGCGGCAGCCTGGTCTGGCGCAAGAGCGTCTCGGATCTCGAAACCCCCGTCGCCGTCTTCCTCAAGCTGGCGCTCGGGCGGCCATACTCCTTCCTGCTCGAGAGCGTGGAGGGCGGCGCCGCGCGCGGCCGCTACTCGATCATCGGCATGCAGCCCGACCTGATCTGGCGCTGCCAGGACGGCAAGGCGTCGATCAACCGCCATGCCCTCTCCGCCCCGCATGCCTTCGTGCCCGAGAGCCGTCCCCCGCTCGAGAGCCTGCGCGCCCTGGTGGCGGAAACCCGGCTCGAGGTGCCGCCCAACCTGCCGCCGATGGCGGGCGGGCTGATCGGCTACCTGGGCTACGACATGGTCCGGCTGATGGAGCATCTGCCGGACAAGAACCGCGACACGATCGGCGTGCCGGAAGGTCTGATGGCGCGGCCCACGCTGTTCGCGATCTTCGACACCGTGAACGACGAGCTCAGCCTGATCGCCCCGGTCTACCCGCAGCCGGACGTCGACGTGCTGGAGGCCTGGAACCAGGCCCAGGCGCGGCTGAACGAAGCCGAGGCCGCGCTCGAACGCCCGCTGCCGCACCCGGCGCCGCCGGTGATGCTGCCGGACGTGCCGGTGCCCGCGTCGAATTTCTCCAAGGACGCGTTCCTGGCTGCGGCCGAACGGTGCAAGGAGTACATCGCGGCGGGCGACGCGTTCCAGATCGTGCTCAGCCAGCGCTTCTCGATCCCGTTCGCGCTGCCGCCGTTCTCGCTCTATCGCGCGCTGCGCCGGATCAACCCGGCGCCGTTCCTGTTCTTCCTCGATTTCGGCGGCTTCGCCGTGGTCGGCTCGAGCCCCGAGGTGCTGGTGCGCTATCGCGACGGCGCGGTGACGATCCGCCCGCTCGCCGGCACCCGTCGCCGCGGCGCCACCTATGAGGAAGACCAGGCGCTGGAGGCGGAGCTGCTGTCCGATCCGAAGGAGCGGGCGGAGCACCTGATGCTGCTCGATCTCGGCCGCAACGACGTGGGGCGCGTCTCCGCGATCGGGTCGGTGAAGGTGACGGAGAGCTTCGTCATCGAGCGGTTCAGCCACGTGATGCACATCTCCTCCAACGTGGAGGGCAAGCTGCGCGAGGGGCTGGACGCGCTGGATGCGCTGGTGGCCGGGTTCCCGGCGGGCACGCTGTCGGGTGCGCCGAAGGTCCGCGCGATGGAGATCATCGAGGAGCTGGAGCCCGACCGCCGCGGCATCTATGCCGGCTGCATCGGCTATTTCGCGGCGAACGGCACGATGGACACCTGCATCGGGCTGCGCACGGCGCTGGTGAAGGACGGCACGATGTACGTGCAGGCGGGCGCCGGCATCGTCGCGGATTCGGTGCCGGAGGCGGAGTTCGAGGAGACCCGCCAGAAGGCGCGCGCCCTGGTGCGTGCCGCGGAGGAAGCGGTCCGCTTCGCCGCCGGCAAGGGTGGTCCGAACCAGGGGTGACGGGGGCCGAGCCGCGCGGCGCCCCGTGGCGGTGACGGGGCGCCGGCATGCCTCCGGGCGCTGCACCGTGCCGGTGACGGGCGCGCACCCGGCCCCCACCGTCATGGCCGGCCATCGTGCCGGCCATCCCCACCAGCACCTTGCCGCGAGGGATGGCCGGGTCGAGCCCGGCCATGACGGGGGGCAGCCCGCGCCTTCCGCCCCCGTCCCCGTTGACCGCGCCTTCACCATCGCGCAAGGATGCCGCGCCATGATCCTGCTCATCGACAACTACGACAGCTTTACCTTCAACCTGTACCACTTCCTGGGCGATGTCGGCGCCCAGTGCGAAGTCTGGCGCAACGACAAGCTCTCGGTCGAGCAGGCCCTGGCGATGAACCCGGAGGCGATCGTCCTCTCTCCCGGCCCGTGCACGCCCAACGAGGCCGGCATCTGCCTCGACCTGATCCATGCCGCCGCGGGCAAGCTGCCGATCTTCGGCGTCTGCCTCGGCCACCAGGCGATCGGCCAGGCCTTCGGCGGCACCGTCATCCGCGCGGCCACCCCCATGCACGGCAAGGTCAGCCAGATCTCCCATACCGGCACCGACATCCTCGAAGGCCTGCCCTCCCCCTTCGGCGCCACGCGCTACCACAGCCTCGTGGTCGAGCGGGACACGCTGCCCGACACGCTGGTGCCCACCGCCTGGACCGAGGACGGGCAGATCATGGCCATGCGCCATCGCAGCCTGCCGATCTACGGGGTGCAGTTCCACCCGGAGAGCATCGCCAGCGAACACGGCCATCGGATCCTGGCGAACTTCCTCAGCCTCGCCCGCGGCTCGAACACGCCCGCGCGGGCGGCCTGACCGCCGCCTCTCCGTGTCCACAACGCTGAAACCCACGCTCGCCCGCCTCGCCGCGGGCGAGACGCTGTCGGACGTCGAGGCCGAAGCCGCGTTCGACATCATCATGGCGGGCGAGGCCACGCCGGCCCAGATCGGCGCCCTGCTGATGGCGATGCGCCTGCGCGGCGAAACCGTGCCCGAGATCACCGGCGCGGTCCGCGCCATGCGCGCGCGCATGACCCCGATCGAGGCGCCACCCGGCGCGATCGACGTGTGCGGCACCGGCGGGGACGGCGCCGGCACGCTCAACGTCTCCTCCGCCGTCACCTTCGTGGTGGCCGGCGCCGGCGTGCCCGTGGCCAAGCATGGCAACCGCGCCCTTTCCTCGCGCACCGGTGGCGCCGACGTGCTCACCGCCCTCGGCATCGACGTGGACACGCCGCTCGAGCGTCTGCCACAGGTGCTGCGCGCCGCCGGCTGCGTGTTCCTGTTCGCGCCCCGCCATCATCCCTCGATGCGCCACGCCGCCGGCCCGCGTGTCGAGCTTGGTACAAGAACGATCTTCAACCTGTTGGGCCCACTCGCAAATCCGGCCCGCGTGACGCGCCAGCTCACCGGCGTCTTCGCCCCCGCCTGGACCCGCCCGATGGCCGAGACGCTCGCCGCACTCGGCAGCACCAGCGCCTGGCTGGTGCACGGCCAGGGCCTCGACGAACTCACCGTCGCCGGGGAAAACCAGGTCACCGCGCTGCGCAACGGCAGCATCACCAGCTTCACCGTCGCCCCGGAGGACGCCGGCCTGTCCCGCGCGCCGATCGAGGCGATCCGCGGTGGTGATGCCGCCTACAACGCCGCCGCCCTGCAGGCCCTGTTGCAAGGCGCCCCCAGCGCCTATCGAGACACCGTCCTGCTGAACGCCGCCGCCGCCCTGATCGTCGCGGAGCGCGCCGCAGACCTGCGCGAGGGCGTCGCCATCGCCGCGGACGTGATCGCATCCGGAGCCGCCTTTTCGGCGTTGGAAACGCTACGCCAGGAAACCGCGCTCGCCGCGCCGGCAGCCCGCTGAGGCCGCCCCCCGCGACGGGCCGAGGAGACCACATGCCGAACGACTCCCAAGCCATTCCGGACGTGCTCGCGCGCATCTGCGCCGACACCCGCGCCCTCGTCGCCGATCGCAAGACGAGGCGGCCGATCGAGGCGCTGCGCCAGGAAATCACCGCCCGCGGCGACACTCCGCGTGGCTTTGGACTGGCGCTGAAGGAGGCGGTCGCCCATGGCCGCTACGGCCTGATCGCCGAGATCAAGAAGGCCTCGCCCTCCGGCGGGCTGATCCGCCCGGATTTCGACCCACCCGCCCTCGCCCGCGCCTATGCCGACGGGGGCGCCACCTGCCTCTCGGTGCTGACCGACGAGAAATGGTTCCAGGGCAGCATCGCCGACCTCAAGGCCGCGCGCGACGCCGTCTCCCTCCCGGTGCTGCGGAAGGATTTCGTCCTCGACCCCTGGCAGGTCTACGAGAGCCGCGCGATCGGCGCCGACTGCATCCTGCTGATCATGGCGGCGCTGACCGACGCCCAGGCGCGCGAGCTCGAGGCATTGGCCCGCGCCCTCGACCTCGACGTCCTGGTCGAGGTGCACGACCAGCGCGAACTCGAGCGCGCACTCGGCCTCGAGACATCGCTGATTGGCATCAACAATCGCAATCTCAAGACCTTGGTGACCGATCTTGCGGTCACGGAGGAACTCGCGCCGCATGTCCCACCGGATCGGTTCCTGGTCGCGGAAAGCGGCATTCGCACAACCGACGACCTGCGCCGCCTCGCCGCGGTCGGGTCGCAATGCTACCTCGTCGGCGAAAGCCTGATGCGCCAGCCCGACGTCACCGCGGCGACCCGCGCGCTGCTGGGCAACGCCTGATCGCCATGTCCTCCGATCGTCCCCAAGGCGCCGCCCCGGACACCGCGCGCCGCCTCACGCATTTCGATGCCGCCGGTCATGCGGCGATGGTGGATGTGGGGGGCAAGCCGGCCACCGACCGCAGCGCCACCGCCCGGGTGACGGTGACGATGCAGCCCGAGACCCTGGCCATGATCCAGGCCGGCACCGCCAAGAAGGGCGACGTGCTGGGCGTGGCGCGGCTCGCCGGCATCATGGCGGCGAAGCGCACCGCCGACCTGATCCCGCTCTGCCACCCGCTGCCGATCACCGCCGTCAGCGTCGATCTCGAGGCCGATCCCGCCGCCCAGGCGGTGCAGATCGCCGCCACCGTGCGCACCACCGGCCAGACCGGGGTCGAGATGGAGGCCCTGACCGCCGCCTCGGTCGCCGCCCTCACCGTCTATGACATGTGCAAGGCGGTCGATCGCGGCATGCGCATCGACGGGCTGCGCGTCACCCACAAGGCCGGCGGCAAGTCCGGGGAGTTCACCCAGGCATGAGCGGCACGCCCGATCGCGCACCCGGCCGCCCGCCGCTGATCAGCGTCGAGGACGCCCGCGGCCACATCCTCGACGCGCTCTCCCCCACGCCCGCCGAACTGGTCGCGCTGGCCGAGGCCTGGAACCGCGTCACCGCCGCCCCGGTCGTCGCCCGCCTCACCCAGCCGCCCACCGACGTCTCGGCGATGGACGGCTACGCCCTGCGCGCCGCCGACGGCACGCTGGGCGCGGACCTCGCGGTGATCGGCGCCGCCCCCGCCGGCCATCCCTTCGCGGGCGCGGTCGGTCCCGGCCAGGCCGTCCGCCTGTTCACCGGCAGCGTCGTCCCCGCCGGCGCCGACGCGATCCTGCTGCAGGAGGACGCCACCCGTTCGGGTGAGCGCGTGCAGGTGAACGAGGCGGTGACCGCCGGCCGTCACATCCGCCGCGCCGGCCAGGATTTCGCTCGCGGCGACACCGTGGTGCCCGCCGGCCGGCGGCTGACCGCGCGCGATATCGGCCTCGCCGCCGCCGCCAACCACCCGTGGCTCACGGTGCATCGCGCCCCGCGCATCGGCATCCTCGCGACCGGCGACGAGATCGCCATGCCGGGCGAGCCGATCCCCGCCGGCGGCATCGTCAGCTCCAACTCCCACGCACTCGCGGCGCTGGTCCGCGCCTGCGGCGGCGCGCCCACCATCCTGCCGATCGCCCAGGACACGACGGAAGCGGTCGCCGCGGCGGCCGACGCGGTGGGCGGGCTCGACATGCTGGTCACCACCGGCGGCGCCTCGGTCGGCGACCATGACCTGGTGATCGCCGCGCTGCAGACCCGCGGGCTCGAAGTCACCTTCTGGCAGATCGCCATGCGCCCCGGAAAACCGCTCCTGTTCGGGCGGCTCGGGGCGGTCCCGGTGCTGGGGCTTCCGGGCAATCCCGTCTCCGCGATGGTGTGCGCGACGCTGTTCCTGATGCCCGCCCTCGCCCGCCTCTCCGGCCTGCCCGCCGCCCCGCCGCCGGTCAGCACCGCGCTGCTGGGCACCGCCGTGAAGGCGAACGACCACCGCGCCGACCACTTGCGCGCCACCATCCACGCCGACGCGGCCGGCCGCAGCGTCGCGACGCCGTTCCCGGTGCAGGACTCGGCCATGCTCCGCCGCCTGGCCCATGCGGACGCCCTGATCCTGCGCGCGCCGCACGCCCCCGCACTCGACGCCGGGGCGGAGGTTCCGGTCATCCGGCTCGATTCGTTCGGGCTCTGAGTCCACTCGCGCGCCACGCCTGCCCGGCTCCGGCCAGTTGCCGACTGCATCTTTGCGCGAGCGGCCATGTCGTCACGGGTTTGCAGCGGTGAAGAACTTGACGGGCATGAAAGAACCAACATAGAACGCTGAATGGTTGCTGGTTTGTTCTGGACCAGCTCAGCGAAAGCGGCAGTCATGCTCACCCGCAAGCAGCACGAGTTGCTGGTCTTCATCGACCGGCATCTGAAGCAGACCGGCTTCTCTCCTTCCTTCGAGGAGATGAAGGAGGCGCTGCAGCTCAAGTCCAAGTCCGGCATCCACCGCCTGATCTCGGCGCTGGAGGAGCGGGGCTTCCTCGCCCGCCGCCACCACCGCGCCCGCGCCCTCGAGGTCGTGCGCCTGCCGGAGAACCTGGCCGCCACGGCCGATGCGGCGCCGGCCGCGCCCGGCTTCTCCCCCAACGTGATCCGCGGCGACTTCACCTCCCGCCTGCCCGGCGTGCGCGCGGCCAACGATGCCGCCGCGGTGCAACTGCCGCTCTACGGCCGCATCGCCGCCGGCCTGCCGATCGAGGCGCTGCGCGACAGCAGCGCCGAGATCGAGGTGCCGCTGGCGCTGCTGGGCAATGGCGAGCACTTCGCGCTGGAGGTCGCCGGCGACTCGATGATCGAGGCCGGGATCCTGGACGGCGACACCGTGATCATCCGCAAGGGCGAGACGGCCGAGAACGGCCAGATCGTGGTCGCCCTGGTGGACGAGAACGAGGTGACGCTGAAGCGCCTGCGCCGCCGCGGCAACTCCATCGCGCTCGAGCCCTGCAACGTGCGGCACGAGACCCGCATCTTCCCGGCCGATCGCGTGAAGGTCCAGGGACGCCTGGTCGCGCTGCTGCGGCGCTACTGACCGCGTGGCCCCGGCCGGGTCGCCGCCCGCGCTGAACCCGGACATGGTCGGGTACTACGCCCGCCGCGCCCCCGACTACGACGACGTCTATCGTATCCCGGCACGGGCACCCGAACTCGCAGCGTTGCGGGCGTGGCTCGCCGAGGCGGTGCGCGGGCGGGACGTGCTCGAGGTCGCGGCGGGCACCGGACACTGGACCGCCGTCGCCGCCACGACCGCGCGCCGCGTGGTGGCGACCGACGTGAATGCGGCGATGCTCGCCCACGCGGCCGCCCGCGGACTGGGCCCGCATGTGAGCTTGCGGCCGGCCGACGCCTTCGACCTGCCCTTGCTGCCCGATGCGCCCAATACCGCGATGGCGCATCTCTGGTGGTCGCATCTGCGTCGGGGGGAGCGTGGCCGCTTCCTCGCCCATCTCCGCAGCCGGGTGCAGCCGAACGCGCGGCTGCTGATGCTCGACGAGTGCGACCATCCCGACATCGCCCCGCCTGCCAGCCGGCACGACGCCGAGGGCAATGGCTACGAAGCCCGCCGTCTCGCCGATGGAGAGGTGTTCGCGATCCTGAAGAACTATCCGGACGACGCCGAACTGCGCGCCGATCTGGCCCTGGCGTGCGACGCGATCGAGATCCGCCGAGGCGCCTATTTCTGGGCGGTGCAGGCCGTGTTCCGCTGATCCCGCCCAGGCCTCGGGCCGGCACGCCCGCCGCCCGCGGCTACAGCGTGAGGTCGTCGCCCCGCGCCAGGTTGATCGCCGGAATCCCGCACAGGCGCTGGGTGCGGGCCTGGATCGTCGGCGTGTCCGTGCAGGGCCCGGTCAGCAGGATCGGCGTCAGTCCGAACTCCGCCAGCACCGACTTCGCCCCGAACGCGGCCAGCGAATCGGCGGCCGCGAGCACCACCCGTGGCTCTGCGACCACGCCGCGCAGCACCTGCAGGAAGGCGGGCACGTTGGCGCCCAGCAGGTCGCCGCCGCATTCGATCAGCACCGCATCCACCGGCTGCGCCAGGCACCAGGCCAGCATCCCCGCGAAGAACGGCTCGATGCCGGCGCGATCGGACGGATAGGTGGTGGGCAGCCCGAAATCGACCGCGTCGAGGCACGGCCACGCGCCGAGATCCTGGTAGGAATGCAGTTCGGTGACCGAGGACGTGCCGGTCGCCTTCAGCGCCAGCACCCGCTCTTGCGCGCTCCGGCGCAGCGCCCGCAGCAGGCCGAGGGCGGCCGTGGTCTTGCCCACCTCGGACGCGGTGCCGAGCACCAGGAACACCGGGGGCGGGGTCGTGACGGGTGAGGCTGGCGGCAGGGTGAAGCGGGCCAGCGAGAGCGGCAGCCCGTCGGCGTCGTGTACGGCGCCGAGGCAGGTGACCGGAGCGAGGTGTCCCTTCTGCCGCGGCGAGTCGCCCAACAGGGTGCCGACGATGCCGCAATCGGCGAGGATCCAGTAGGTCTCGTTCGGCATCAGCCCGGCTTCGGGAATGCTGCCCACCACCCAGCGGGTGGACTCGCGATGGCCGGCGGTGGCCAGCATCACGTCGCCCGGGGCCAGCGTCATGGCGCGGCCGCTGGGCGCCTCGATGGTGATCGGGCTCGCATCCTCGGGCAGGCGGAACGCGCCGACCACGCCCTCGGTCACCGGCGCGGCGACGCAGCGCCAGCCCGACTCGGGCGGGAGCCGGCGCAGCACGGATCCACGCTTGGTCGTGGCGGAGAAGACCAGGCCGCCTCCGGCGTCGCTCAAGGCTTCTTATGGTCCTCGAGCGGCCCGACCACGATCAGCCCCTTGCCGTCGCGCAGCTTCGCCGCCGCCTCCTTGCTGAGGCCCAGCAGCTTCGCCAATTCCTCGAGCTTGCCGTCGCTCAGACGGCTCACGACAGTGAACGTGCCGGAGACCGTGCGGACGCTGGCATTCATGCTTCCCTCCTGATTCGCACGTCGATCCCTGCCGCCGCCAAAGCGGGACGTCTCGAATCCGAGATCCCTGCGACGAAGAGTTTCCATTATTCCAATGGAATGAGACGGTAGCGCATCCGCCCCGTCTCGACAATCCGACGGTTGCGCGCGGCCGGCAGGCGTGGTTGCGTGAAACAAGAGCGCCCTTGCCGGACCGGACCCGGTCGAGGGCCGGGGCAAGGTAGACGAGGATGGAATGCCCGCGCTGCGGAGCAATCGCGCCCGACCGCTATCGCTTTTGTGGCGAGTGCGGCACGCCGTTGCCCTGGCGATGCACCGGTTGCGGCACCGCCAACCTCGCGCTCAGCCGCGTCTGTTCGGCCTGCGGCAGCCCGACCACCGGCGTTCCGGCCCCGGCCCGCATCCCGGCTGAACGCCGCCAGGTCACGGTCATGTTCTGCGACCTGGTGAACTCGACGGCTCTCGGCGCGCGCCTCGACCTCGAGGACCTGCGCGACGTCATGACCGCCTACCAGGACCGCGTGACCCGCATCGTCGGGCAGTTCGGCGGCTATGTCGCCCGCTACATGGGCGACGGCGCACTGATCTATTTCGGCTACCCCGCCGCGCATGAGGACGATGCGGAACGCGCGGTCCGCGCCGGCCTCGCCATCACCCATGCGGTCGCCGGGCTCAGGACCCAGGCGGTGGCGGCCGGCTCGCTCGCCGCGCGCGTCGGGATCGCGACCGGGCTCGTCGTGGTGGGCGACGCGATCGGCATGGGCCTGTCGAGCGAGCAGGCGATCATCGGCGATACCCCCAACCTCGCCGCGCGGCTGCAGGGGATCGCGGATCCCGGAACCGTGGTGATCGCCTCCGGCACGCGCGACCTGATCGGCGCCCTGTTCGAGCTGCAGGCACGGCCGCCCAGTCAGCTCAAGGGCTATCCGGTGCCGGTCCCGTCCTGGACGGTGATCCAGGAGAGCGAGATCGACAGCCGGTTCGAGGCGCTGCGCTCCGGTCACACCCACGCCCTGCTGGGCCGTCAGGCGGAACTCGCCTGCCTGCGCGACGGCTGGGCCCGCGCGCGCGACGGCGCCGGCCGGGTGGTGGTGCTGTCCGGTGAGCCGGGCATCGGCAAGTCGCGGCTGATCGCGGCGCTCGAGGAGGAGTTGCGCGCCGAACCCTTCGTCCGGCTTCGCTACCTGTGCGCCCCGCTCTACCAGGACACCGCGCTGCATCCGATCGCGGCGCAGATCGGCCGCGCCGCCCGCTTCCGCAACGACGACACCCCCTCGCTGCGCCGCCGCAAGCTCGACCACCTGCTTACCGCGCTGCGCACCCCTGCCGCCGACCGCGCCACCTTCGCCGCCCTGCTCGGTCTCCTGCCCGAGGACGATCCCGAGCTGCAGCGGCTGACCCCGGCGCGGCGGAAGGAACGGACCTTCGCGGCGATCCTCGCCCAGCTCGACGTTCTGGCGGAAGCCGGCCCGGTCATGGTCGTGGTCGAGGATCTGCACTGGGCCGACGCCACCACGCGCGAACTGCTCGACCGGCTGGTGGAATCGGTCGTCACCCGCCGGATCCTGCTGGTCGTCACCAGCCGCCCACTGCCCCAGGGCCAGCACCTCTTGCCCCCCGGCCCGTCTGTACAGCATTGCGTTCTGAAGAGGCTGGAACGGCCGGATGCGCTCGTGCTGCTGGAACAGGTGGTCGGCCGCGACCGCCTGCCCCTGCCGGCGCGTGAACAGATCCTGGCACATGCCGATGGCGTGCCGCTGTTCCTCGAGGAACTCGCCCGCAGCACAGTGGAAGCGCCCGCCCCCGACCCGACCGGTCGCGGCGGCATGCCGCCGATCCACGTGCCGACGTCGCTGCACGCCTCGCTGACCGCGCGCCTCGACCGCCTCCCGGGCAGCCGAGAAATCGCCCAGATGGCCGCCGAGCTCGGCCGCGACTTCGCGGCGGAGACGTTCCGCGCGATGTTCCTGGTCCCCGAGGAACGCCTGCAGACGGCGCTGCGCGCCCTGGTGGACGCCGACCTGCTCGTCGCGGTCGGCCGCCCGCCCAACGTGGTCTACAGCTTCCGCCACGCGCTGGTGCAGGACGCCGCCTATGGCTCGCTGCTGCGCGAGCCGCGGCGCGCGCTGCACCGGCAGGTCGCGGACGCGCTGGCGCAGGAAGCCGCCGAACCGGAGGTGATCGCGCAGCACTATGCCGAGGCCGGCCTGCCCGACCGCGCGATCGACTTTCATTTGCGGGCGGCCTCGCTCGCGATGTCGCGCTGCGCGGTCCAGGAAATGGTCAGTCAGTTGCGGCGCGGCCTCGCCCTGCTCGAGCAGCTGCCCGACAAGGCGGACACCAGCCGCCGCGAGCTCCAGCTGCAGACCGAACTCGGCCGCGGCCTGATCGACGCGGTCGGATCGGGATCGGAGGAGGCGCACGACGCCTTCCTGCGCGCCCACACGCTGGCGCTCGCGCTGGACGACACCGCCCACATGCTGCCCATCCTGTACGGGCTGCAGGTCTACCACTTCACCAATTCGCAGCCCGAGATCGTGGTCCGCTACGCCGAGGAGATCCTGGCGCTCGGCGAACGCACCGCCGACCGCCGCGCGCTGGTGCTGGGGGAGCGGGTCGCCGGCAGCGCCTATCTGCTGCTCGGGCGCTTCGCCGACTGCCGCCGCGCCTATGAGAACCTGTTGCGGCTCTATGACGTGACCCTCGATGGCGGCGCGTCGGCCGACACCCCGCGCGACCCGTTCGTCGCCGGCTGCGCCTTCCTCGGCATCTGCCTGACCGTGATGGGCCATTCCGCCCAGGGGCGCATGGTGGAAGGCCGCGGCCTGCGCCATGCCGACGCGCTGGGGCACGCGATCAGCACCGTGTTCAGCCTGCGCCGCGGCTGCCTGCAGCACATGCTGACGCGCGACCTCGAGCGGGTGCGCACGCTGGCCGGCCGGCTGCTGAGCGTGACGGCGGAGTACGAGACCTTCCTCGGCGGCCCGGAGGGCACGTTCTTCGAGAGCTGGGTGCGCCTGCAGGAGACCGGCGACCATGCCCAGCACGCGCGGATGCTGGCGGCGCTGCGCCAGCTCGACGAGGCGAAGATCTGGGCGATGCTCCCCTATCTGATGGCCGCGGCGGCCGAGGCCAGCGCCGCTTGCGGGATGCGGGCCGAGGCCGAATTGTTGATCGCGCGCGCGGTCGCGCTGGTCGAGCTCACCGAAGAGCGCTGGTGCGAACCCGAGGTGCTGCGCATCCAGGCACTGCTGACCCCGGCCGAGGCGCGTCCCTTGCTGGAACGCGCCCTGGAGCAGGCCCGCCGGCAGGGCGCGCGCCTGTGGGAGCTTCGCCTCGGCCGTGATCTTGCGCGGCATCTGCTGGCGGACGGCGCCGCCGAACAGGCGCGGGCGCTGGTCCGCGAGGTCTGCGACGGGTTCGTCGAGGGCCGGGACATGCCCGACTTCCACGAGGCGATGGCGCTGCTGGACGCGGTGGGTGCCTGACGCGGCGGTGTCGACACGCGGCGGTGTCGACGCTCCCGGCGGGTGCCGTTTGGCGCTGAACCGCCGGGCGCCGCATATCCGAGCGTGCCCCCCGGTGGAGGGGCACGCGTCCCAGAGCCTGCCCGGCTCACGTTTGCTCGCCGGCAGGCTCTGGGAGCTTGTTTCATCGCGTGATTCACGGCTCCGGCGAACACGCCTCCACCGATCACGCTCCGGTGTTACTTCACGGCCGAGAAGGACGTCGGCTGCAGGATGAAGTTCTTCACGTTGGCGACGATCGCGCCGTTCGCCTCGGTCTGCGCGCGGGCGGACAGCCAATCGGGATCGGAGGCGAAGGCGTTCCACTTCTTCTCCCGGTCGGCGAGCGACTCCCACTCGACCAGGTAGTAGAGGGTCTGGTTCGACTCGCCGATCACGGTCGTCCAGAACCCGGCTTGCTTGATGCCGTGCTTGTCCCAGAGCTTCAGGGTGATGGTGTCGAACCGCTTGAGCAGGTCGGGCAGCTTGCCCGGGACGCACTCGTAAATTCGTAGCTCATGCAGCATGGATCGTCTCCCCCATTGGATGCCGCATCCTGCGGTGTGCCCGTGCATCCCGCAAGGCGGCGGGCCCTGGTCCATGAGATCGGAGAGCCCGCTCCGTGTCGCGTTCGGCCACCCCGTGTCATGGCCGGCGAAGGCCGGCCATCCACGACGTCACGTACGCACGCGAAGGCGCGGATAGCCGCCCTTGGGCGGCCATGACACGGGGGGAACTCCCGCCCGTACGCGCTCCGTCTGCCGCCTCTGGGCGCAGCGCGGCGCGCGTCCTCAGAACCGCTCCACCCAGGGGCGCAGCTCCATCTCCCAGGTCCAGGCGCTGCGCGGCTGCATCGCCACCTGCCAATACGCGGCGGCGATCGCGTCCGGGTCCAGCATGCTGTCGGGCGCCTCCGCCGGTTCGGTTCGCGTGGCCGAACGGATCCCGCCATCGATCACGAAATGCGCGACATGGATGCCCTTGGGCGACAGCTCCCGCGCCAGGCTCTGCGCCAGCCCGCGCAGCGCGAACTTGGCCATCGCGAAGGCGGAGGAGTTCGGATACCCCTTCACGCTCGCCGAGGCGCCGGTGAGCAGGATCGCCCCCGATCCCCGCGGCAGCATCACCCGCGCCGCCTGCTGCGCCACCAGGAACCCGCCATAGCCGCCGACCGCGATCGCGCGCGCGACCTCCGTCGGATCCAGCGTCTCCACCGGCCCGCGCGCCCGCGCCGAGGCATTGTAGACCACGATGTCCGGCACGCCCTGGGTGGCGACCACCACGTCGAACAGCGCCGCCACCTCCTCGGGTTCGGTCGCCTCGCAGGCGAAAGTGGCCGCGGCGGTCTCGGCCGCCAGCCCCGCCAGCCTGTCGGGATTGCGCGAGGCGAGCGCCACCTGCAGCCCCTGCTTGGTGAACAGCCGCGCGAGCGAAGCGGAAAGTCCGCTGCCGACACCCACGATCAAGGCGGTCTTCGCGTCCATCAACGTCCCCCAGACACCGGTATGATGCTTCCGGTGATGTAGGACGCTTGGTCGGAAAGCAACCACAGCACCGCCTCGGCGACCTCGGCCGCCGACCCGGCGCGGCCCATCGGCACGCCGCCCTGCATCCGCGCGATACGGTCCGGCAGGCCGGCCCTGGCATGCAGGTCGGTCTCGATCAGGCCGGGGCTGACCGCGTTCACCCTGATGCCGCGCAGCGCGAGTTCCTTGGCCGCCCCCACCGTCAGGCTGTCGAGCGCGCCCTTGGTCGCCGCGTAGTGCACCCACTCCCCGGCGCCGCCCAGTTCGGAGGCGCGGGAGGAGACGTTGACGATGGCGCCCCCTGCCCCGCCCCGGTCGGTCGCCATCCGCGCGATCGCCTCCCGCGTGGTCAGGAACGGCGCGCGGACGTTGATCGCCAGCACCCGGTCGAGCACCTCGGCGGTGACCGTGTCGAGCCGTCCGGTCGGCCCCGGCGTGCCGGCGTTGTTGACCAGCGCGGTGAGCCGGCCCAGCGCACGGTCGACCTGGTCGAACACGCGCAGGATCGCAGCCTCTTCCGCCATCTCCGCCTGGATCGCGATCGCGCGGCCGCCGCCCGCCGTGATGTCGGCCACCACCGCATCGGCGAGCGCCGCGTTGCTCTGGTACGTCAACGCGACCGCGTAGCCGCGCGCACCTGCGAGCCGCGCGACGGCGGCGCCGATCCCCTGGCTGCCACCGGTGACGATCATCACGCCCTGCATCCAGCTTCCCCCTTCTGTTCCATGCCCGATGCCGTATCATCCGCAACCACGAACGGCGGCACAACGCCGCCAGCAAGGGAGGCGACGCAGGACATGCTGTGCAGGGATCACGGGCCGAGGGGACGCGGGCGATGAAGGGCTTGATGCAGCCCGGCGGGCTGATGATCTCGTCGCTGCTGACCCATGCGGCCCGCCACCATGCGACCGGCGAGGTCGTGTCGCGCACGCATGAGACCACCACGCACCGGCACACCTGGGCGGATGTCGAGCGGCGCGCCCGCCAGCTCGTGCGCGTGCTGCACCATCTGGGCGTGGGGGAGAGCGACCGGGTCGGCACGCTCGCCTGGAACGGATACCGCCATCTGGAGGTGTACTACGCCGCGCCCGGGATGGGCGCGATCTGCCACACCATCAACCCGCGGCTGCATCCCGACGACATCGCCTACATCGTCAATCACGCCGGCGACACGGTGCTGTTCGCCGACGTGAGCTTCGCCCCGCTGATCACGATGATCGCGCCCCGCATCGCCGAGACGGTGAAGGCCGTGGTGATGCTGACCGATGCGGCCGGCATGCCCGAGGTGACGCTCGCCCCCGGCATGGCGCTGTATGCCTATGACAGCCTGATGGACGCGGCGGACGACGACTTCGCCTGGCCGGTCTTCGACGAGAACACCGCGAGCGCGCTCTGCTACACCTCGGGCACCACGGGGCGGCCGAAAGGCGTGCTGTACAGCCACCGCTCCACCGTGCTGCACGCCTATGCGATCGCGCTGCCCGACGTGCTCGACCTGCGCGCGACCAGCCGGATCCTGCCGGTCGTGCCGATGTTCCACGTGAACGCCTGGGGCATCCCCTACGCCGCCGCGCTGACCGGCGCCGCCCTGGTGCTGCCCGGCCGCCATCTCGACGGCGCCAGCATGGCGCAGCTCCTCAACGCGGAGCGGGTGACCTTCACCTGCGGCGTGCCCACGGTCTGGCTGGGCCTGCTGCAGCACCTGCGCAGCAGCGGGGAGCGGCTGCACACCGTGACCCGCATCATGACCGGCGGCTCCGCCGCGCCGCCGCTGCTGATCGAGGCGTTCCGGGACGAGTACGGCGTCGTGGTCGAGCACGGCTGGGGCATGACCGAACTCTCGCCGGTCGGCACCTACAACGCGCCGAAACCGGCCCAGGCCGGGCTGGCGGGCGCCGATGCGGTCCGCCACATGCTCAAGCAGGGGCGCATCCTGCCGGGCCTCGACATGAAGATCGTCGACGGCGCGGACAAGGCGCTGCCCTGGGACGGCGTCGCCTTCGGCGACCTGAAGGTGCGCGGGCCCTGGGTCACCAGCGCCTATTTCGGCGACGAACCCGGCAGCGCGCTGGACGCGGACGGGTGGTTCGCCACCGGCGACGTCGCCACGATCGACCCGGACGGGTTCATGGAGATCACCGACCGGTCGAAGGACGTGATCAAGTCGGGCGGCGAGTGGATCAGCTCCATCACGCTCGAGAACATCGCCGTCTCCCACCCCGACGTCGCGGAGGCCGCGGTGATCGCCGCGCGGCATCCGAAATGGGACGAGCGCCCGCTGCTGCTGGTGGTGCCGCGGGCCGGCCATACGGTCGACCCGGCCTCGGTGCTGCAGGCCTATGAGGGGAAGATCGCCAAGTGGTGGCTGCCGGACGAGGTCCTGGTGGTGCCCGAACTGCCGCACACCGCCACCGGCAAGCTGCTGAAGACGGCGCTGCGCAGCCGATATCGGGATCACTACATGGGCGCGGGCTGAGGCGCTCCGGCCCGCCGCCGGGGCCGGTCCTGGTTGCCGCTGAACCGGCTCAAGGCATGGGCCGGTTCCGCGTCTCGGCCGTGTCCCCCCTGCCTCCGGCTACAGGACGAAATAGACGATCGCGGCGATCGCGACCCAGACCGGCAGGGACAATCCGATCCCGAACACGACGCCGCGGATCGGCAGCAGCCGGTGCTGCTCGACCTCGGGGAAACGTTCGGTGTCGTCCGGGTCCACCGTCGTGACGGAGGGACGCACGGGTCGGCTCTGCTGCGCGAGAGACAGGATTTCCGCCGCCATGATGGCTCCTTCGGGGTCGGACGGTACACGCACCCGTCACCGACCCGG
The DNA here is from genome assembly GCA_017304945.1 of Rhodospirillales bacterium. Lineage (GTDB taxonomy): Bacteria > Pseudomonadota > Alphaproteobacteria > Acetobacterales > Acetobacteraceae > Rhodopila. The sequence continues at coordinate 76,200 of JAFKLG010000095.1, forward strand.
ACACTCCGTAACTTCTCTTACAATATAGCAACAGCTCTGGTCGCGATCGAAAATGCAGGATCAATCGTTTGCGAGCTGCGCCCCATAGGCCACACTGCGACCTGAATGCAACGTGCTTGTGGATAACAGGCCGGTTGGTCGGCGGTTCGACCCCCGCCGAAGGCTCCGACGTCCTGGAGGGGCAGCTCGGTTCGGTTCAGGTGGTGCCGGTCACGCCGGTGCTGCCGAACCCGCCGGCAGCGCGGGCGGTCTCGTCGAGTTCCTCGACCTCCCGCCAGGCGGCGCGCACCACCGGGGCGAGCACCGCCTGGGCGATGCGCATGCCGCGTTCCACACGGAACGGCGCGTCCCCGGCATTGAGCACGATCACCTTGAGTTCGCCCCGGTAGTCCTCATCGATCGTGCCGGGGCTGTTGGGCAGCACGATCCCGTTCCGCAGCGCGAGGCCGGAGCGGGGCCGGATCTGCAGCTCGTAGCCGGCCGGCAGGGCGATCGCGATGCCGGTCGGGATCAGCGCCCGCGCGCCGGGAGCGATCTCCACCGGATCGGCGACGGCGGCGAGCAGGTCCATTCCCGCCGCCCCCGCGGTCGCATAGGCCGGCAGCGGCAGGTCCATGCCATGCGGCAGGCGGCGGAGCTGAACGGGGACCGACATCGGCGGATCATGCGGGAGGCCGGCCGGATCGGCAACGGGCGCGGCAGCCGGTCGGGCCGGCGCGCCCCTCAGTCGAGCAGGCGCACCATCAGGGCCTCGTCGAGGAACCGGTCGCCGACCCGCAGCGCCCGCGGCTCGATGCCCGTCCGCACGAAGCCGGCCGCTTCATACAGGCGGATCGCCGGGACGTTCCCGACCGTGACCGCAAGCTGCAGCACCCCCAATCCGGCCGCCTGCGCGCTGTCGATCACCGCCGTGATCAGCGCCTGCGCGATCCCGGCACCGCGCTGTGCCGGATCGACGTAGACGCCCCAGACGGTGCCCTTGTGCCGCTGCTTCACGCGCGCGGCGACTGCGAGGCCGGCCATGCCCACCAGCGTCTCGCCCAGGAAGGCGCCGAACAGGACGTCGGGCGGTGGCGCGGCGAGGCGGGCGCGCAGGGCCGCGAGGTCGATCCCGGCTTCCTCCTCCAACGAGCTGCCGAATGCCTCGGGATGCGCGGCCAGCGCCGCGAGCCGCAGCGCGCGGAAGGCCGCCGCGTCCTCAGGCCCGATCCGACGGATGCACGCGGTCACCTCACCGCGGCCGCGATGCGCGCGGCGAGCCGGTCCGCGACCTGGTCCTTCGGCAGCCGCGGCCAGGTGTCGATGCCGGCGGCGGTGACGAGATGGATCGCGTTCTCCTCACCCCCCATGATGCCGGTCGCCGGCGAGACGTCGTTGGCCACGATCCAGTCCGCGTTCTTGCGTTCGCGCTTGCCCTGGGCGTTCGCCATCAGGTCGTCCGTCTCCGCGGCGAAGCCAACGACGAGGGTGGGCCGGCGCGGCCCAGGTGCCGCCAGCGTGGCCAGGATGTCGGGGTTGGGCACCAGGCCGAGGGTCGGCGGTGCGGCGCCGGGCCGCTTCTTGATCTTGCCCTCGGCGGCATGATCGACCCGCCAATCGGCCACGGCCGCGGCGAACACGGCGATGTCGGCGGGCAAGGCCGCCTCGCAGGCGGCCAGCATCTCGCGCGCGGTCTCGACGCGGCGGACCGTGACGCCGGGCGGATCCGCCAGCGCGACGGGCCCGCTCACCAGCGTGACCCGCGCACCCAGCCGCGCCAGCGCCGTCGCGATCGCATGGCCCTGCCGGCCGGAGGAGCGATTGGCGAGGTACCGCACCGGGTCGATGGGCTCGTGCGTCGGGCCGCTGGTGACGATCGCATGCTTGCCCGCGAGCGGCCGCGGCGCGTCGAGCAGTTCGGCGATCGCCTGCTGGATCGCCTCGGGTTCCGCCATCCGCCCATAGCCGTACTCGTTGCATGCCATGGGCCCCTCCACCGGACCCACGAGATGCACGCCGCGTGCACGCAGAGTGCGTACATTGGCCTGCGTCGCCGCATGCTCCCACATGCGCACGTTCATCGCCGGGGCCACCAGCACCGGCTTGTCGGTGGCGAGCAGCACGGTCGCGGCGAGATCGTCGGCGAGCCCGGCCGCCATCTTCGCCAGCAGGTCGGCGGTGGCGGGCACCACCACCAGCAGGTCGGCGCTGCGGGAGAGCTGGATGTGGCCCATCTCGCTCTCGTCGGTGAGCGAGAACAGCTCCGTGTAGACCTTCGCCTCGCTCAGCGCCTGCAGCGAGAGCGGGGTCACGAACTCCGCCCCGTGCCGGGTCAGTACGCAGGAGACCGTCGCCCCGGCGCGGCGCAGCGAGCGGATCAGCTCTAGCGCCTTGAAGGCGGCGATCCCACCGGCGATCACCAGCAGGATCCGGCTGCCGGCCAGCCCGCTCACAGCCGCCACCCGCTATGGATCGCGGCAATGCCGCCCGAGAGGTTGCGCACGGTCACGCGCGACAGGCCGGCGCGGCGCATCATGCCGGCGAGCGTCTCCTGGTCGGGAAAGGTGCGGATGCTCTCGGCGAGGTACTGGTAGCTCTCGGCGTCGCCCGCGACCATGCGTCCGAGCCGCGGGAGGACCTGGAAGGACCAGGCGTCGTAGACGGGGGAGAGGGCGGCGACGCGGACGCGGGAGAACTCGAGGCAGAAGAAGCGGCCGCCGGGCCGCAGCACGCGGCGCGCCTCGGCCAGCACCGAGTCCTTGTCGGTGCAGTTGCGCAGGCCGAAGGCGATGGAGACGCGATCGACGCAGCGGTCCGGGAATGGCAGGCGTTCGGCGTCGGCGACCGTCAGCGCGAGGTCGCCGATCAGGCCGCGCGCGATGGCGCGGTCGCGGCCGACCGCCAGCATCTGGGCGTTCACGTCGGTGAGCAGCGCCGGGCCGCCGCCGCGGCGCAGCCAGGCGAAGCTGATATCGCCCGTGCCGCCGGCCAGGTCGAGCAGCCGATGCTGCGGGCGCGGGTCCATGGCGGCGACGAAGACCTGCTTCCAGGCGCGATGCACGCCCAGCGACATCAGGTCGTTCATCACGTCGTAGCGGCGGGCGACGCTGTCGAACACGGCCCGCACCATCCCCGCCTTGGCGTCGCGCGGCACCTGGCGGAAGCCGAAATCCGCCGTGTCGCCCGCCGGACCGTCCGCCCCGCCCGCCGCCCGATCGTCCGCGCTGCCGCCCGCCGGGGCAGGCGCGGAGCCGGCCGGGGGCGCACCGAGGGCGAGCGCGGCAGCGGCTGCGGCGGGCGCGGCGGCAGCGGATGCGGCGGCGGTCGGGGCAGGCGCGGGGTTGTCGCTGTTCATGCCGCTGTATAGCGTGCCGCTCACCCATGCCGGAACTCCCCGAAGTCGAGACCGTGATGCGCGGGCTGCAGGCGCGGCTGGAAGGCCGGCGCATCGTGCAGGCGGTCGCGCATCGCCCCGACCTCCGCTGGCCGCTGCCCGCCGGTCTCGGCCAACGCCTGACCGGCGCGCGGGTGGAGAGCTTCCGCCGCCGCGGCAAATACATCCTGATGCGGCTCGACGGCGGGGACAGCGTGCTGCTGCATCTCGGCATGTCCGGTCGGATGGTGCTGAGCCAGGACCGGCCCAACGCGCCCAGTGCGCACGAGCATCTGGTGATGGAGACCGAGGAGGGCTGGCGCATCGGCTTCGTCGATCCGCGCCGCTTCGGGTCGGTCGACCTCGTGCCCACCGCGGAGGAGGACCGCCACCGCCTGCTCGCCGCCCTCGGCCCCGAACCGCTGGAGCCGGACTTCACCGCCCCGCTGCTCTCCGCCGCCCTCGCCGGAAAGCGGACGCCGATCAAGGCGGCCCTGCTCGACCAGACGCTCGTCGCCGGCCTGGGCAATATCTACGTATGTGAGGCGCTCTTCCGCGCCCAGATCTCCCCCCTCCGCTCGGCGCACACCGTCGCCGGCGCGCGCGCGGCGCGGCTGGTGCCGGCGATCCAGGCGACGCTGCGGGAGGCGATCGCCGCCGGCGGCTCCTCGCTGCGCGACTACGTCCAGCCGGATGGGGAGCTGGGCTACTTCCAGCACGCCTGGAAAGTGTATGGCAGGGAGGGCGAAGCCTGCGAGCGCTGCCCAGGCCCGCCCGTCTGCGCGGGCGTCCGGCGGATCGTGCAGAGCGGCCGCAGCACCTTCACCTGCACCCGCACCCAGCGCTGAGCGCACACCGTCCTGCGGTTCCGCCCGTCCCCTCGATCTGCTCTAACAGGGCGCCGCAAATGGAGGGACCGAACATGGCCGCATACGAGAACATCCTGGTCGAAACCCAGGGCCGGGTCGGGGTGATCCGCCTCAACCGGCCGCAGGCGCTCAACGCCCTCTGCGACGCGCTGATGGCGGAGCTGGGCGAACAGCTCCTCGCCTTCGACGCCGACAAGGGGATCGGGGCGATCGTGATCACCGGCAACGAGAAGGCCTTCGCCGCCGGCGCCGACATCAAGGAGATGCGCGGGCGGACCTATCCGGACGCCTACCAGGAGGATTTCATCAGCCGGTGGGAGACCATCCTGCAGGTGAAGAAGCCGGTGATCGCGGCCGTCGCCGGGTTCGCCCTCGGGGGCGGCTGCGAACTGGCGATGATGTGCGACATCATCCTGGCGGCGGACACCGCCAAGTTCGGGCAGCCGGAAATCAACCTCGGCGTGATCCCCGGCGCCGGCGGCACGCAGCGGCTCACCCGCGCGGTCGGCAAGTCGAAGGCGATGGACCTCGTGCTCAGCGCCCGGTTCATGGACGCGGCCGAGGCGGAGCGCGCCAACCTGGTCTCCCGCGTGGTGCCGGCCGACCAGTTGCTGCCCGAGGCCATGAAACTGGCGGATCGGATCGCCGGGCTCTCCCCGGTCGCCGTCAAGATGGCGAAAGCGGCGGTGAACCGCGCCTTCGAAACGACGTTAGTAGAAGGTGTCCGCTACGAGCGCGCGCTGTTCCTCTCGCTCTTCGGCACGCCGGACCAGCAGGAAGGCATGGCGGCGTTCGTCGAGAAGCGTAAGCCCGGTTTCCGCCACGGCTGAGAGGGCAAGCGGCCGTGAGCGATACGGCGGCTGGTCAGAGATGGATCAATTTGCGTGACTCCTCTCGCATATTCGACGAAATTGAGGTAGATCACGTGTGATGCGTGGCCGCACCGACCTCTTTGAATCGCCGTCCCCGGCGCTGGAGCGCGCGGAGCCGGCGGGGTCATATCGTGGCGCACGCTTGCTGCTGGTCGCCTGCGACCCACGCTGGACCCAGGCCGTCGCCGCCGCGGCGGCCACCCTGCCCGACCTGTCCGTCTCCACCTGCGATGCCCGCAGCGCGCTGATGCGGCTCGCCGGCGGGGAGCGGGTGTCGTTCCTGCTGGTCGAGGAGCACTGCGCCAGCGGGTTGCTGGACGAGCTCGCCGACCTCGCCGGCAGCAATGCGGCCCGCTCCACCCGCCTGGTGATCCTGGGCGGCACGCCCCGCAAGGGCATGTCCGGCGTGCCGGTGGCGGATGCCGCCGCGGTCCGCCGCGCGCTGGTCCCCGGCGCGGACGAGGCGCCGCCCGATCCGCAGCCGGTGCATGCGACCGACCTGCACGACGCGCTGTCGGTGCCGCTGATCGCCGCCCGCTATCAGCCGATCGTGCGGATCTGCGACCGCCGTCCGGTCGCGCTCGAGGCGCTGGCGCGGATGCACCATCCGGCGCACGGCACCCTGCTCCCGGGTGGCTTCGTGCCGCAGATGGAGGATGCGGGGCTGGCCGGCCCGCTGACCAAGCTGATCTGCTCCCTGGTCTTCGCCGATCTCGGCACCTCCGCGCTGTCGGGCGCGGGCCTCGCGGTGACGCTCAATTTCCCGCTCGACGTGCTGCTCTGCGACGTGGCCCTGGGCACGCTCGACGCCCAGCGGCAGGCGGCCGGCCTGTCCGCCGCGCAGATCGTGGTGGAACTCACCGAGAGCCGGCCGGTCGACGACCTGCCCGCGCTCCGCCGCTCGCTCGAGCGGCTGCGCCGGCTTGGCTACGGGGTGGCGATCGACGATGCCGGCCCGGCGGTGCCCGATCTCGCGCCGCTGCTCGACCTGCCGTTCACCTGCGTGAAGCTCGACAAGACGATCGTCCAGGGCAGCGAACACAGCGCCAAGGCGCTCGATTTCCTGCAGCGCACGGCGGCGGCGGCGCAGGCGCGCGGCATGCAGGTGGTGGCGGAAGGGATCGAGAACGGCACCGTCTGGGACCTGATGCTGAGCCTCGGCATCGACCACGCACAGGGCTTCTTCGTCGCCCGCCCGCTGCCGGCGACCGCCGTGCCGGTCTGGCTCGACGCCTGGAGCGGCGTGCCGCCCGCCTGAGCGCGGTCCCGTCACACCCCCGAACGCCCGACATTCGGCATGCGGGGCCCCGTCATCCGGGGCCGGCCGCCTCACGCGTTGGCGGGCGCGCCGGTCCAGACTTCCCGATAGAGCGTGACGATCTCCTCGGCCGAGGGGACGCGCGGGTTGTTGCCGGGGCTGCCGGAGGCGAGCGCCTGTTCGGCCATCAGCGGCATCTTCGCCGTCCACTCGGCCTCGGCGATGCCGAACGCCGCCGGAGTCGGCACCGAGAGATCCTGGTTGAGCCGCGCGAGGCCGGTGACCAGCTTGGCCGCCGCCACCGGGTCGGCGTCTCCCGCCGGGGCGAAGCCGATGCGCCGCGACGCCTCGGCATAGCGCGCCTCGGCGCCCGGCACCGACCAGCGCGTGATCGCCGGCAGCAGCATGGCGTTGGACAGCCCGTGCGGGACATGGAAATGCGCGCCGATCGGCCGCGACATCCCGTGCACCAGCGCGACCGACGCGTTCGAGAAGGCGAGCCCGGCCTGGGTCGCGCCGATCATCATCGCCTCCCGCGCCGCTGCATTGCGCGGCTCCGCATAGGCGGTGCGCAGGTTGCGCCCGATCAGCTCCATCGCCGCCAGGGCCAGCGCGTCGGAGAACGGATTGGCGCGCTTGGAGACATAGGCCTCCAGCGCGTGGGTCAGGCTGTCCACCCCGGTATCGGCGGTGGTGCGCGGCGGCACGCTGAAAGTGAGCTCGTAGTCGACGATCGCCGCCAAGGGCAGCGCCCCGAGGCCGGCGATCAGCATCTTCTCGTCGCGCTCATGGTCGGTGATGACGGTGAAGCGGGTGCATTCGCTGCCGGTGCCGGCGGTGGTCGGGATCGCGATCACCGGCACCGCCGCCTGATCGCAGGCCACCGGCACCTTGTAGTCGCGCATCCGCCCGCCCCCGGCGGCCAGGATCGTCATCGCCTTGGCGGTGTCGATCGGCGAGCCGCCGCCGAAGCCGATCATGCAGTCGAAGCGGCCCTTGCGGAATTCGGCGACGCCGGCCTCGATCACCGTGTCGACCGGTTCGGGCACCGTGTCGCTGAACACGGTCGCGGCGATGCCGGCCGCGGCCAGCGGCTCCAGGCAGCGCTGCACCAGGCCGGACGACACCATGAACGGGTCGGTGACGACCAGCGGCCGGGACAGGCCGAACTTGCCCAGCACGTCCGCGATCTGGCGCACCGCGCCGCCGGCGACCAGCAGCAGGCGCGGCGCCGCGATGTTGGCGGTGATCCCGGACGGCAGGGCTGGCGTGGATGCGGTGGTCATGGCGGACGGATCCCTCCTGGCGCGCGAGCGTTGGTTGGGAACGGTTTACGCGAGCGCAGCCGGGCTGTCAGGGGGCTGCGGTGGTGCGGTTGACAGGTCACGCCGGCAAACCAAGTACTGGCATCAGAGTGTAGCCACGGCTACATTCTGTGGGTCGGGGTGCGAGACATGGCAATGGCAACGAAATCGATGATCGCAGCGAAGCCTGGGCTCGGAGGTGCGAGGTCGCGCGACCCGTCATGGCGGGGCCCGACCCGGCCATCCGTAGCGGCACACGCTCTGCCGTCATGGCCGAGCCCGACCCGGCCATCCCTGCCGGCACACGCTCTCCCGTCATGGCCGGGCTCGACCCGGTCATCCTTGCCGGCACACAGTCTCCCGTCATGGCCGGGCTCGACCCGGCCATCCCTGCCGGCACACACTCTCCCGTCATGGCCGGGCTCGACCCGGCCATCCCTGCCGGCACACAGTCTCCCGTCATGGCCGGGCTCGACCCGGCCATCCTTGCCGGCACACACTCTCCCGTCATGGCCGGGCTCGACCCCGCCATCCCTGAGGCAGGGTGCCACGGAGGATGGCCGGGTCGAGCCCGGCCATGACGGAGGGAACGACCGCGCCGCGTTCCGCCACGACGGAGGGAACGGCCGCGTCGCATCCCGTCACGACGGAGGGAACGGCCGACCCGGGTTCCGCCACGACGGAGGGGGCGGCCGCGCCGCGTTCCGCCACGACGGAGGGAACGGCCGCGCCGCGTTCCGCCATGACGGATGGAACGGACGCGTCGCGTCCCGTCACGACGGAGGGAACGGCCGCGCCGCGCTCTACCTCCGCGCCCAGCGTACCCCCCGATCGACCGCCGCGAGGGCCGCATGAGCGGCGTGCTCGCGCCCCGGCTGAGCCGCTCGGATCGCACCGTCTCGGCCGCCGCCGAGACACTCGCCGGCCGTCGCAGCGGCCTGCGCGCCTGGCTGCCCTTCTTCGGGCCCGCGGTGATCGCCTCGATCGCCTACATGGACCCCGGCAATTTCGCGACCAACATCCAGTCCGGCGCGAGCCACGGCTACATGCTGCTCTGGGTCGTGGTCACCGCAAACCTCGTCGCCATGCTCTTCCAGGCGATGTCCGCCAAGCTCGGAGTCGTCACCGGCTGCAGCCTGGCCCGCCTCTGCCGCACGCATTTCCCCACCCCGGTCACGCTCGTCATGTGGGTGGTGAGCGAGATCGCGGCCATGGCCACCGACCTCGCCGAGACGATCGGCGCCGCGATCGCCATCTCGCTGCTGTTCGGCATGCCGATGGTGCCCGCCCTGATGGTCACATTCGTGGTCACCTACGCGCTGCTCACCCTGCAGTCCCGCGGCTTCCGCCCGCTCGAGCTGATCATCGCCGGGTTCGTCGGCGTGATCTGCCTGAGCTACCTGATCGAACTGATCATCGCCCCGCCCGACTGGGGCGCCTTCGCCTATCACGCCGTGGTGCCGCAGCTCGCCGGGCCGGACAGCGTGATGCTGGCGGTCGGCATCGTCGGCGCCACCGTGATGCCGCACGCGATCTACCTGCATTCGGCGCTGATGCCGCAGCGTATCCCGACCCGCACCGATGCCGAACGCCGCCAGGTGCTGCGCTTCTCCAACCGGGAGGTGATCATCGCGCTGGGTCTCGCCGGGCTGGTGAACCTCGCCATGGTCACCATGGCCGCCACCATGTTCCACCAGGGCCATTCCGACGTCGGCGAGATCGAGACCGCCTATCGCACCCTGCTGCCCTTGATGGGCGTGGCCGCCGCCGGCGCGTTCATGACCGCCCTGCTCGCCTCCGGCGTGTCGAGTTCCGTGGTCGGCACCATGGCCGGCCAGACCATCATGCAGGATTTCGTCGGCTTCCGGATCCCGCTCTGGCTGCGCCGCCTCGTCACCATGCTGCCCTCCCTGGCGGTGGTGTCGGCCGGCGTCGATGCGACCGACGCCCTGGTGATGAGCCAGGTGGTGCTGAGCCTCGTGCTGCCGGTCCCCATGCTCGCCTTGCTGCACCTGACCGGGCGGCGGGACGTGATGGGGGCGTTCGTCAACCGCCGCTCCACGCAGGTCCTGGCCTGGACCACCACGCTGCTGGTGATCTCGCTCAACGGCATTCTGCTGTTGCAGACCTTCGGGGTGCCGCTAAACCTGCTCACCGGCGAATAGCGGCGCGAGGCGATGGTCACACCGGTGCGGATGATGGGGATGCGTGCGGAGTCCGAGAGACCGCCCGCGGGACTCGCGGGCGAGATGCCGGCCGAACCGACCCAGGCCAGCCGCTTCGGCAAGGCCCGCAGCGCCCAGTCCGGCGCCCTGCTCGAAGACTATGTCGAGCTGATCTCCGACCTGCTGTCGAGCCAGGGCGAGGCGCGCCCGACCGACATCGCCCGCCGCCTCGGCGTCTCCCACGCGACCGCGATCAAGACGATCAGCCGCCTGAAGCGGGAGGGCCTGGCCGAGGCGCGGCCTTATCGCGGCGTGTTCCTGACCGCGGCGGGCGAGAGCCTGGCCGGCCGCGTGCGCACCCGCCACCGGCTGGTGGTCGACCTGCTGCTCGCGGTCGGCGTTCCGCGCGAGGCGGCGGAGCAGGACGCGGAAGGCATCGAGCACCACGTGTCCGACGCCACCCTCGCCGCGTTCGGGCGCTTCCTGCGCCGCTGACGCGACTCCGCCCGGACCCTCCCCGCGCAGATGGCGGCCCCCGAAGCCGGGAGGCCGCCTGAAGCGCGTTCGATCGCGTGATTCACGGCTCCGGCGCGCACGCCTTCGCCGATCACGCGCTACGCCTCCAGCACCGCCTCGACCGGCACCGCCGGCAGCCCCAGCGCATGCGCGACGGCGGCATGGACGATCACGCCGCCATGCACGTTCAGCCCGTTGCGCAGATGCGGGTCCTCGGCGACCGCGCGGTGCCAGCCCTTGTCGGCCAGCGCCAGCACGAAGGGCAGCGTCGCGTTGGTGAGCGCGAAGGTGGAGGTGCGCGCGACCGCCCCCGGCATGTTGGTGACGCAGTAATGCACCACGCCGTCCTGGACATAGGTCGGCTGGGAGTGCGTGGTCGGCCGGCTGGTCTCGAAGCAGCCGCCCTGGTCGATCGCGATATCGACCAGCACCGATCCCGGCCGCATCCGCCGCACCATCTCGCGCGTCACCAGCTTGGGCGCCGCGTCGCCCGGCACCAGCACCGCGCCGATCACCAGGTCGGCCGCCAGCACCGTCTGCTCGATCGCCGCCGCGGTCGCGAACAGCGTGGTCGCGCGCGGGCCGAACTGCAGGTCGAGTTCCTTGAGCCGCGGCAGTGACTTGTCGAGGATGGTGACCGAGGCCTCCAGCCCGACCGCCATGCGCGCGGCATTGGTGCCGGCGACGCCACCGCCGAGAACGACCACCTTGGCGGGCGCGACGCCCGGCACGCCGCCCAGCAGCACGCCGGCGCCCCCCTGCTCGCGCTCCAGGCAATGCGCGCCGACCTGCACCGACATCCGTCCGGCCACCTCGCTCATCGGCGCGAGCAGCGGCAGCGCGCCAAGCCGGTCGGTGACCGTCTCATAGGCGATGCAGGTGGCGCCCGAGGCCATCAGCCCCTCGGTCTGTGCCTTGTCCGCCGCGAGGTGCAGATAGGTGAACAGCACCTGGTCGGCACGCAGCCGCGCGATCTCCTGCGGCTGCGGCTCCTTCACCTTCACGATCAGCTCCGCGTCGGCGAACACCGCCTCGGCGTCGGGCGCGATGGCGGCGCCGGCCGCGCGATAGGCGGCGTCGTCGCTGCCGATGCCGAGTCCCGCGTCGTGCTCCACGGTCACCTGGTGCCCGTGCAGCACCAGCTCCCGCACGCCGGCCGGGGTCATCCCCACCCGGTACTCGTGCGTCTTGATCTCCTTCGGAACACCGACCTTCACCGCGTCCCTCCTGCGTTGCATGGTGCGCGGCGGGTATACCACCCGCGCCCGCCCCGCGCTGCCCGCGCTGCCTGCAACGGAGAACCGCCCATGCCGACGACCACCCGCCGATCGCTCGCCAAACTCGGGGCGCTGGCGCCCGCCGCCGCGTTGCTGCCGCGCCTGGCACGCGCCGCCGATCCGGCCGTGAAGATCGGCTGCCCCTATCCGCTGAGCGGCGGCGCGGCCTCGGCCGGCCAGGCGGCGAAGGCGGCGATCGAGGTGGCGGTCGATATCGTCAACACGCCGCATCCCGATCTCGCGGCGCTGCCGCTCGCCGCCGGATCGGGGCTGCCCAATCTGGGCGGCCGCAAGGTCGAGGCGATGTTCTCCGACCATCAGGGCAACCCGGCCACGGCACAGAGCGAGGCGCTCCGGCTGGTCACGCAGGAGAAGGTCGCGGCGCTGGCCGGCTGCTACCAGTCGAGCTGCACGCTGACCGCCTCCGCGGTCGCCGAACGCTACGGGATGCCGTTCATGGCGCCCGAATCGTCCTCGCCCAGCCTGACCGAACGCGGGTTCAAATGGTTCTTCCGGACCACGCCGATCGGGTCGGATTTCGGCGCCGCCTATGCGGACTTCCTGGCGGGGCTGAAGACGTCCGGCAAGGCGGTGAACAGCGTCGCGATGGTGAACGAGAACACCGAGTACGGCACCTCCACCGGCGAGGCGATCGCCGCCGCCCTCGCCGCCAAGGGGCTCAAGCTCACCCAGCGCATCCCGTACAACGCGAACGCCTCGGACGTCAGCCCGCAGGTGCTGCAGTTGAAGAGTGCGGCGCCCGACGTGGTGATCTTCGTCAGCTACACCTCGGACGCGATCCTGTTCACCAAGACGATGCGCAACCTGGACTATCGCCCGCCGGTGCTGATCGGCGACGATTCCGGCTTCTCGGACAATGCGTATATCGAGGCGGTGGGCGACAGCGCGCAGGGCGTGATCAACCGCAGCTCCTATGACATCGGCAAGCCGGGCAGCGTGACGTTCCTGGTGAACGAGCTGTACCGCAAGCATGCCGGCCACGACCTCGACGACACTTCGGCGCGCTGCATGCAGGGCGTGCTGGCGCTGTTCGAGGCGATCAACCGTGCGGGCGCCACGGAGCCGGCCAAGATCCAGGCGGCGCTCAAGTCGCAGGACCTGAAGCCCGACCAGTTGATGATCGGCTATAACGGGGTGAAGTACGACGCGAAGGGGCAGAACGAGCTCGCCTCGACGCTGCTCGTGCAGCTCACCGGCAAGAAATACGTGGCCGTGTGGCCGGACCGCGCCGCCGTGCAGCCGGTCGCGCTGCCGTTCAAGGGCTGGACCTGAGCCCAGGCCGGCAGCAGGCCGTCGTCCCCGACCGGTCGGCGCGGCCCGTGGGCGCGCGGCTTGCGGCGTAGCGATGCCGCGGGCGGTCGAGCGGACGCCTGACGCGCTGCGGCGGCACGGGCGGGAAGGCTGCGGCGTGGCGGTGGCGCGGGGATTGTCGATTCCGGCGCGGCGGTCGCGTTCAAGCGGCAGGCCTGGAAGCGACGTACACCGGCGGGGCAAGCTGCCGCACCGACGTGGCGGCAGGACCCTTGCCCAGGAACCGCAGGATGCCGCCAGCCCGCGACACCGCCTCGCCTCCGCCCGCGCCGCCTCCCCGTCCAGGCCGCACCCGCCAGGCCGCCGCCTTCGCGCTGATCGCCGCGGTGTGCGGGCTGTCGGCGACCGCCTTCGCCTATACCGGCGGCTGGCTCAGCCCCGACCGGCTCACGCCGGCCCGCATCGTCGACGCGCTGAGCGACCGCGGCGGCGATCCGATCGGCCATCGGCGCAACCATTCGAAGGGCATCTGCTTCCTCGGCACGTTCGAGGCGAGCGGGGCCGGCACCGCGCTGTCCACCGCCTCGGTCCTCGCGCGCGGCAGCTATCCGGTGGTGGGGCGGTTCGCGATCGCGACCGGCGATCCGATGGCGGCGGACGCGTCGGGCCGGGTGCGCAGCCTGGCGGTGCGCATCGTCGCACCCGACGGGCAGGAGTGGCGCAGCGGCATGAACAACTCGCCGGTCTTCGTGGTCGCCACGCCGCGCGCGTTCTACGAGCAGACGGTGGCGAGCGAGGTCGACCCGGCCACCGGCCATCCTGATCCGAAGGCGCTCGCCCACTTCTTTGCGACGCATCCGGAGTCGGCCCCGTTCCTGGCCTGGGCGAAGACCGCCCCGTGGACCACCAGCTTCGCGGACCAGCAGTACAACAGCCTGAACGCGTTCCGCTTCATCGATGCGAGCGGTGCCAGCCATCCGGTCCGCTGGTCGCTGGTGCCGACCGCGGCGCCGCAGGTCGAGCCGGTCGCGGCGCTGGCGGCGAAGGGACCGGACTTCCTGGAACAGGACCTGAAGGCGCGGCTGGCGCGGGGTCCGCTCACCTGGCACCTGGTCGCGACGCTCGCGGCTCCCGGTGATCCCACCGACGACGCGACCAAGGCCTGGCCCGCGGATCGCCCCACCGTCGATCTGGGCACGCTGGAGGTGACGACGGCACAGGACGAGGCGACCGGCGCCTGCCGCGACATCAACTACGACCCGACGATCCTGCCCACCGGCATCGCGCCGTCCGACGATCCGCTGCTGGCCGCGCGGTCCGCGGTCTACGCGAATTCCTTCGACCGCCGCACGGCGGAACTGGCGCGGCACGCGACCGCGGCTGGGAGCGCCCGATGACGCCGACCCGATTTTCGCCGCTGCAGCGGGGGCTGCATTGGCTGATGGCCGCTGCCATCATCGCCATGCTGTTCATCGGGGTCGGCATGGTGACCACCGTGCAGCCGCGCTACCTCGCCCTGATCGCGGTGCACAAGCCGCTGGGGATCGCGATCCTGCTGCTGGCGCTGCTCCGCATCGGCGTGCGTCTCCGCCGCGGGGCGCCGCCGCTGCCCGCCGACCTGCCGCCGATCCAGCGCTTCGGCGCGCATGCCTCGCATCTGGTGCTGTACGGGCTGATGGTCGCGATGCCGCTGATCGGGTGGGCGATGCTGTCGGCGGGCGGCTATCCGGTGGTGCTGGGCGGCGTCCTGCGATTGCCGCCGATCGCGCCGCATGACGACGCGCTTCAAGCGGTGCTGCGGACGGCGCACACCTGGCTGGCCTACGCGCTGTTCCTGACGGTGATCGCGCATCTCGGCGCGGCGCTGATGCATGCGCTGATCCGCCGCGACGGCGTGTTCCAGACCATGGCGCCGTGGAGCCGCGCCAACCGGGCGTGACCGCCCCTCCCCGACACCGCGTCCCGCGATCCGCGTCTGGAACCGGCGCGGATCGCGGCGCATGATCCGGGCGGCTTCGGAGCACACGGGCGGTGCGGTGTGACGTCACCTGACCTGCGGACGGAGTACGAGACGTGTGTGCGCGCGCTGCGCCGGCAGGCGGAGGCGATGCAGCGGGAGGGCGCGGCGCCGGAAGCGATCGCCCGCCGCCTGCACGCGATGCGGCAGCAGCTCGCGGCGGCGTTCAAGGCCCGCACGCCGGAGCCGCTGCGCACCCGCATCCAGGCGCGCACCGTCGCGACCTATGGCTCGCCGGAGGGCCCGAGCATCGAGGCGCTGCGGGCGGGCGGGAAGCGGTGGGAGGACATCATCGAGTCGGCCTGCCGCCCCGGCGCACGCTTCTTCTGATCCCGCGGTGGCGCGGCCGCGGTCAGGCCGGCAGCGGGAATTTCTGCAGGTAGGGCATGTAGTCCGGCTCCACGTCGATCTGCAGCGTCGCGAGCACCCGTACCACCGCGTTGTAGAACGCGATCGTCAGCGTCAGGTCGACGACCTGCTCGTTGCCCAGGCTCTCCTGCAGCGACTGGAACGTCGCTTCCGCCATCGCGCCATCCGCGGTCATCTCCCGCGCCGCCCGCAGCACCGTCCGCGCGAGCGGATCCAGCTCGGTCGGCTTGCCCGCCGTGTCGTCGATCAGCGCGTGGACGTCGGCCTCCGTCACGCCGAAGTCGAAGCCGAGTTTGACGTGATGCGACCACTCGTAGGGCGAGCGCGCCAGCCAGCCCACCTGCAGGATCGCCAGTTCGCGCAGCCGCGGATCGAGCTTCGATCCGTATCGGATGTAACCACCGAGGCCCGAGAAGGCCCGCGCGGCCTTGGGCGAGTTCACCAGCGCCTTGAACAGCCAGATCGGCCGGTTCAGCAGGTCCTGGTCAGCCTCCGCCAGGTCCGTCTTCTCCAGATAGGGCACGCGCGCCATCGCCGGTTCCTCCTCGTTTCCGGCCATCCTGGAACGCGATGCCGACCCGGTCCAGACTGCCGCCCAGGTCCCTGGGAGACGTCCATGCTGCAGTCCGATCCGTTCGCGTCCTTCCGCCTCGACGGCCGCACCGCGTTGGTGACGGGCGCGCGGCGGGAGATCGGGCGCGCCATCGCCGTCACCCTGGCCAGCGCGGGGGCGAAGCTCGCGATCCACCATGCCGGCACCGCGGAGGAAACCCGCGACGCCGAGGCGGTGGTCGCCGAGATCCGCGACGCGGGCGGCGAGGCGGCCGCGTTCGGCCAGGACTTCGCCGAGGACGCAGCCGGCCGCCGGCTCGCCGCTTCGGTGCTCGACTGGGCGCCGGTCGACATCCTGGTGCTGAACGCCTCGATCGAGCTGGTGGAGCCGTATACTTCCATCACGCGGGAGCGGTTCGACCGGCAGATCGCGGTCAACCTGCGCACCACGCTCGAGCTGTTCCAGGCGCTGGTGCCGCCGATGGCGGAGCGCGGCTGGGGGCGCGTGGTCACCATCGGCAGCGTGCAGCAGGACATCCCGCACCCGGAGATGCTGGTCTATGCCGGTACCAAGGCGGCGCAGTTCAACTGGACGCTGAACCTGGCGCGGCAGGTGGGCGGTCAGGGCGTGACGGTGAACAACCTCGCCCCCGGCGCGATCCACACCGCGCGCAACCACGACCAGATGATCCGCACCGGCGCCGTGCTGCTGCCGCGCATTCCGGCCGGGCGGCTGGGACGCCCCGACGACCTCGTGGGCGCCGCGCTGCTGCTATGTTCCGATGCCGGCCGCTACATCACCGGCGCCAACCTCTTTGTCGATGGCGGGCGGCACATCACATAGGGCCTGACGCAAGGAGGCCGCTGCCATGCACCGGGCGAAGCAATCCGCCGAACCATCCCGACCGCCCTCACCCGCCGCGCCGCCGACCGCGCCCTGGCTGGCCGGCGCTGCGATCGGGATGACGCTGCTGGGCCTCGCCTCCGGCGCCATGGCGATGGGCGCGGGCTGGGCGCTCTCGGGCTTCGGCGGCAAGAAGGGCTGAACCCGAGGCGCCGCGCGGCCCGCCTGGGCGGCGGCCGCCCCTCACATCACGGATCTACCGGCGCCAGCAATGCCGCTTCCAGCAGGCGCAGGCCACGGTCGCGCCGCTTCTCCGGCCGCATCACGAGCGCCAGCGACCGCACAAGCGGCGGGTCGAGCGGTCGGATGCAGGCCTGCGGCACCGGCGTCGGCAGCGCCATCGCCGGCATCACCGAGGCCCCCAGCCCGCCCGACACCAGCACCTTGATCGTCTCGATGCTGTCGAGCTGCATGCGCGGCTGCGGCGCGAGTCCGGCGGCGGCGAACCAGTCGTCGATCAGCTTCCGGGTCGTGCCGGCCGGCTCATAGAGGATCAGCGGCATCGCCCCCAGCACCGACGGCGTCACCCCACCCTCCGCCGGCGCGAGCGCCGCGGGGATCAGCGCGCAGAGCGGATCGTCCTGCAGCGGCACGACGGCGAGCCGCCGCGCGGCCGGGGCCGGCAGGGTGACGAGCCCCACGTCCAGCGCGCCCTGCTCCACCCGTTCGCACATCTCGGCGCTGTTGCCGGTCTCGATCCGCACCTCGAGCCCCGGCATGCGGGCGCGCAACGCGGCGAGGACCGGCGGCAGGCGGTAGATGCAGGCGGTCGCGCCGGTGCCGAAGCGCAGGCGGCCGACCTCGGCGCTGCGATGCGCGGCGCTGGCCGCGACCACGTCGTCCAGCGCCGCGGCCACGCGCCGTGCGGGCGCCAGCACCGCCTCCCCGGCGGCGGTGGGGACGACGCGGCCACCGACACGCTCGAGCAGCCGCACGCCCAGGCAGCGCTCGAGTTCCCGCACCTGCTGGCTCGCGGCGGGCTGGGTCAGGCCGAGCCGCTGGGCCGCGGCGGAGATGCCGCCGGTCTCGACGGCGGCCAGGAAGGTGCGAAGCTGCCGATGGGTCGGCAGGGCGGGATGCCGCCGTGCCGCCGGTTCGGTCGTGCGCGGGCTGGATGCGGAGGACATAAGCAAAGATAATCCTGATGGGCTGCATCAGAAGATTTTTCTTCGCACGCCCCGCGCGCGGCGCGATCCTCCGGAGACCGAACTTTGGAGACGAGGCATGCAGGACGGCGTGACGATTCGCGCGAGCACGGACGAAGACCTGGCGGCGATCACCGCGATCTATGGCCATCACGTCCGCCACGGCACCGCGTCCTTCGAGCTCGATCCGCCGACGCTGGCCGAGATGACCGCCCGCCGTGCTGCGATCCTCGCCAAGGGCATGCCCTACCTGGTTGCCGCCGACGGCACGACGGTGCTGGGCTACACCTATGCGGGACCGTATCGCCCGCGCCCGGCCTATGCCGACACGGTGGAGAACTCGATCTACATGCGCCATGACCTGACCGGCCGGGGCGTCGGACGTCTGCTGCTGACGGCGCTGGTGACCGCCTGCGCCGATCTCGGATTGCGGCAGATGGTCGCCGTCGTGGGTGACAGCGCGAACCAGCCCTCCATCCGCCTGCACGAGCGCTGCGGGTTCCGCCGCGTCGGCACCCTCACCGCGGTCGGCTGGAAGTTCGGGCGCTGGCTCGACAGCGTGATGCTGCAGCGCGCCCTGGGCGATGGGGACCGCACGCCGCCCACCCGGCCGCATTGATGATGAATCGCCGCCGCCTCGGCCTGGTGCTGGGGATCAACCAGACCCTGTCCTGGGGCATGACGTTCTACCTTCCCGCCGTGATCGGCGCCCCGGCCTCCCAGGCGCTCGGGCAGTCCGGCTTCGCGACGCTGGGGGCGTTCTCCTGGGCGCTGCTGGTGACCGGAATCTGCGCGCCACGGGTGGGACGCTGGATCGACCGGCATGGCGGGCGCGGCGCGATCGCCATCAGCATCGTGGTGATGGCGGCCGGCCAGATCCTGCTCGCGCTCGCGACCGGGTTGCCGGGGTGGTATCTCGGCTGGACGGTGATCGGCATCGGCATGGCGCTGGGGCTGTACGACGCGGCCTTCGCCACCGCCGGCACGCTGCTGGGGCGCGAGGCGGGACCGGTGATCACCGGCATCACCCTGCTCGCCGGCTTCGCCAGCACCGTGTTCTGGTCGCTGGGGGCACTGCTGCTGCCGATGCTGGGCTGGCGCGGTCTGCTGCTCGCCTATGCCGGCCTGATGCTGCTGGTGAACCTGCCAATGACCTGGGCGCTGGTGCCGGCGGGCATCGGGCCCGGCCGCGCCACCACCGCCGCGCATGCCGCGGGGGAGCGGCGCTTCGACCGGGTGGCGCTGGTGTGCCTCGCCGGGTTCTTCACCCTGCGCTGGTTCATCACCTCGGCGATCGCGGTGCACGTGCTGGAACTGCTGCAGGGAACCGGCCTCGACGCCGGGGAGGCGATCGCGGTCGCCGCGCTGATCGGGCCCGGCCAGGTTGCCGGCCGCATCCTGGAATGGGTGGTCGGCAGCCGGATCGGACTGCTCGCGCGCGCCCGCGTCGGTGCCCTGCTGTTCCCGCTGGGGGCACTGCTGCTGCCGCTGGGCGGCGCCGGCGCGGCAAGCGGCTTCGCGCTGCTCTACGGCATGAGCAACGGCATCCTCACGATCAACCGCGGCACCCTGCCGCTCGCGATGTTCGGTCCGCAGGGCTATGCGACGCTGCTGGGCTGGCTCGCGGTGCCGGTGCTGCTGGCCCAGGCCAGCGCCCCCACGCTCACCGCCCCGCTGG
>JAFKLG010000096.1:0-22019 GCA_017304945.1 Rhodospirillales bacterium
TCGAACCCGCGACCTCCGGCGTGACAGGCCGGCACTCTAACCGACTGAGCTACACCCGCGCATCTCCGGAAGAACATCTACAGACAGGCGAGAGTAACTCTCTCGCGGGCGCACTCCGCGCGTCGCGCAGCGAACAACCCTGTGCAAAGCTTCCAGCGTGTGCGGTCGTTTAAGGGGTCGGCAGGTTGCTGTCAAGCGGAAGTGCAAAGGGCCGCGCCTGAGCCAAGCGGCAACTTCGCAGGCCCCCTTCCCTTCCTACAACGCCCCGTTTTCGCTTGCACGTTCATGCCGAAGTCCCTATTGAGTTGCCGCTGTTCCCGGAGCAGGAGAATGGCTGTCCGGCTCGCTCTGTCTGTCTGACCGCGGGCTTGGACGTCGCGCCGGGCGCCGGCCGGTCGACCGGCTTGCGGCCGAGCCCGCTCTGCTTCGCCAGCGCGGACCGGACCTTCGCATAGGCCGGCGCAACCATCGGGTAATCCGGCGGCAACGACCATTTCGTTCGATACTCGTCCGGGGTCATGCCGTGTACCTTCAGGAGATGCCGCTTCAGCATCTTCATGGACATGCCGTCCTCCAGGCACACGAGATGATCGTTGAACACCGAGCGCCGCGGGGAGACGGCCGGCATGGGCGCCGTCTCGGCGTCCTGGAGCGTCGCGAAGGCGCGATGGACGTCCTTGATCAACTGAGGCACCGCGTCGGCACTCACGGGCTGCGCGCCCACATAGGCGCTGATGACCTGGGCAACCAGCGCCAGCATCCGCTCCCCGTTCTCATCCCCACTGCGGTCAGACATGGTGTTCCTGTTTCGAGCCCAATCTCCCCGGTCTCCTGCGGGCCCGTTTCAACGAACGCGCGGCCGAGTCTACTTAATGAAAAACTTTACGTATTAATCGTCAATCGTCCACTTGCGGCCCGCTCCTCGCCGATGCGCCCGAGGCACCCCGTCCCGCCTTATTCCAAACCCCGCGACTCTCGGCCCGATGCGCCCCAGCCCGCGTGCCGGGTCGCCACCGCGCACGCAAACTCGGCCCAGGACGCGGACCGAGTCGCCGCAATCACCGCCGCGACCCCGCGGTCGCGTCTCCATCGCGGCCCGCGACGACGCCCGACTCACGCAAACGAGGCGGCCGTGTGACGATCACGTGCCATTGCTTCATCAGCATTCGACGGGCCAGGATGCGCCGCGCATTATTCGCGTGTTCCATCCTGAGCCACGCCGAATCCCGAGGCGCAGCGCCCCGGGCCGGCCCCTGGCTCAGCGGACACGCGACCGCCGCTGTGGCCACGAAGTGGATTCGAGACGCGGGACCATGAACATGACACTCGTACCAACCGCGGCGGCCGCACGAAGGCATGCCACCCGCCTCCGCGCAGCGATCACGGCGCTTGCGCTCGTCGCGCCGCTGGCCGGATGCGGCGGCATCCTCGATCCACAAGGCCCGATCGGCGCAGCCAACCGCACCATCCTGCTGAACGCCCTCGGCATCATGCTGGTGATCGTCGTGCCCACCATCATCGCGACGCTCGCCTTCGCCTGGTGGTTTCGCGCCGGCAATCCACGCGCGCGCTACCTGCCGCACTTCGCCTATTCCGGGCGGATCGAACTCATCGTCTGGTCGATTCCGACCCTGGTCATCCTCTTCCTCGGCGGCGTGATCTGGATCGGTTCGCACGAACTCGATCCGGCAAAACCCCTGAACCCCTCGCAGAAGCCGCTCGAGGTCCAGGTGGTGTCACTCGATTGGAAGTGGCTGTTCATCTACCCCGACCAGGGCGTCGCCAGCGTCAACGACCTGGTCATTCCCGCCGGGACGCCGGTGCATTTCTCGCTGACCTCCGCGAGCGTGATGAACGTCTTCTTCGTCCCGCAGCTCGGCAGCATGATCTACACGATGAACGGCATGGTGACCCAGCTCTGGCTGCAGGCGGACAAGACCGCCGACCTGCCCGGCCTGTCGGCGCAGTACAGCGGGGATGGCTTCTCCGACATGGGATTCGTCGTGCACGCCGTGCCGCAGCAGGACTTCGAAGCCTGGGTGGCCAAGACCCGCAACAACGGCCCGACCCTCGATCCCAAGAGCTACGGGCAGCTCGCCGTCCAGAGCCGCGTCGCCAAGCCCTTCACCTACGGGGCGGTCGAGTCGGCAATCTTCAACGCCGTCGCCATGCAGCACCTGCCGCCCGGGCCCGGCCCGGACTCGGGACGAGGCGGCGTCGACGTGCATAACCGGTCGGAGTAGCAGATGTTTGGCAAGCTGACCTGGGACGCGATCCCGTGGGACCAGCCGATCCCCCTGGTCGCAGGGGCGGTGGTCATCGTCCTGCTGCTCGGCGTGATCGCCTGGGTGATCCTGAAGGGCTACCTGCCCTATCTGTGGCGCGAATGGATCACCAGCGTCGACCACAAGCGGGTCGGCGTGATGTACACGCTGCTCGGCATCGTCATGCTGGTGCGCGGCTTCATCGATGCGATCATGATGCGGTCGCAGCAGGCGCTCGCGTATCAGGCGCCCGGCTACCTGCCGCCGGAACACTACGACCAGATCTTCTCCGCCCACGGCACGATCATGATCTTCTTCGGCGCCATGCCGTTCATGATCGGGCTGATGAACTTCGCGGTCCCGTTGCAGCTCGGCGTACGCGACGTCGCCTTCCCGACCCTGAACTCCACCAGCTTCTGGCTGACCGCGACGGGCGCGCTGCTCGTCAACATCTCGCTCGTCGTCGGTGAGTTCGCGCGCACCGGCTGGCTGCCCTACCCGCCGCTGTCGGAACTCGCCTACTCGCCCGGCGTCGGCGTCGACTACTACGTGTGGGCGCTGCAGATATCCGGTGTCGGCACGCTGATGTCGGGCATCAACCTGGTCACTACGATCCTGAAGATGCGCGCCCCCGGCATGAGCTACCTGCGCATGCCGATCTACTGCTGGACCGCGCTCGCCTCCAACCTGCTGATCGTCGCCGCCTTCCCGATCCTGACCGCGACGCTCGCCATGCTGACGCTGGACCGCTATCTCGGCTTCCACTTCTTCACGAACACCGCGGGCGGCAACGTCATGATGTTCGTGAACCTGATCTGGGCCTGGGGCCACCCCGAGGTCTACATCCTGGTGCTGCCCGCGTTCGGCATCTTCTCCGAGGTGATCTCCACCTTCTCGAGCAAGCCGCTGTTCGGCTACCGCTCCATGGTGATGGCGACGATGTTCATCTGCGTCGTCTCCTTCATGGTGTGGCTGCACCACTTTTTCACGATGGGGGCCGGCGCCGACGTGAACGCGGCCTTCGGCATCGCCACCAGCATCATCGCGGTCGGCACCGGCGTGAAGGTCTACAACTGGATGTTCACCATGTATGGCGGCCGCATCCGCTTCGCGACGCCAATGCTCTGGTCCGTCGGCTTCATCGTCACCTTCGTGATCGGCGGCATGACCGGCGTGCTGCTGGCGGTGCCGCCGGCCGACTTCCAGTTGCACAACAGCCTGTTCCTGGTCGCGCACTTCCACAACGTGATCATCGGCGGCGTCGTGTTCGCGGCCTTCGCCGGCCTGACCTACTGGTTCCCGAAAGCCTTCGGCTTCCGCCTGCATGAGGGCTGGGGCAAGGCCGCGTTCTGGTTCTCGCTCGCCGGGTTCTATCTCACCTTCATGCCGCTCTATGTCGCCGGCCTGCTGGGCATGACGCGGCGCCTGCAGCACTACGATCTCGCCCAGTGGCGCCCCTGGGTGCTGCTCGCCGGCCTCGGCGTGGTGGTGACCTGCCTCGGCGTCGCCTGCCAGATCATCCAGCTCGTGGTCAGCATCCGGGAACGCGTGGAGCTGCGCGACGAGATGGGCGATCCATGGGATGGACGCTCGCTCGAATGGGCGACGACCTCTCCGCCGCCCGCCTTCAACTTCGCGGTCCTGCCCGACGTGCGGGGCGAGGAGCCGTACTGGGAGATCAAGCGCCGCGCCATCGAAACGCAGCAGCTGGCCGACGAACCCGAGTACCAGGCGATCGAGATGCCCAGGAACAGTCCGACCGGATTCATCACCGCCTTCTTCTCCACCCTCACCGGCTTCGCCCTCATCTGGCACATCTGGTGGCTGGTCGTGGTCGGCCTGGTCGCCGCCTATGCGGTGTTCGTCTGGTTCGCCTGGCGCGACCAGGATGAATACGAGATCCCGGCCGCCGAGGTCGCCGCCGCCGATCGAGAGCGGCGACGTGCGCGGGAGGCGTGGCTACGCGCCAATGTCCGCGTGAGGGAACCGGCATGAGCGGCTCACAGGCAATCCCGGCCACCCACGCCCGCGACGCCGATCCCTACAAGCTGGGACGCGCGCCGTATCACGGTGCCGCCGGCCACGGCCACGGCGGGGAGCCGACCGGTCACGGCGCGGGCGGCCCAGCCCCCAAGCGGGTGATCGTCGGCTTCGGCTTCTGGATCTTCCTGCTCAGCGATATCGTCATGTTCTCCGCGTTCTTCGCGGCGCATGCGGTGCTGGCGGACTCCACCGCGGGCGGCCCGAGCGGCAAGGATCTGTTCGATCTGACGCATGTGGCGTTGGAGACGGCGCTGCTGCTGGCCTCCAGCTTCACCTGCGGCATGGCCGCGGTGGCGACGGAAGCGCGCAGCCAGCTCTGGACCCAGGTCTTCCTGCTCGTCACCGGCCTGCTCGGCCTGGGCTTCCTGATCCTGGAAGTGCAGGAGTTCGCGCACATGATCGGGATCGACGCGGGCCCCGGCCGCAGCGCCTTCCTGTCGTCCTTCTTCGCCGTCGTCGGCTGCCACGGCCTGCACGTCACCGCCGGCCTGCTCTGGCTCGGCACCATGATGGCGCAGATCTTCGTCAAGGGCTTCCGCCCGCCGATCCTCCGGCGGCTGCTCTGTTTCAACCTGTTCTGGCACGCCCTGGACATCATCTGGGTCGCGCTGTTCACCATCGTCTACCTGATCGGAGCAGGCGCATGACGGCCGAAAGCAGCCACACCGACGACGAGAGCGGCGACGTCGCCCCCGGCGTCGAAGGTCCGAACATCCGCGCCGGCGTCCAGGGTTATCTCATCGGCCTCGGCCTTGCCGTGCTGCTGACCGCGGCCTCGTTCTACGCCGCCGGATCGGGACTGATCTGGGGGCCGGGAATCCCCGTTGCCCTGATCGTGCTGGCGATCGCGCAGATCGGCGTGCACCTCGCTTTCTTCCTGCACATCACCACGGCGCCGGACAACACCAACAACGTGCTGGCGCTGGCGTTCGGCGTCATGATCGTCGCGCTGGTGGTCGGCGGCTCCATCTGGATCATGGACCACCTGAACCAGAACATGCCTCCCATGGAGGAGATGCTGCAGATGCAGCGCTGAAACAGGAGGCACTCGAGGGCAGGGAGTGCTCCGCCTTGCGACTGCGAGGCTGAGTCTGGCGAGTGGAGGCAGCATCTTGCGAATGCAAAGCCGCATCTCGCGGGTGGACGCAGCATCTTGCGAATGCGACGCGGCATCCGTGCGACTCGCGGCAGCCGCATTTCAACACAGAGTTGAGGCGAGTTGAGACGAGACACAGAGGATGATTGAAAACCTTCTCTGTGGCTCGTCTCCCCTCGCCTTAAACTCTGTGTTGAGTCAAAGCTCCTACCGCCCGCACAGGCGCTGCGTGCGGACGCTCGATCTTGCGAATGCAGCGCGGCATCCGTGCGGTTCGCGGTAGCCGCATTTCAACACAGAGTTGAGGCGAGTTCAGGCGAGACACAGAGGGTGACGGAAACCTTCTCTGTGGCTCGCCTCCCCTCGCCTTAAACTCTGTGTTGAATCATAGCTCCCACCGCCCGCACAGCCGCTGCGTGGGAACGCTCGATCTTGCGAAGGCAACGCGGCATCCGAGCAGCTCGCGGCAGCCGCATTTCAACACAGAGTTGAGGCGAGTTGAGACGAGACACAGAGGATGATTGAAAACCTTCTCTGTGGCTCAACACAGAGTTGAGGCGAGTTGAGACGAGACACAGAGGATGACGGAAACCCTCTCCATGGCTCGTCTCCTCGAAGCCCGCCTCAGGAAGTCGGGAATTTGCACTTGTCGTTCAGCGGATGCACCACCTCCGAGGCAGGCGCGGTGCGGACCAGCTTGTACAGGTCCCACTCCCCCTTGCTCTCCTGCGGAGTCTTCACCTGGAACAGATAGGCCGGGAACACGCCCCTCCCGTCCGCGCGCACGCTCCCAGGCCCGAATGCATCGTCATCCGTCGGCATCGCCTTCATCCGCGCGATCGCGGCACGCCCGCTCTTCTTGGCCTCGGCCGCGCCCATCGCCTGCACCGCCTTCAGGTAGTGCAGCGTCGAGGAATAGGAGCTGGCGTGTGCCTGGTTCGGGTAGTTCTTCGGCGACAGCGGCAGCAGGCGCTTGGTGAAGGCGCGCGTGCGGTCGTTCAGGTCCCAGTAGAACGTCTCGGTCGTCAGCAGCCCGCCGCAGACCTGCAGCCCCAGCGCATGCGCGTCCTGCATGAACATCAGCAGCGGCGCGATCCGCATCGTCTTGTTCAGCCCGAACTCGGCGGCCGCCTTGATCGCGTTCTGGGTGTCGAGCCCGGCCATCGCCAGGCCCAGCACCGCCGCACCGCTCGCCTGCGCCTGCGCGACGTAGGAGGAGAAGTCCGTCGTCTCGGGGAACGGGTAGCGCACCGCGCCCTTCACCTCCCCGCCGCCTTGCTTCACCACCTCTGCCGTCAGTGTCTCGAGCGAGATGCCGAACGCGTAGTTGGCGGTGACGAAGTACCAGGACTTGAACCCCTGGGCCATCAGCGAGCCGCCGGTGGAATGCGCGTTCTCGTAGGTGTCGAAGGTCCAGACGATCGTGTTGGGCGAGCACTGCTCATCGGTCAGCGCCGCGACGGTCGCCGAGGCGTTGAGCATGATCTTGTCCTTCTCGCGCGCGACCTGCGCGACCGCCAGCGCCACCGAGGAGGTCGGGACATCCGCCGCGACGTCGACGCCCTGGTCGAACCATTGCCGGCTGATCGACGCCGCGATGTCCGGCTTGTTCTGATGATCGGCGGAGATCACCTCCACGTCGAAGGAGAGGTGGGGCCGCATCTCCTGGACCGCGAGTTGCGTGGCGGCCAGCGAGGTCGGGCCGGTGTTGTCGCGATAGGTGCCGCTGAGGTCGGTGAGCACCCCGATCACGATCTTCGGTCGGCTCTGGGCCCGGGCGCGCAGGATCGGAGTCGCCGATAGCGCGGCCGCGCCCCCCAGAAGGGTGCGACGGGAAAAGAACATGAACGTTTCTCCAGCTTTTCATTGTTCATTCGGCACCGTCCGGATCGCCTCCGAACGCCACCGTGGAGAGTGCGCGACAAGCCGGTCCCACCGTCAAGAAAATTGACGAAAGTCGTGTGCCGCGCGGACGTCCAGCCGTCCGTATCGACCCAAAAAGCGCGCTCGGCTGCGCGGCCGAGCGGCTTACCTCTGGCGGGTCAGGCGCCGAACTTGCCGTTGCGCGGGAAGCCGGATGGCGGCAGTCGCCCGATCTGCCCCCGCGCCCCCAGCCAGTCGCGCAGGTTCGTCTCGGTGCGGGTGCGGTCGCCGAGCTTCCAGGTGAGGCCGTCTTCCATGCGGAACACCTTGGCGTCCAGCAGCCCGCCATCCTTGTAGCGTTGCAGCGTCACCCCCGCGCCCTTGCTCATCACCGGCACCTGGTCGAGCGGGAACACCAGCAGCTTGCGCGAGTCGCCGATGATCGCCAGGTGGTCGCCCTCGGCCGGGATGCACAGCGACGCCTCCTCGCCCGGTTTCAGGTTCAGCACCTGCTTGCCGGTGCGCTTCTCCGCGGCGAGGTCCTTGCCCACCACCACGAAGCCGCGCCCGGTCTGCGAGGCGACGAGGTATTTCGCCGTGTCGCTCGCCACGAAGAAGGCCACCACCTCCTCGTTCGACAGCTCCGCCAGCAGCCGCACCGGCTGGCCGTCACCACGGCCACGCGGGAGGTCGGCGGCGCGGATCGTGTAGGTGCGGCCGTTGGTGGCGAACAGCGTCAGCTTGTCGGTGGTGAAGCAGGGCAGCAGCAGCTTCAGCCTGTCGCCTTCCTTGAACTTGAGATCGGCCGGGTCGGCCACCGCCCCGCGCACCGCGCGGATCCACCCCTTCTCGGACAGGATGGCAGTGATCGCCTCGCGCTCGATGAAGGCCTCGGTGTCCACCGGGCCGGTGGCCGGCGCCACCGCCAGCACCGACCGGCGGTCGCCCAGCGGGCCGGAGCCGAACTTGGTGCGGGTCTGCTCGAGTTCGTCGACGATCCGGTTCCAGCGCAGCCCCTCGGCGCCCAGCAGCGCCTGCAGCTCCTTGCGCTCCTTCGAGAGGGATTTGTGTTCCTTGCGGATCTCCATCTCCTCCAGCCGCCGCAGGCTGCGCAGCCGCATGTTGAGGATCGCCTCGGCCTGCACGTCCGACAGCGAGAACCGCTCCATCAGCCGCGGCTTCGGCTCCTCCTCCTCGCGGATGATGCGGATCACCTCGTCCAGGTTGAGGTAGACGAGCAGGTAGCCTTCCAGCACCTCGAGCCGCCGCTCGATCGCCGCCAACCGATGCCGGGAGCGGCGGACCAGCACCTCATGCCGGTGATCGAGCCAGGCGCGCAGCACCTGCTTGAGCGACATCACCAGCGGCGTGCGGGTCGCATCCAGCACGTTCATGTTGAGCGAGAACCGCGTCTCCAGCGCGGTGGCGCGGAACAGCGTCTCCATCAGCACGTCCGGCTCGACCGACCGGGTCTTCGGCTCCAGCACGAGGCGGATCACGTCGGTGCTCTCGTCGCGCACGTCGCCCAGCAGCGGCAGCTTCTTCTCTTCCAGGAGCTGGGCGATCTGCTCGATCAGCCGCGCCTTCTGCACCTGGTACGGGATCTCGGTGATGACGATCTGCCAGGTGCCGTGCTTGCCGGTCTCCTTCTCCCACTTGGCGCGCAGCCGGAACCCGCCACGCCCCGTCTCGTAGGCGGCCAGGATGGAGGCCGGCTCCTCCACGATCAGCCCGCCGGTCGGGAAGTCCGGCCCCGGCATGTGGGCCAGCAGGTCGGCGGTGGAGGCCTCAGGATGGCGGATCAGGTGGATCGCGGCGGCGCAGACCTCGCCGGCATTGTGCGGCGGGATGGAGGTCGCCATGCCCACCGCGATCCCCGCCGCGCCATTGGCGAGCAGGTTGGGGAACGCGCCCGGCAGGACGATCGGCTCGCTTTCCTCCCCGTCATAGGTGGGGCGGAAATCGACCGCGTCCTCGTCGATGCCGGCCAGCATGGCCCGCGCGACCTCGGTCAGCCGCGCCTCGGTGTACCGCATGGCGGCGGCGTTATCGCCGTCGATGTTGCCGAAATTCCCCTGGCCCTCGACCAGCGGGTAGCGGGCGGCGAACTCCTGCGCGAGCCGGACCAGCGCCTCATACACGGCGGCGTCGCCGTGCGGGTGGTATTTGCCGATGACGTCGCCGACGACGCGGGCGCATTTCTTGAAGCCGGCGGTCGGGTCCAGCCGGAGCTGGTGCATGGCGTAGATCAGCCGGCGATGGACCGGCTTCAGCCCGTCCCGCACGTCCGGCAGGGACCGCGACATGATCGTCGACAACGCATACGCCAGATAGCGTTCGGACAGGGCGTCCTTGAGCGGCGTATCCTCGACATGGCCGATCACGTCATTCGGCATCAGGGTCCCCAGGCGGTTGATCCGAGTCTGCCGCCAGCGCGGCGACGCGGTCGTATAGCATCTGCCGCGCGAGCGGGAGCGGTCGGTTGTGCTGGCCGAAGGCGTCGCGCGCCAGGAAGTGCCCGGTCAGCCGCAGCCCGTCGCGCCAGTCGTCGGCGGTCGCGGCGTTGCCGCCCACCAGGAAAGAGGGCAGCGGCAGCAGCCGCGCGGCCCAGGCTCCCGCGGCCTCTGCGGTGACGGCGCGCCCCGTCCGCGGCGAGACGAAGGCGAGCCCCGCCGTGGCGCCGGTGACGGCGCAGGCGCGCAGGTCGACCCCGTAGCCGAGATCGGCCAACAGCCGCAGCTCCCACCGCACCAGGTCGGGCAGCAGGGCCGAACCCTCGGGCAGGTGCGCGAGCAGGTGGAGCAGACCCCCGAACACCGCGGCATGTGGTTCGCGCTCGGGCAGCGCCCCCTCCGCCACCGCGCAGGCGGCGGTCAGCAGCGCGAGCGCGAGCGGATCGTCCATGGCGAGGGCGGCCGCCGCATGCACCGGCTCCCCCCGCAACCCGCCCAACTGGTCGGCGAGCCGCGCCGTCCACCGCGCCGTGATCAGGGTGCCGGGTTGCCAGGTCGCCGCGTGCTGGCGCGACTGGCCGCCGCGGACGAGGCCGCGATGCAGCCCGTGTTCCTCCGTCATCACGGTGACGATCGCATCGCCCTCGCCATAGGCGCGGGCCTGCAGCACGATCGCTGGGGCGTCCCACTCCATCTCAGGGCCCCGGCAGGGGCGGAGGCGCAACGGGGGCATCCGTATAGGCCCGCGGGGCCGCATTGGCGCGCAGGGGCACGGCCATGGCGCGCAGGGGCACGGCACTGGGGCGCAAGGCCGCATTGGCGCGCAGGCCCATGGCGCCTCTGGCGTTTGCCCGCGAATCTGCCCATTGAGCGGGAACGCCTGCGATTTGAGGGTTCCCGTGATCGCATTCCTCTACGACCTGCCCGACCTTGGTGTCGCCGCGGCGTTCGGGCTGACCATTGGGCTCCTGTTCGCCGCCGCGCCGCTGCTGCGTTACCGGCTGTTCGGGCCGATCGCCGACCCGCATTCCGAGAGCGCGCGCAACACGGTCGCCGCCATTACCGGCTTCACCGGCGCGGTGCTCGCCTTCTCCCTGGTGCAGGCGCAAGGCAATCTGCGCAGCGTCGAGAAGACCGTGGCGGCCGAGGCCACCCAGTTGAACCAGGTCGACCGGCTGCTCACCCGCTGGGGCGACCCGAAGGTCGCGGGGATCCGCCAGGCGTTGCACGCCTATGCCGAGTCGATCGTGGTCGACGAGTGGCCGCAGCTCTCGGCGCATGCGAGCAGCCCCCGCACCGGCGACCTGGCGGCGCAGCTCTCGCAGGCGGTGCTCGCGATCGAGCCGGCGCCCGGCCGCGAGTCGGTCATCTACGCCGACCTGGTCAAGCTGATGGACCAGTTGGCCGAGAGCCGCGACGAGCGGCTGAGCGCGACCGACCTGGGCCTGCCGCCGATCTACTGGCACGTCATCGGGTTCCTCATCGTCCTGCTCCTGGTCTTCGCCGCCTTCGTGGAACCGCTCTGGGGCCGTGTCCTCTCGCTCGGCGGCCTCGGGGCCGGGCTCGCCTTGCTGATCACGCTCGTCTTCATCTTCGACCAGCCTTTCCTCGGAGAGGTGTCGGTCGGCCCCGAACCGATCGTCAAGGCGCTCGTCACCATGCGGGCGCGGTCGAACTGAGCCGCTCTCCCCCATGCAGGCGCGAACCGAGGCCCCGCTCTCCCTGCTCTTGCGCAATGGTCTGGGTGCGCCAAGCTAATCGGCGGGCGAACACGCGATCTGCACGCAGGTTACGTGCAAGATGCGCGTGGATGACGTGCGGCACGAATGCCGAGGCGTCCCCGCGCCGCATATGGCGACGCGAGCCGATCGCGGGAGAGGAGATCCGATGGCCGACGACGACCAGGTTCCAGTCACCGGTGAGATCCGCGAGAAGCTGGTGGCGCGCAAGCAGGAATGGGCCCGCGATGGCCGCCTGCTGACCGGCACCACCGGCGATCCGGAGCGCGACCGCCTCCCGCCCGGCCAGCGGCTGGTCAAGGACTGGCCGGTCCTCGACCTCGGCGCCGAACCGCATGTCACGCCGGAGAAGTTCCGCCTCGACATCGATGGCGCGGTGGAGAACCGCCTCAGCCTGCGGCTGGACGAGTTCATGGCCCTGCCGCAGAGCGAGAGCGTCTCCGACATGCACTGCGTCACCCAGTGGTCGCGCTACGACAATCACTGGAAGGGCGTCTCGGCCCGCGTGCTCGTCGAGCTGGTGCAGCCGAAGCCCGAGGCGAAGCACGTCGTCTTCCACGCCTATGACGGCTACACCACCAACATCCGCCTCGACCAGTTCGACCAGCCCGACGTGTTCCTGGTCCACCAGTGGGAGGGCCAGCCGATCACCCGCGAGCATGGCGGGCCGGTGCGCATGCTGGTGCCCCGGCTCTATCTCTGGAAATCGGCCAAATGGCTGCGCCGGATCGAGTTCACGATCAGCGACCATCCGGGCTTCTGGGAGGTTCGCGGCTACCACAACAATGCCGATCCCTGGCTGGAGGAGCGCTATGGTTGAGCTCACACGCCGCACCATCCTCGCTGTCGGCGGGGGCATCGTGACCGCGGCGTCGGCCGGTGGGAGCATGTCGACCATGGCGGCGGAGCCGGTCGCGTGGGACTTCAGCTTCCCCGACATCGACGGCGGCAGGCTCGACTTCGCCGCCTTCCGTGGCAAGGCGCTGCTGGTCGTGAACACCGCCAGCTTCTGCGGCTACACTTATCAATATGAGGGGCTCGAGAAGCTGCACCAGGCGCGCGCGGCCGAGGGGCTGGTCGTGATCGGCGTCCCGAGCGGCGACTTCAATCAGGAGTCGGGGGACGACAAGACGGTGAAGGCGTTCTGCGACACCCGGTTCGGCATCTCCTTCCCGCTCGCCGGCATCTCGCATGTCCGCGGGCCGCAGGCGGCGCCGTTCTATGCCTGGGTCAAGCAGACCAGCGGCTGGGCCCCCGCCTGGAACTTCAACAAGGTGCTGGTAGCGCGGGACGGTCGGGTCACCGGCACGTTCGGCGCCGGGGAGGAGCCCGACGGCACCACGATCTCCCAGGCGATCTCGGCGGCACTGGGCAAGGCCACGCAGCCGGCCTGATGCGTCGGGGCCCGACGCTCCGGGTCAGCGCTCCGCCGGGATCCCCAGCAGCGGCGTGATCCGCTCCGGCTCCTGCAGCAGGTCCGCCAGCGTATGGCGGTCGAGCACCGCCAGGAAGGCCGCGAGCGCCTCGCTCAGCACCACCGCCAGGCCGCAGGCCGGCTGAATCCGGCAGCCGGTCGAGGAGCCGAAGCACGGCACCAGGTCCATGTCGGGTTCGGTCCGGCGCACCACGGCGCCGATGTTGATCTCCTCCGGCCGCCGCGCCAGCCGCATGCCGCCGTGCTGGCCGCGCACGGTGACGACATCCCCGGCCTGGGCGAGCTGGTGGACCACCTTCATCAGGTGGTTGGCCGAGATGTCGTAGGCCGTCGCGATATCGGCGATCGTCGCCAGCCGGCCGGGCCGCACCCCCAGATAGATGAGCGTGCGCAGACTATAGTCACTGAACGTCGTCAGCCGCATGGACCTCTCCGGAACATGTCCGAACCCGGCGCGGCGTTCGGACCCCCAATCATGCGCCGCCACAATGGAGACGAGCCCCCCGTCCCCGTCGCGCCGCTGAACCGGACCGGGTGGCTGCTCCGGTCGGCTTCCTTACGCCGCGTCGTGTGGATCGCCGAAGGACTCCGCCGACGTGCCCCGCAGGGACACGGTCCTCACCCGCGGTTCGGTCTGGCGGCGGGTGAATTCCGGCGCGATCTCCGCCAGCTCCAGGAACTGGTCGGCCTGGCGGCGGAGCTCGTCGGCGATCATCGGCGGGGAAGTCCGGATGGAGGACACGACGGAGACCCGCACCCCCTTCCGCTGCATCGCCTCGACCAGCCGACGGAAATCCGAGTCGCCGCTGAACAGGACTGCATGATCGATCCGTGGCGCGAGCTCGAGCATGTCGACCGCGACCTCGATGTCCATGTTGCCCTTGACGCGGCGCCGTCCGGCGGCATCCGTGAACTCCTTGGCCGGCTTCGTCACGAGCGTGTAGCCGTTATAGGCAAGCCAGTCGGTGAGCGGCTTCAGGGGAGAGTACTCCTCCGTCTCCAGCACCGCCGAATAGTAATAGGCGCGGATCACATGCGCCTTCCTGCGGAAGAATTCCAGGAGGTTGCGGTAGTCGACGTCGAAGCCGAGATTGCGGGAGGCAGAATACAGGTTAGCCCCATCAATGAAGAGGGCGAGCCGCTCGGTTGGAAGAAAATGCATGGAGTCAGGACCCAAGTTGAACAAAGTGGAATTCGACGAGCTGGGACGCCGGTCATGTGAAGCGCTGACGGAGAGATTATATCATATTAAGAATTTTACGAAAGTCATAACGATCTCGGCAGACGTTCCATGATTCTGGTGGGAATCGGCGCAAATCTCGTTCGTCAAGACAACGTCACACCTCTCGATACGTGCCGATGGGCGGTCTCCAGGCTCGACCAACTGCCCGGGCTGCATGTCCGGGGATTGTCCCGCTGGTTCGAGACCGCCCCGGTGCCGCCTTCGGCTCAGCCACGCTTCGTCAACGCCGTGGTCCACCTCACGGCCACGACCGCCATCCCTCCCGGCCCGGAGCGGTTGCTGGCATGGCTGCTCGAGATCGAGCAAGCCGGTGGCCGCGAGCGCAGTGTCGCAAATGCCGCACGAACGCTCGATCTCGACCTGATCGACCATGAGCGTTGTATCCTCGACACGCCGGACCTCGTGCTTCCCCACCCGCGGGCGCACCTGCGCGGCTTCGTGCTGCACCCGCTGCGCGACGTGGCCCCGAACTGGGTTCACCCGGCCCTGGGCGCCGACGTGACGACGCTGATCGACGGCCTGGAAGCCCAGGATGTCAGAGCATTGGTCACCTAGCCTTGCATCGCAAGGCAGTATCGCCTAACTATCCGCTTTCCCCCGAAGCGATCCCCGGAGGTTGAGCGCATGGCGCGCGTCACCGTTGAAGACTGCGTCCAGAAGGTCCCGAACCGGTTCGAGCTGGTTTTGCTCGCCGCCCAGCGCGCGCGCAACCTGAGCCGTGGCGAGGAACTGACCGTCGATCGCGACAACGACAAGAACCCGGTCGTCGCGCTGCGCGAGATCGCCGACGAGACGATCGAGCTCGGCCGCATCGAGCAGGACCTGATCAAGTCGCTCTCCCGCGCCCCCGAACCGGAGCCGGCCGACGAGGAAGTGCTCGACCTCATCCCGACCGACCAGAACATCTTCGGCCTGCAGGACGTCACCGCCGAGGAAGAGGCGGCCGGCCTCCCCGTCGAGAACGAGGACCTGTCCCCAGAGGACATGGAAGCCGCGATCGAGGCGGAACTCGGCGGCCGTCCCCGGCGCTAGCCCCCGATGAGACGGGGGGGCGGCACCGGTCACGAGGCACCACGGCCCGCGCCGACCCCCGCGGCGCCGGCCATTCCGATGGCGCCCGACGGCCAGGGCGGGCAAACCGTTGCCCCGGCCGCCGTCCCGCAAGCGCCCGTCAGCCAGGCTCCCACGCAGGCGTCAGTTGCCCCGGCGCCGGTCAAGCCGAACGGCGTGCCGGCGGCACCCGTCGCCCCTGCTTCGGTCTCCCCTGGCTCCGTCTCCCCTGCCTCCGTCGCCTCGCCCCCCGGCAAGCCGGCAGGCGCCGCGCCCGGATCTGACCTCACGCCGTCGCGCCCAGCCATCATCCGGCAGTTCGAACTCACCGAGAAAGTCCGCGCCTACGACCCCAAGGCGGACACCAGCCTGATCGACGCCGCCTACGTGCTCGCCATGCAGGCGCACGGGAACCAGCGGCGCGACAACGGCGACCCCTACATCACCCATCCGGTCGCCGTCGCCGACATCCTCGCCGGCTATCGGCTCGACACCGCCTCCATCGTCACCGGCCTGCTGCACGACACGATCGAGGACACCCCGCTCCGCCTGCCCGAGATCGAAGCCCGCTTCGGCAAGGAGATCGCCGGCCTGGTCGACGGCGTCACCAAGCTGACCCGGCTCGAGCTGCAATCCGACCGCACCAAGCAGGCCGAGAACTTCCGCAAGCTCGTGCTCGCCATGAGCAAGGACATCCGCGTCCTGCTGGTGAAGCTGGCCGACCGACTGCACAACATGCGGACGCTGCACTTCGTCCGCGCCGAGGATCGCCGCAAGCGCATCGCCCGCGAGACCATGGAGATCTACGCGCCCCTCGCCGAACGCATCGGCATGGACGCGGTGAAGACCGAACTGCAGACCCTGTCCTTCCAGCAGCTCGAGCCGGAGGCCTTCGCCACTATCCAGGCGCGGCTGAACTTCCTGCGCGGCCAGGGCGCCGACGTGATCGAGGAGGTCAAGCAGGAGCTGATCCGCGTCTGCCACGAGGCCGGCGTGGCGGTGATCGAGGTGACCGGGCGGGAGAAGAACCCCTACTCCATCTGGGAGAAGATGCACCGCCGCAACGTGGCGTTCGAGCAGCTCTCCGACATCATGGCGTTCCGCGTGGTGGTGCCCACCAAGGGCGATTGCTACGCCGCCCTCGGCGCGGTCCACTCCGCCTATCCGGTGATCGCGGGCCGGTTCAAGGACTACATCTCGACCCCCAAGTCGAACGGTTACCAGAGCCTGCACACCGGGGTGACGCTGCGCGAGCCGCGCAACCAGAAGATCGAGGTGCAGATCCGCACCCCCGACATGAACGATGTGGCGGAGAACGGCGTCGCCTCCCACTGGCTGTACAAGACCCGCGACGCCCGTCCCGGCGAGAAGGAGGTCCAGCGCTTCGGCTGGGTGCAGGACCTGCTCGAGATCCTCGACAACTCCACCGCGCCCGACGAATTCCTGGAGAACACCAAGCTCGAGCTCTACGACGACCAGGTCTTCTGCTTCACCCCGAAGGGCCGGCTGATCCCGCTGCCGCGCGGCGCAACGCCGGTCGATTTCGCCTATGCGGTGCACAGCCAGGTCGGCGACACCTGCGTCGGCGCCAAGATCAACGGCCGGCTGCTGCCGCTGCGCACCCAGCTCCAGAACGGCGACCAGGTCGAGATCATGACCGCCCGCGGCGGCACGCCCTCCCCGCAATGGGAGCGGTTCGTCGTCACCGGCAAGGCGCGCGCCCGCATCCGCCGCTTCATCCATCAGGAGCAGCGCCAGCAGAGCCGCGATGCCGGCCGCGCCGAACTGACCAAGGCCTTCCGCCAGGCCGGCGTGGACGGGTCGGAAAAGGCGCTCGAGCCCGCGCTCAAGGCGCTGAAGATCGCCGGCGCCGACGACCTCTACGTCGCGGTCGGCAATGGCAACATCGCCCCGCGTGACGTGGTGCATGCCGCCTATCCCGAACTGCGGCAGAGCCAGCGCGGGCCCCGCATGGTGC
Source organism: Rhodospirillales bacterium (assembly GCA_017304945.1). Lineage (GTDB taxonomy): Bacteria > Pseudomonadota > Alphaproteobacteria > Acetobacterales > Acetobacteraceae > Rhodopila. Next base: position 17,165 of record JAFKLG010000096.1, read on the forward strand.
CGCCGATGCTGCCACGCGCCGGGCGGCCGACCGCGCGGCTCGACCATGGCATGCCGGTCACCGGGCTCGTCCCCGGCATGGCCTATTCGTTCGGCGGCTGCTGCCACCCGGTTCCCGGCGACGAGATCGTCGGCATCGTCACCACCGGCAAGGGCGTCACGATCCATGCCCGCGACTGCCAGACGCTGAACGGCTTCGCCGCCACGCCGGAACGCTTCATCGACATCGACTGGAACTACGAGGCGATCGGCAAGCCGGGACGCGACGGCGTGCCGGGCGGGCACACCGCCCGCATCAGCGTGATCGCCGCCAACGACCAGGCGGCGCTCGCCAACCTGACCAACGCCGTCGCCAAGCAGGACGGCGCCATCGCCAACCTGAAGATCGTCAACCGCCAGCAGGACTTCATGGAAGCGCTGGTCGATATCGACGTGCGCGACGTCACCCACCTGTCCAAGGTCATCGCCGGCTTGCGCGGGGCGGCTGGAATCAAGGGCGTCGAGCGGGCGAAGGCCTGATGATCCTCGGCCTCGGGTCCGATCTCTGCGACATCCGCCGGATCGAGGCCGCGATCGCCCGCTACGGCGACCGCTTCCTCGACCGCGTGTTCACCCCGGAAGAGCGGGCCGAGGCGCTGACCCGCGTCCCCGAGGAGCGCCCCGCCACCTTCGCTAAGCGCTTCGCCGCCAAGGAAGCCGCCGCCAAGGCACTCGGCACCGGCTTCCGCCACGGCGTGTTCTTCGCCGACCTGGGCGTCGTCACCCTGCCCGGCGGGCAGCCGGTGCTGCGCATGCAAGGCGGGGCGGCGGACCGGCTGGCGGCGCTCGCCCCACCCGGCCTCGCCCCCCAGGTCGCGGTCAGCATGGCCGACGAATACCCCTACGCCTTCGCCCAGGTGATCATCGCCGCCATCGCGGTCCCGATTGCCATGCCGGCTTCGCCCCACGGCGCGCCGTCTTCAGCCCCCTCGGACCCGCCGGCGCCGGTTGCTTGACACGGATCGGGGGCGTGGGCTTGATCCGCCCGGATTTTTGACCGAAAGCCACACACCTGATGGCGACCGCCAAGGCCAAGCGCAAATCGAGTTCGCTGCTCGAGAACGTCAAGACCATCGTCTACGCCGGCCTGATCGCCGTCGCGGTCCGCACCGTGGCGTTCGAGCCCTTCAACATCCCATCCGGCAGCATGATTCCGACCTTGCTGGTCGGCGACTACCTGTTCGTCTCGAAATACAGCTACGGCTATTCGCGCTTCTCGCTGCCATTCTCCCCACCGCTGTTCTCCGGTCGGATCTTTGGGGCGCTGCCCAAGCGCGGCGACGTCGCGGTGTTCAAATACCCGCGCGACAACTCGACCGACTACATCAAGCGGATCGTCGGCCTGCCGGGCGACCGCATTCAGGTCCGCCAGGGCCAGCTCTACATCAACGGCCAGATCTGCCCCCGCAAGCCCGAGGGGACCTACGACGCCAATGACGGCGGCATCCACATGGTGCTGCGCCTCTACCAGGAGACGCTGCCGAACGGCGTCAAGCACGACATCCTCAAGGCGACCGATGAGGGCGAGGTCAACAACACGCCCGAATACACCGTCCCCCCCGGCCACGTCTTCGCCATGGGCGACAATCGCGACAACTCCGCCGACAGCCGCTTCATGAACGGCGTCGGCTTCGTCCCGGTGGAGAACCTGGTCGGCCGCGCGGAGATCCTGTTCTTCTCGGTCGATGCGGAGTACCCGTGGTGGCAGTTCTGGGAATGGCCGTTCGAGATCCGCTGGAGCCGCCTGTTCATGCCCGTCCATTGAGCGGATCGGCGCCTTGACCGACCCGGTCGAGACCATTCTCGGGCATCGTTTCGCGCGCCCCGAACTGCTGCGTGAGGCCCTCACCCACCGATCCGCGCTGCAGGGCAAGGCGCGCCACCACGGCTCCAACGAGCGGCTCGAGTTCATCGGCGACCGCGTCCTCGGCCTGGTGATGGCCGAGTGGCTCGCCGAACGCTTCCCCGACGAGCAGGAAGGCGAGCTCGGGCGGCGCCTCGCCCAGCTCGTCTCCCAGCCGGTGCTGGCCGAGGTGGCGGAAACGATCGGACTGCCGAGCGTGCTCTCGGTCGCGCCCGGAGAGGCCCGCGCCGGCGTCAAGCGCCGCGCCACCGTCCTCGCCGACGCACTCGAGGCCGCGCTCGGTGCGCTCTATCTCGATGGCGGGCTCGAGACCGCGCAGCGCTTCATCCGCCAGGCCTGGGACGCCACGATGACCCGCCAGTCGGAGCCGCCGAAGGACGCCAAGACGGCGCTGCAGGAATGGGCGCAGAAGCGCGGCACCATGCCGACCTACGCGATCGCGGAACGTGTCGGCCCGCCCCATGCGCCGCTGTTCACGGTGGAGGTCACGGTCGGGGATGCCACGGCGTGCGGCACCGCCGGCAGCAAGCGGGCCGCCGAACAGGCCGCGGCCGAAGCACTGCTGCAGGAGCTGGGCGCATGAGCAGCCGCTGCGGCTTCGTCGCCATCGTGGGCGCGCCGAATGCAGGAAAGTCGACCCTGCTCAACCGGCTGACCGGCGCCAAAGTCTCCATCGTCTCTCCCAAGGCGCAGACCACCCGCTTCCGCGTCCTCGGCATCCTGATGCAGCAGGAGAGCCAGGTCCTGCTGGTCGATACGCCGGGCATCTTCCGTCCGCGTCGCAAGCTGGACCGTGCCATGGTCGCGGCCGCCTGGACCGGGGCGGCCGATGCCGATCTCACCCTGATGCTGGTCGATGCGCGCAGCGGCGTCACCGACGAGGTGCGCGGGATCGCCGAGAAACTGGCCGGCACCCGCCGGCGGATCTGGCTCGCGCTCAACAAGACCGACCTGGTGCCGGCGCCCACCCTGCTGCCGCTCGCGGCCACGCTGACCGAACTCGCGCCGTTCGAGGCGACGTTCATGATCAGCGCCACCACCGGGGACGGGCTGGACCGGCTGCGCGACTCGCTCGCCGCCGCGGTGCCGGAGGGTCCGCATCTCTATCCCGACGACGACCTGACCGACCTGCCCGACCGGCTGCTCGCCGCCGAGATCGTGCGCGAGCAGATCTTCCTGCAGACGCATGAGGAAGTGCCGTACGGCACCACCGTGGAGACCGAGAGCTTCAAGGAACGGCCGGACGGATCAGTGCGGATCGAGGTCACGATCTACGTCGCCCGCGCCGGCCACAAGGCGATCCTGATCGGCGAGCGCGGCGCCAAGGTGAAGGCGATCGGCGCGCGGGCGCGCCAGGAACTGGGCGCCCTGCTCGACCGGCCGGTGCACCTGTTCCTGAACGTGAAGCAGCGCACCGGGTGGGACGAGGAAGGCGCGCGGCTGCGGGCGATCGGCCTCGAGGATCCTGGCTGATCCCGATCCGCGGCCGCGCGGCGCCGCGATTCAGGCGCCGAACCCGCCGTCGATCGTGTGCATCGCACCGGTGACGAAGGTCGCCTCCGGCCCGGCGAGCCAGGCCACCATGCCCGCTACCTCTTCCGGCCGCCCGTGGCGCTTGATCGCCATGAAGCCGTGCATGAGCTCCCTCATGGGGCCGTCTGCCGGGTTGAGGTCGGTGTCGATCGGCCCCGGCTGCACGATGTTCACCGTGATGCCGCGCGCGCCGAAATCGCGGGCCAGCCCGCGCGCCATGCCTTGCAGGGCCGACTTGCTCAGCGCATAGGCCGCGCCGCCGGCGAACGGCATGCGATCGCCGTTCACCGACCCGATCACGATGATCCGGCCGCCCTCCGGCATCTGCCGCGCGGCCTCGACCGCGGCGTGATACGGGGCGACCACGTTCACCTGGATCAGCCGGTCGACCGCGTCCGGATCGAGGGTGAGCGGATCGCCCAGTACCGCGACCCCGGCATTCACCACCAGCACGTCGAGCGGCCCGCTCTCCCGCACCCGCGCGATCACGGCGTCGCGGTCGGCGCTGTCGGTCACCACGGCGACGCTGCCGGTCTCTGCCGCCAATTGCTCCGCGGCCTCCCGCGATCCGGCATAGGTGAAGGTCACCGCCGCGCCGTCGCCCGCGAGGCGCCGCACGATCGCGGCGCCGATGCCGCGGCTGCCGCCGAGCACGAGGATGGATTTTCCGTCGAACGCGGCCATGCGGCCCTCCTGCGCTGAAACGCTGCGCTCGCTACATGAGCGGGTGCGGAGGTCCGTCAAGCATGCCTGTGCGTGCGGGAGTTCCCGTGCAGGCTGGCGCTGGCTAGCCGGCGCCGCGCGGGCCGGCGTTCTGTGCGTCGCGGCGGCGCGCGAGGCTATCCCTTCGCCCGCATCAGCCGCGCCTTGTCGCGCTTCCAGTCGCGGTCGGCGATCGCGGCGCGCTTGTCCTGCTTCTTGCGGCCTTCGCCGACGCCCAGCAGCACCTTGGCGCGCCCGCGCTCGTTGAAGTGGATCTGCAGCGGCACGATGCTCGAGCCCTGCCGGGTGACGGAGCCGAGCAGGGTGTCGATCTGCTTTTTCTTGAGGAGGAGCTTGCGGGGGGCGCGGGGTTCGAAGCGCGACAGCACGCCGCCCTGGTATTCGGGGATGTAGGCGTTGAACAGCCACATCTCGCCGTCGCGCTCGCCGGCCCAGGCTTCGGTCAGCGTCGCGCGCCCGTGGCGCAGCGACTTCACCTCGGGTCCCTTGAGCACGAGTCCGGCCTCGACCGTCTCCTTGATCGTGTAGTCGAAGCGCGCCTTGCGGTTCTGCGCGGCGACGCCGTGGGCGATCAGGCCCTTCTTCGCTTTTTTCGGTTCAGCCATGATGATGCAATATGGTCACCACGGCGTCGTGGTGGCAGTCCTTTCGTCTGGAGGACGGTCGGGCGGGATCGTCCCCCGGTGGGGACACCCCC
>JAFKLG010000096.1:22068-65679 GCA_017304945.1 Rhodospirillales bacterium
TCGACCCGGCCACCCCCACCGGTACCCTGCCGCGAAGGATGACCGGGTCGAGCCCGGCCATGACGAGGGGGGGTAGGGCCGTGGCGCGCGTCGTGGTGGGAAGGCCATGACGGTGGGGGTGGGAGCGTCGGGGGGGCCCTGGTCCGGGGTCCGGGGTCCGCGTCCCAGGGTCAGTTGAGCAGCCCGGCCTCCGTCATCGCGGCACGCACCTTGGCGCGCGTCGGCTCGAGCAGCGGCGCCAGCGGCAGCCGGCAGCGCTCACTGGTCTTGCCCAGCAGCGAGGCCGCGAACTTCACCGGGCCGGGGCTCGTCTCGGTGAACAGCGCGTCGTGCAGCGGCAGCAGCCGGTCCTGGATGGCCATCGCCTCCTTCACCCGGCCTTCCATCCACGCCGTCTGCATGTCGCTGCACAGCCGTGGCGCGACGTTGGCGGTGACGCTGATGCAGCCGACGCCGCCCGCCGCGTTGAACGCGAGCGCGGTGTGATCCTCGCCCGACAACTGGCAGAACGCGTCGCCACAGGCGCGCTTCTGCTGCAGCGGCCGCGCGAGGTTGGCCGTCGCGTCCTTCAGGCCGACGATGTTCTTGTGCTTCGCCAGCCGCGCCATGGTCTCGACGCTCATGTCGACCACGCTGCGGGGCGGGATGTTGTAGATGATGATCGGCAGGTCGACCGCGTCGGCGATCGCCTTGAAGTGCAGGTACATGCCTTCCTGGGTCGGCTTGTTGTAGTACGGCGTCACGATCAGCGCCGCATCCGCACCGGCCTCCTTGGCGTGGCGGGTCAGGTCGATCGCCTCCTCGGTGCTGTTCGACCCGGTGCCGGCGATCACCGGCACGCGCCCCTTCGCGACGTCGACCGCGATCTCGACGACCCGCTTGTGTTCGGCGTGGCTCAGGGTCGGGCTCTCGCCGGTGGTGCCGACCGGCACCACGCCATGCGTGCCTTCCTTGATCTGCCAGTCGACGAACGCGGCATAGGCTTTCTCGTCCACCGACCCGTCGTCGCGCATCGGGGTGATCAAAGCGACAAGCGAGCCCTTGAACATGACCCTCTCCTGGGATTGGTCTTCTGGGTGGTGGAACAGAATGCGCAAGCTAGGCGCGCGGGAGATGCATCGCAAGGCCATGCTGGGCTAGGAAAGATGCATGCGCGTCCCGACTCGGCTGCTGCCTGCCCTCCTGGCCCTGATGACCACCACCGCGGTCGCGCAGGATCTGCGCGACCCGGCCGAGAACCCGATGGCGGCGGTGCGCGCCGACCGCTGGCAGGACGCCCAGGCCCTCGCCGCCCGCTTCGCCGATCCGGTCACCCAGAAGCTGGTACTCTATTATCGGCTGATGGCCCCGGGCGCGGCCACGGCGCCCGAGATCGCCGACTTCATGGCCCGCAACCCCGACTGGCCCAACCAGGCGACGCTGGAACGCCGTCGGCAGGAGGCGATCGCCAGCGAACCCGACCAGGCGATCGTGCTCGCCCAGTGCACCGCGAAGCCGCCCTCCCTCGCCGGCGCGATGCTCCGTTGCGCCGAGGCATTCGCCAATGCGGGCCAGCAGGACCAAGCCACCGCCACCGCCCGCGCCGCCTGGGTCCAGGCGATCGGCGATCCCGCCGGGGAAGCCGCCTTTCTGCGCCGCTGGGGCGGGGTTCCCACCGCCGCGGACCAATGGGCGCGGTTCCAGCGCCTCGCCTGGAGCGACACCGCCGCCGCCAACCGACAGCTTGCCCGCGTCCCACCCCAGGATCGCGCGGCGGCCGAAGCACGCCTCGCGCTGCGCCGCGACGACCCACGGGCGGAGGCGCTCGTCGCCGCCCTGCCCGCGGCCGACGGCGACGATCCCGGCATGATGCTCGACCATGCCCGCTCGTTGCGGCGCACCGACCACCTCGCCGACGCCACCGCGCTCTGGCTGCGTGCCGGCCCCGCCGCGCAGGCGGCCGCGCCCGCCCATCTGACGGCGTTCTGGGCGGAGCGGAACCTGCTCGCGCGCAAGCTGCTGCAGACGGGGGATGCCGCCGGCGCCTACGCGATCGCCGCCGCGCACGGACAGACCGCCGGTGAGCCGCGGGCGGATGCGGAGTTCCTCGCCGGCTTCATCGCCCTGCGCCGGCTCAACCAGCCGGCCGAGGCGGAGGGGCATTTCCGCCGGCTCGCCACCGCCTCCGGCGCCGCGATCACCCAGGGCCGCGCCTGGTACTGGATCGGCCGCGCCGAGGCCGCCGCCGGCAAGGACCCGACCGCCGCCTACAAGCAGGCCGCCGCCTGGCCGACCACGTTCTACGGCCAGCTCGCCGCCATCGCCCTGGGCGAGGACGCCGCCACCCTCGCGCGCCGCATCGACGCGCTGCGCGATCCCGCCTTCACCCCAGACACCGCGCAGATCTTCACCGGCCATGAGGTCGTCCGCGCCGCCCTCTGGCTGGTCGCCCTCGGGGAGCCGCAGCGCGCCCGCGCCTTCCTGCTCCGCATGGACGAGCTGGCGCCCGTCCCCGGCGAGCGGACCCTCACCGCCGACCTCGCTCTGCGGCTCGGCCTGCCCGACACCGCGGTGTTCGTCGCCCGCCGCCTGGGCCGGGACGGCAGCGCCCTGCCGCAGGCCGGCTGGCCGACCCCCTACACGCCCCCCGGCCCGCTCGATCCGGCGGTCTCGCTCTCGGTCATGCGGCAGGAGAGCAGCTTCGACATCGGCGCGGTCAGCCCCTCCGGCGCACGCGGCCTGATGCAGCTCATGCCGTTCACCGCCCAGGGCGTCGCCAAGAAACTCGGCATCGCCACCACCCTCGCCAGCCTCACCACCGACCCCAGCCACAACATGCGGCTCGGCACCTCCTATCTGCAGGAGATGCTGGACCGGTTCGGCGGCGCCCTGCCGCTCGCGGTCGCCGCCTACAACGCCGGCCCGCATCGGGTCGACGTGTGGCTGGGTGACAACGGCGACCCCCGCACCGGCCCGGTCGCGATGATCGACTGGCTCGAGCTGATCCCGATCGCGGAGACCCGGAACTACGTGCAGCGGGTGCTGGAGAACGTCGTGATCTACCGCGCGCGCCTGCACGAGGACACGCCCACCCTGCTCGCCCAATGGACGAAGTGAGAATGGACGACGTGAGCCGGTGGCCCCCCTTCGCCCGTGGACCCCGCGAGCCGGTGAACCCGTGAACCCGCTGCGCCAGTGAACCCGGTGACCCCGTGCGCCTGATGAAGCCGTGGCCCCGATGAGGCTGCAGCCGGCGCGCCTGATCGCCAACGGATTCGGGGTCGGCCTGGTGCCGGTCGCGGCCGGCACCGCCGCCTCGGCCGTCGCGACGCTGGTCGGCGCCGGCCTGATGCTGGTCTCGCCAGGCCTGCTCGCCGCCGCCGCCGTCCTCGCCACGATCGGCGGCATCTGGGCCATCCGGCACGTGCGCATCGAAGGCGACCCCGGCTGGGTCGTGATCGACGAATATGCCGGCCAGTTCATCACCCTGCTCGGCCTCGCCCAGGTCACCCCGCGCGGGCTCCTGCTCGCCTTCCTCCTGTTCCGCCTGCTCGACATCACCAAGCTCGGACCGATCGGCTGGGCCGATCGCCAGCACGGACCGTTCGGCATCATCGGCGACGACGTGATCGCGGGGCTGATCGCCGCCGCCCTGCTGGTCGCGCTGCAGGCGATCTGGCCGTCCCTGCTCGCCTGACGCGCACCCGCGCGGAAAGGGCGGTGCAGGGAAGCGCACCCTCACGCCGTCGCGCTTGCCGCCGCGGGAACCCTCCGCAGCCGATTCCGTTACGGCATGGCATGACACGCCGCCGCCCGCGCCTCCCCCCCGGGGGCGTTTCCCGTCTCCCCTCCGACCATCGCGAGCCACATTGATGGATGCGCCGCTGCGGGGCCTCGCCCCGAAAATCTACCACCTGCATCCGCTGGTGGCCGGCCCACTCGCGCAGTGGCCGGCGCATTTCGCGCGCATAGCGGATCTCGGCTTCAACTGGGCCTGCCTCGCGCCCCCGTTCGCCCCCGGCGAGACCGGCGACATCTTCCTGACCGGCAACTGGGAGCAACTGCACCCCGCGCTCGCGTGGCAGGACGGCGCAGAAGCCGGCATCCGCTTCCTGGTCGATGCCGCGGCAGAGCACGGCGTGCGCCTCATGCTGGACGTCCAGGTCGACCGGGTCGCCCGCGACGCGGCCATCCGCCAGCAGCATCCGGACTGGTTCAGCGACGGACTGGCCGACGCCCGCCCCGACCCGCGCCAGCCGCCGCGTCGCTTCGATGCCGGCTATGCGCGGCTCGACCGCACCGACGTCGCGGATGCGCTCGCCGGCTGGTGGTCCGAACGGCTCGCCCGCCTGGTCGGCCAGGGCATCGCCGGCCTGCGCTGCCTCGCCCCGTCCCGCGTGCCCGCCGCCGTGTGGCGCCGCATCCTCGCCGAGGTCCGCCGCGTGAATCCGGACGTGCTCTGCCTCGGCTGGACGCCCGGCACCGATCGCGCCGCGCTGCCCGCGCTCGCCGGGGTGGGGTTCGACCGCGTGTCGCCCTCCCTCCCGTGGTGGGACCGCCGCGCGGCCTGGTTCGTGGAGGAGGCCGAGTCGCTGCGCCGGCTCGCCCCGCTGATCGGCAGCCCGGAACCCTCCTTCGCCGACCGGCTGGTCAGCCACCTGCCGGCCGAGACCGACCCCATGCTCGCCTGCCGCCAGGCGCTGCGGCTCGCCGCCGCGATCGGCAACGGCGTCTTCGTGCCGATGGGGTTCGAATACGCGACCCGCATCGCCTTCGACTCCGCCCGCGCCGGGCCGGAGGATTTCGAGCGCGTGCGCGCCGAGGCGCTGGGCGACCTGCGCGACGACCTCGGCGAGGTCGTGCACCTGTCGGACCAGCTCGCCCAGATGCGGGTCGATGGCGCGATCCGCGCGCTGACCCCGCCCGGCGCACCGGTCACCGCCTTCCTGCGCGCCGATACCGGCGACGTGCGCGACGCACAGGTGGCCGCCGTGGTGGTGGTCAACCCCGAGGCACGTGGCGCCGTCCCGCCGCTGCTGGTCGACGACGCCCTGCCAGCGCAGGCCGGCGCCGCGTTCGGCAACCCGACCCCGCTCGATTCGAGCAGTGCGACGACCGCGCCCCTGGTGCCGGAGGAGGTGCGCGTCCTCGCCTATCATCGCCTGGGCGACGTGCGCGCGGCCGCCCTGCCCGCCGCCCCGGACGCCGCCGAGATGATCCGCACGCGGGTGGCGATCGAGGCGGTGAGTCCGAACGTGCCGGACGGCGACTTCCCGGTGAAATGGATCGCCGGCTCGCCGCTGGTGGTGGGCGCCGACGTCTTCGCCGACGGCCACGACGTGCTCGCCGCCACCCTGCTCTGGCGCAGCGCGGACCAGCGCGACTGGCAGCGCGTGACCATGCACCCGGCCGGCAACGATCGCTGGGAAGCGAGCTTCACCCCGATCCGCGTGGGCATCCATGAATTCACCATCGAGGCTTGGTGGGATGTCTGGGCGAGCTTCCGCCACGACCTGCACCTGAAACGCCAGGCGGGGCAGGCCCTCGGGCTCGAGATCCAGGAGGCGCGCGGGCTGATCGACGCCGCCCGCAAGCACGCCACGGGCGAGACCGCCGCCGGGCTGCAACAGGTGCTCACGCAACTCGAGCAGGGCGACGAGGCCGCCCAGGCCGCACTGCTGCTCTCACCCGAAACCCTCGCCCTGATGCAGGCGGCCGACCGCAAACCGTTCCTCGCCAGCCTCCCGGCGCCGCGGCGCGTCCAGGTCGACCGGCCGCAGGCCGCCTTCGCGAGCTGGTACGAGCTGTTCCCGCGCTCCGTCACCACCGACCCGTCGCGGCACGGCACCTTCCGCGACGTGATCGGGCGGCTGCCGGCGATCCGCGACATGGGCTTCGACGTGCTCTACTTCCCGCCGATCAACCCGATCGGGCGGACGAACCGCAAGGGGCGCAACAACAGCCTGACGCCCGGCCCGCAGGACGTCGGCAGCCCCTATGCGATCGGCAGCGAGGAGGGCGGCCACGATGCGGTCCACCCGCAACTCGGCACGCTGGAGGATTTCCGCGCCCTGCTGGCCGCCGCGCGCGCGCACGGGCTGGAGATCGCGCTCGACTTCGCGATCCAGTGCTCGCCCGACCATCCATGGCTGAAGCAGCATCCCGACTGGTTCCGCTACCGGCCGGACGGCTCGATCCGGTACGCCGAGAATCCGCCCAAGAAGTACGAGGACATCGTCAACCCGGACTTCTACGCCGCGGCGGCGATGCCCTCGCTTTGGCTCGCGCTGCGCGACGTGATCCTGTTCTGGATCGACCAGGGCGTGCGCACCTTCCGGGTCGACAACCCGCACACGAAGCCGCTGCCGTTCTGGCATTGGATGATCGGCAGCGTGCAGGCGCGCCACCCCGACGTGCTGTTCCTCTCGGAAGCGTTCACGCGCCCGAAAGTGATGTACCGGCTTGCGAAGGTCGGCTTCAGCCAGTCGTATACGTACTTCACATGGCGCAATACGAAGCAGGAACTGACCGAGTACCTGACGGAGCTGAACCGGCCGCCGGCGCGCGACTGCTTCCGGCCGAACTTCTTCGTCAACACGCCCGACATCAACCCGGTGTTCCTGCAGACCTCCGGCCGGCCGGGCTTCCTGATCCGCGCCGCGCTCGCCACCACGCTCTCGGGCCTGTGGGGCATGTATTCCGGGTTCGAGATCTGCGAGGCCGCGCCGCTGCCCGGCCGCGAGGAGTATCTCGACTCGGAGAAATACGAGATCCGCGTCCGCAACTTCGACGCGCCCGGCAACATCGTCGCGGAGATCACCGCGCTGAACCGCATCCGCCGCGCGCATCCCGCCCTGCAGACGCATCTCGGCGTCACCTTCCTCACCGCGGACAACGGCCAGGTCATGCTGTACGGCAAGCAGCGGCCCGGCGATCGGGAGATCATCCTGGTCGCCGTGAGTCTCGATCCCCACGCGCCCCAGGACAGCACGATCGAGGTGCCCCTCTGGCAGCTCGGACTGCCCGACGACGCCACCGTCGCCGTGCGTGATCTCATGAGCGACACGCGCTTCACCTGGCAGGGTAAATGGCAGCGCCTGCGCCTCGACCCGGCCCGGCTGCCCTTCGCGATCTGGCAAGTCACCCCCGTCGGAGCCGGCGCATGAACGTCGCGACCATCCGCATGCGTGCCGATGAACCCAAGGTCACCGCCGATCCGCTCTGGTACAAGGACGCGGTCATCTACCAGATCCACGTCAAGTCGTTCTTCGATGGGAACAACGACGGGATCGGCGACTTCCCCGGCCTGATCTCCAAGCTCGACTACATCCAGGAGCTTGGGGTCGACACCATCTGGCTGCTGCCCTTCTATCCCTCGCCCCGCCTCGACGACGGCTACGACATCGCGGACTACCGCGGCGTCCACCCCGATTACGGCACGCTGTCCGACGTGAAGCGGTTCATCAACGCGGCGCATGATCGCGGCATCCGCGTGATCACCGAACTGGTCGTCAACCACACCTCCGACCAGCATCCCTGGTTCCAGCGCGCCCGCCGCGCCAAGCCGGGATCCGCGCATCGCGACTTCTACGTCTGGTCCGACACCGACCAGAAATACGCCGGCACGCGCATCATCTTCGTCGACACCGAACGCTCCAACTGGACCTGGGACCCGGTCGCGGGCGCCTACTACTGGCACCGGTTCTACTCGCACCAGCCGGACCTGAACTTCGACAACCCGCGCGTGCTGCGCGAGGTGCTCTCCGTGCTGCGCTACTGGGCGGAGCTCGGCGTCGACGGGCTGCGGCTCGATGCGGTGCCCTACCTGGTCGAGCGCGAGGGCACCAACAACGAGAACCTGGCGGAGACGCACGAGGTCCTGCGCCGGATCCGCGCCGAACTCGACAACCACTTCCCCGACCGCATGCTGCTGGCCGAGGCAAACCAGTGGCCCGAGGACACCAAGGAGTATTTCGGCAACGACGACGAATGCCACATGGCATTCCACTTCCCGCTGATGCCGCGCATGTACATGGCGATCGCGCGGGAGGACCGGTTCCCGATCACCGACATCCTGCGCCAGACGCCGGACATCCCGCCGAACAGCCAGTGGGCGATCTTCCTGCGCAACCATGACGAGCTGACGCTCGAGATGGTGACGCAGTCGGAGCGCGACTTCCTGTGGGAGACCTATGCCGCGGATCGCCGCGCCCGGCTCAACCTCGGCATCCGCCGCCGGCTCGCGCCGCTGCTCGAGCGTGATCGCCGCCGTATCGAGCTGATGAACAACCTGCTGCTGTCGATGCCGGGCACGCCGGTGATCTACTACGGCGACGAGATCGGCATGGGCGACAACATCCATCTCGGCGATCGCGACGGCGTGCGCACCCCGATGCAGTGGTCGCCCGACCGCAATGGCGGCTTCTCCCGCGTGCCCGATCCGTCGCGCCTCGTGCTGCCGACGATCATGGACCCGCTCTACGGCTACGAGGCGGTGAACGTGGAGGCCCAGGCCTCCGACCCGCATTCGCTGCTGATGTGGATGCGCCGCACCATCGCGACGCGGCGCCAGCACAAGGCGTTCGGCCGCGGCACCTTCCGCCTGCTCTATCCGAAGAACCGCAAGATCCTGGCCTATCTGCGCGAGCACGAGGACAGCACGCTGCTCTGCGTCGCCAATCTCGCGCGCACGCCGCAGGCGGTCGAGCTCGACCTGTCGGAATTCGCCGGCCGGGTGCCGATCGAGCTGGAAGGCGGATCAACTTTTCCGCCGATCGGGCAACTCACCTACCTGCTGACGTTACCGCCTTACGGTTTCTACTGGTTCCTGCTCGCCGCCGACAGCGAGTGGCCCAGCCATCACACGCCGGCGCCGGAGCCCATGCCCGAATACCAGACCATCGTCATGCGCCACGACCTGCCCTCCGCGCTGGCCAATGCCCGCACGGTGCTGGAGCGTGAGGCGCTGCCGGCCTATCTGGCGAAACGGCGCTGGTTCGCCCAGAAGGACCAGGTGCTGCGGTCGGTCCGCGTGATCCTCGGCGCCGCCTCCCCCACCGGCGAGCTGCTGCTGACGGAGGTCGAGACCGACACCGATGCCGGACGCCAGCGCTGGCTGCTGCCGATGGGCATCGCCTGGGAGGAGAAGCAGGTCACCCCGCTGCAGAGCCAGCTCGCGCTGGCGCGGGTCCGCCGTGGCCCGCATGTCGGGCTGCTCACCGACGCCTTCGCCCTGCCGGAATTCGCCCAAGGCATCATGGCCGCGCTGACCGCCGGCCGGGTGTTCGAAGGGCCGCACGGCACCATCCGCTGCGAACCCACCGACCGCATCAAGGATGTGGAGATCAGCCCGACGGACGAGATCAACTGGCTCTCGGCCGAACAGTCGAACTCCTCGCTGATCGTCGGATCGGCGGCCATGGTGAAGATCTTCCGCCGCGTGACCGATGGTCCGCATCCGGAAGCCGAGATGTGCCGCTATCTGACCGAACAGGACTATGCGAGCGTCCCGCCGCTGCTGGGCGAGATCGTGCGGGTGGACACCGACGGCACCCGCCATGCGCTCGCCATCGCGCAAGGTTTCATCCGTAACCAGGGCGATGCCTGGACCTGGACGCTGGACCTGCTGGTGCGCGAGCTCTCCGACCTCACCGGCGGTGACGAGGCCGCCGCCGCCGATGCCGCTCGCCACGAGGACTACCGCGCCTTCGCCCGTCTGCTCGGGCAGCGCGTGGGCGAGATGCACGTCGTGCTGGCACGCGCCTCGAGCAACCCCGCCTTCGATCCCGAATCGGTCGACGCGGCCACTGCCGCGGAATGGGCGGAGGCCACGGTCGCGCAGCTCGATGCCGCGCTGCGGGCGCTCGCCGCCCCGCCGCCGGAGTCGACCGTCGACGCCGCGGAGCGCGACAAACTCGTCGGCCTGCGCTTGGCGCTGGTCGAGGCGCTGGGCGCGCTCTCGCGCCGCGGCGTCGGCGGGCTCAGGACCCGCGTGCACGGCGACCTGCATCTCGGCCAGGTCCTGGTCGCCAACGGCGACGTGTTCCTGATCGACTTCGAGGGGGAACCCGCCAAGCCGGTCGAACAGCGTCGCGCCAAGAGCAGCCGCTGGCGCGACGTCGCCGGCGTGCTCCGCTCCTTCGACTACGCCGCCGCCTTCGTGCAGCGGAAGAGTTCGGCGAGCCACGCGCATATCCCCGACGCCAAGGTCGCGCAGTTCCTCGAGAGCTTTGTCCATCACGCGAGCGAATCCTTCCTGGAAGGGTATCGCGCGGCCACCGAGGGCTATGCGGGCGGCGAGGACTCCGCCCTGCTCGACCTGTTCCTGATCGAAAAGGCCGCCTACGAGATCGCCTACGAGGCGGCCAACCGGCCGGCCTGGATCGACGTGCCGCTGCGCGGCCTCGCGGTTCTCGCCGGCCGCGTCCTTTCGGAAGATCCGCCGACATGAACGACATGTTCGACCCCGCCGGCGGCCAGCCGGACCTCTCCTCCGCCGGCCTGCCGCCCGACATTGCCTGGCAGCTCGCCAATGCCGCGCTGCACGACCCGTTCTCCGTCCTCGGTCCGGTGCAGATCGCCGGCCGGCGGCTGCTGCGTGCCTTCCTGCCGGGTGCGCGCGGCGTCGAGGTGCTGTCCCGCGCCGACCGCCATCCGCTGGGCCAGCTCGCCGCCAGCGCGCCGGAGGGCTGCTTCGCCGGCTGGATCGAGAGCGACGAGCCCTATCTGCTGCGCATTCAGTGGCCGGGCGCGGTGCAGGAAACCGAGGACCCCTATTCGTTCGGCCTGCTGCTGAGCGAGAACGACCTGCACCTGTTCAACGAGGGCCGGCTGTTCGAACTCGCCTTCACGCTGGGCGCCAACGAGTCGATGGTCGACGGCGTGCGCGGGGTGCGCTTCGCGCTGTGGGCGCCGAATGCCCGCGCGGTGTCGGTGATCGGCGACTTCAACACCTGGGACCGACGCCGCCATCCGATGCGCCTGCGCCACCCGGCGGGGGTGTGGGAATTGTTCGTGCCGCGCCTGCGTCCGGGCACGCGCTACAAGTTCTCGCTGCTCGACCAGTGGGGCAACCGCCTGCCCGACAAGGCCGACCCGCTGGCGCGCGCGACGGAAGCGCCGCCCGCCACCGCCTCCGTGGTCGCCGGCAACGACCCGTTCGTCTGGCACGACGATGCGTGGATGCAGAGCCGCGGCGAGCGGCAGGGCGTGCGCGCACCCATCAGCATCTACGAAATGCATGCCGGTTCCTGGTTCCGCCCCGGGCCCGACCAGACCGCGAGCTGGGACGAGCTCGCCGAACGCCTGGTGCCATACCTGCTGCAGATGGGCTTCACCCATGTCGAGCTGATGCCCGTCGCCGAACATCCGTTCGGCGGCTCCTGGGGCTACCAGCCGCTCGGGCTGTTCGCGCCGTCCGGCCGGTTCGGGCCGATCGAGGGGTTCGCGCGCTTCGTGGACACCTGCCACCGCGCCGGCATCGGCGTGATCGTCGACTGGGTGCCCGCGCATTTCCCGACCGACGCGCACGGCCTGGCCCGCTTCGACGGCACCGCGCTCTACGAGCATGCCGACCCGAAGGAGGGCTATCACCAGGACTGGAACACCTACATCTACAATTTCGGCCGGCGGGAGGTGCAGGGCTTCCTGATCGCCAGCGGCATCCATTGGCTGGAGCATTTCCACGTCGACGGGCTGCGCGTGGATGCGGTCGCCTCGATGCTCTACCGTGACTACAGCCGCAAGGCCGGCGAGTGGATCCCCAACATCTATGGCGGCCGGGAGAACCTGGAGGCGATCGGCTTCCTGCGTCACTTCAATGCGGTGGTGGGCGAACGCTGCCCCGGCGCCATCACCGTCGCCGAGGAGTCGACCGCCTGGCCCGGCGTGTCACGCCCGATCAGCGAGGGCGGTCTCGGCTTCTGCTACAAGTGGAACATGGGGTGGATGCACGACACGCTCCACTACATGGAAACCGACACGATCTATCGTCGCTGGCACCACGACCAGATCACCTTCGGCCTGCTCTATGCGTGGTCGGAGAATTTCGTCCTGCCGCTGTCGCATGACGAGGTGGTGTACGGCAAAGGGTCGCTGATCCGGAAGATGCCGGGCGACGACTGGCAGCGCTTCGCCAACCTGCGCGCCTATTTCGGCTTCATGTGGGCGCATCCGGGCAAAAAGCTCATCTTCATGGGCGGCGAGATCGCCCAATGGAGCGAGTGGAGCCACGACCACAGCATCGACTGGGGATTGCTCGACGACGACCGCCACCGCGGGGTGCAGAAGCTGCTGCAGGACCTCAACCACCTCTACCGCACCGAACCGACGCTGCATCGGCGCGACTCGGAGGGAACCGGGTTCCGCTGGGTGGTGGGGGACGACCGGGAGAATTCCGTGTTCGCCTTCCTGCGCTATGCGGACGACGATTCCTGCCCGATGCTGGTGGTGTGCAACATGACCCCGGTCCCGCGCAGCGGCTACGCGATCGGCGTGCCCCGCCCCGGCTATTGGCGGGAGATGCTGAACTCGGATGGCGCGGAGTATGGCGGCGGCAACATCGGCAACGGTGGCGGCGCCCACACCGTTCCGGAACAGCGGCATGGCGAGGCGCAGTCGCTCCTGCTCACGTTACCGCCGCTCGCGACATTGTTCCTGAAATCTGCCCCCTGATTGCGCTTTTCATGCTGCAGCGATTGCGCCCTCCGCATGGAACGGGCGGTGCGGCGCCGCGTTTGCGTGCCATCCAACCCAGTAGGAACGTCCGAGTGTCGATCCCGTCAGTGAATGCGGCTCGCAACTCCACCCCCATCTCCGGCCCCTGCCGGGGCTGCGCGTGAGCGCGCCCGAGCAGGCTGCGCCCCGACATGGTGCCACCGTCCTGCCGGATGGCCGCGTCGCGTTCGCCTTGTGGGCGCCGGCGCAGGAGAGTGTGTCCGTTGCGATCGAGGATGGACCGCTGCTGCCGATGATCCGCTCGCCGGAGGGCTGGTTCACCGCCGAGGCGCCCTGCCCCGCCGGCACGGCCTATCGGTATCGGCTCGCCGACGGCATGGAGGTGCCCGACCCGGCCAGCCGCGCCCAGCAGGACGACGTGCACGGGCCGAGCCTGGTGGTGGATCCGGGGCGGTATGCGTGGAAGGACGGGGGGTGGCGCGGCAAGCCGTGGCGCGACACCGTACTGTACGAGCTGCACGCCGGGACCGCGGGCGGGTTCAAGGGCATCCAGGAGCGGATCGGCGCGCTTCGGGCGCTCGGCATCACCGCGATCGAGCTCATGCCGGTGAACGATTTTCCCGGTCGCCACAACTGGGGCTATGACGGGGTTCTGCCCTACGCGCCGGACCGCGCCTACGGCACGCCGGACGAGCTCCGCGCCCTGGTCGATGCCGCGCACGCGCAGGACATGATGGTGTTCCTCGACGTCGTGTACAACCATTTCGGACCGGACGGGAACTACATCTCGGTCTACGCGCCGTCGTTCTTCCGTTCCGACGTGAAGACGCCCTGGGGATCGGCGATCGATTTCCGCCGCCCGGAAGTACGCAGCTACTTCACCGACAACGTGATGATGTGGCTGTCCGAGTATCATTTCGACGGCCTGCGGTTCGACGCGGTGCACGCGATCACCGAACAGGACTGGGTGGAGGAGATGGCCGCCCGCGTCCGCACGGCGTTCGCGGACCGGAATGTCCATCTGGTGCTCGAGCACCACAACGACGCCTCGCATCTCGCGCGGCAGGTCGATGCACAGTGGAACGACGACGCGCACAACGTGCTGCACGTGCTGCTGACCGGCGAGACCGGCGGCTATTACGCGGACTATGCCGAGGACACCACGGCGAAGCTGGTGCGCTGCCTGACCGAGGGCTGGGTCTATCAGGGCGAGTATTCCGCCTTCCTGAAAGGCGATCGCGGCTCCCCGTCCGCCGACCTGCCGCCCACCGCGCACGTGCTGTTCGTGCAGAACCACGACCAGACCGGCAACCGCGCGTTCGGCGAACGCCTGACCGTGCTGTGCGACCCCGCCGCGCTGGAGGCGGCAATCGCGCTGCAGCTCCTCTGCCCGCAGATCCCGCTGATCTTCATGGGCGAGGAGGAGGCGAGCCGCACGCCCTTCCTGTTCTTCACCGACCACGGGCCGGAGCTGGCCGAAGCGGTGCGCAACGGACGGCGGGAGGAGTTCGCGAGCTTCGCCGCCTTCGCCGATCCCGAGAAGCGCGAGACCATCCCCGATCCGAACGCGCCCGAGACCTTCTCCGCCTCGATCCCGCAGCCTGATCCGGAGCTCGGTCCGGCGCGCCGCGCGCTCTACCAGCGCCTGCTCGCGCTGCGGACGCAGGAGCTCGTGCCGTTCCTCGACGGCGCCCGCAGCGAGGGCGGGGCGGTGGTCGGCCCCAAGGCGGTCACCGCGCGCTGGCGGCTGCAGGACGGCAGCCTCTGGTCGCTGGCCTGCAACCTGGACGCGGCCGACGTCGCGTTCGATGCCCTGCCGGGGCGGCAGCTGTTCGCCTCGCGCGACGCGCCGGCGGGCCAGCTTCCCGGCTACTGCACGATCGTCAACGTGGAACGAGGGCGATGACCGACGACGCGCTGAAGGATCTCGCCCGCCGCGCGGGCATCGTCACCGAGTGGGAGGATTTTGCCACCAAGCCGCACGTCGTCTCCCCCGACGTGCTTCGCCGCATCCTGGGCGCGCTGGGCCTGCCCGCCGACACACGCGGCGAACTCGCCGCCAGCCGCCGCGCGCTGTCGCGCCGCAGCAGCGTGGCCGATCTCGCGCCGCTGGTGACCGCGACCTCCGGCCGGCCGACCCGGCTCGATATCGGCGGCAACGAATCGCAGCCGGCCCAGCTCAAGCTGGAGCGCGGCGGCACCCGCGACATCTCGCTGGTTCCGGCGCGCGGGCGGCTGCGCGTGCCCGCCATCACCGAGACCGGCTACCACCGGCTGCTGATCGAGGACCGCGAGATCGTGCTGGCCGTCGCCCCGCCGCGCTGCCGGGAGGTGGACGACGTGGTGCCGGACGGGCGGCTCTGGGGTATCGCCGCCCAGGTCTACGGCCTGCGCCACGCCGGTGACGGCGGCATCGGGGACGCCGCCGGCGTCGCCGAACTCGCCGAGGCCGCCGCCCGCCGCGGTGCCGACGCCATGGCGCTCAGCCCGGTGCATGCGCTGTTCACCGCGGAGCCCAGTCGCTTCGGCCCGTACGCCCCGTCGAGCCGGCTGTTCCTCAACCCGCTGCACGCGGCGCCGTCGCTCGTGTTCGACGCTTCCATGATGCGCCAGGCAATGGCCGATTCCGGCGTGCAGCCGGCGCTGGCGGCGCAGGAGGGGCAGTCGCTGATCGACTGGCCCGCCGCGGCGGAGGCCAAGCTCACCCTGCTGCGCGCGCTGTTCGACCTGTTCGTCGACGGACCCGAACTCGACGGACCGCTGGGCGCCGATTTCGCCCGCTTCCAGGCGGCCGGCGGCCCGCTGCTCACCGAACACACCTGCTTCGAGGCGCTGCACGCCGAGCAGATGCCGGCGAACGACTGGCGCGCGTGGCCGGTGGATCTGCGCAACCCGTCCAGCGCGGCGGTCGCGGCCTTCGCCCACGCGCGGCGGCGCGAGGTGATGTTCCATGCCTTCCTGCAATGGGTGGCCGACCGCTCGCTGAGCATCGCACAGGACCGCGCGCGGGAGGCCGGCATGCGCATCGGCCTGATCGGCGACATGGCGGTGGGGATGTCGCCCGCCGGCAGCCATGCCTGGAGCCGCCAGGGCGACGTGCTCCTCGGCCTCACCATCGGCGCGCCGCCCGACCTGCTGAACCCGCGCGGCCAGAACTGGGGCCTGACCAGCTTCTCTCCGCGCGCGCTGAGCGACGGCGGCTACGCCCCGTTCATCGCCACCATGCGTGCGGTGATGCGCAACGTGGGCGGCATCCGTGTCGACCATGCGATGGGGCTGGCGCGGCTCTGGCTGGTGCCGGAGGGCGCCTCCCCGGCCGATGGCGCCTACCTCACCTACCCGGTCACCGACCTGCTGCGGCTGCTCGCGCTGGAATCCGCCCGCCACGGGGCGGTGGTGATCGGCGAGGATCTCGGCACCGTACCGCCCGGCTTCCACGCCCAGCTCGAGCAGGCCGGCGTGCACGGCATGCGCGTGCTGTGGTTCGAGCGCGGGGAGCACGGTTTCGCGCCGCCGGCCGAATGGCAGCGCACCGCCGTCGCCATGACCTCGACCCACGACCTGCCGACCGTCGCGAGCTGGTGGACCGGCCGGGACATCGCGATCCGCGACGAGCACCATCGGCTGGGCGAGGGTGTCACGGCCGACTCGGTGACGGCGGAGCGGAACCATGACCGGCCGCTGCTCTGGAACGCCCTGGTCGAGGCGGGCGTCGCGTCGGGGCCGCCCCCTGCGCCCGACGCCCCGGACGGGGTGGTGGACGCGGCGCTGGAATTCGTCGCCCGCACCGAAAGTCCGCTCTGCCTGCTGCCGCTCGAGGACGTCCGCGGCGATCCGGAACAGCCGAACCTGCCCGGGACGGTGGACGAATACCCCAACTGGCGCCGCCGTCTGGAGACTGACGTGACATCGTTGTTCGACGAACCGACCCTCGCCCGGCGCGTGGAGGCCATCGCCACCATCAGGCCGCGCCAGTGAGCCCCACGATCTCCTCGACTCCGCGGGCGACCATGCGCCTGCAGCTCCACCGCGACTTCACCTTTGCCGATGCCACCCGCGTCGTGCCCTACCTCGCCACACTCGGCGTCAGCCATCTGTACGCCTCCCCGATCCTCACCGCCCGCAGCGGCTCGATGCACGGCTACGACGTGACCGATCCCACCCAGGTCAATCCGGAGCTGGGCGGGGAGGACGGGCTGCGCGCCTTGGTGCGGGCGGTCCGCTCCGCCGGCCTCGGCCTGATCGTCGACATCGTGCCGAACCACATGGCGGTCGGGCACGACAACCCGTGGTGGTACGACGTGCTGCGCCTTGGCCAGGCGAGCCGCTATGCGAGCTTCTTCGACATCGACTGGGAATCGGCGGATCCGTCGCTGCGCGGCAAGGTGCTCGCCCCCTTCCTCGGCAAACCCTACGGCGAGGCGCTGGCGGCCGGCGAGCTGACGCTGGGCCGTGAGGCCGGCCTGCCGGTGGTCCGCTATTACGACGCCCTCTACCCGATCGATCCCGACACCTGGGACGACGCGCCCGCTTCCGAAGACGCCCGCTTCGACCCGGCGACGCCGGACGGGCGGGCGGCGCTGCACGCCCTGCTCGAGCGCCAGCATTATCGGCTCGCCTGGTGGGGCGCGGCGGCCGACGAGATCAACTGGCGCCGGTTCTTCGACATCAACGGCCTGGTCGGGCTGCGCATCGAGCTGCCCGAGGTGTTCGAGGCCACCCACGCGACCCTGCTGCGCCTGTATTCCGAGGGGATGATCGACGGGGTCCGGGTCGACCATGTCGACGGACTGTCCGACCCGCCCGGCTACTGCCGGCGCCTGCGCCAGCGCCTCGACGAACTCGCCGGGTCGCGCCCGGCCGGCAGCGCGACCGGGTCCGCCTATCTGGTGGTGGAGAAGATCCTCGGCGTCGACGAGCCCATGCCCACCGACTGGGCGGTGGACGGCACCAGCGGCTACGACTTCATGGATGCGGTCAGCCTGGTGCAGCACGACGCGGGCGCCGCGCCGGCGCTGGAAGCGTCCTGGGCCGCGGTCAGCGGCCGGTCGGCCACGTTCGAGCCGGAGGAGACCCGCGCCCGCCGCGAGATCCTGACCGGCAATTTCTACGCCCAGCTCGACGCGACAGCGTCCGCCCTGCACGACGTCGCCCGGCAGGACCTCGCCACCCGCGACATCTCGCGCGTCGCGATCCGCCGCGCCCTGGTCGCCCTGCTCGCGCATTTCCCGGTCTATCGCTCCTACGACGCCGGCCGGAAACGTTCGCCGCAGGACGACGCGGCGTTCGCCAAGGCGCTGCCGGCGGCGAAGGCCGACAGCCCCGTCGTGCTCCACCCCGTGCTCGACCGGCTCGATGCCTGGCTGGGCGGCGTCGCCCCGCCGCCGGGACAGGTGCCGCTATATGCCCGCGCCGCCACGCGCTTCCAGCAGCTCAGCGCCCCGGTGGCCGCCAAGGCGGTGGAGGACACCGCCTTCTACCGCTACGGCCGCCTGCTCTCCCGCAACGACGTCGGCTTCGACGCGGCGCGGCTCGGCAGCGACGCCACCGCCTTCCATGCCACCTGCGCCGAGAAGGCGGCACTGTTCCCTCACGCGCTGCTCGCCACCGCGACGCACGACCACAAGCGCGGCGAGGACGTGCGTGCCCGGCTCGCGGTGCTGAGCGAGATGCCAGATGCCTGGGATGCGGCGGTCCGCCGCTGGCAGGGGATGAACGCGACGCACAAGGCCGATCGCATGCCCTCGCCCGGCGACGAGGCGATGCTCTACCAGATGATCGTCGGTGCCTGGCCGGCCGATCTCGCACCGGAAGATGCCGCCGGCGTCGCCGCCTTCGCCGACCGGCTCGCCGCCTGGCAGGAGAAGGCGCTCCGCGAGGCCAAGCTCGAAACCAACTGGACCACGCCAAACGCCGCCTACGAGGACGCCGCGCGCGGGTTCCTCGCCGCCATCCTCGCCCCCGGCAGTGCGTTCCTGGCCGAGGCTGCCGCCTTCGTGCGGCGGATCGGGTCGGCCGGCGCGGTGAACGGGCTCGCCCAGGTGCTGCTGAAGGCGACCACGCCGGGCGTGCCGGACTTCTTCCAGGGCACCGAGTTCTGGGATTTCAGCCTGGTCGACCCGGACAACCGCCGCCCGGTCGACTTCGCCGCGCGGATCGAGGCGGCCCAGGCCGACGCGGCCCCCGCCGCGCTCGCCGCATCCTGGCAGGACGGGCGGGTGAAGCAGGCAGTGATCCTGCGCACCCTGGCCGCCCGGCGGGAACGGGCGGACGTGTTCGCCCAAGGCAGCTACACGCCGGTCTCCGTCACCGGACCTTTCGCGGAGCATGTGGTCGCGTTCCTGCGGGAGCATGCCGGACAGCGCGTCCTGGTCCTCGCCCCTCGCCTGCCCGCCGCCCTGCTGGACGGCGAGTCGCTGCGGATCCCGCCCGACGCCTGGCAGGGTACCGGCGTCGCGGTTCCCGCCGGACGCTGGACCAACCGGCTGACCGGCGCGCCGCTCGTCGCGAATGGCGGCAGCATCCCGGTCGCCGACCTGCTGCGCGAGCTCCCGGTCGCCCTGCTGGCGACGGACTGACCGGGGCACCGATCAGAGCGGCAGCGACAGCCTCACCACGGTGCCGCAGCCCGGGCTGCTCTCGAACGTGAGCTGGGCCCCGATCGCCGCCGCCAGTTGGTGGCACAGCGTCACCCCGGTTCCGGCGCCGGGCGCCGCGTCCGGCGCCTGCAGCACCCTCTGCAGCCGGAGCGACAGGCCGACCCCGGAATCGTCCACCTCGATCACCGCCCGCGGCCCCTCCTGGCGCAGCCGCAACACGACCGTGCCGCCGCCCTGGGTGAACTTCACCGCATTCGAGACCAGGTTCTCCAGGATCCGCCGGATCGCCCAGGGATCGGTGCGCACCGTGATCGACACCGGCTCCTGCAGGCTCAGCGCCACCTCCCGTTCGACCGCCCACCCCTCGGCCGCGGCGATCAGCTCCCGCAGCATCGGCCCCAGCTCGACCGGCACGGCCTCCAGTGGCCGCGCCTCGAGCGTCGTGATGTCGATCAGGTTGTCGATCGTCGCGAGCAACCGCTTCCCGCCCACCTGCATCTGCGCCAGCGGCACCTTCTGATCCGGCCGGCAATTCGCCACCATCAGTTCGGCGAAGCCGATGATCGAATGCAGCGGGGTGCGGATCTCCTGGCTGAGATTGGCGAAGATTTCCGTCTTCACCTGCTCCGCCGCCTCCGCCCGCGCGGTCTGCCGGGCCAACTGCTCCTGGATGTGGCGCGAGTAGCGGACCAGCGCCGCGGTCACCAGGATCGCCGCCACCGACAGCAACCGGTTGCCGATCGACACCACGTAGGCGGAATTCACCGCGGGGAAGAAGTAGCCGATCGCCACCAGCAGGATCGCGCCGGCCGCGAGCCACCACACCATCGAGGCGTGTCGGTAGACCACGGCCGTGCAGATCGCCGGCACATAGGCGATGCCATAGGCCAGCGTGTTGTCGGTGGTCACGTCGGTGATGAAGGCGAAGGCGCAGAACAGGTAGACCGCCGGCAGCAGCAGCCAGACCAGCAGGGTGGGCAACTCCAGCGCCGCCTCCCGCCCGTCCCGCGACCGCCGGTCACGCAACCCCGGGCGCAATCCCCCTCGACGCAGCTCCGCTGGGCAGAACTCTCCCAGCCGCAAATCCTCGGGGCGGCCCCTTCCTGGGCGCGCGTCCTCTGGGCGCGGTTCCCCTGGGCGCGAGTCCCCTGGGCGCGAGTCCCCTGGGCGCTCCTGCCCCGGGTGCACAGGACCGGAAGCGTGCGTGTAGCGGGTCCGCATCGCCGTCAGGCGACGGCCTCGGCGAGCCAATGGGTCAGGATCGCCGTCCCCGCGAGGAAGTCGTCGATGCTCATGGCTTCGCGCGGATTGTGGCTGCCGTTCTCGTTGCGCACGAACAGCATCCCCACCGGCACCCCGCTTGCGGCGAAGGCCGCCGCGTCGTGCGAGGCGGGACTGCCCAGCTCGATCACCGGGATCTCGAGCGCGGCGGCGCCGCGATGCAACGCCGCGGCGATCGTCGGATCGACCGGTCCGACCGCCGCGCGGGCCTTCTGGCCGAGCTCGAAGCGAACGCCGCGGCGCTGCTCGATCCCGGCGATGATGCGGCTGACCCGCTCGTCCAGTTCGGCCAGCACCGCCTCGTCATAGGCGCGCACGTCCAGGCTGAAATGCAGGGCGCCGGGCACGATGGTCAGGCCGTGCGCCGCGGGGTCGGTATGGAAGCGCCCCAGCGTGCAGGCCATCGGGATGCCGCGCGTCTCGTGCTCCTCCCACATCGCGTCGAGCGCCATGGCGAATTCCGATCCGGCCATCACGGCGTCGGTGCGGAATCGTCGCGGCAGCCCGACATGGTCGTGCTGGCCCAGGATCACCGCGTTCGGATAGCGGAAGTTGCCGGGGATCCCGGTCGCCACCGCCACCGGTCGGTCTGCCGCCACCAGGCTCGGGGCCTGTTCGATATGCAGCTCGAGGAACGCGGCGATCCTGGCGGGATCGAGATGCCGATGGCCGGCCGCCAGCGCGTCCGGATCGCCGCCGCAGTCGCGCATATGCTCCGCGAGGGTGCGGCCGGTGTCGCGTCGCCGCGCCGCCATCGCGCCCTCGGGCAGCGTGCCGAGCGCGCCGCGGCTGCCGATGTAGGAGACTTCGAACCAGACGCTCTCTTCGGCGCGGATGCCCATCACGCTGACGGTCGGGCGCGGCGTGAGACCCAGGCTCTGCAGCGCCGCGACCGCCGTGAGCCCCGCGACCACGCCGGCGGCGCCGTCGAAGTTGCCGCCATGCGGGACGGAGTCGAGATGCGAGCCCATCATCACGACCGGGGCAGCCGGGTCGGCGCCGGCCCAGTCCATATAGAGGTTGGCCGCGGCATCATGCCCGATCGCCAGGCCGAGCTGCTGCGCCGCGGCGGTGGCGGTGGCGTGGCCGCGCTGCTCGCCCGGCCCGTACGTGTCGCGCGTGACGCCGGGCTCGTCCAACCCGTCCGCCCGAAGCTGGTCGAACAGCCGGGTCACGAAGCCCCGCTGGGCCTCGACCGCCTGGCGGATCGCCGCTGGGTCCGTCGAATTCATCAAACATCAAGCCTTTCATCTGGCGGATGCAGAATGTCGCATGCCTTGCACGGGCACGGCCGGAATACCAGACGCGTCTTGTCGAAGATTTTTGCAGATGCTGTGCTGCCCTCGTCTGCAAGCGGAAGGCGCACATGGAAACCGATCGGGACCTCGGCTTTCTGCCGGCCACGGCGTTGGCGGCGATGACCCGCAGCGGCCAGATCGGCTGTCTCGAGCTGCTGGACCACTTCATCGCGCGGGTGGAGCGGCTGGATCCGCGGATCAACGCGGTCGTGGTCGCCGATTTCGAGCGTGCCCGTGCCCGCGCCCGCGCGCTGGATTCGCAGGCCGACCGGTCGGCGCCGCTGTTCGGCGTTCCGATGACGGTGAAGGAGAGCTTCGACGTGGCGGGCCTGCCCACCACGCGCGGCCATGCGGCGCTGCAGGACGCTCCGGTGACGATCTCCTCGCTCTCGGTGCGGCGGCTGGAAGCGGCCGGCACGGTGATCTTCGGCAAGACCAACGTGCCGGTCGACCTCGCCGACTGGCAGAGCTTCAACCCGGTCTATGGCGCGACCTCGAACCCGTGGAACACGAACCACACGCCGGGCGGTTCGTCGGGCGGCTCCGCCGCCGCGCTCGCCGCCGGGCTCTGCGGCCTCGAACTCGGCAGCGACATCGGCGGCTCGATCCGGGTGCCGGCGCATTACTGCGGCGTGTTCGGCCACAAGCCGACCTGGGGCCTGTGCGCCAATACCGGCAACCCGGCGACCACCGCCTCCGCGCCCACCGATATCGCGGTGATCGGCCCGATGGCGCGATCGGCGGCGGACCTGGACCTCGCGCTCGGCCTGATCGCCGGGCCGGACCCGGACGAGACGGCGCTGTCGATCACGCTGCCGCCGCCCCGGCCGGCGCGGCTGGCCGATTTGCGCGTGGCCGTGTGGTCGGCCGAACCGGGCCATGCGACCTCCCGCGAGACCACCGCGCAGATCGAGGCGCTGGCCGACTTCCTGGAGCATGCCGGCGCGCATGTCAGCCGCACCGCGCGCCCCGAGTTCGACGCCACCGAGGCGTTCCACCTCTATCTGCAACTGCTCGACTCGGCCTGGAGCGCGCGGCTCACCGAGGAATTCCTGGCCGAGAAGCGTGAGGCGGCGGCCGCGCTGCATCCCGAGGACATGCGGGCGGACGCGGTGATGATCCGCACGACCGACATCCAGCATCGGCACTGGCTGCGGCTGAACGAGCGGCGGCATCGGTTCCGGCGGCTTTGGGGCGCGTTCTTCCAGGCGTGGGACGTGCTGCTCTGCCCGACCATCGCGACGCCCGCGCTGCCGCACATGCAGGAGGGCCCGACCTGGGAGCGGCGGCACGCGGTCGACGGGACCGAGATCCCCTACAACGACATGCTGTTCTGGCCCGGCCTGACCGGCGGCTACCATCTGCCGTCGACCGTGGCGCCGTTGGGCGTCAGCCGCGACGGCTTGCCGATCGGCGTCCAGGTGGTCGGGCCGGTGTATGGCGACCGCACCACGATTGCGGTGGCGGGGTTGCTGGAACGGGCCTGGCGCGGCTTCCACGCGCCAACGGGCTGGGCCTGACGCAGCCCCGCGGCGCGCGATCTCGACGCGCCGCGCACACGCCGCTTGTCGCGTGTTGCGGCGCACCCTACCGTGCCGCCGGGAGACAATCTTAAGGGGGACCATGATGCGCGTGTCGGCCTGGATGAGTGGAGCGGTCCTCGCGGCCGGATTGGCGGCGGCAACGCCTGCCGCGGCGCAGAAATCCGCCGACACGCTGCGAATCACGTGGCGCGATGCCGTGCCCGACATCACCCCCTATTACAACCAGTTGCGCAGCGGCATCGTGATCGCGCACCAGGCCTGGGACGGGCTCGTCTATCGCGACCCGGAGACGTTCCAGATCAAGCCGCTGCTCGCGTCTTCCTTCAAATGGGTGGACGACACCACGCTCGAGTTCGTCATGCGGCCGAACGCCACGTTCCAGAACGGCGATCCGGTCACGCCGGACGACGTGGTCTACACGATCAACTCGATCCTGACGGACAAGCTGGTCTCGGTGCCGAGCAACTACAGCTTCATCGATCGGGCTGAGAAGGTCGACGACAAGACCGTCCGGGTGAAGCTGAAGCGCGTCTTCCCGGCGGCGCTCGAATACATGGCGATGACGCTGCCGATCATGCCGAAGGCCTATCGTGAGAAGGTCGGCGTGTCGGACTATGCGAAGCACCCGATCGGGGCCGGCCCGTACAAGATCACCAAGGTGGACGGCGTCACCCAGATCGATTTCGAGCGCTATGACGGCTACTACGCCGACAGCCCGAAGGGCCGGCCGGCGATCCGCAAGATGATCATCCACGAGGTGCCGGATTCCGCCACCGAGATGGCGGAGCTGCTGGGCGGGCGCGCCGACTGGATCTGGAAGTTCAGCCCCGACCAGTACGACGCGGTCGCGCGGATGCCCAACCTGCAGGCCGCGCGTTCGGAGAGCATGCGGATCGGCTACATGAACATGGATTCCGCCGGTCGCACCGGGGCGGACAACCCGCTCACCAAGCTGAAGGTGCGGCAGGCGATCTTCCATGCGATCGACCGCGCGACCATGGCGAAGCAGCTCGTGCAGGGCGGCTCCCGCCCGCTGGATGCGCCCTGCTACCCGACACAGTTCGGCTGCGATGCCGCCTCGGCCGTGCACTACGATTACGATCCGGCCAAGGCGAAGCAGTTGCTGGCCGAGGCCGGCTACCCGAACGGGTTCGACACGGAGCTCGTCACCTACGTGCTGCCGCAATGGGCGGGCGCCATGCAGGGCTACCTGAAGGCGGTCGGCATCAACGCCAAGCTCACCATCCTGCAGGTGGCGGCGCAGGTGCAGCGCAGCAACGAGGGCAAGAACCCGCTCGATTCGGGCGACTGGGGCAGCTACTCGGTGAACGACGTGTCGGCCATCCTGCCGCAGTATTTCAACTTCGGCCCGGCCGACTACGCGCGTGATCCCGAACTGCAGAAGCTGGTGCAGGAAGGCGGCTCGACCGTCGACCCGGACAAGCGGCGCAAGGCCTACAGCGCGGCGATCAAGCTGATCACCGAGAAGGCCTATTGGCTGCCGCTCTACACCTATGCGGTGACCTACGGGTACTCGAAGCAGCTCGACTTCAAGCCGTATCCGGACGAGCTGCCGCGCTTCTTCTTGGCGAAGTGGAAGTGACCTCGCGATGATCCCGGCGTGCCGCCTGGTTCGCCATGCGGCACGCCGAATCGTCTGGTTCGTGGTCGCGGCGGGGGTGGCGTCTCCCGCCCTCGCCGCCTCTCTCCCCGCCGTCGAATCCGACCGCTTCATGGTCGTCTCCGCCCAGTCGCTCGCGGCGGAGGCCGGGGCCGATATCCTGCGCCAGGGCGGCAACGCGATCGACGCCGCGGTGGCGGTCGCCTATGCCGAGGCCGTCACCAACCCGTGCTGCGGCAATCTTGGCGGCGGCGGCTTCCTGACCGCGCGCCTCGCCGACGGCCGCAGCGTGTTCCTGAATTTCCGCGAGACCGCCCCCGCCGCGGCAACCCGCACGATGTACCAGGCGGCGGACGGCTCCGTGCCGCCCGGCGCGAGTCTGTACGGCTGGCGCGCGGTCGCGGTGCCGGGGAGCGTTCTGGGGTTGGACACGGCGCTCGCCCGCTGGGGCACCCTGCCGCGCGAGCGGGTGATGGCGCGCGCGATCCGCCTCGCCCGTGACGGGTTCGTGCTGACCCGCGCCGATGCGGACATCATCGCCCGCGCCGCGCCGCTGCTGCGCCGGGATCGGGCGCTGGCCACGATCTTCCTCCGCCCGGACGGGCACGCGCCGCAGCCCGGCGACCGCTTGGTGCAGCCCGCGCTGGCGGCGACGCTGACCGCGATCGCCGAACATGGCGCGGCGGCGTTCTACGCGGGCGCGCTGCCCGAAGCGGCCGAAGCCGCTGCCCGGGCCGGCAACGGTGTCCTCACCGCCGCCGATTTCGCCGCCTACCGGGTGCAGGAGAGCGAACCGCTCGCCTGCCCGTATCGCGGCTACACGATCCTGTCCGCGCCGCTCCCCTCCTCGGGCGGCACCGCGATCTGCGAGCTGCTCGGCGTGCTGGAAGGATGGAACCTGCACGACATGGGGTTCCACGCCGCGGCGAGCGTGCGGGTGATGGTCGAGGCCATGCGGCACGTCTATGCCGACCGCAACACGCGGCTGGGCGATCCGGCCTTCGTGGAGGACCCGGTCGCCATGCTGCTGTCCCCCGCGCACCTGGCCGAGATCCGCGCCCGCATCGCCGCGGGCGACCAGGGGCCGCAGGTTCCCGCCGCGGCGGAGAAGCGGGAGACCACGCATTTCTCGGTGGTCGACGCCGCCGGCAACGCGGTCGCGGTGACCACCACGCTGAACGGCGCGTTCGGCGCCGGCGTGGTGGCGCCCGGCACCGGCGTGGTGATGAACGACGAGATGGACGACTTCACCGTCGCCCCCGGCCGGCCCAACCTGTTCGGCCTGGTGCAGGGGGAGGCGAACGCGATCGCCCCCGGCAAGCGGCCGCTCTCCTCCATGGCGCCCACGATCGTGCTGCGCGACGGGCGGCTGGTCGCCGTGCTCGGGTCGCCGGGCGGGTCGCGCATCATCACCACGGTGCTGGAGACGATCCTGAACCTGGTCGACCACGACATGGCCCCGCAGGAGGCGGTGGATGCGCCGCGGCTGCACTTCCAGGGGCAGCCCAACCAGCTCTTCGCCGAACCCCGCGCGCTGTCGCCCGACACGCGCCAGCGGCTGGAGGCGATGGGCTACCGGATCACCATCAACCCGCCCTGGGGCGCGGTCGCGCTGATCACCGTCGGCCAGACGCGGGCGCAGAGCGGCGCGGCGCCGGCGATTCCGGATTCCGCCGCGAGCGGAGGCACGCGTCCCGGGCTGCTGTACGGGGCGATGGACCCGCGGCGGCCGGCCGGGGCAGCGATCGGGCAGTAGCTTGCGCCCGGCCGGCGTCCCTGAGTGAATGCGCGTTGACCCGGGAAGGACCGCTCCATGATCCCTGATGCCCTGCTGCATGAAGCGGAGACGCTGCTCGCCGCCTGCCGCGCGCGCGGCGTGATGCTGGCGACCGCCGAGAGCTGCACCGGCGGGCTGATCGCCGCCGCACTGACCGCGATCGCCGGCTCCTCCGACGTGGTGGACCGCGGTTTCGTCACCTACTCGAACGAGGCGAAGCAGGACCTGGTGGGCGTGCCGGCCGCGCTGATCGCCGCGCACGGGGCAGTCAGCGAGGAGGTGGCCGCGGCGATGGCGGCGGGCGCGCTCGCCCGCTCCCGCGCCGGGATCGCGGTGTCGGTCACCGGGGTTGCGGGCCCGGGCGGCGGGACGGCGGCGAAGCCGGTCGGGCTGGTGTGCTTCGGGCTGGCGGCGCGGGGCGCCCCGGTTGTCACCGACCGGCAGGTGTTCCCCGGCGACCGCGGAGCCATTCGCGCAGCCACGGTGGCGCATGCCTTCGCGATGATCCGCGCGCGGTTGGCTGAGCCGGGGTGACGGGCGGTCCGGTCGGACGGTCGGGACCTGGGGAGCCGGGGGTTTGACGTCGTGGGTGACCGGCCTCCGCCGGTCATGACACGAGCGCAAGTCATGAAGCAGGGCGGGCGCCTTGTGGCGGGCTTGGGTGGCTGGTAGGAGCGCGCGCCATGGCCACTGCATCGATCTTCGAGCCGGCGCATCCGCTGCCGAACGCGCAGCTGCTGCGCGGTCTCGACCGAGCCGCCATTGCCAGCGTGCTGCTGCTGCCCCTGCTGCTGATGCATGCGCATGGCATCGCCGAGGGTGCGATCGCCATCGCCGACGTGTGCTTCCTCATCCGCGCGACCCTGACCGGAGACTGGACCTGGCTCCGCGCCGGCTGGATGCGGATCGGACTCGCCTGGTGGGCCTGGGTGGTCCTCGGCTCGCTTCCCGTGCCCTCCCTGGGGCTCGGCGAGGGCGGCACCCCCTCGCTGGTCCAGGCGATCGTCAATGTCCGCTTCCTCGTGCTGGTGGCGGCGATGGAGCACATGGCGC
Source organism: Rhodospirillales bacterium (assembly GCA_017304945.1). Classification (GTDB taxonomy): domain Bacteria; phylum Pseudomonadota; class Alphaproteobacteria; order Acetobacterales; family Acetobacteraceae; genus Rhodopila. Next base: position 49,896 of record JAFKLG010000096.1, read on the forward strand.
TGCGCACCGCCCCGGTGCGGCGCTGGCTGTATGGCCTGATCTGCGCCTGCGCGATCTACATCGCCGTGCATTCGCTGGCGCAGTTCGCCTTCGGGCGGAACCTGTACGGCCACGCCGCCGCCTGGGGCGAGATCCTGACCGGCCCGTTCGGCAAGCCGCGCGCCGGCCCGCCCCTGTCGCGCATCCTGATCCCGGTGCTGATGCCGCCGGTGGCGCGGCTGCTGGACCGACCCGGACTGGCCGGCAAGGCGGGCGCGCTCGCGCTGGTGCTGGCCGGCGTCGCGATCATGGTGCTGATCAACCAGCGCATGCCGCTGGCGCTGACCGGCCTCGGGCTGCTGGTCGCCGGCCTGCTGCTGCCCCGGCTGCGCGTGCTCGTGTTCGCCGCCGGCATCGCCGTCGTCGTGCTGGTGGCCGGATCGGTGGCCTTCGCCCCCGACATCCACGATCGGCTGGTGGGACTGACCAGCCAGCAGCTCATCCACTTCCCCAGCAGCCATTACGGGGAGCTGTACACCCGATCGCTGGAGATCGGGCGGCAGCATCCGTTCACCGGCCTCGGCGGCGACGGGTTCCGCTATGGCTGCCCCGACCCGCGCTATTTCCGCCCCACTTTCGACGGCGCGGTGGCGAATGGCGGCGGCACCGTGATCTGCGCGAGCCACCCGCACAACCCGTACATGGAAGCGCTGGTGAACGGCGGCATCCTCGGGTTCGTCCTCTTCGCCGCCCTCGCCGTCGCCTGGATGGTGCCGCTCGGTCGCGGCCTGTGGCGCCGGCCCGACCCGCTGCGCGTCGGCCTGTTCGCCGCCGCGTTCATCCAGCTCTGGCCGTTCGCCTCCACCAGCGGCTTCACCTCCATGCCGATGGGCGGGTGGTTCTTCTTCCTGCTGGGCTGGGGCATGGCGGAGGCGCGCTGGCAGACGCGGGAAACCACGCCCTGACCTCGGCGGCCGAGAACGTGCTGGTCGTCCAGCCGCTGCCAGGGATCGGCGACATGGTCTGGCACCTGCCGCATATCCGCGCCATCGCCGCCGCGACCGGCGGGCCGGTGACGCTGCTCGCCAAGCCCCGCTCGCTCGCCGACCAGCTCTTACAGGCCGAGACGACGGTGCGCGACGTGGTCTGGCTCGACCGCAACCCGGAACGCCGGCAGGGACGCCACGACGGCGGCCGCGGCTGGTGGCGGCTGGTCGCCACCTTGCGCGCGCGGCGGTTCAGCCGAGCCTACCTGCTGCACCACAGCCGCTCGCTCGCCTTCCTGCTCGCGGCCGCCGGCATCCCCTCGCGCCACGGCTATGGCTATGGGCTGGACCGGCTGTTCCTCAACCGTGGCCCGTTCCTGCCCCGCGCCACGTTCTGGCGCCACCCGTTCGACCAGGCGAGTGCGTGGCTCGCCGCCGCCGGCATCGAAATGCCCGAGGCCGAACCGATCCTGCCGGTCGATCCCGGCCTGCAGGCCGCGGTGCGTGCGCGCCTCGGCGGCCGCACGCCGGTCGCGATCGGGATCGGCAGCAGCGAGGCCTACAAGCAATGGGGCGCGGAGCGGTTCGCCGCCCTGGTCCGTTCGCTGGCCGAGGCGGGCTGGAAGGACCCGGTGCTGGTCGGGGGTCCCGCCGAACAGGGTCTGGCCGAGGCGATCCAGGCCGGCAGCGGCGACGCGGCGCAGCTCGCGGTCGGCTGGCCGCTGCCGGAGGTCGCCGCGCTGTTCGCTCAGTCCGCGTTCTACGTGGGCAACGACACCGGCGTGATGAACCTGGCCGCCGCGGTGGGCTTGCGCACCTACGGGCTGTTCGGCGCGGTGCCGCCGTTCCACCACTCGAGCCGCATCGTGCCGATCACGCCGCCCGGCGGCATCGACAAGGCGGACGGGATGGCCCGCATCACGGTCGAGGCGGTGATGGCGGCGATCGAAGCCGACCGGGACGCGCGCCGCACGGGATAGGATCCAGGGCGACGGATCGGCAGGGCCGCGGCGTGCGCGCGGCACCGGAGGTCACGTGGCGCAGCGTGATTGGCCCGCGCGACGGGGATGCGGGGCGCGCGGGGGAAGCCCCGGCGGCGCACTCAGCCCTCGGCCACCACCGCCTCGGCCAGGCTCGTGTCGACGCAGCGCGCGAACGGGATCGGCGCCGCGAGCGCACCGCCCGACACCATCGCGGCGGCCAGCCGGTCGAACCCCTCCTGCCGCAGCACCGGGTCCGGCGCATACAGCCCCGCCCCGCGATAGCGGTCGAGCGCCGCCGCCACCAGCGCCGGCGGATGGTCGGGGAAGAACGGCGCCAGCACCGCGGCGATCTCCGCACCCGGCGTCGCCGCGATCCAGCGCAGCACGCGCGCCATCGCGCGGACCATCGCCAGCAGCTCGTCGCGCCGTTCGGCCAGCACCGCGCGCCGGGTGACCAGCGTCGTATAGGCAGTCAGCCCGCGCGACGAAGCCGCGTACCACAGATGGCCCGCCCCCGATTGCAACAGCGCCTCGGCGTGCGGCTGGAACACCTGCACCGCATCCAGCGTCCCCGCGCGCAGCGCCGCCGCAGCCGCGTCCATCGACGGCCCGCTCACCCGGTCGATCGAGGCGGGGTCGACGCCGGCACGGCGCAAATCGTCCTGCAGGCACAGCCAGGGCGTCGGCACCTCCGCCACCGACGCGAACCGCAGGCCGCGCAGGTCGCCGACGCGGAATCCCGGCCGCGGCGTGCGGCCGATCACGAAGAACGGGTCGCGCGCCACCACGTCGCAGAAACACACCACGTCGGAGGCCGGGTCCGCCGCATGGGTCAGCAGCACCCGCAGCGGGCCGCCCCACATCACGTCGATCCGCCCCGCCGCGAGATCCGCCGCCGTGCGCGCCGGGTCGGGCGAGGACCGCAGCTCTACCTCCACGCCCTCGGCCGCATACGCACCGGTCGCATGCGCGGCGTAGAAGGGCGCGTAGAACAGCGCGCGGAAATTCTCCGACAGCACGATCATCGGCGGCAGACCTGTGCGGGAAACGCGGGGCGCATGACCGAATTCCTCGGTGGTTGCGCGCACGACGATGCGCCATAGAGCGCGACGGCGAAAGGGCCCAGGAAACGGCCAGGGAAGAGGCGTCCATGCGCATCGTGCTGATCGGCGTGTCGCACTGGCACACGCCATTCTATCTCGATCCTCTGCTCGAGCTGCCGGACGTCGAGGTGGTCGGCGTCAGCGACCCCGATCCCGCGCGCGCCGAACCCTATGCCGCGCAGGCACGCTGCCCCGTCTTCACCGACGCGCAGGACATGTGTGCGCGCCTGCGCCCCGACTTCGTCTTCGCGCTCGGCCGCCACTGCGACATGGCGGAGACCGCGCGCTTCCTGATCGCGCAGAAGATCCCGTTCGCGATGGAGAAGCCCTGCGCGTTGACCAGCGCCGAGGCGCACGACATTGCCGCCCGCGCCGCCGCCGCCAAGCTGTTCGCCGCGGTGCCCTTCGTGATCCGCTATTCGCCGCTGCGCGACGCGATCCGCGAGATCGCTCCCGGCGAGGCGCTGCAGTATCTGAGCTTCAAGTTCGTCGGCGGCATGGTCGACCGCTATCGGGACCAGCGGGTGGAGTGGATGCTCGACCGCCGCACCGCCGGCGGCGGCGCGCTGCTCAACCTCGGCATCCATTTCATGGACCTGTGCCGCTGGCTGCTCGACGGCGCCGACCTCACCGTCACCGGCGCCGCGATCGGCAACCGCACCGCCGGCCTGTCGATCGAGGATCATGCGGCGGTGCTGCTGCAGGGCGGCGGCGCCTCCTGCCTGGTCGAGACCGGCTACCTCTACCCCGCCCCCAATTCGGTGTTCGACCTGCACTACAGCATCCGTAGCACGCGCCATCATTTCGCCGCGCGCGACGACGCTACTCTGGAAATCGTCACCGACGACCGACAGCACGCGAGCCGCGCGATGAAATTGACCAACGTCCATTTCTACCCGGTCTTCGTGCGCGACACGCTGCAACGCCTGCGCGACGGCCGTCCACCGATCGCCGACCTGTCCGACAACGCCGCCGCGATGGACCTCGTGCAGGCGGCCTACGCCATCGGCACCCCATGAGCGCCACCGTCGTTCCCACTCCGATTGCCGCCGCTGCCCCGATCGGCATGAATCGCGCGCGCTGGATGTTCGCCTGCCTGTGCTTCGTCTGGGGCACCACCTGGCTCGCCATGAAGGTCGGCATCGCGACCGTGCCGCCGGGCGTGTTCGCCGGGCTGCGCTGGACCGTGGCGGGCATCGTGCTGCTGGGGATCCGTCGTGCCGCCGGGGAGATCGTGCGCCCGCCGCCCCGGCTGATCGGGCGGCTCGTGATCGTCTCGCTGCTGATGGTCACGCTGAACCAGGTGATCCAGCTCTACGGGCTGAAATACATCACCGCGGGCCTCGCCGCGGTGATCAGTTCAGCGCTGACGCCGATCGCGCTGCTGGGCTTCTCGGTGATGCTGGGGCAGGAGCGGTTCACCCCGCGCCAGGCCGGGGCGATCGCGCTGGGCGTGGTCGGCGTGTTCGTGCTGTTCGGCCCCGCCGCGCTCGCCGGCACGCTCGACCTCTGGCAGGTGATCGGCGCCCTCGGCGTGATCATCGGCTGCCTCTGCTACTCGTTCGGCTCCGTCATGGCGCGGCCGATGATGCGCACGCTCGCCCCGGTGCAGATGGCCGGCCTCACCGACCTGATCGGCGGCGGCATCCTGCTCGCCGCCTCGCTCGCCGTGGAGCCCGGCGCGTGGGAGGCGCTGTCCTTCGACTGGGGGTGGAAGGCGTGGCTGGGCTGGCTGTATCTGCTGGTGCCGGGCGCGCTGATCTCCACCACCATGTATTTCCTGCTGGTGCGCGACTGGGGCGCGAGCAAGACCGGCACCTACGCCTTCATCTCCCCGGTGATCGCGGTGATCGTCGGGTGCGCCTGGTTCGACGAGAAGCTGGACTGGGGCGACCTGGCCGGCATGGTGCTGATGCTGGCCGCCGCCGGGCTGGCGCTGCGGCGCCGGCCGGCGGCCTGACCTTCGGCGCGCCGACATGAACCGCGGAAGCGTTGCCAGGCTCCATTCCTGCGCCGCGACGGGAGCGCAGCCGTGAACATCACGAAGGTCAACGGCATCGAACTCGCCTGGGACTGTTTCGGCGCCGTCGACGCCCAGGCGATCCTGCTGATTGCCGGGCTGGGAACACAGATGATCCGCTGGAGCAGGCCGTTCTGCGAGGGCCTGGCCGCCAGCGGCCATCGCGTCATCCGCTTCGACAACCGGGATGCCGGCTGCTCGACGCATCTGACTGCAATGGGGGCACCGGATTTCGGCGCGCTCGCATCCGTGCTGATGGCGGGAGGCCGGCCCGAGGTGCCGTACACACTCCACCAGATGGCAGAAGACGCGATCGGCCTCCTCGATGCGATCGGCGTCGCGCGGGCTCATGTCGTCGGGCGCTCGATGGGCGGCATGATCGCGCAAGTCATGGCCAGCGATCATGCCGACCGCGTGATCTCCCTGACCTCCATGATGTCGAGCACGGGCAACCCGGCCCTGCCACAAGCCGCCCCCGATGTCCTGGCGATGATGATGCGGCCCGCGCCAGACCCAATCGAGGATTTGGAAGGCTACCTGACGGTTCGCCTGGGCTTCGCGCGCAGGATCGCCGGGCGCCGCCATCCATTCGACGAGACGGCTCACCGTGCCGTCCTTCTGGATGAGGTGCGGCGCGGCCACGATCCGAGCGGTGTCGCGCGGCAGCTCGCCGCCATGTCGGTGGCAGGCGACCGGCGGGCACGTCTTGCGACGGTGAAGGTGCCGACGCTCGTCATCCACGGCACCGACGATCCCCTAATCCTGCCCGCCTGCGGAGAGGACACGGCGCGCGCGATCCCAGATGCGGTCTACCTGCCGATCGAGGGCATGGGACATGACCTGCCACGCGAGTACGAGCAGACGGTCATTGAGGCGATCTGCAGCCTGACGGGACTCCGATCCCACCCAACCGGGGCCTGATCGCCCGCTTGGCTGGCGAGCGGCGTAGGCGTGCGTGTGGGGAGCGCTGGGCGACCCGGCCGAACCAGCCCTGGCGCGTTCCGGGTGAGGATCGCGAGACGGGGCCCACCGTGCGGTGCTGGCCGCGGTCGCCCTACCAGGGGATCTCCTCGCCCCTGTAGTCGAGGTAGCGGTGTTCGTGGCGGCCCGCCTCCCGCGTCATCACGTCCACCATGCCGCGCGCGCTGTCCTCCACGCTGACCGCGGCGCTGGGGCCGCCCATGTCGGTGCGCACCCAGCCCGGATGCAGCGTCAGCAGCGTCAGCCGTCGCCCCGACATCTCCACCCATAGCCCGCGGGTCAGCGAGTTCAGCGCCGCCTTGCTCGCGCGATACAGCTCATGCCCGCCGGTGTTGCCGGCGACGCTGCCCATCACCGAACTGGTGAAGGCGAGCACCCCTTCCCGCGGCACCAGCCGGTCCAGCAGATGCCGCGCGAGCCGGATCGGCGCGATGGCATTGGTGAACATCAGCGCGCCGATTTCCTCGGCGGTCGCCTTGTCGGCGCTGCGATGCGCCGGACCGGAGACGCCGGCATTCACCAGCGCCAGGCCCAGCTTGCGATCGCCGAGCCGCGTGGCGAAGGCGTCGAGCTGGGCGGGGTCGTTCATGTCGAGCGGGCGGATCGTCACCCGGTTCGGATGCGACGCGGCGAGCGCGATCAGGTCGGTCGCCTCGGCCGGGCGCCGCGCCGTCGCGATCACATCCCAGCCACGCGACAGCAGCTCCTTCACGACCCCGAGGCCGATGCCGCGATTGGCCCCGACCACCAGCGCGATTGGGTTGTCGGCCATCTTCTGCTCCTTCCCCAGGCTCACCGCGCGCAGTCCAGCACGACCGTGCCCACCTTGTCGCCCCGCTCCACCGCCTCATGCGCCGCGGCGGCCTCGAACAAGGGGAAGCGGGCGGCGACGGACATGATCCGGCCGGGCGTCGCGCTCCAGCGCGCGAGGTCGGCCTGCGCCCGGCGCCGGCTCTCCTGCGGGCTGGTCGGCAGCACCATCCCGAACAGCGACAGGTTCTTCTGCATCAGCAGCCGCAGGTCCACCGGCGGCGTGCGCGCGCCGTTGGTGGCGTAGTAGGCGATGGAGCCGTTGTCGCGCACGCTGGCGAGCACCGCGGCGAGATTGCCGCCGAGGTCGACGTCGACGACATGATCCACGCCGGCGCCGCGGGTGATCTCGCGCACCCGGGCGGCCACGTCCTCCCGCCGGTAATCGATCACATGCGCGGCGCCGCCCGCGCGGGCCCGCGCCGCCTTCTCCGCGGAGCTGACGGTCGCGATCACCTCCGCGCCCGCCCAGGATGCGAGCTGCACCGCGTAGTGCCCGACCGCGCCGGCGCCGCCGGTCACCAGCACCACGCGGCCCTGCACCGGCCCGGCCACGAACACGCAGCGATGCGCGGTCATGGCGGGAATGCCCAGCGTGGCGCCCTCGGCGAAGGAGACGTGGTCGGGCAACGGCGTGACCAGGCTGGCGTCGAGCGCGATGTATTCGCAGCCGGTGCCCATCCACCGCCCGTTGCGCTGGCCGTTGTAGAGCCAGACCCGCCGGCCGACCCAGTCTTCCGCCACCCCCGGCCCCACCCGGTCGATCGTGCCCGCCCCATCGCTGCTGGGGATCACACGGGCGTATTCCATCGGTGCCGCGCCACCGCGGCGATACGTGTCCGAGGGGTTGATGCCGGCGGCCTCCAGCCGGACCCGCACCTGCCCCAGTTGCGGCCCCGGCGTGGGCAGTTCCCCGGTCTGCAGCACCGCGCGCGCCGGCCCCTGCCGATCGTACCAGACTGCCCGCATGGATCGCCTCCCCCTGGTCTGTTGCCGGCACCATACCGGCGGGCCGGCGCGCCGCCGAGGGGCCGGCCCGGGATGACCCCGGGGGCGAGGCGGGCGGGGGCGGCCTCGGCAGGGCGGCCAGCCCGGGCACGGCCCGGTCTTAACAGCCGCGCCGGCATCCTTCACGCTTGGCCGCGACCCCGCTGCTGGAGGCCAGGAATGCCCGCGACCGACCGACACCCCGTGCTGAGCGGCGGCTGCCAATGCGGCGCCGTGCGCTACGCCTTGTCCGCGATGCCGGACAAGGTCGGGATCTGCCATTGCCGGATGTGCCAGAAGGCGGTGGGCGGCCCGTTCTTCGCCTGGGCAGGCCTACCGGCCGGCGACCTCACCTGGACGCGCGGTCGGCCCGCGACCTTCCGTAGCTCCTCAACGGCGGAGCGCGGCTTCTGTGCCGCCTGCGGCACCCCACTCACCTTCCGCTACCTGACGCGGCCGGACGCGATCGACATTTCGCTGGGCAGCCTCGACCGGCCCGAGGCGGTGACGCCGACCCATGTGATGGGGATCGAGAGCCGGCTCGGGTGGTGCGCGGCGGTGTTGCCGGAGGCGCAGGGGGTGGAGACGGGGGCGGTCGATCCGCCGGAGGACCTGGCCACGCTGGTCAACCGGCAGCATCCGGATCACGACACGGGAGCCGACTGGCGACCGCCGGCCTGACGGCTCCGCGGGGGAGGTCAGATTGCCGAACTGACGCGTGGCAGCAGGGCTTCCTCGACGCGGGGCCGTTGCCACGCCGGGGCCGGGGCTTCCCCGCCGGCGGGCACGCGCAGCACGACGGTGCTGCCGTTGCCGGCCACGGCGGCACGGGGCGCGAGCCCCGGGATCAGGCCTTCGCCCGGCACGTCGAGCGCACAGCCTTGCGCGCCGAGCTGATCGGCGACCGGGCGGAGGCTCGCGAGCAGATCCGCCCGCGCGCGGGGTGTGCCGTCGTCGAGCACCACGATCTCCAGCACGCTGCCGATGCGTTGGCCGGTGACCAGCACGGCGCCGCCGGCGGCTCGGCCGATGGCGCCGATCAGCACGGCGCGGATCGCGTCCTGCAGCACGGCGGCCGGGGTGGCGACGTTCAGCGCCTCGGGCATCACCACTTCGACCTGGACCAGCCGCAGGGCGGCCATGGATTCCAGCTCGCCCAACACCGTCAGGACGGAGCCACGCAGATCATGCGTGGCACGAGGGTCGCGCCCATCGCGCCGGGGTTCGGGGATCGCCACCGGATCGGGAGCGGCCCGACGGGAGCGAAAGAGTGTTCGCATCAGCATGATCTTGATTGCAGAATGTCAATCAGTTGCGCCCGATGCAAGAGATCAGTGCCTACCAAGGTAATATCGTGCTCGGCGCCGTCGCAGGGATGCATCAATCGCGGGGACGCACCATATCGGATTCCCGCCGCATGGCGGATCGTCGGCTCGCGCATCAAGACATCACCTCGGACCGTTTCCTTTTCATGCACGACGTTATCCTGTCACGCTCCCGTTCCGGCTGCCCGGCCGCGTCGCCGGCGGGCGGATCACATGGCCGTCATCGCCATGCGGCGTCCCCCACGATCGGGCGAAAGCCCTGTCCGTGATGACGGAGATAGCCCCCTCGCCGTCCGCCACCTGGATCGGCAATGCCCTGCACGCATTGCGCAAGGCCGCCGAACTGGAAGGCGTGGCGGTGCTGGAAGCGTCGGGCCCGGAGGGAGAGCTCAGGATCCTCTACGAGGCCGGATTGGGCGGGGTCGAGATCATGCCGACGGCGGACGCGATGCTGCAGCGCCAGGTGCGCGGCCGATCCCACCAGCGGGGCGCCGACCGGCGGCCGGTCATGATCTACCCATGGGAGCTGACGCCAGGCCGGCCCGGTGCCCTGGCGCTATGGCGGATGCCGGGCACCCGCGCCTGGGAAACGCGCGACCATACGCTTGCGGCGAGTGCCGGCTGCCTGTTGTACCACATGCTGGCGCACGCGCCGGCCGAGAACGGGATCGACCGCCTGACCGGCCTGCCCAACCGCCCCTACTTCCTCGCCGAGGTCGACCGCCACATCGAACGCCTTCAGGCCGACGGCCTGCCCGGCACGATCGTGCAGGTCGATTTCGACGAACTGCATCGGATCACCGATATCTACGGCCGCGCCGCCGGCGACTGGGTGCTGACCCGCACCGCGTTCCTGCTGCGCGCGATGGTGCGCCCGGGCGATCTGGTTGCGCGGGTCGGCACCGATGCCTTCGCGCTGTGGCTGGCCGGGATGGACCACCTGACCGCGGCGGAGCGGGCCGAAAGCCTGCAGGAACGCCGGTTGATGCTGCCCGAGACGTTCACCGCCGGCGCACCGGTGCGGCAGACCTTCTCGATCGGGATCGCGGCGCGCGAGTTCGGGATCGAGGAGACGGCGGACCAGCTGTTGCAGCGCGCCGCCGCCGCTGCGCTCGAGGTCAGGCGGGGCGGTGGCTCCGGGTGGCGGGTGGCGGCCTCCTCGCACGAGTGAGCCGTCCGGCCGACCGTCGGCCGATATCGAGGGGGCCGGTCCCTGACGGGGAATCTCGCCCTGCCCTGCTCACGTGCATTCTCCGCAAGCCGTCAGCTTCCCCGCATTCCGCGCTTGCCCGGCCCGGCCAGGGGGGATGACAATGAAATGATGATGCAGCGGCAGGGCCCATACGCGGATCATCCGGCCGCCCCGCGGGCGGATCAGGTGCGCCGGTTCTCCGGCCCGGCCTTCGCCGCGCTCGACCTCGGGACCAACAATTGCCGCATGCTGGTCGGTGCGCCGTCCGGCGACGGGTTCCGCGTGCTCGACAGTTTCTCCCGCATCGTCCGGCTGGGTGAAGGGCTGCACCACACCGGGTGCCTCTCGCCCCATGCGATGGACCGAGCGGTGGCCGCGCTGCAGGCCTGCGCCGCGCGGCTCGAGCGGCGACCGGTGCGACGCGTTCGCGCGATCGCCACCGAAGCCTGCCGCCGCGCGGCCAACGGGCGGGAATTCCTGGCGCGGGTGAAGGCGGAAACCGGGCTCGAGGTCGGCGTGATCTCCACCCGGGAGGAAGCCGAACTCGCCCTCGAATCCTGCGCCCCGCTGCTCGCCCAGGGCGCCCCGCCGGAAAGCCGTCGCGCGCTGCTGTTCGACATCGGCGGCGGCTCCACCGAACTCGCCTGGGTGCGGCTGTCGGAGTCCGGCCCCGCCCTGATCGGCTACGACTCGCTGCCGATCGGCGTCGTGACCCTGGCGGAGCGCTGGGGCGACGCAGGGTTCAGCGCCGAGGGGTTCGCCGCGATGGTGGACGATGTCGCGGAGCGGCTCGCCACTTTCGAATCGATCCACTGCATCGGCCACGAGATCCGCAACGGCGGCGTCCGGCTGCTCGGCACCAGCGGGACCGTCACCACCCTGGCCGGCGTCGCGCTCGGGCTGCAGCGCTATCGCCGCCCGCTGGTGGACGGTGTCGCGCTGCCCGCGGCGGAGGCGGCCCGCGCGGTCGCCAGTCTGCACGCGATGGGCCGCGACGGGCTGATGCTGCACCCCTGCGTCGGGCCGGAGCGCGTTGATTTCGTGCTGCCCGGCTGTGCCGTGTTCGCGGCCATCACCCGGCTCTGGCCCGCCGCCGAGATCATCGTCGCCGATCGCGGCCTGCGCGAAGGCATGCTGCTGCGGATGATCCGGGCCGACCGGATGCGCCATGCGCGGGTGCCGCGCGGACCGGAACCGCGGGCCCGCGCATGACCAAGCCACCTTCCGGCCGGAGCGGCGGACCGAAGCGTCCGGCCGGCGGTTCGCGCGGGCTCAGCGTGCAGCTCCGCACCGCCGGCAAGCGCAGCGCCTCCTCCCAGCGCTGGCTGGCCCGGCAACTCAACGATCCCTACGTGGCGGCGGCGCGGCAGCAGGGCTGGCGATCGCGCGCCGCGTTCAAGCTGATCGAGCTCGACGACAAGTTCCACCTGATCCGGAAGGGCACGCGGGTGATCGACCTGGGCGCGGCGCCGGGCGGCTGGACCCAGGTCGCGGTGCGACGCGGCGCCGGTGCCGTGGTGGGGGTCGACCTGCTGCCGATCGACCCGATCCCGGGCGCGACGCTGCTGCAGGGGGACTTCACCGACCCCGCCATGCCGGAGACACTCGCCACGGCGCTGGGGGGCAAGGCGGATCTCGTGCTGTCGGACATGGCGCCGAACACCAGCGGCCACGCGGCGACCGACCACCTCCGCATCATGGCGCTGGCCGACATGGCGGCGGAATTCGCCTTCGACGTGCTGGCCGAGGGTGGCGGCTTCGTCGCCAAGGTGTTCCAGGGCGGGTCGGAGAAGCAGATGCTGGACCGGCTGAAGCGCGCCTTCACCACCGTCCGCCATGCCAAGCCGCCCGCCAGCCGCAAGGAATCGAGCGAGCTCTACGTGGTCGCGACCGGGTTCCGCGGCAGGCCCTGATCCGAACGCGCCGCGTCGCCCGCGATGTCAGGGCGGGGTTGGTGGGGCGGCCGCGGCCAGACGCGCCGACGTGCTGGCGAGCCGGCGCGCGCGGCCTTCCCGCCGCGCCAGCCAGGTGGTGGCGCCGACGATCACCACGCCGCCGACCAGGGTCGAGAGCGTCGGCTGATCGCCGAAGATCAGCAGGCCGAGCAGCGTCATCCAGATGAGGTCGAGGAACTTGACGCTCTGCGTGGCGGTCGCGTCGGCGGCGCCGAGGGCGCGGGTGACGCAGTAATGCCCGGCGCTGCCCAGCACGCCGGTGGCCAGGAAGAACAGCCACTGTCCCGGGCTTGGCCAGCTCCAGTGCAGCAGCGCGGTGGGCAGCGAGAACAGGCTGATCGTGATGCATTGCCAGACCACGATCACCTCCGGCCGGTCGCGCCGGGTGAGCGCCTTGGTGATCAGCGCCGAGGCGGCGAACAGCGGCGCGGAGCCCAGCATCACGAGGTCGTAGAAACCGCCGGTGGCGGTGAGCTTGGGGCCGACCACGATCAGCACGCCGAGGAAGCCGATGCCGGCGGAGACCCAGCGCTCCCACACCATCTTCTCGCCGAACGCGAGCACGGCGCCCGCCATCACGAAGATCGGGCCGGTGAAGCCGATCGCCGTGGTGTCGGCGAGGGTGAGGTGCGGCAGCGCCATGTACCACAGCACCATCCCCGCGGTATGGATGACGCCGCGCCAGAGCTGCCCGATCAGCCCGTTCGGCGAATAGGCGCGCAACCCGACGCGGAAGATGAACGGGGTCATGACCAAGAGGCCCGCGGCGTAGCGGAGGAACTGCACCTGCAGCGGGTCCATCTGCATCGAGATCACGCGCAGAAACGCGTTCAGGATGGCGAATACGATCCCGGATGCCGCCATCCAGGCCATCGCCTGCATGGTCGGATTGAGGGACGGCATGGCGAGCGGAAGCGCGACGGCGATGCGGCGGGCGGACGGCATGGCATGCATGCTCGACGCGGTTCGTTGCGCTGGCAAGGGCAGCGGAGGGACCGCATGCGGAACATCGCAGCCCCGCGATGCGCACGTTTGTGAGATTGTCGGCCCGCACCCACACTGGCGACAATGTTGCCTGCATGGTTTGAATATCCGCCCTGCGTGCGGGGCTCGCAAAGGAGAGGTCTCATGCGTTTCGTCATCCGCGCCCCTCGTCTCGCGATGCTGGCGATTGCCGGCGTTTTCGCGGCCGGCATCTTTCCCGCCGCGGCGCAGATCAACCCGTTCACCAATTCCAACACGGGGCGGCCGATCGGACAGGCGGATCTCACCCCGCTGTTCGCCAGCGTGGACAAGCTCAACAAGACCCCGAACGTGAAGCCGGGGGCAGAGGAGACCTGGTCCAATCCGGCGACGGGCGCGAGCGGCACGTCGCGGCTGACGGCGGTGCGCAAGATCGGGTCGGCGACGTGCCACGTGATCCATCACGAGATCAAGTCGCCGACCTGGTCGAGCCCGTCGGTGTACGACCTGACCTGGTGCCCGGATGCGACGGGCGCGTGGAAAATCCGGCAGTAGGGTCCGACATCAGCAGCCTGGCCGTCACCGCCCGGCGGCCGGGCAGCGGCTTGCCAGCAGCCGGCGGCGCGCTAACCTCGTTCCATGGGACCTCTTTCAGGCGTCAGGATCGTCGAATTCGCCGGCATCGGCCCGGGGCCGCTGGCGGCCATGCTGTTCGCGGACATGGGCGCGAGCGTGGTGCGGATCGACCGGGTCGCGGATGCGGATCTCGGCTTGCCGGTCCCGCCGCGGCACGATTTCACCCGGCGCAGCCGGATCACGCTGGGGCTCGACCTGAAGCGGCCCGAGGCGAAGGCGCTCGCGCTCCGGCTGATCGACCAGGCCGACGCGCTGATCGAGGGCTTCCGCCCGGGGGTGATGGAGCGGCTGGGCCTCGGTCCCGACACCTGCCTGGGGCGCAATCCGCGGCTGGTCTACGGCCGGATCACCGGCTGGGGCCAGGAGGGGCCGCTCGCGCAGGCTGCCGGGCACGACCTCAACTACATCGCGCTGACCGGAGCGCTGCATGCGATCGGACGTGACGGGCAGAAGCCAACGCCGCCCCTGAACCTCGTGGGCGACTACGGCGGCGGCGCGATGTACCTGGTGACGGGCGTGCTGGCCGGGATCATAGCGGCGCGCAGCAGCGGCAAGGGCCAGGTGGTCGACGCGGCGATGGTGGATGGTGCGCTGTCGCTGATGACGCCGATCTACGCGATGAAGGAAGCCGGGCGGTTCCCGGCCGAGCGGGGCAACAACACGCTCGATTCCGGCGCGTATTTTTATGAGGTGTACGCGTGCGCCGATGGGCGCTTCATCTCGATCGCCTCGATCGAGGCGAAGTTTCATGCGGAACTGATGCAGCGGCTGGAGATCGACGCCGCAACGCTGCCGCCGCAGCATGACCGCGCGCATTGGCCGGCGATGAAGGAGCGGATGGCGGCGGTGTTCCGCACCCGCCCGCGCGACGAATGGTGTGCGCGGCTCGAGGGGACGGATGTGTGCTTCGCGCCGGTGCTGGCGATGGACGAAGCGGCGGAGCATCCGCACAACCGTGCCCGCGATGCGTTCGTGACGGTGGACGGGATGGAGCAGCCGGGGCCGGCGCCACGGTTCTCGGGCACCCCGCTCGCCACCCCGCGCGCGCCGGGTTCGATCGATGCGGAGGCGGAGCTGGCTGCCTGGGGGCTCGAAGCGGCGGAGATTCGTTCACTCGGCGTTTAGAGTTGCGGCGGGCGGCGGCTGTTGCCCCCTTGGGGGGAACTCGGTATGCTCTGCCGGACTTTGCGAGTCATTCGCAATACGGAGGTTGTTCCCTCGATGGGTCAGGACAGTCGCATCACTCGCCGCTGTGAGCGTGCCGTGATCACCGCCTATCGTGAGCTGCGTGCCCATGGATCGGACGACTTGGCTGCGTTCCAGAGCTGCACGACGCTGTATCGGATTCACCATCCCGAGGCCTCGATGCAGGAGGCGCGGCTGCTGGTCTCCGAATGGATCGACCATCACCTCGTCCGCGGCGATCTCGGCCCCACCCCCGGCTGCGCCTGCCACTAAGGGCACGCGCGCCCCGCGTTTGCGGGCGGGGCTTGTCGTGGGGTGCGGTGGGGGAGGGAGTTACGCGGCTTCTCCCGGCATCCGCGGCGGCCCGCCCGTTTCCGTTCTGCCGGGGCGCGCTGGCGCCGGCCCTTTCACGTCATCCGCGGCGGCCGGCCCGTTTCCGTTCTGCCGGGACGCGCTGGCGCCGGCCCTTTCCCGTCATCCGCGGGCTCGACCCGCGGATCCCCATCGGCAGGGTCCTTCAGGTGGGGATCGCCGGGTCGAGCCCACTGCTGTCCGGGATGAAAAGCTCTGGACGCGGTGCATGGCTCTGATTCGAATGGGTTTTGCGACGACCTGTCCGAATCGAAGCTCGAAGGGAGCTAGAGCCATGCGGTTTCAGTCGAGCGTAGTTGCCCAGCTG
>JAFKLG010000036.1 GCA_017304945.1 Rhodospirillales bacterium
CGGCCGCGTCGTTCCCGGTGGAACGCACCGTCATCCATCGGCTTCCCCCGTCCGCCGCCGACACCCCCACCCGTCATCCGCCGATACTTCCACCGTCCGCCGCCCACACCCTCACCGTCATCCGCGGACTTGATCCGCGGATCCCCATCGGCACCAAGGCCGGGGATCACGAGAGTGCGTGCCGGTGGGGATGGCCGGCCATGACGGTAGGGGCCGTGGGCGCCTCGTCCGGCCGCGTCGTTGCGAACCTGCGCCGGTCCGCTACGCCGGCTCGCCGATCGGCAGCAGCCGGATCTTGCGGCCGGCGACGCCGAGACCCACGCGGCCGGCCTTCAAGGCCAGCGCGTCCTCGCCGAACACCTCGCGCCGCCAGCCATGCAGGGCCGGGATGTCGGGGGCGTCCTCCAGCACCAGCCGGTCGATGTCGTCCGAACTCGCGACCAGCTTGGGGGCGACGTGGTGCTGCTCGCACTTGGCCGCCAGCAGCACCTTCAGCAGCGACACCAGCGCCGCCGATGGCCGCGCAGAGTCGCGCGGTTGCGGCGCGGCCGGCAGGTCGGCATCCGGCACGGCGCGAACCGCGGCGATCGCCTCCAGCAGCGAGGTGCCGGTGCGCCCCTCGGCGAACCCGCGCGTCACGCCGCGCGCCCGCGCCAGACCCTCCGCGTCCGTGGGGGAGGTGGCGGCGATCTCCAGCAGCGCCTCGTCCTTCAGCAGCCGCTGGCGGGGGATGTTGACCCGCTGCGCCTCGCGCTCCCGCCAGGCCGCCAGCGCCTTCACCATCGCCAGGAAGCGGCGGTTGTTGCTGCGTGGCCGCAGGCGCTCCCAGGCGGTTTCCGGATCCGGCCGATAGGTCGCGGGGTCGCTGAGCACGCCCATTTCCTCGGCGACCCAGTCGAGCCGGCCATCCGCCTGCAGGCGCGCGGCCAGCCGGCGATAGACTTCGCGCAGATGGGTCACGTCGGCCGCGGCATAGGCGATCTGCGCCGGGGACAGCGGGCGGGCGGACCAGTCGGTGAAGCGGTGCGCCTTGTCGATCGAGCCGCCGGTCAGCCCGGAGACCAGGGCGTCGTAGCCGACCTGATCGCCAAATCCGGCCACCATCGCGGCAACCTGGGTGTCGAACAGCGGCCGTGGCACGTCGCCGAAGCGCAGCACGAAGATCTCGATGTCCTGCCGCGCCGCGTGGAACACCTTCATGACGTCGCGGTTGGCGAGCAGGTCGCCGAGGGGAGCGAGGTCGATGCCCTCGGCCTCGGCGTCGATCACGGCGACTTCCCGCTCCCCGGCCAGCTGCACGACGCAGAGTTCCGGGAAATAGGTGCGTTCCCGCATGAACTCGGTGTCGACGGTCACGAAGGTCTCGCTCGCCAGCCGCGTGCAGAGGGCGGCGAGGTCCTCGGTCGTGGTGATCAGGGCGGGGGGCGGGAAATCGGGACGGTGCGGGCGGGCCATGCGCGTCGTTCTACACGCGGGTGTCAAAAAGGCGAAGCCGGCCCCCGGCTCAGCCGGCCATCGCGGCGGCGACGATCCGGCCCACCGCCGCCAGCGTGGCGTCGCGCTGGGCGGGGCTGCGCGCCTGCGCGCCGGTCAGGTAGGCCGCCACCAGGATCGGCGCGCGACCTCCGGGCGGCCAGAGGAGTCCGGCATCGTTGGCGGTGCCGCGATCGCCGGTGCCGGTCTTGTCCCCCACCTGCCAGCCGGGCGGCAGGTCGGCCCGCAGCCGCTTGTCGCCGGTCTCGTTGGCGCGCAGCCAGGCGACGAGCTGGCCGCGGCCGGCCGGCGACAGCGCGGTCCCGAGCGCGAGGCGCTGGATGTCGCGCACCATGTCCAGCGGGGTGGTGGTGTCGCGCGGGTCGCCGGCCACCGCCTCGTTCAGAGTCGGTTCGGTGCGGTCGAGCCGGGTCACCTGGTCGCCCAGGCCGCGGACGAACCGGGTCAGGCCGGGCGGGCCGCCCATGCTGGCCAGCAGCAGGTTGGCGGCGGTGTTGTCGCTCAGCGTGACCGCGGCCTCACACAGGGCGGCGATGCTGAGGCCGGGTCCGTCGGCGGCCGGGCCGGTGGTGGGCGAATAGGGAACGAGCTGGGCGCGGGTGAACCGCACGACGCGATCGAGCTTCTCCTGCCCGGCATCCACCCGCGCCAGCACGCTCCCGGCCAGCAGCAGCTTGAACGTGCTGCACATCGGGAACCGCGCCGTGGAGCGGTAGCCGATCTGGCGCCCGCTCCCGGTATCGAGGGCGGCGACCCCGAGACGGCCGCCGCTCTCGGCTTCGAGCGTGGCGAAGCGATCCTCCGCCCGGGCGCGGGTTGAGCCGAACGCGAGCAGCGCGACCGAAGCGGTCGCCATCCTGCGTCTGCCGATCATTCCGTGGTCTCCTCGCTTGCGAACGGGGCGGACCATGCGTGGCGGGCGATGTCTCGACAAACGATCATCTCTCGCGCGAGAGATGAGGAAATCTAGGGGTCACGCCATGAGCCGTCCGAACCTGCCGCTCAACGCGCTGCGTGCCTTCGAGGCGTCGGCACGGCATCTCAGCTTCACACAGGCCGGATTGGAGCTGTGCGTGACCCAGGCAGCCATAAGCCATCATGTGAAGAGCCTTGAGGAAATTTTGGGGGTCCAGTTGTTCCGGCGGCTGCCGCGCGGCCTGGCGCTGACCGATGAGGGGCTGGCGCTCGCCCCCGCGCTGCACGACGCGTTCCGCCGGATCGGCGCCACGCTGGACCAGTTCCAGGGCGGCCATTTCCGGGAGGTGCTGACGGTGGCGGTGGTGGGGACCTTCGCGGTCGGCTGGCTGCTGCCGCGGCTGCGGCAGTTCCGCGACGCCTATCCGTTCCTGGACCTGCGGCTGCTGACGCACAACAACCGCGTGGATCTGGCGGGCGAGGGTCTCGACTGCGCGATCCGCTTCGGCGACGGGGCCTGGCACGGCACCGAGGCGGTGCGGCTGACCGGGGCCCCGCTCTCTCCCTGCTGCATTCCGCGCCTGGCCGAGACGCTGCGGCGGCCGGAGGACCTGGCGCAGGTGCCGCTGCTGCGCTCCTACCGCGCGGACGAGTGGCCGCGCTGGTTCGCCGCCGCCGGCGCGCCGTGCCCGCCGATCCGCGGCATCGTCTTCGACTCGTCCCTCACCATGGCGGAGGCGGCGGCCCAGGGGGAGGGCGTCGCCCTGCTCCCCACCGCGATGTTCGGGCGCGATCTCGGCCTCGGGCGGCTGGTGCAGCCCTTCGCCACGGCGGTGGACACCGGCAGCTACTGGCTCACCTGGCTGAAATCACAGTCGCCGACCCCGGCGATGGACGCATTTCGCACCTGGCTGCTGGCGGCGCTCGCGCGTGATACCGCTGCGGCTTGACTTGCCGAAGCCGGCGGGGCTTGTCTCCCGCCCCTGATCGGCCTCCCGCGCGGGCGGCCGCGCCATCTCGGGAATCTCGTCGCCATGCATGCCTACCGTACCCATACCTGCGGCGCCCTGCGCGCCAGCGATGCCGGCAAGACCGTGCGCCTGTCGGGCTGGGTACACGCCAAGCGCGACCATGGCGGCCTGCTGTTCATCGACCTGCGCGATCACTACGGCCTGACGCAGTGCGTCTTCGCAGCCGGCTCGCCCGCCTTCGCCGCCGCCGACGCGGTGCGGCCGGAGAGCGTGATCACCGTCACGGGGGACGTCGTGCTGCGCGAGTCGAGCACGATCAACCCGAAGCTCCCGACCGGCGAGATCGAGGTGCGCGCCGCGGAGCTGGTGGTGCAGTCCGCCGCCGAGGTGCTGCCCATGCAGGTGGCGGGCGACGAGAAGTTCCCCGAGGACATCCGCCTGCGCTACCGCTTCATCGACCTGCGGCGGGACAAGATCCACCGCAACATGGTGCTGCGCGCGCAGGTGATCGCCTCGATCCGCCGCCGCATGATCGAGGCCGGGTTCATGGAGTACCAGACCCCGATCCTGACCGCCTCCAGCCCGGAAGGCGCGCGCGACTTCCTGGTGCCGGCGCGCATGCATCCCGGCAAGTTCTACGCCCTGCCGCAGGCGCCGCAGCAGTTCAAGCAGCTCCTGATGGTGGCGGGCTTCGACCGCTACTTCCAGATCGCGCCCTGCTTCCGCGACGAGGCCTCCCGCGCGGACCGCTCGCCCGGCGAGTTCTACCAGCTCGATTTCGAGATGAGCTACGTCACGCAGGAGGACGTGTTCGCCACGATCGAGCCGGTGATCGCCGGCGTGTTCGAGGAATTCGCCGAAGGTCGCGCCGTCACGCCGGCCCCGTTCCCGCGCATCCCCTACGACACGGCGATGCTGCAGTTCGGCTCCGACAAGCCGGACCTGCGCAACCCGCTGCGCATCAGCGACGTGACGGAGCCGTTCGCCGGCTCCGGCTTCGGCCTGTTCGCCCGCATCGCCGCCTCCGGCGGGGTGGTGCGCGCGATCCCGGCGCCCGGTGCCGCCAGCCAGCCGCGCAGCTTCTTCGACAAGCTGAACGACTGGGCGAAGGCCGAGGGCGCCGGCGGTCTCGGCTACATCATCTATGAGGCGGAAGGACCGAAGGGCCCGATCGCGCGCAACCTGGAAGCCGACCGGGCGGAGGCGATCCGCACCGCGTGCGGCCTCGCTCCCGGGGACGCCGTGTTCTTCGTCGCCGGCAAGCGCGACGAGGCCGCCAAGTTCGCCGGCGCCGTGCGCACCCGCCTCGGCGACGAACTCGCGCTGTCGGAGAAGAACGCGTTCCGCTTCTGCTGGATCACCGACTTCCCGATGTACGAGCTGAACGAGGAAACCCACCAGATCGACTTCAGCCACAACCCGTTCAGCATGCCGCAGGGCGGGCTGGAGGCGCTGAACGGCCAGGACCCGCTGACCATCAAGGCGTTCCAGTACGACATCGTGTGCAACGGGATCGAGCTGTCCTCCGGCGCCATCCGCAATCACCGGCCGGACATCATGCTGCGCGCCTTCGAGATCGCCGGCTACAAGGCGGAGGAGGTGGAGGCGCGGTTCGGCGGCATGCTCAACGCGTTCCGTTACGGCGCGCCGCCGCATGGCGGCTCGGCGCCGGGCATCGACCGGATGGTCATGCTGCTGGCCGAGGAGCCGAACATCCGCGAGGTGATCCTGTTCCCGCTCAACCAGCAGGGCGAGGACCTGCTGATGGGCGCCCCGGCCGAGGTGCCGCCGGCGCGGCTGAAGGAACTCTCGATCAAGCTCGACCTGCCGCCCAAGCTGCGGGGAAAGGAGTAATCGCCGCCGGCCGGAGACCGCGGCGCGGGGCGGATCCCGCCCGCCGCCCCTTGACCGCCGCGCCGCCACCCCCATCGTGAGGCGCCAGGATCACGCGGAACGTGATCCCTTGGCGTGACCCGACTCGCCTACGTATGGTCCGCGTTCGCCCGCCCTCGTTTCATGCGGAGATTGGCTCGATGCGTTTTCTTGCCGCCCTGGCGGTGCTTTGCCTTGCCGCGCCCTGCGTCATCGAGCCCGCCGCGGCGGCGTCGCCCGCGCCCCTCGCTGCGCAGGCGACCCCCATGGCCGCGCACCGTGCGCTCTATACGCTGACGCTGGCGAGCAG
>JAFKLG010000097.1 GCA_017304945.1 Rhodospirillales bacterium
CCTCTCCCCTCGTGGGGGAGAGGGAAGGGGTGAGGGGGCAGTCCACCCCCCCCCGCGTCACACCGCCAGCATGCGCTCCACCGCGGCCCGGGCACGCGCGGCGATCGCCGGGTCGATCGTGACCTCCTGCGTCATCGTCTCCAGCGCATGGCGGATCTTCGGCAGCGTGATGCGCTTCATGTGCGGGCACAGGTTGCAGGGCCGGACGAACGTCACGTCCGGGTGCCCGACCGACACGTTGTCGGCCATGCTGCACTCGGTCAGCAGCACCACTCGCGCCGGCTTCTCGCGGCCGACATAGGCGGACATGTCGGCGGTCGAGCCGGTGAAGTCGGCCTCCGCCACCACTTCCGGCGGGCATTCCGGATGCGCCAGGATGGTCACGCCCGGATGGTCGCTGCGCAGGCCGCGCACTTCCGCCGCCGTGAAGCGCTCATGCACCTCGCAATGGCCGGCCCAGGCGATGATCCTGACATCGGTCTGCGCCGCCACGTTCTGCGCCAGGTACTCGTCGGGCAGCATGATCACGGCGGGCACGCCCAGGCTCTCGACCACCCGTCGCGCATTGGCCGAGGTGCAGCAGATGTCGGACTCCGCCTTCACTTCGGCCGAGGAGTTCACGTAGGTGACCACCGGGACGCCGGGGTAGCGCGCGCGCATCAGCCGCACGTCGGCGGCGGTGATCGACTCGGCCAGCGAGCATCCCGCCCTGGTGTCGGGGATCAGCACCGTCTTGGCCGGGTTCAGCAGCTTGGCGGTCTCCGCCATGAAGTGCACGCCCGCCAGCACGATCACGTCGGCATCCACCGTCATCGCCTCGCGCGCCAGCGCCAGGCTGTCGCCGGTGATGTCGGCGACGCAGTGGAAGATTTCCGGGGTCTGATAGTTGTGCGCCAGGATCACCGCATTGCGGCGACGCTTGAGGTCCAGGATCGCGTCGATGTCCTCGGCGAAGACGGGCCACTCGATGGGCGGAATCACGGATTGCACGCGGGTGTAGAGCGGCGCGGTGCGCTCGAGCAGGGCGGTGGCCGGCATGGTCTCCTCCTATGATGCTCATGTTCTTATGCTCATGTAGAGCATGAACCAGCGAATTGCTGCATATGAGCATATGGATGTCAAGGACCGCCCTGCCACCCCCCGCATGGCCTCAGCGCGCGAGCGGCAGCTTGCTCCCGGACACCGCCCGTTCGGCCATCACCTCGCGGCGGAAGCGGAACAGCCGCGCCGGCCGGCCTCCGGTTTCCGATGTAACGGCCCCGGTTTCCTCGACCAGCTCCTGCTGCTCGATCAGGCGTCGGAAGTTCTGTTTGTGCAGGCGCCGCCCGGCCAGCGCCTCGACCGCGCCTTGGAGCTGGCCCAGCGTGAAATTGGGCGGCATGAGCTCGAACACGACGGGCCGGTATTTCAGCGTGCCGCGCAGCCGGGCCAGGGCGGTCGCCAGGATGCGGCGGTGGTCGTGCACCATCGGCTCGCCGGGCGCGGTGCTGCCGCCGGCTTCCGGCACCAGCCCGGCCTCCCACAGCGTTTCGTAGCGCTGCAGCGCGAGGTCCTCGTTCCAGGCGCGTCTCTCGAGTCCGAAGGCGATGGCGATCCGGCTGCGCCGCTCCCAGCGCAGCATCGCGTCGGGTGCTGCCTCCGCCCAGGCCTGCAGCGCCTGCGCGAGCACCGGCGCCAGCGTCGCATCCGGGTCGCGCCGGTCCTCCCAGGGCAGATAGCGATACAGGTCCTGCCAGGAGACGCCCGCCTGGCCCACGGCGCGGGCCTCGCGCGTCAGGCCGAGATAGCTGATCGAGACCACCCGCTCCCCGGCTTCGGCGGCGCGGTCGCGGTCGGCAAACGTATAGAGCTGCTCGACATGGCCCAGCGGGTGGTGGGTCTGGTGCTCCACCCAGGCCCGCAGCGCGGCTTGCAGGGAACGGTGTTCGGAGGCGAACGGGCCGGACGGCAGCGCCGCGCCGCCCAGCGTCAGGACGCGTGGCACCGAGTCGGTGACCGCGACGATCACCGCGATCAGTTCGGCGGCGACGCGTTCGGAGGGGTGACGGCGGAGATCGGCGGGCGGTGGCAGGGCCATGCGGCGCTATCGCACGTCGCTGGCCCTGCCGGCTACCGGATCAGTAGCCGGGATAGGCGGTCACCGGGTACCCGCTCACCGGATACGCGGGTGCCGGGTAGGTCGGGGCCGCGTAGACCGGGGGAGGAGCCGCGTAGACCGGTGCCGGCGCGACATAGGCCGGGGGCGGCGCGTAAACCACTGCGGGCGGCGGCGTGTAGACCGGGGCCGGGGCGGCGAGGGCGGTGCCGAGCAGCGCGCCGACGCCGAGGCCGATGATGGCACCGGCCACCGCGGCGCCGCCATTGCCATTGCCGCCATGACGGTAGCCACCGTTCCAGCCGCCGCCATGCGGGCCGCGCCAGCCGGGGCCGCCGTGCCAGCCGGGACCACCGCGCCAGCCCGGGCCGCCGTGCCAATCGGCGTGGGCCGCCGGGGCGGCGAGCAGACCGGCCGCGAGCGGGGCCGCGATCAGAAGGGTCTTCCAGGTCTGCATGACGCTCTCCACGGGGATGACGGCTTTTACTGTCCCTGGAAGCTGGGGGGCGGTGGTGACCGGATTGCGGCAGGTTTGGGGTCTCATCGGGGTTTGTCGTGCCGGAGGCGCGCGGGGGGTTTGTCGTGCCGGAGGCGCGCGGGGGGTTTGTCGTGCCGGAGGCACGCGCGGGGGAATCTTGTCGCCGGCACGCGGCACCGATCGCGCGGGGCGGGCGCGTCGCCACGCCCGCCCCTCGATCGACCGCAGGTCAGCCCTGCTGGCGCTTGTCCGTCCGATCCGGCGCCATCTCGACCTCCTCGCGGCGAACGGTGTCCTGCACGCGCTCCTTCCGCTCCGTCTCCTCGCGGCGGATCGCCACTTCCTCCACCACGCGCGCGGTCTTGCGAACCTCGGGCACTTCCTCGGTCTCGTGTACCTCGACCACGCGCTCCTCGAACGCACCGGTCGTGTCGGCGGTGCGTGCGTCGGTCGGGATGCGGCGCTCGATCGTCACCCGCTCACCGCGCAGCGTCACGTCGCGCTCGACCGGGGTCTCCACCACGTAGCGGCGCACCCGGCGGGTGCCGCGATCGACCGTGCGCGTGCCGACCTCGAGCTGCTCCTCGGCGAGCGGGATCACCTCCTCGGTGCCCGCGGTCCGTGGCGTGGTGCCGCCGGCCGCCATCCCGGTCTCGGCTTGCGGCAGCCCGGTGCCGGCGCGCCCGGCCGAGGCGCCGGTCATCGCCACGTCGTCTTCCATGCGCCCACCCGTCACCGGCGCGGTGCCCGCCGCCGTGGCGCCGCTCGTGCCGCTCTCGAACAGCGGGCGCCCGCCAGCCGGGGCGGCGGCGGTCGCGCTGGAGGAAAAGTCGGTGCCGGAGCGCGCGACCCCGGTGGTGGCACCGGATTCCGTGGGATCGTCCTCCTCGGTGCGCTCGTCGAGATCGAGCGGGTCGTGCCGCTCCAGGATCTCCACCGTCTCATGGATCATCGAATCGGTGGTGAGCGTCACGCTCAGCACGGCGTGGCCGGATTGCAGGCTGCGATCGTAGCGGCCGTCATCATCGGCATAGAACGACCGGGTCGACTCGGTCTCCTCGCCCAGCAGCCAGGCCCAGAACCCGCCGCCCGACCGTTGGGTCGTCTCGCGGGTCGTCGTGGTCTCGGTTGCGTCGTCGCCTTGGGCATAACGCCGGATCGCGGTACGCGGCACGCCAGCCTGCTCGAGTTCGCGTTCGGCGGCAGACGCTGCGGCCTCGGACGAGAATACGGCGACCATGTGTTCCGTCATCGGGGCTTCCTTTCCTGCGGGAGCGAACGACGAGCGTTCGCGTCAGCAGAAAAGTGCCAGGCAGACGCTCAGGTTTCTTCAACCGTTCGAGGAACATCCGCCAGTTTCGTCATGCTCGGAGACGATTGCGCATCGACTTGTGCGTTCAGCGCTGCGCATAGATCGCCGCGGCGTCGCGGTGCAGTGCCGCGCGGGCCGCATCGTCCGAGTAGAACATGTGCCCGCCCGGATAGACCACGAGACGCAGCCGCTCCGGCCCCGCGAAGGCGGGCACCTGCCGCAGCAGCAGGTCGGTCGCGAAATATGGGGTCACGAGGTCGTACATCCCGTGCGCCACCAGCACGCGCAGGCGCGGGTCGAGCGCGAGCGCCGCCTGCAGCGCGCCGACCGATTCGGGCGGGCTCATGCCCCGGCCCCAGTTCCAGCCGCGGAACGCCGCGTCGCCCACCAGACGGTAGACGCCGTCCGGCTGCCAGCCGAAGCGGCGATACAGGGTGACCATCGCGGCGGTGATCGGCGCGCGCAGCCCATCCAGCATCGGATCGGCATAGCGGCTGAACGGCCGGTGCGGCGTCGGATCCGGGGCAAGCACGGTGGCGTCGTAGGCGCTGCCCACCTCGGCACGGGCGCGGGCGATCTCGTGCAGGAACACGTCGGTGTCGAGCCGGCCCTGGGCGCGGCGCACCAGCTCGGGGTCGAGGCCGGTGAGCCGCGTGACGTTGCTGTTGAGCCGCGCGACCGCCGCCTCGTCGCGGACGCCGCGCAACAGGTCGGTGACGTACTCGCCCGCCGCATAGCTCTCGACGTCGCCCAGCGACTCGCGGGTCACGGGTCCATGCAGCGCGCGCAGGGCGGCGACCTCGGAGGGCAGGCGGTAAACCCAGGCCATCGGATCGTTGTCACTGGCGATGCGACCGAGGTCGAGCGCCGGCGACAGCAGCACCATGCCGCTGATGCCCACGCCCTCCCGCTCCTGCAGCCGGCGTGTCAGGCGCGGCGCGCGGAACCCGCCATAGCTCTCGCCCAGCAGGTATTTCGGCGAGAGCATGCGGTCGTTGCGGTCGAGCCAGCGGCGGATCGCCTGGGCGAGCAGGGCGATGTCGCCGTCCACCGACCACGCGGCACGACGCGCGTCCTCGCCGCCGAGGATGCGGGCGTAGCCGGTGCCGGGCGGATCGAGAAACACCAGGTCGGTCAGGTCCAGCCACGTCTCGGCATTGGGGATCGGGTCGGCCGGCGCGGAGGGGGCCGGGACGAGAGGGATGCGCCAGGGCCCGACCGCGCCGACCTGCAGCCAGCCCGAGGCCATGCCGGGTCCGCCGTTGAACACGAAGGTCACAGGCCGGGTGCGAGGGTCGGCATCGGGGCGGCGATAGGCGACGAAGGCCACCTCGGCGAGCGGGTTGCCATGCTCGTCCGGCAGCCGGATCGCCCCGGCGGTGGCCGCGACCTGCAGCGGGCCGGTCGGAAGTTCGAGCGTGTGCTGGGTGGTGACGTCGGGCGGCAGGCGGGTGCCGTCGGACCGGCCGCGCGCATCGCCGGCGTTCGGGTCGTGGCCGCGGCCGTCGGCCTGCGCGGCCGTTGTGGCGGCGTGCGGGGAGGGCGGGGCGTCGGCCGCGCCCGCGGCGAGCGCCGGGACGAGCAACAGGGCGGCGATCCAGGCGATCCGCGACATGCGCCCAGCTAGCATGCCGTCGGCATGCCGGTCACGTGACGAACCGTGACGCCCGCCGGCCGCCGCATGCCGTCGCCAGGTCGCTCCGCCGTGGTTCGCGGCGTCGCGCAGGCGCGCGCGGCGACGCTCGCATCGCGACTGCGTCCTCCGCCGGTCCGAGCCATCGCGTCAGAACCGCCGCTCGAACACCGTCACCACGTCTCCGGGCTGCACGAAGGCCTGGCGCGGCGCCTTGCCCTCGATGGCGGTGCCGTTGGTGGTGCGCAGCACCGAGGCGTAGTCCTCCACCGCGCGATAGGTGAAGCCGCCCGCCACCGCGACCGCGGTCACCACCGTCATGCCCGGCTGGTAGGGGTATTGGCCCGGCCGGTTCACCTCGCCCAGCACGAAGATCGGGCGGTAGGCGATGACCTCGGCGGAGACGGAAGGGTTGCGCAGCACGGCGCCGCGCCGCAGCGCGTCCGCCACGGCCCGCTCGAGCTCGTGCGGGGTCAGGCCGGCCGCCCGCACCGCCCCCACCAGCGGCAGCGCGATCGTGCCGCCATCCGCGACCCGGAACTCGCCCGTGAGCGGCTCTTCGCCGAAGGTGATCAGCCGCACCGCGTCGCCCGGTCCCAGCCTGTACTCCGTCGCCGCCTGGGCTGGCGGCAGCGGTGGCAGGTCGCGCCCTGGTGCGCAGCCGGCGAGCGCCACGAAGACCGCAAGGGCGACCCCCCGCGCGATCGGCCGGTTCGGCAAGAAGGACATGCGGCAGCGTCTCCTGGGCTGACCGGCCACGACTTGGCCGGGTCGCTGCCATCCTGCACGCATGGGTGTTCGCGAACGGTTAACGGCGCGCGCGTACGTCAACGCCACCGCATTCACCGGTCCTTAATCGTCGCCAGCGTATGCAGTTCCCGCGATCAAGGTCCGGGCAAAATGCGCGGGCCGCCCACCCGCAAGGCCATCGTCATGCTCGACGCGCGCGCACGAACCGAACCCGACCCGGTTCCGCGGCAGCAGCGGGCAAACCCCAATGGCGGCGAGATGGAAGACGGGCTTGGCCTCGCCGCTGCCTGGGCTGCGCTGCGGCGACGCAAATGGGTGTTCCTCGCCTTCGCGCTGCTGGTGCCGCTCGCCGCGCTGGTGGCGCTCGAACGCGTCACGCCCCGCTACACCGCGACCGGCGCGCTGATCTACGAGCCCAGCGAGTACAAGCTGCGCGAGCTGCAGAGTATCCTGCGCGTCGATCCCACCACCGAGGCGGTGATGGCGAGCCAGGCCGAGATCCTGCAGAGCCTGCACATCGCCCAGAGGGTCGCCGAACGCGGCAATCTCTACAACAGTCCCGAGTTCAACCCCGCGCTGCGCCCGGTCGGTCTCGCGGCGCGGGTGAGGCGGGCGCTGGGCCGCCTGCTGGGCCTGGAGACGCCCGCTGCACCGCCGCCCATCGATGCGGCGGGTCCCGCGCTGGACGATGCCCGCAACGCGACGATGCTGGCGGTGCAGGCCGCGCTGCATGCCACCGCCATCAAGTTCTCCCGCGTGATCGAGGTGAGCTTCACCGCCGAGGACCGGGTGGTCGCCGCGCAGGCGGTGAACAACGCGATGGACGTCTACATCAAGGACCAGTACGCGGCGAAGCAGCGCGCGGTCCGGCGCGCCACCGAGTGGCTGGAGAAGCGCGCCGCCGAGTTGCGCGCCGAGGTGCGGGCCGCCGAGCACCAGATCGCCGCCTATCGCGCCGCGCGCGGCCTTTCCCAGGGCATGCATGCAGGGATCGACGCCGAACAGATCTCGCATCTGTCGGAGGAGGTGGCGCGCGCCCGCGGCGAACTCGCCAATGCGGAAGGCCGGCTCGATGCGGCGCGCGGGCGGGCCGGGGCGGCCGCGCAGGCCGCGATCGCCCCCTCGGTCGTGCAGTTGCGCGCGCAGCAGGACCAGCTCGCCGCGCAGCTCCAGTCGCAGCAGACGCGATTGGGCGCCCGCCATCCCGAGGCCGAGGGATTGCGCCAGCAGCTCGCCGGGGCAACCCGCGCGGTCGCGGCCGAGGTGCAGCGCGTGGTCTCGGCGACCGAGGCCGAGGTGCGCGCCGCCCGTGAGCGCGTGGCCGCCCTGGAGCAGGCGATGCGGCAGGCGCAGCAGGAAGCCGATCGCTCCGCCCAGGCGCAGGTGCCGCTCAACGCGGTGCAGCGGGATCTCGAGGCGGCGCGCGGCCAGTTGCAGGCGGTGCTCGAGCGTATCCAGCAGACCTCCCAGCAGGCTGCGATCGAGACGCCCGAGGCGCACGAGATTTCCCAGGCGCTGCCGCCGCTCTCGCCGTCCTGGCCGCGCAAGGGACCGATGCTGGCGGGCGCCGCGGCGGTCGGCGTGCTGCTGGGCGGGCTGGCGGTGTTGCTGCTGCAACGGGTGGACCCGACGCTGTCGAGCGGGGCGACCTTGCGCCAGTCGCTGGGCCTGCCCTGTTTCGCCCTGCTGCCCGAGATCGGCCGCCGCGCGCTGGGCGCGCTCAGTCCCGAGGACTTCGTGGTCCGGCGTCCGCTCAGCCCCTTCGCGGAACAGATTCGCGCGCTGCGGGCCGCGCTGTTCTTCGGCGCGCACCACCCGCGGGTGATCGCGGTTACCGCCGCGCGGCCGGACGAGGCGAAGACCGTGGTGACGCTGTGCCTGGCCCGGTCGGCGCGGATGAGCGGGGAGCGGGTGGTCGCGGTGGAGTGCGACCTGCGCGCGCCCGCCTTCCTGGAGCGGCTGGACGGCGACGCCGGACCGGGGCTCGCCGAATTGCTGCGCGGCGAGGCGACGCTCGACGACGTGCTTCGTAAGGATTCGTTGACCGGCATGGCCTATGTCCCGGCGGGCAGGCTGACCGGCGACGCGCTGGGCCTGTTCCTGTCGGATGCCATGGGACGCATGTTGCAGACTCTGCGCCAGGACCACGACCTCGTGCTGCTCGACCTGCCGCCCGCGCAGGCGACGGCGGAGGCGCGGGTGGTCGCCGGGCTTGCCGACGCCACGCTGCTCTGCGTCCGCTGGCGCTCGACGCCGCGCCACGCGGTCACCCACGCCATCGAGCGTCTGCAGGAAACCCAGGCGAGCCTGGTCGGCGCCGTGCTCACGCGCGTCGATCCGCGTACGCATGCGCGCTCGGGACAGGTGGACGCGGAGGTGTATCATCGCCGCACGAAACGGTCTCAGCGGAGATGACACCCCTATGACACGACGGTTCCTGGTCACCGGCGGCGCCGGATATGTCGGCAGCCACCTGGTCGCGGCGTTGCGCGCTCGGGGTGACGCGGTGGTGGTGTTCGACAACCTGCGGACCGGCCATCGCGCCGCGGTGCCGGCGGACGTGCGGCTGGTGGTGGCCGACCTTGCCGACCATGCCGCGGTGGATGCGACGCTGGGGGACGGTCCGTTCGACGGGGTGTTCCACTTCGCGGGCCTCACCCAGGTGGGTGAGAGCATGCGCGAGCCGTATCGCTACCTGTACGACAACGTGGCCACCGGCATTGCCCTGGTCGACGCCTGCGTGCGCCACAAGGTGCCGCGCTTCGTCCTGTCCTCCACCGCCGCGCTGTTCGGCATGCCGGACGAGGTGCCGATCCGCGAGGAAGCGCGCATCGAGCCGGGCAATCCGTATGGCGACAGCAAGTGGATGATCGAGCGGACGCTGCTCTGGGCCAGCCGCATCCACGGGCTGCGCAGCGCCTGCCTACGCTACTTCAACGCCGCCGGCGCCGATCCCGACGGCCGGCTGGGGGAGGACCACCGGCCGGAATCGCATCTGATCCCGCTGGTGATCGACGCCACGCTGGGCCGCCGTCCGCCGCTCGAGGTGTATGGCGACGACTACGCGACGCCGGACGGAACCTGTGTGCGCGACTACGTGCACGTGACGGACCTGGCGGACGCGCATCTGCTCGCCTTCGACCGGCTGGCCGAGGGGGACGTGGTGTGGAACCTCGGCAACGGCGCCGGGCATTCGGTGCTGGAAGTGATCCAGGCGGTGGAGCGCGTCGCCGGCGCCAAGGTGCCGTATCGGTTCGCGCCGCGCCGTCCCGGCGATCCGGCGGTGCTGGTGGCCGCGGCCGATCGTGCCCGAGCGGCCGGGTGGCGGCCGCGCTTCCACGCGCTGGACGACATCGTCCGCACCGCCTGGGCCTGGCGTGAGGCGCATCCGGAGGGGTATGGCGGCTGACGGCTCCCCTCGGCGCGCGGCGGGGCGGCAAACCGACGGTCCGCCGCACGGTGCCGACCCGGATGCGCCCGCCACGGCCCGCGTGCCACCGCTGGCGACTGCCCCCTCCGCTGCCATTTCGCGTATCGCGGCGTCCGCCGTCGACCTGAGCGAGTCCGCTGCCGACCCGGGTGCGCCCGCTGCCCCCCGCGTGCCGCCGCCGGCGACCACCCCCCGTGTCATGGCCGGCCCTGGGCCGGCCATCCACGCCTTCTCCCCGAGCCCCCCACCACGAGCCCCGCGCGAATCCCTCTGCCTTCGCCCGCCACTCACGCCGTGGTCCGCCTGGCTGATCGGAGTCCTTCTGCTGCTCTGGCCCGCGGCGTGGAACGGCTACCCGATCGTCTTCTCCGACACCGGCACCTACCTGTCCCAGGCGATCGAGCACTACCTGGGCTGGGACCGCCCGCCCGTCTACTCGCTCTTCCTGCTGCCGTTGCATCTCCGGCTGACGACCTGGCCCGTCATCGCCGCCCAGACCGTACTGGCCATCCACACCCTCGCCCTGACATGCCGCTGCTTCGGCGCGCAGCCGAGCGGGTGGCTGCCGCTCCTCGCTTTCCTCGCGACCCTGACCTGGTTGCCCTGGCTCGTCTGCGACCTCACGCCCGACCTGTTCACCGCGCTGCTGGTCCTCGTCCTCGCGCTCCTGGTGCTCACCCCGGAGCGGCTGGGACCGGTGGAACGGCTGTGGCTCGCCGGCTTCGCGGCCTTCATGATCGCGACCCAGCTCTCCAGCCTGCCCCTCGCGGCGGCCCTGCTGTCCGTCCTGCTGCCATTCCGCCGCCGGCTCGGCGCTGCCGCTCCGCTCCGCTGGCCGCTCGCCCTGGCGCCCCCGCTGCTCGCCGTCGTCACCCTGATGGCGATCAATCTCGCCGGGCACGGGCGCGCCGCGATTTCCCCCTATGGCAACGTCTTCCTGCTGGCCCGCGTGATCTATGACGGGCCTGGCCTCGCCGCGCTGCGCCACGCATGCCCGCAGGCCGGGTGGCGGCTCTGCGCCGAACTCGACCCGCTGCCGCCCGATTCCGATGCATTCCTGTGGCGTCCGGACAGTCCGATCATGCGCGCGGGCGGACACAAGCAGGTCTCCGCCGAGGCCGACGCGATCATCCGCGCCGCCTTGCGCAGCGATCCGCTGGGCGAGGCCGCCGCGTTCCTGCGCAACTGGGGCCAGCAGCTCACGCGGTTCGCGAGCGGCGATGGGCTCGAACCCTGGCCGGAAACCGTCACCCCGGTCCTCCTGCGCGACTTCCCCGCACGCGAGGCCGCCACCTATGCCGCCGCGCGGCAGGCGCGGGGTGAGCTCGCCGTGCCGCCACTGCTCGCCGCCAGCCATGCCGTCACCGGCGTCGGCGGGCTGGTGCTGTGCCTGCTCGCCCTGCCGCGCCGGCTCCGCGCCCGCGACCCGATTGCCGGGCTGATCGTCGCGATCGTGGTCGCCTTGCTGGCCGGGGCCGCCATCACCGGCGGCCTCTCCATGCCGCATGACCGCTATCAGGCGCGGCTGATGTGGCTGCCCGCCTTCGCCGCCGGCCTGCTCCTGCTGCGGCCCGCCCCGCGATGAACCGCGCGACGCGTCGAGGGGTGGCCTGGTCCGGGCTGGAGGCCGCGTGCGCCGGCTTGTTCTCGGTCGTCTCCGCCTTCCTGGTCGCCCGGCTGATCGGGCCCGCGGAACTCGGCATCGGCACCGCCGCCGTGTCGGTGCACGTGCTGCTCTGGGTCGGCGTGAACGCGCTGTTCGGGGACGCCCTCGTGCAGCGTGCGGCGGTGGACGACGGCGTCGCCTCCAGCGCGCTCTGGGCCTCGCTGGCAGTCGGCCTGGCCGCCTGCGGCGTGCAGGCGGCGTCCGGCCCAGTGCTCGCCGCGCTGTTGCGGGACGAGCGCCTGGTGCCGATGTGCCTCTGGCTGGCGGCGCCGTTTCCGCTGGTCGGCGCGGCGGGCGCGGTGCAGGGGCTGCTCACGCGGCGGCGGCGCTACGGGCGGCTCGCGCTGCGTACCTTGCTGGGCCAGGCGATGGGAACGCTGGCGGGGGTGCTGGCCGCGCTGACCGGGGCGGGGGCCTGGGCCCCCGTGTGGCAACAAGGGGTCACCTCCGCCGCCGGCGCGGCCGTGCTCCTGCTGCTGGGCGGCTTCGTCCCGCGTGCGGCATGGCGCGGCACGGCGGTGATCGACCTGCTGCGCATCGGGCTGCCGCTGACCGCGAGCACGCTGGTGCTGCACGCGCGCTACCGGCTGTTCGCGGTGCTGATCGGCGGCACCGCGGGCCCGCTCGCCCTCGGCCAGGTGCATGTCGCGTTCCGCCTGGTCGATACGGTGCGTGACCTGACCTTCACCGCGCTTTGGCGGCTCATGCTGCCGCCGCTGGCGGAACGGCAGCAGGATCCGGTGGCGCTGCTCGCCGCGGTGGACCGGCTGTTGCGCCGCTCGAGCCTCGTCATGCTGCCGCTTTGCGGGGCGATGGCGCTCGCCCTGCCGCCGGCGGTCGCGCTGCTGCTGGGCCCCGGCTGGGCTGCCTCCGGCGCCGCCGCCGAACCGCTGGTCGCGCTGATGGCCATTCTGGTGCTGGGCTTCCCGGCCGGCGTGGCCCTGGTGGCGGTCGGGGAGGCCCGGTACGCGCTCTACGCCAATCTGGCCGCCATTGCGGTGATGGCCGGCAGCGTGCTGGCGCTGCAGCCGGCCAGCGCCGAGGCCGCCATCCTGTTGTGGTGCGCGAGCCAGGCCGTGGTGCTGCCCTACACGATGCACTGCAATGCCCGCGCACTCGGCGTCGGTGCATGGCGCCCGCTGCGGGCCGGCCTGCCGGCGCTGGCGATCACCGTTGCCGCGACCCTGGTGGCGGCGCTGCTGCCCTGGCTGGCCGGGGCACCCGCCGATCCGGCCGCGCTCGCCGCCGAACGCCTGGCGCTGTTCGCGGTGGGCAGCGGTCTCGGCTTTCTCGCGCTGCGGCGCCGGCGAGAGCTTGCGCGCCCCGGTAGCCTCGCTACGTCTGGTCCCGGCGGATGAGGCGCCGCGGCACGCGGCGTCGCGACGTGACGGCGGGCCAACCGGGACGGGGCGGAAGGAACCATGCGGCAGGGGCGACCCGTGGGAGAGATCCTGCGTGATTGGCGGCAGCGGCGGCGGCTGAGCCAGCTCGACCTCGCCTGTGAGGCGGATATCTCGACCAAGCACCTGAGTTTCCTGGAGACCGGCCGTTCGCGACCGAGCCGCGAGATGCTGCTGCATCTGGCGGAACGGCTGGAGGTGCCGCTGCGCGACCGCAACCTGCTGCTCGCCGCGGCCGGCTTCACGCCGGAATACCCCGAACGCGCGCTGGACGATCCGGCGCTCGAATCGGCGCGACGCGGCGTCGAGGCGCTGCTCGCCGCGCACGAGCCCAACCCGGCGCTGGCGGTCGACCGGCATTGGCACCTGGTCGCGGGCAATGCGGCGGTGGGACGGCTGATCGCGGATGTCGAGCCGACGCTGCTGCGACCGCCGGTCAATGTGCTGCGGCTCAGCCTGCACCCGGCCGGCCTCGCGCCGCGGGTCGTCAACCTGCCGGAGTGGCGGGCGCATGTCGTGCAACGGCTGCGGCGGCAGATCGACGTGTCCGGCGATCCGGTGCTGCACGACCTGCTGGAGGAGCTGCTGGATTACCCCGTGCCCGGCGGCCCGACGCGCGCGCCGTCGGGGGAGGTGGTCGCGGTGCCGTTCCGGCTGGCGACGAGCGAGGGAACGCTGTCGTTCTTCAGCACCACCACCGTGTTCGGCACGCCCGTCGAGGTCACCCTGTCGGAACTCGCGATCGAGGCGTTCTTCCCCGCCGATGCGGAGACCGCGCGGCTGATGCGGCAGATGGCCGCCGCGGCGGCCGATCCGCGCGAGGCGGGGCTCAGCCTGAGCGGGGCGGCGCCAGCAGCAGCCGATTGATTGCCTCCAGGCGCGGGTAGGTGGCGCGCCAGGCACGGTCGAACGCCTCCGCCCCGGTGCCGCGCTGCGCCAGCGCCGCGGCGATCTCACCCAGGCTGCGCGTGCCGTCGACCAGCCGCAGGATGGGGGCGGCGAGCGGCGGCAGCGGCACCGGCAGGCGCAGCCCGTCGAAGTTCATGGTCAGCGTGCCGTCTGGCTGGATCGCGTCGGCGAGGTGCGTCCCCGGCATCTCGCGCGTGACCGGGACCGCATCCGGCGCGTACGGGTCGGCCGCGACATGCGGATCCTCGGCGCGCACGCAATAGACGATGTGGACCGCCATGTTGCCCGCGAGCGCCTCCGCGAGTGCGGCGCGGCCGGTGGCATCCAGCCCGTCGAGCCGCGCGCGCAGCTTCGGGTCCGGCAGCAGCGGGGTGGGATCGTAGCGCAGCGGCTCCACCCAGCAGGCCGGCCGCAGGCCCGTGCTCTCCAGCAAGGTGGCGAGTTGTGGCACCGTATAGGCTCGGTCGCGCGGGTTCAGCAGCAGGTCGTACAAACCGGCATCGCCGCCGTTCAGATGGTCGTCGAAGCTGCGGTTGAGCCGGATCCAGGCGGTCTCCGGCAGATGCCGCATCACCCGGCGGGCGACGTCGAGCCGCGCGGCCGGCGATTCCTCGGGCGGGGCGAGGCGGCGCAGCGCGTCCTGCAGCATGTAGACGCCGGTGCGCCCGTGCGGGGCGTAGACCATCAGCCCGATGCCGCCGCCAGGGGCCAGCACCGAGACCAGCGCGCGCAGGCCGGCGACCGGATCCGGCAGATGGTGCAGCACGCCGCAGCAATCGATGTAGTCGAACGGGCCGAGGCCGGCGGTCGGCAGGTCGAGCAGCGAGCGCTGCTCCCAGTCGATGTTGTCCAGCTTGCGCACGGCCGCCCGTTCCTGCGCGATCCGCAGCGAGGCGGCGGAGCGATCGAGCCAGGTGACGCGGCCAGGCCGGCCGGCGCGCGCCATCTGCGTCGCCAGCATGATCGTGGCGTCGCCCGTGCCGCCGCCGGCGGTCAGGGCGTTGAGCGGCTGGGTGACCGGGCGGCGCGCGCCGAACACCCAATGGTCCACCTCCATCAGGTGGCCGGGGCTGCCGACGATCAGCCGCTTCGCCTCGTCGCGCGGGTCGCGCTTCGGGTAGGGGAAGGCCTCGTACTGGGCGGCGAGCTGGGCGTCGGTTGCGTCCGTCATGCCAGCGGCTTAGACCGCCCGGATGCAGGAGGCCAGAGCGCGCGGCTATTTCGGCATCGGCGCCGAAGGCACGTCGAAATCGTCCAACGTGGGCGCGCTGCTGCGCACGGCGCACGCGTTCGGCGCCTCCTTCTGCTTCACCATCGGCACCGGATGGGATTCCCGCGCGGCGCGGCGGGCGGACACCGCGGATACGCCGGCGCACGTGCCGATGTGGCGGTTCCCGGATCTCGGGCAGATGCGGCTGCCGCAGGGCTGCGTGCTGGTCGGCGTCGAGCTGCTCGAGGATGCGATCGACCTGCCCTCGTTCCGCCATCCCCTGAACGCCGCCTACGTGCTCGGTCCCGAACGGGCGGGGCTGTCGCCGGACCTGCTGGCGCAGTGCCGGCACGTGATCCGCATCCCGACCCGGTTCTCGCTCAACCTGGCGGTCGCCGGCGCGCTGGTGCTGTACGATCGGCTGCTGCAGCACGGGCGGTTTGCGGAGCGGCCGGTGGCGAGCGGCGGGCCGGCGGAGGCGATGGTCACCCGGCATCACGGCACGCCGCGATTCCGCCGCACCGTGCCGGAGTGGATGGCG
This sequence comes from Rhodospirillales bacterium, assembly GCA_017304945.1. Classification (GTDB taxonomy): domain Bacteria; phylum Pseudomonadota; class Alphaproteobacteria; order Acetobacterales; family Acetobacteraceae; genus Rhodopila. The sequence continues at coordinate 15,425 of JAFKLG010000097.1, forward strand.
CACGTGGACGCGGCGAGTGGCCGCAACGAGGCGGATCCGCCGGCCGCCGATGCGGAGGCGCCACACACTGGCATGAACACGTCACACGTGGACGCGAACAAGCCATGAGCGCGCCGCGCTTGTGATCGACCCCGCCGCCGCCGTATCTGTCCGCGCATGCGCCCCTTCCTCCGTCTCGTCCTGCTCGCCGGAGTCGTCGCGACTCCCGCGGTCGCCCAGCCGCACAAGGCCGCTGCCCCGGCCAAGCCCGCGTCGTCGGCCTCCAACGCGCCGAAGCAACTCGGCAAGTTCGAGGATTGGATCGCCGCGACGCATCAGGAGTCGGGGGCGGCGGTCTGCTACGCCTTCACCCGCGCGCAGAGTTCCGCGCCGTCGCTGCCCGGCCGCGGCGAGGTGGTGCTGACGGTGACCCAGCGTCCTGCCGGGCGCGATGCGGTGGCGATCAGCGCCGGGTTTCCCTATGCGCAGGGTGCGACCGTGACGGTGCAGGTCGACCAGTCGGGGCATGATTTCTACACCGCCGGCCGCAACGCCTTCGCGCGGGACGGCAAGGCGCTCGTGAGCGCGTTCCAGAAGGGCAGCCGCGCGATCGCACGATCGCCGGGGCCGAAGGACCAGCAGGTCACCGACACGTTCAGCCTGAGCGGGTTCTCCGCCGCCTATGCGGCGACGGTGAAGGCGTGCCCGCCGAAATGAGCGATCTCGCGCTGACCGAGGCGGAACGGACCCGTATCCTCGCCAAGTCGGCGCTGTTCGACCCACCGAGCGCCGCGCTGGCGGACGGGCGGCGCGACCTGGTGGGGTTGTCGCGGGAAGAGCTGATCGAGGAGCTGGCTGCGGTGGGCGAGCCGGCCTTCCGCGCCAAGCAGCTCTGGCATTGGATCTACCACCAGGGCGTGACCGACTTCGCGCGCATGTCCTCGATCGCCAAGCCGCTGCAGCAGAAACTGGCGGAGCGGTTCGTGGTCGGGCGGCCGGATGCGGTCACGGTGCAGACCTCGGCCGACGAAACCCGGAAATTCCTGTTCCGCTTCCGCGACGGGCAGGAGGCGGAGACCGTCTACATCCCCGATCCGGTGGAGGATCGCGGCGCGGTGTGCATCTCCTCCCAGGTGGGCTGCACGCTGTCCTGCCGGTTCTGCCACACCGGCACGCAGACGCTGGTGCGAAACCTGGGATCGGCCGAGATCGTCGGCCAGTTCATGGCCGCGCGGGACACCTATGGGGAGTGGCCGAGCCCGAAGGGGGAGACGCCGCGGCTGCTGTCGACGATCGTGCTGATGGGCATGGGCGAGCCGCTGTACAACTATGCGAACGTCGCCAAGGCGATGAAGATCGTCATGGACAACGAGGGGATCGCGCTGTCGCGGCGGCGGATCACGTTGTCCACCTCGGGCGTCGTGCCGATGATGGACCGCGCCGGGGCGGAGCTGGGGGTGAACCTGGCGGTGTCGCTGCACGCGGTGCGCGACGAGCTGCGGGACGAGCTGGTGCCGCTGAACCGCAAGTATCCGATCAAGGAGGTGATGGCGGGCTGCCGGCGCTATCCGACCGCCTCCAACGCGCGGCGGATCACGTTCGAATACGTCATGCTGAAGGGCGTCAACGACAGCGAGGCGGAGGCGCGGGAGCTGGTGCGGCTGATCGCCGGGCTGCCGGCCAAGGTGAACCTGATCCCGTTCAATCCCTGGCCGGGCAGCGCCTACCAGCCGAGCTCGATGTCGACGGTGATGAAGTTCGCCAGGATCGTGAACGATGCGGGGTTCGCCGCGCCGGTGCGGCAGCCGCGCGGGCGCGATATCCTGGCGGCGTGCGGACAGTTGCGGACCGAGAGCCGGCGGGAGCGGGCGCGCGCCGCGGAGTGAGCGGGTGGGCGATGCCCGTCCGCGCGGGGCGGGTCGGGTCACTTGCTTGATACCACCATGCTGCCGATGGGTGCCGGGCGGATGATCGGCGGCTTCGGGGCATACGGCTTGCCTCGTGTGGTCGGGCCGACGCTGCCGGCGTGATCCTCGATCGGTGCGGTGAACGGGGCACGAGTCGGCGACGGGGAGGGACCATGGCATCTTCGTTCTGGCGCTCTCGCGGCGATGAGGCCCCGATCCGGATCCCGGACGCGGCCGTCTTCTTCACCGAACTGGCGGAGGTGATGCGCGGCGGCGTGCCGGATGGCGCCGCGCCGACGGCGATCGGCATTCGCTGGGGCATGGAGTTCCTCGGGCCGCCGCTGGCGGCGTCGGACGGGTAGGCGTGGCGGCGCCGACCGGCATGCGACGGCTGCCCCTCGGGTGGATCGAGGCCTTCGTGGCCGTCGCGCGCAGCGGCAGCCTGACCCTGGCGGCCGAACGGCTGCATCTCAGCCTGCCGGCGCTCAGCCGCCGCATCCAGTTGCTGGAGGCCGATCTCGGCACCGACCTGTTCCGCCGCCTGCCGCGCGGCGTGCGGCTGACCGCGGCGGGAGAAGCGTATTTCGCCGCGATCGACCCGGCCTGGACGGTCATCACCGATGCCACGGCGCGGGTGCGGACGGAACGGACGCTCCGGATCACCGTGATGCCGAGTTTCGCCGCGAACTGGCTGATGCCGCGCCTGTCGCGGGTCGACGGGCGGTTCGGCGGCGTGCCGCTGTCGCTGCACACCTCGGCGACGCTCGAGGACCTGCAGGCCCGGTCGGATCTGGACGGCGCCATCCGCCTGGGTGTCGGGCCATGGCCGAACCTGGTCGGCGAGGTGGTGCTGCCGGTCATGGCGGTCCCGGTCGGGCGGCCGGACCTGATCGAGGGCGTGCGGCATGCGCGCGACCTGCTGGACCGGCCGCTGATCGGGACCACCCACCAGCCGGATTTCTGGAAGGCCTGGTTCGCCGGCAATGGCCTGGACGCAGCGCCGGCGTTCCGCGCCTTCGACAATCTCCAGGTCACCTATGAGGCGGCCGCCGCCGGGATGGGGATCGCACTCGGGCTCGACCCGGTGGTGCGGCCCTATCTGGACGGCGCGCGGCTCGTGCCGGTACCGGGTGGTCCGGTGCGGCTGCCGCAGGCCTTCCATCTGCTGCGGCGGGAGGACGGCCGTGCGCCCTCGCGGGCATTCGCCGCGTTCCGGGAGTGGCTGTGCCGCGAGGCGGCCGGCTTCGCCGTGGGCTTGCATCCGGCGGAAGGCGCGCGGCCGGAAACCGAATGGTCGCAAGGTCCCGCCCGTCGATAGGCTCCGCCGGACAAGGGACGGAGCCATCATGACGCGTTATCGCCTCCATTACTTTCCGGAGTCGGGGAACAGCTACAAGCTCGCCTTGATGCTGACCTTGTGCGGCCAGTCCTTCACCCCGGTGTGGACGGATTTCGGCGGCGGGGTGACGCGGACGGCGGCGTGGCGTGAGACCGTGAACCCGATGGGCGAAATCCCGGTGCTGGAGGAGGACGGGATGCGCCTGACGCAGACCGGACCGATCCTGCTGCGCCTGGCCGATCGCTACGGCCGCTTCGGCGGACGTGACGCGGCCGACCGCTTCGAGGTCCTGCGCTGGCTGTTCTGGGACAACCAGAAACTCAGCGGGTTCATGGCGGCCTACCGCTACGCACGCGCCTTCACACCGGCGCCGGACCCGCAGGTGCTGGCGTGGCAGAAGCGGCGGATCGACGATTTCCTCGGCATCCTGGGAGCGGCGGTGGAGCGGCGTCCGTTCATCGCCGGGGAGCAGCCGACGGTCGCCGACCTCTCGCTGTGTGGCTACCTGGTGTTCCCGCCCGAGGAGAGCGGCTACGACCTCGCCGCCGACCACCCTGCCGTGCATGCCTGGCTGCATCGGATCGCGGCGCTGCCGGGGTGGCAGGCGCCCTACGACCTGCTCCCCGGCCAGCGCCTGCCGCGCTACGTGTGAACCCCGCCCGGGAACGGGACCGGAGCGCGCCGCCGCCCGCCCGCCTCAGCCGCGCGCGCCCACCAGCAGGAAGGTCGGACGATCCAGTTCGGTTTCCAGCGACGGATCTGCGGCGAGCTGGGCGGCATCCGGCCCCCACTCCACCAGATGCGTCAGCGTGAAGCCGGCGCGGAGCAGGGCCGTGACGATGGTGCCGATGCTGCGATGCTGCTTGATCACCCCCTCGGCGATCCAGTTCACGTGGCGCGGTCCCTCGCGGAGATAGGCGTTCAGCGGCCAGACCCGCCCGTCCTCGCGCTTCACCCAGCCCGGGCGGCTGGGAGCGGTCAGCAGCGGGTGCTCCATGGAGGCCACGAAGGCGCCGCCGGGCACCAGCGCGCGCTTCACCTGCGCCAGCAGCCGGTCGAAGGCGCCGACGTAGTGCAGCGCGAGCGAGCTGTAGACGAGGTCGTAGGCGCGTTCGGCGAGCTCCACCGTCTCGAGGTCGGCGCGGGCATAGCGGATTGCCGGATCCTGCGTGTCGGCGGCGGCGCGGGCGAGCATGCGTTCGGAGACGTCGAAGCCTTCCACCTGCGCGGCTCCCGCCTCGCGCGCCCAGCGGCAAAACCAGCCATAGCCGCAGCCGAGGTCGAGCACGCGCTTGCCGGCAAGGTCGGGCAGCATGGCGCGCAAGGTCGGCCATTCCGGCGCGGCGTCGAGGCCTGCGGCGGACCGCGGCAGCTTCGCGTAGCCTTCGAAGAAGGCGGGGTCGTCGTAGATGTTCTGGGTCGACATGGTGAACTCCGTAGGGGAAGGGGACGGAGCAGCCCAAAGAAAAAGCCCCGTCGTTGCCGGCGGGGCCCGTTCAGTCGCGCGTCGAGCCGAAGCTCAGCGCATGCGATGACCCGACACCCCGCGAAGGATGTCGCCGCGCCTTGTGACGATCGGGTTGGTCTCGCACATGAGCCAAGCATGACTGGCGCATGACACGCCGTCAAGGATGGGGCGCGTGCCCTGGCGGCGGCACCCCTCCGTCATCCGCGCTCCGTCCATTCCCGCCCCTCGGTCATCCGCGGGCTCGCCCCGCGGATCCACACCGTCACGCAGCTTCGGTCCGTGTACGGCAGGGTGCTGGTGGGGATCGCCGGGTCGGGGCCCGGCGATGACGGATGGGGCGCGTCATCCGTCACGCATCACCCGGACCGCGCCGCGCGCAGGAACGCCAGCAGCAATTTGGTCACCTGCTCCGGCTGTTCCTGCTGCACCCAGTGACCAGCGCCGTCGATCAGGTGGCGGCCCTGCATGCGGGTGCAGGCGCGTGCAGCCATGGCTTCGTAGGTGCCGGGCACCTGGTAGGTGCCCCAGTCGCTCCGCCCGGCGATGAACAACGACGGCACGTCGATCGTGCGCCCGCCGAAGGTCTGCAGGTCGGCCTGCTCGATCCCCTCGGTCCGGGCGCGATACCAGTTGAGCCCGCCCTGGAAGCCGGTGCGCTCGTATTCCGCGGCATAGACCGCGAGGTCGGAATCGGGCAGCCAGCGATTGGCGGCGATCTCCGCCGCCGAGGGCGCGTGCGGCGCCACCGTCGCCGCCATGCCCTGGTCGCGATCCATGATGTAGTAGGTCGGCATCTTCGCCAGTTCCTCGGCGGTCCAGCCGGCGAGCGGATAGGGCTGGTTCTCGGCCCAGTCGGCGCTCTTGTGGTGGTAGTAGGCGCGCAGGAATGCGTGCACCCCTTGCGGGCAATGCCACATGTCCTCGTTGGCCGGCCGGGTCGAGTAGTACCACTGGTAGTGCTTGCGCGGCCGTGGCAGGGCGGCGAGCGCCGCGTGGATCGACGGGCCGGTGGCGGGCTTCGGCTTGTGCCGGTCGGTGTCGAAGGGCAGGGCGGGTGGGCCGCCGAACGGTGCGCTCATCAGGGCGACGCTCTGGAACACGTCGGGGCGCAGCAGCGCGCACCAGGCGGCGACCGGGCTGCCGAAATCGTGGCCGAACACGCCCGCGACCTGCCTGTAGCCGAGCGCGTGCACCAGGCCGATGGCGTCGCGGACGGCGTTGAGCAGGCGGAACGGGCGCAGGTCGCCGTCGTAGTCGGCGCTCCAGCCGGTGGTGCGCCCGTAGCCACGCTGGTCCGGCGCGATCACGTGGTAACCGGCCGCGGCCAGCGCCGGCATCACCTTGCGCCAGGACCAGGCGAGTTCCGGGAAGCCGTGCAGCAGCAGGATCGCCGGCCGGCCGGACGTCTCCGATCCGGCTTCCAGCACGTGCATGCGCAGCCCGTTCACGTCGTCGACGAAGCGCGAGCGGATGCCGGCGGGCAGGATCGACGGGGCGTAGGGCGGCAGGTCGGACATCGGCTGGCTCCCGTCGGGCAGGTCGGGCGGTTGGGTCCGGATCGGCGAACGGCGCGGCGGACGGGCCGGGCCGCCCCCCGCGCCGCGTCAGGATACGGTCAGGCTTTCGGCCAGACCACGTCGGCGGTGGCGATGTTGGCCGGGTAGACCGGCACCGGCTTGCCGTTGCGCCATTGCACGACGCACAGCTTGGCGCCGATGCGGCGGCCCTTCTCGTCGTATTTGATCCGCCCGTCGGGGAAGAACTGCGCGGGGCCGTCGGTCAGGTCCATGGTGTGGATCGCCTCGTTGACCTTGCGCCGATCGGCCACGCCACAGCGCTCCAGCGCTTCCTTCAGGATCAGCACGTGGACATAGGCGAAGATGGAGTCGTGGCCGAACCACGGCTCCTTGGTGCGGGCCATGAAGCGCTTTTCGAGGTCGGCCAGGTTCTTGCCGGGCCAGTTGGCGAGGCCGACCATCACGCCTTCCAGGTTCTCGGCCCCGGCGACGTTCAGCAACTCGGGGACCGCCCAGTGGCCGCCGCCGCCCACCTTGGGCAGCCGGTCGGATTTCAGGTTCATCTCGGCGAACTTGTCGACCAGCAGCTTGTCGTCGGGCACGTTGGTCGACTGGAACAGCACGAAGTCGGGCCGCGCCGACCGCACCCGCTGCACGATCGTCGTCGCGTCGGCCAAAGGCGGCGTGTAGATCTCGTCGGCGACGGCGGTCATGCCGAGGTTCTTCAGCACGTGTTCGCGGATCGGCTTCAGGAAGCTCACCGACGAGGCCGTGTTGTCACCCACGATCGCGACCTTGGTGGGCTTCTTGCCGGTCGCCTTCTGTGCCAGCTCGACGACCATCGGCAGTTCCTCCTCCGCCTGGCGGTCGGCGGTCGGGGAGGACTGGAACACGTATTTGAAGCCGCGGCCGGTGATCAGGTCGGAATAGGACAGCGTCAGCCAGGGCAGTTCGGCGCGTTCGGTGACCTCGGTCGCGGCCAAGGTGAAGGTGGACAGCCAGCAGCCGAACCCGCCGACCAGGTCGGGCTCCTGCGCCAGCATCCGCTGCGCGCCGTCCTTCGCCTTCTCCGCGCTGTCCTGGGTATCGTACTCGACGAGCTTCAGCTTCGCGCCGCCCATCGACTTGATGCCGCCGGCGTTGTTCACGTCGTCGATCGCCATGCGGGCGCCCATCTGCTCCAGGATGCCCTGGCGGGCCCATGGACCGGAGAGCGGCATCAGCATGCCGATCTTCACCTCTTTCGGCGCCTGCGCGCGGGCGCGGCGCGGGGCGGCGAGGGCAGCGCCGCCGGCGAGCCCGAGGCCGATCGCGGAGCGGCGGCCGAGCGTGGGGTATTGGGTCATGATGACGTGGCTCCCTGGGGTGTTCTTGTTGCTTGAAACTCAGGCGTCGGTCAGTCCGAGATAGGAGCGGCGGACGCGGTCGTCGGCGAGCAGCGTCTCATAGGGACCGTCCAGCACCATGTGGCCGGTTTCCAGCACGTAGCCGTGGTCCGACAGCTCCAGCGCCTCCACGGCACGCTGCTCGACCAGCAGGATGGTGACGCCGTCTTCGCGGTGGATCTGCGAGATACGCTCGAAGATCGTGTCCGCCACCGCCGGCGCCAGGCCCATGGACGGCTCGTCCAGCATCAGCACCTTGGGCGCGCAGGCGAGGCCACGGCCGATCGCGACCATCTGCTGCTCGCCGCCCGACAGCGTGCCGGCGAGCTGCGTCGCGCGTTCGGCGAGGACGGGGAACAGCGTGTGGATGCGCTCGAGCGTGCGCGTCCACTGCGTGCGGCCGCTCTCGGGATAGGCGCCCATCTCGAGGTTCTCGCGCACGGTCAGGGTCTTGAACACCTGGCGTCCCTCGGGGACGTGCGCGATGCCGAGATGCGCGCGCTTGGACGCGGACAGGGCGAGGAGGTCGTTGCCCTGGAAGCGGATGCGCCCGGCGGTCGGGCGCACGACGCCGGAGATGGTCTTGAACAGCGTCGATTTCCCAGCGCCGTTCGGCCCGACCACGGTGACGAACTGGCCGGCGGCGACGGTCAGCGACACGTCCTGCAAGGCCCGCAGCCCGCCATAGGCGACGCACAGGCCTTCGATTTCGAGCAAGGCTGCCATGGTGCTCAGGCCTCCTGCTTCGCGAGCCATTTCTTGCCGAGATAGGCCTCGATGACGCTGCGGTCCTCGACCACCTGGCGCGGCAGGCCGGCGGCGAGCACGCGGCCATGGTCGAGCACCACGAACCGGTCGGCGATCCGCATCATCGCATGCATGGTGTGTTCGATGATCACGATGGTCATGCCTTCGTCGCGCAGGCGGGCGAGCACGTCGAGCACGTCGTCGCATTCGTCCCGGCCGAGGCCGGCGAGGGTTTCGTCGAGCAGCAGGAGCCGCGGCTGGCCGGCGAGCGCGCGGGCCAGCTCCATCAGCCGGAGCTGCTTGTTGGTGAGCTGGCTCGCGGGCAGGTCGGCCTGGGCGGACAGCCCCACCTTGGCGAGCGCGTCCTCGGAGGCGGCGATGGCGGCGGCATCGGACAGGCCGGCGCCGTAGGCGGCAACGATGACGTTGTCCCGCAGCGGCAGCCGGGGGAAGGCACGCACCACCTGGAAGGTGCGGCCCACGCCGAGCCGCGCCACCTGGTGCACCTTGCGGCCGCGCAGTGAGACGCCGTCGAGCGTGGCGCGGCCCTCATCGGCGGCGAGCACGCCGTTCAGCAGGTTGAACAGGGTCGTCTTGCCGGCACCGTTGGGGCCGATGATGCCGAGGATCTCACCGGCCTGGACGGTGAAGCTCACCTGGCTGACGGCGCGCAGGCCACCGAAGGCGCGGGACAGGTTCTCCACTTCCAGCAGCGCGCGGCCGCCCGCGACCGGCGTCGAGCGTCGCGGCACGGCGGGCGGTGCGGCGGCAGGGCGGATGGGCGCGGCGGAGGGCCGCTGCGGTTGCCGCGCGGTCGAGCTGCCGCGGCGATGCCGCAGCTTGTCGCGGACGGTCCAGAACAGGCCCTCGGGCGATGCGAGCATGATCCCGATCATCGCGGCGCCGTACACGACGCCCTGGATGCCCGGCAGGATGTTGCCGAGTTCGGCGTTCAGCGTGCTGGCGAGCGGGACCAGCACGGCGGCGCCGATCACCGGCCCCCAGACCGCGGCGACGCCGCCGAACAAGGTCACGACCACGGCCTGGGCGGAGACCAGCATGCCGAACACGGAATCCGGCGTGACCACCAGCAGGACGCAGGCGTAGAGCCCGCCGGCCGCGGCGGCGATCACCCCGGACGCGGTGATCGCCCGCATCTTCCAGAGCCAGGAATTGAGCCCGGCCGCCTCGGCCGCGAGTTCATTCTGGCGGATCGCCAGCAGGGCCAGGCCGAAGCGGGAATTCTCCACCATCAGGCAGGCGATGATGCCGGCGATCAGCAGGCCGACCGCCACGACGGTGTAGAGACGGGGATCGGTGAATTCGAGGTAGGCGGCCGGGTTCTCCCGGTGCATCGGCAGCGAGACTTCCTGGAAGCCCAGGTATTGCAGGAAATAGAGGATCGCCAGCGGGTAGGCGAGCATGGACAGCGCGAAGTAGTGCCCGCGCAGCCGGAAGGTGGGCATGCCGATCAGGATGGCGGCGACCCCGCCCACGATCATCCCGAGCGGGATGCCCAGCCATGGCGTCAGGTCCCAATAGACCAGCGCCAGGGTGGTGACGTAGGCGCCGATGCCGAAGAACGAGGCATGCCCGAACGACAATTGCCCGCCATAGCCGGACAGGATGTTCCAGCCGACGCCGAACACAGCCCAGATCGGCACCAGCGTCAGGATCAACTGGTAGTAGCTGTTGGTGACGAAGGCGGTGACCGCGAGATAGGCGACCGACAGCACGGCCAGCACGATCAGGTCGCGGCGGAGGCGGGGTGCGGCGCCCTGGCGCATCAGGCGCGCTCCGCCGAACGGCCGAACAGGCCCTGCGGGCGCAGCATCACGATCAGCAGGAAGACCACGAAGATCGCGGCGTTCTGCAACTGCGGCGGCAGCACGAGCGCGGAGCATTGCTGCACGAAGCCGACCGTCAGCCCGCCCCAGAAGGCGCCGAGGATGCTGCCCATTCCGCCGAGCACGACGCCCGAATACATGATGATCACGTAGTCGAGGCCGATGAACGGGCTGAACGAGAGATAGGTCGCCATCAGCCCACCGGCAATCGCGGTGATGCCGCTGCCCAGGCCGAACGCGATTCGGTAGGCGCGCTCGACATCGATGCCCATGTAGGTGGCCGCGGTCGGATTGTCGGCTGCCGCGCGCAGGGCCTTTCCGAGCCGCGTGTATTCGAGGAGAAGCCAGAGGCTGAGGGCGGTGATGATGGCGACGGCGCAGGCGATCAGCCGCGCCTTGTTGAGGAACACCGTCGCGTCGCCGTAGACCGGCCCGATCTCGAAGGCGCTCGAGGCGAGCGGGGTTCGCACCGTCAGCGGCGTCGAGCCGAACACGATCAACCCGCCATTCTGCAGAATCAGCGAGATGCCCAGCGTGACGATGAGCTGGCCGAAATGCCCCTCATCCAGCGTGCCTGCGGTGCGCAGGCCGGAGACGCGGGCGATCAGCGCCTTGTGCAGCAGCGCGCCGCCCGCGAACACGATGGGGCCGGCGAGGATCGCGCCCACGAACGGCCCGACATACGGGCCGAGGAAGGCCAGCACGCCGCCGCCGGTCACGAGGTAGAGGCTCGCGAACATGCCCAGCATCAGCAACTCGCCCTGGGCGAAGTTGACGACCTTCATGATGCCGAAGATCAGCCCGAGGCCGATGCACATCAGGCCGTAGATGCAGCCGATCGTGATGCCCGCGGTCAGCGCGTTCAGCACGTTCTCGATCAGGACTTCAAGGTCCACCCGGTGCGTTCCTCCAGGCGGGCGGTTTCTGAAGTGGCCCTGCCTGGCGGCGATCTTGGCGGGGTTGCTCCCGGCTCACAAGCCCGCCGGCTCGCTTGCAGCGACTCGGACCGGCATCCGCAAGGTCCGCCCGATCAGGCCTGGAGGATTGCGATGAGCGAGTGCTGGCTCTTCCACTGCCCCGAATGCGGCTTCGGCGAACGCGAGCTGGGCCGCAAGGGCGGCGATCACGATGTCTACTGCGAGGTCTGCCTGGAGGAGAGCGGCGTGCGCGTCCGGCTGCTGCGCTGGTACGCCGACCCGGAGGCGCCGGAGACGGAGCTGCCGGAGAAGGCGGAGCCGGCGAAGTAGGATCGGCTCAGGCGCGGCGCGTCCATCCCTCCGGCAGCGCGGTGAGGTGCCGGGGAGCCTCGCCGGTCCACATCACCTCGCCCTCGGCGGTCGCGCCCCAGCCGGCGCCGACGCCCAGGACCGTGAGCCCGTCCGCCGCCTCTGCCTGATAGGTCACGTGATGGTGACCGTGCACGATCAGCCGCGCGCCCATCGCCCGCGCCAGCGCATCGAGCGCGGCCTTTCCCGCCGGATGGCTGCTGGGCGCTTCATGCGTGACGAGGATGTCGGCGCGCTGCGTGGCGAGCGCGTCGTGGTCTTCCGGCCAGATCGCCGTGGTGCCGAGGGAGTGCACGAGCGCGGCGATGTGTTCGGGTCGCCAGCCGCGGCCCATCTCGGCGACGTCGTCGGGCAGGTGCGCGCGATGGCGCAGGCGGGGATCTCCAGGCGGATCCCAGATGCGCGGCCGGAACGTGCCCCCCAGCCCGGCGATGCGCAGCCCGCCGATCTCGACGACGCGGCCGTGCAGGGCGCCCGGTGCGGTCAGCGGGTTGCGGGCGGGATCGGTCATGTTCGCCCACATCTCCGGCCCGCCATCGTTGTCGTGGTTGCCGAAGATCCAGTGCACCGCGATGCCGCGCGCGAGCAGCGGCGCGGCGAGCGCATCGAGCGGCGCCTCGCATTGCAGGTCCCCCAGCAGGACGGCAGCCTCGGGAAGCTGGGGCAGGGCGGCGAGGCCGCGCTCGACGAAGCGCCATTGCTGGTGGATGTCACCGATGAAGATCACCGTCACGCGCGCGTTCTCCCGAGCCTCGCAGGATCGGCCTGGCCTCGAGCGGGTCGTGGCGGCATCCGTCCGTCCGGGCCAGCGAAGCACGCGCCTCGCGGAGGGGCCAGTGCGCGCCGCTGCAACGCGGGGCCCGGGGCGGGCCGGTGATTTGGCGCTCGCGGCGGATCGTCCCTACACTCCGCGACGACAGAAACGTCCGGACATGCCGATGAACGACGATGCCCGCTCAGAGAAGCCAGTGGCCGACCCGCGTGCAGATGCCACCTCGCGGGTGCAGCCCGATCCGCATCGCCTGCTGGCGGATCTCGAGGCGGAGGCGATGCGCTACGAAACGCCGAACGGCAACGACCACATGGTCTGGCATCTCTGGAACCGGACCGGCCGCGCCGCCCCCGTGGTGGTGCTGTTCCATGGCGGCGCCGGATCCTGGCGCCATTGGGTGCGGAACATCCCGGTCCTGGCGGAGCGATACCGTGTCCTGGTGCCCGACCTCCCCGGCCTGGGTGAGTCGGACTTCCCGCCCGATGGCGACGATGCGGAGGCGATCGCCGCCATCGTCGCCGCCGGCATCGACGGTGTGATCGGCGAGGACACGCCGTACGACGTGGTGGGCTTCTCCTTCGGCGCCACCATCGCAGCCTGCGTGGGCGCGCAGCGCGGCGACCGCGTTCGCTCCGTCACCATCATCGGTTCCTCCGGCGTCGGTCCGCTCGGATCCGCGGTGCAGTTGCTGAAGGTGCGGCACCTGCAGGGCGAGGAGCGGCGGGAGACCCACCGCGAGAATCTCAACCGGCTGATGATCGCCGATCGCGCGAAGATCGACGAGCTCGCCTTGCTGATCCAGGATTGGAACACGGTGCGCTCCCGCCTGCGCACGCCGGCGATGTCGCGCAGCGGCGCGATCCTGCGCGCGCTGGACCGGCTGCACGCCCCGCTGAACGGGATCTGGGGCGAGTTCGACGCGCCGGCCAACCCACGCGCGCCGGAGCGCATCGCCGCGTTGCGTGAACGCAAGCCGGAGGCGGATATCCGCACGATCCCCGAGGCCGGCCATTGGGTCGCGTACGAAGCCGCCGAGACGGTGAATGGCATGCTGCTGGAGATGCTGGAACGAACCGCGGGCCGGTGACGGCACCGCGGCGGAGGGAGAGGAACGACAATGACGACAGCGACAGGTCCCGGCGAAATGATGGGCAACGCCGGGCCGGGCATGCTGGCCGGCCTGCGGGTGATCGAGGTCGCCGACGAGCGCGCGGAATACACCGGCTTGCTGCTGGCCGGGCTGGGCGCCGAGGTGATCAAGATCGAACCACCCGAAGGCAACGCGACGCGACGGATCGGTCCGTTCCTCGACGACGAGCCCGGCCCAGATCGGTCCCTGTTCTTCTGGACCTACAACCGGAACAAGCGCTCCGTCGTGCTCGACCTGCGCGAAGCACCCGCGCGTGAGCGGCTGCTCGGCTTGCTCGGCGGGGCCGACATCCTGCTCGATTCCTCCTGCGGCGCGCTCACCACCGCGCTCGGCCTGGATCGTGCCGCGCTGAGCGCACGGTTTCCGAAGCTGGTCACGGCGCGCATGACGCCGTTCGGCGATGACGGGCCGTGGGCGGACTTCAAGGGTTCCGACCTGATCCATCTCGCGCTGGGCGGCGTGATGATGAATTGCGGCTACGATCCCGATCCGAACCTGCACTACGACACGCCGCCGATCGCGCCGCAGCTCTGGCACGCCTATCACATCGCCGGCGAGCAGCTCGCGACGGGCATCGTCGCCGCGCTGATCGCGCGACATCGCACCGGGCAAGGGCAGGACGTCTCGGTCGCCATCCACGAGGCGGTGTCGAAGAATCCCGAACTCGACATCATGCACTGGGTGATGCGCCGCGTGCCGCTGTGGCGCCTGACCAACCGCCACGCGGTGGAGGCGCCGAACCACTCGCCCAGCATCAGCCACACCAAGGACGGGCGCTGGTACATCATGCACGGCATGGGCGCGCGCGACCTCAAGGCGCTCGTGCCGCTGCTGAGCGAATACGGCATGCAGGCCGACCTGCAGCCGCCGCCCCCCGACGCCGACCTGAAGGCCCGCAACGTGCCGGGTTCTCAGACCGGCGACGAGGCGCGGGCGCACATGCTGGACGTGGTGCAGCGCTTCGTGCGCGCCTGGACCTATGCCGACATGCCGTGGCGCAAGGCACAGGATGCCGGCCTGCTGTGGGCGCCGCTGCGCAAGCCGCATGAGAACGCGCTGGACGAGCACTGGCTGAAACGCCATGCGTTCAGCGACATCCCGCATCCCGAACACGGGCGCAGCTTCCGCTATCCCACCAGCAAGTGGCTGTCGAACAAGACGAGCTGGCAGGTGGGGCGCCGCGCGCCGCTGCTGGGCGAGGACACCGAGACGGTGCTTGCCGGCGCCTCGCGCCTGCCGTCGGTGCCGGCACAGCCGAAGGGCGGCGCGGGTGACCGCGTCTCGGCGAAGCACGGCAAGCCGTTTCCGCTGCAGGGCGTGAAGATCCTCGATTTCGCCTGGTTCCTGGCCTCGGCGGGCGGCACGCGCTTCCTCGCGGCGCTGGGGGCGGAAAGCTTCAAGGTGGAGTGGAAGGACAATCCCGACACGCGTCTCGCGGCCATGGCGCCCGTCGGCGGACGTGCCGCGCGCGATGCCGCGACCGGGCCGCTGCCGGGGGTGAAGGACCCCGACATGGGCGGGCAGTTCAACAACAAGAATGCCGGCAAGCGCGGCATCTCGCTGAACATCCGCCACCCCAAGGGGCTGCAGATCGCGAAGGACCTGGTGCGCATCTGCGACATCGTCGCCGAAGGATTCTCGCCCGGCGTGCTGGAGCGGTTGGGTCTCGGCTACGACGTCATGCGCAAGATCCGGCCCGACATCATCTACATCCAGCAAGCCGGGATGGGCGCCCATGGCACCTATGGCCGGATGCGCACCGTCGGACCGGTGGCAGCGGCGTTCGCGGGACAGGGCGAGATGTCGGGCCTGCCGGATCCCGCGATGCCGGTCGGCTGGGGCTACTCCTATCTCGACTGGATGGGCGCCTACGGCTACGCGCTCGCGCTGCTGGGCGCGCTGTATCACCGCGACCGCACCGGCGAAGGGCAGTGGATCGACGCCTCGCAATGCGAGTCGGGCTTGTTCCTGACCGGCACGACGATTCTCGACTGGTCGGCGAACGGGCGGGAATGGCGGCGCATCGGCAACCGCTCTCCCTACAAGCCGGCGGCGCCGCACGGCGCGTATCGTTGCGCGGGCAACGACCGCTGGCTCGCGATCGCCTGCTTCACCGAGTCGGAGTGGGCGGCGCTGGCGCAGGTGGCAGGGCAGGGCGCGTGGCGTGACGATCCGCGCTTCCGCACGCTTGCCGACCGGATGGCGCACCAGGATGCGCTGGACGCGGCGATCGGCGCGTGGACGGCAACGCAGCGGGCGAAGGATACGATGCTCGCGCTGCAGAAGGCCGGCGTTCCGGCGGGCGTGTGCCAGACCGCCGAGGATCGCTGCGACCACGACCCCCAGCTCCGGCACCTGAACTGGCTGACCGAGGTCACCGGCACGAAGATCGGCACCTGGCCGGTCTATGAGCTGCCGATGAAGTTCAGCCGGACGCCCGCCTATATCGGCGGCCCGATCGACCGCGGCGCACCGTGTTACGGCGAGGACAACGAATGGCTGCTGACCACGCTGCTGGGCATGTCTGGTTCCGATGTGGAGAAGCTGGCCGAGGAAGGGGTGATCTGACGCGATGTCACGCGAATTGAAGGACAAGGTCGCCGTCGTCGGCGTCGGCAACACGCGCTATGGCAACTTCCCCGATCGCGACGAGTACGGTCTCGCGGCGGAAGCCTTCCGCAACGCGCTCGAGGATAGCGGATTGCGCAAGGACCAGGTGGACGGGCTACTGGTCTGCCGCATTCCGTATTACGCGCGGATGGGCGAGGTGCTGGGCCTCAATCCGCGCTGGACGCTGACGATGCCGCCGCATGGGCGGATGTCGGCGATGGGGATCATTGAGGCGGTGGCGGCGATCGAAGCCGGGCTGTGCACCACGGTGGCGCTGCTCTACGCGAATATCGGCCGCTCACGCCGGGTGAACTATGGCGGCGACGAGAATCCGAGCACCTGGGATCCGTTCGGCTTCACCTCGCCGGGCGCGGCTCATGCGATGATGTTTCGCCGACACATGGAGCTGTACGGCACGACCACGCGGCAGCTTGCGGAAGTCTCCGTCTCCATCCGTTATCACGCCTGCCTCAATCCGGATGCGGTGATGCGCAACCCGATCACGATCGAGGACCACGAGAGCGCGCGCTTCATCACCGCGCCGCTGCGCCTGCTCGACTACTGCCTGATCAACGACGGCGCGGTCTGCGTCATCGTCACCGGGCGCGAGCGCGCGAAGGACTGCCGCAAGGCGCCCGTGCTGATCTCGGGATTTGGCGCGCAGGAAACCTACGCGCCGTCATCGATCAGCAATTTCGACATGGAGTTCTGGTACCCGGCGGTGAAGGCGGCCGGCGAGCAGGCGCGTGGCATGGCGGGGGTGGAGCATGCCGATATCGACGCGCTGATGTGCTACGACAATTTCTCGCCCACGGTGCTGTTCAGCCTCGAGGGACTCGGCTTCTGCAAGCAGGGCGAGGCGGGGCAGTTCGTGGAAGATGGCGCGCTCAGTCTGGGCGGCCGCTTGCCGGTCAACACCGACGGGGGGCATTTGTCGAATTCCTACATGCAGGGTTGGGCGCTGAACGTCGAAGCAGTGCGCCAGCTCCGCGGTGAATGCGGCACGCGCCAGGTGCCGGAATGCGAGGTCGTGCAGTACGTGCAGGCGACGCCGTGCACGCGCTCGATCATCTATACGCGCGGGTGAGGGAGGGTGTGATGGCCTACGCGAAGCCGCTGCCGAAGATCGACACGCTCAACCGTCCGTTCTGGGAGGCGGCGCGGCAAGGCCGCCTGGTGGTGCAGCACTGCACCGGCTGTGGCGACCGGCACTTCCCGCCGGGGCCGGTCTGTCCGGTCTGCCTGAGTGACGCACAGGACTGGGTCGAGGTCTCGGGCCGGGGGACGCTCGAGGGGTGGGTGGATTTCCATCGCGCCTACTGGGACGGGTTCAAGGACGCGCTGCCCTATCGCTGCTGCCTGGTACGGCTCGAGGAAGGGCCGGTGCTGGTCAGCAATCTCGTGGGCGACGCGGAGCCTCGCTTCCGCGCCAAGGTGCATGCGGTGTTCGATGCGGTCACCGACGAGGTGACGCTGCCGAAGTTCGCGATGGAGTGAGGGGCGCTGCGGCCGTGCGCCTGCGTCATGGTCGGGCTTGGCCCGATCATCCACGATTTCTGCTGCATGCGTCCGCGCAAGTCGTGGATGGCCGCGACAAGCGCGGCCATGACACGGGGGAGCGACAAGCGCCGCCGTGACATGCGGACGGCAAAGCGCGGCCATGACACGGGGGAGCGACAAGCGCCGCCGTGACACGCGGACCGCAGGCGCGGCATGACACAGGTGAGCGACAAGCGCCGACGTGACACGGCGCGGGACGTCCGATGACGCGAACGACGTGACCGTCGTCGCGTCACCGCACGCGACCTACCCCGCGGCTTCGGCCGCCTCTGCGCCCGCGAGCTTCGAGATCGACACGCCCTTGCCGACCCCCGCACGCTCCTTGAACGGCGTGGTGTCCAGCTCCTCCAGCACGATGTCGCCCGACAGCACCTTCTGCTTCCATTCCTGGTGCGCGGGTTCACGCCCGACAAACTCCGGCATCACCTCCTTGGCGAACAGCTCGAGGCTCTCGCAGATGTGCGGGTGCGTGTTCTTCCCGGCCTGGTTCAGCAGGATGATCTGGTCGACATGCGACGCCTCGAACTTCCGCAGCTTGCGGCGGATCGTCTCGGGGGAGCCGACCAGCCCGCCCATCAGCGCCTTCTGCGCCGCCTCCGGGTTCTCCCGCTTCCACTTGTTGTACTCGTCCCAGACGTTGACCGAACCGGGCTTCGGCCGCTCGCGGTTGCGCGACCCGCTGTAATAGGCCAGCGAGAACTGGAAGAACGTGATGCCATCCGCGCGGCGCCGCGCTTCCTCGTCCGTCTCGGCGCACATGAAGTAGCTGACCATCGCGATGTTGCAGTTGCTTTGGTAGTCCGCGAGCTTCTGCTGCCGCCGGGTGAAGCTGTTGTAGTAGGCGTGCACCCAGGCATGCGCCATCTCGGCGGACAGGAACTGGAAGCCCAGCGCGCCGATGCCGCAGCGCCCGGCCATCTCGATCGTCTCGAGCTGCGAGCAGGCCACCCACATCGGCGGATGCGGCTTCTGGATCGGCTTCGGCAGCACGTTGCGCAGCGGGAACTTGAAATACGGGCCGTCGTATTCCCAGCCGCCATCCTTGAACATGCCGGTGACGCAGCGGACGCCGTCCTCCCAGACCGCCTGCTTGTCTTCCATCTTGCGGTCGAACGGTCCGAGTTCGGTGATGGAGGCGCCTTCGCCCATGCCGAACTCGACGCGGCCGTTGCTGACCAGGTCGAGGCAGGCGACCTTCTCGGCGACCCGCGCCGGGTGATTGGTGGTGAGCTGGATGATGCCGTGGCCCAGCCGGATCTGCTTGGTGCGCTGGCTTGCGGCGGCCAGGAAGACCTCGGGCTGCGGCGAGTGGGAGTATTCCTCCAGGAAGTGATGCTCCACCTCCCAGGCGTAGTGGTAACCGAGCCGGTCGGCCAGTTCGACCTGGTCGAGGGCGTTCTGATAGAGCTTGTGCTCCGTATCCGCCTCCCACGGGCGGGGACATTGCAGCTCATAAAAGATGCCGAACTTCATTCGTGCTTCTCCGGGACGTTCCTACCGGTGAGTAGTTTCGGCCAATGGCGGCGCGGGAGCAAGCACGGCGCCTTGGCGAGCCCGTCGAAACCACCGATATAATGCGGGCATGAGTGATGATCCCCCGCAGGAGCGCCCGAACCAGGGAAGACGGCGTGGCACGAAGAAGGAAGATTGGGAGATTCCGCCCAATCTCCGGCCGGACCCTGACGACTACTCGTTCGACCTCGAACGGGCGCTGAAAGCCGTCGTCGGCCTGAAGACCTATGTCCCCGCCGACGCCTTCACCGCCGGCACGCTCGGTACCGAACGGGCCGGCAGCGGCGTGGTGATCAACGGCACCGGGCTGATCGCGACGATCGGCTACCTGATCACCGAGGCGGAGACGATCTGGATCACCTCCGCCGACGGACGCGCCGTGCCGGGACATGCGCTCGCCTTCGACCAGGAGACCGGCTTCGGCCTGGTGCAGGCCCTGGGCAAGCTCGACCTGCCGTCGCTGGAGCTGGGCGACTCCGACCGGCTGAAGATCGGCGATCAGGTCGTATTCGCGGCCGGCGGTGGTCGGCACCACGCGATCGAGACGCGCATCGTCGGGCGGCAGGAATTCGCCGGCTATTGGGAATACGTCCTGGACGACGCCCTGTTCACGGCGCCGGCGCATCCGTTCTGGGGCGGATGCGGCCTGATCGGCACCGACGGCAAGCTGCTGGGGATCGGCTCGCTGATCCTCCAGCAGGGGGACGGGAAGGGGAAGCGGCTCGACATGAACATGGTCGTGCCGATCGGTCTGCTGGCCCCCATCCTCAAGGACCTGCTCACCTATGGACGGGTCAATCGGCCCGCCCGCCCCTGGCTCGGGATGTATGCGACCGAGTCGGACGACGCGATCGTGGTGGGCGGCCTCGCCGACAATGGACCCGCCGAACAGGCGGGGCTGCGCCAGGGCGACCGGATCCTGGCGGTGAACGAGGAGGACGTGCCCGACCTCGCTGGCCTGTGGCGCCGCATCTGGGCCTCCGGCAGCGCGGGGGCCGAGGTGCGGCTACGTGTCCAGCGCGACCGCAGCACGGTTCGTATCGCAATCCGATCCGCCGATCGCGCGAGCTTCCTCAAATCCCCGCGGCTGCACTGAGATGAGCGCGGCGGCCCCGAAGCTGCGCGGCGCCATCGTCCCGGTGACGCCGTTCCAGCAGAACTGCACGATCCTGTGGGACGACGCGACCCTGAAGGCCGTCGTCGTCGACCCTGGCGGCGACGTGCCCACGATCCTGGACGGCATCGCCCAGACCGGCGTGCAGGTGGAGCGGATCCTGCTCACCCACGGGCATCTCGATCACGCCGGCGGTGCGACGGCGTTGGCGGAGACCCTGTCGGCTCGCAGCGGGACGAAGGTTCCGATCGAGGGCCCGGACCAGCGCGACGAATTCCTGCTGGCGGGGATCGCCGACCAGGCGGCGCAGTACGGCTTCCCGGCCCGCAACTGCACCCCGGACCGATGGCTGGTGGAGGGCGACACGGTCGCGCTCGGCCCGCACCGGTTCGATGTGCTGCACTGCCCGGGCCATACGCCCGGTCACATCGTGTTCGTGAACCACGCGGCGCGATTCATCCTGGCCGGCGACGTGCTGTTCCAGGGCTCGATCGGGCGGACGGACTTCCCGTATGGCGACCATGCCGCGCTGATCGACGCCATCAAGACCAAGCTGCTGCCGCTCGGGGACGATTTCTCGTTCCTGTGCGGTCATGGGCCGGGTTCGACGATCGGGGCGGAACGGACGGGGAACCCGTTCCTGCGGTAGGCGCATGGTGGGCCTCCGTGGATGGCCGCCGAAGGGCGGCCATCCACGACTTACGAGCGCAGGAAAGTCATGGATGGCCGGCCTTCGCCGGCCATGACACAGGGGGCCGGCCTTCGCCGGCCATGACGCCGAAGCGCCATGACGCCGAAGCGCCATGACACGGGATGGCCCGCGCCGCGCCGCTATCCCGGCAGCAGGGCCCGCAAGGCCTCGAGTTCTTCCAGCGCCTCCGCCAGCAGGCGGCGCAGCCGGTCGACCTCGGGGTCGACGCGCTTCAATGCCGTGCGCGGCGGCGGCGGGGCCGGCGGGGCGAGCTCCAGGCCCGGGATCATCAGGTCGGCCTCGCTCTCCGGATCCGCGCGTTCGCCGGCGCGCTCGTCCGGGTTCGGCGGCGGGATATCATCGGACAGCTTGCCGCCACCCTCCCGCAGCAGCCGCTGCACCCCTTTGATCGTGTAGCCCTGGATGTAGAGCAGGTCGGAGATCCGCCGCAGCAGGGCAATGTCGTCCGGCCGGTAATAGCGCCGTCCGCCGCCGCGCTTCAGCGGCTTCACCTGGGGGAACTTGGTCTCCCAGAACCGCAGAACATGCTGCGGAATGTGAAGATCGTCCGCTACCTCACTGATGGTACGGAAGGCATTCGGGGCTTTCTTCGGGCGCGCGCGGCCGGGGCTGAGGTCGATCTCGCCATCCTCGGCCGCGCTGCTCATTCGTCGTCGCCTACCGTCGGCGTGGTCCCGTTGACGCGCGCCTTCAGCACGTGGCTCGGGCGGAACACCAGCACCCGGCGCGGCAGGATCGGGACCTCTACGCCGGTCTTCGGGTTGCGGCCGATGCGGCGCCCCTTCTGGCGCACAGAAAACGTTCCGAACCCACTGATCTTAACGGATTCTCCAGCCTCGAGCGTCGAGGCGATGCGTTCCAGCACCGTCTCCAGCAGGTCGGCGGACTCGTTCCGGGACAGCCCGACCTGGGTGTAGATCGTCTCGGCCAGATGGGCGCGGGTGATCGTCTGCATGGTCGGACGCTAGGCAGCACGTCTCCGCCCGTCAAGCACAGAAGGAGAGAAATCGGCCAGGATCAGTCGGTTGCGGCGCGGCTGTGTCATCCGGATGCAGAACGGCCGAGGCATGCGGGGGTGCGCAACCGGGACGCGCGCCTCGTGCCGTTACAGCCGGACCAGGGCCGATCCCCAGGCGAGCCCACCGCCCAGCGCTTCCAGCAGCACGAGCGAACCCGGCCGGATGCGGCCGTCGCCGATCGCCTCGGCCAGCGCGAGCGGCACCGAGGCGGCGGAGGTGTTCGCATGCCGGTCCACCGTCACCACCACCCGTTCGGGCGGCAGGCCGAGCTTGCGGCCCATGGCGTCGATGATGCGGCGGTTCGCCTGATGCGGGACCAGCCAGTCCACGTCGCGATGGCCGAGGCCGTTGGCGGCCAGGGCTTCCTCGACCGACTCGGCAAGGCGGGTGACGGCGTGGCGAAAGACCTCACGGCCGTTCATCACCAGGGTGCCGGGTTTGTCGTGCTGGCCGACCGCGCCATCGACATACAGGATGTCGCCCAGCGTGCCCTGGGCATGGATGTGCGTGGAGAGGATGCCGCGGTCGCTGCCGCTGCCCTCGCCGGCGCGCAGGAACACCGCGCCGGCGCCGTCGCCGAACAGCACGCAGGTGCCGCGGTCCTGCCAGTTGAGGATCCGCGAATAGACCTCGCTGCCGATCACCAGCACGCCCTTGGCGCCGCCGGCGCGGATCATGTTGTCGGCGACCGAGAGCCCGTAGATGAAGCCCGCGCAGGCGGCGGCGATGTCGAACCCGAAGCCGTGGGTGACGCCGAGCGCGGCTTGGACCCGGAGGGCGGTGGCGGGGAAGGCCTGGTCCGGAGTGCTGGTGGCGAGGATGATGCCGTCCACGTCCGCGGCGGTCGCGCCGGCGGCGGCGAGTGCGGCGCGGGCGGCCTCGGTGCCCATGAAGGCCGCGGTCTCATGCGGCGCCGCGAAGTGCCGCTGCCGGATGCCGGTGCGCTCCTGGATCCAGGCGTCGGAGGTGTCGACCGTGCGTGCAAGCTCGTCGTTGCTCACCACCCGCGACGGGAGATAGGCGCCGGTACCGGCAAGGATGGAGCGGATGGGCATCGGCGGTCCGGACGTCCTCTCGTTTGCGCTCAGGCGGTTCCTGCTGGGCTCGCGCGACTCGTTCTGGGTCAGGCGGTGGCCAGTCGCGGGCCGTCTTCATTGTCTTCCGGCGTCGCCGGTTTCTCGGTGGTGATGCGGGCCAGATCCTCCCGGATCCGGTCGTTGAAGCGGTGCACCACCATGTCCATCGCGACGTCGATCGCGTGGGCGAAGCCCTGCGCATCGGTGCCGCCATGCGACTTCACCACCACGCCGTTCAGCCCGACCATCACTGCCCCGTTGTAGCGGCGCGGATCGAGCCACTCCCGCAACCGGTCGAGCCCGGGCTTGGCCAACAGATAGGCCAGGCGGGACGTCCAGTTACGGTTGAACACTTGACGCAGCAGGTCGCCGATGAGTTTCAGGGCGCCTTCACCGGTCTTCAGGGCGACGTTGCCGGTGAACCCGTCGGTCACCACCACGTCGGTGGTGCCGGCGGCGATATCGTGGCCTTCGACGAAGCCATGGAATTGCGGTGCGATGTGGCTGGCGCGCAGAATCTCGGCCGCCTCGCGGACGGTGTCGTCGCGCTTCAGCTCCTCGGAGCCGCCGTTGAGCAGCCCGATCGTCGGCGCGGTCAGGCCGAGAACGGTGCGGGCGAAGACGTCGCCCATGACGGCGAACTGCACGAGGTTGCGTACGTCGCACTGCACGTTGGCGCCGAGGTCGAGCATGACCACGTCGCCGCGCCGGGACGGGGCGATCGCCGCCATCGCCGGCCGGTCGATGCCGGGCAGCGCCTTCACGACGATCTTGGCCAGGGCGAGCAGTGCGCCGGTATTCCCGGCCGAGACGACGCCGGAGGCTTCCCCGCCCGCAACGGCGTCGATCGCCAGCCGCATCGACGCGTTGCGCAGGCGCAGCGCCGCGGTCGGCTTCATGTCGCCGCTGATCACGTCCGGAGCATGCCGCACCGTGCAGACGTTGCTCGCGCGCCGGCGCCGCGCCAGCAGGGGCGCGATCACCGTCTCGTTGCCGACCAGCAGAATGCGGGCGCCCGGGTGCCGTTCCGCCGCAAGCTCCAGCCCGTCGATCACCATGGCCGGGGCGTTGTCACCCCCCATGGCGTCGACCGCGAGCGTGAACTGCGCGGTCAAGGGCGGACGAGGCTCACGCCGCGCCCAGCGTTAGGCCCGAACCGCGCCCCGCAGCGGCTTGCCCGCCGCGACGACCTCGCGCCCGGCGTAGTAGCCGCAATGGCTGCACACATGGTGCGGCCGCTTCAGCTCACCGCAATTCGGGCAGTCGGCATGCGCCTCCTTCGGCAGCGCCTCATGGCTGCGGCGCATCCCGCGGCGGGAAGGCGAGGTCTTTCTCTTCGGAACAGCCATGGGACAACGCCCTTCTTTCTCTCAATCGACGCGAGTCGGCCGGCCGACGGGCGTCACAGTCTGGACATAACGCGAGCCGCGCCGTCTAGCAGAGCACCGGCAGCCCCGCAAGGCACAGCGCCCCCCGGGATCGCCGCCCGCCGAGGGGGAGGGCTGCGATCCGCGCGGGTCGGCTTGTCGGCGTCAGCTAATCCTTCCGGCGCAGCGCCGCAAGCGCCGCGAACGGGTTGGCCGCATCCTCGCCCGCCGCCTCCGGCAGTACGGCGTCGGGCCGCCGGGGGTACGGGTCCAGCGCCAGCGCGAGCTGTTCCGCCGCGGCCTCGCCCAGGTCGATCACGCTGCCCGCATAGGGCAGCTCATCGTCGCTGTCCGGGTCCGGATCCTCCTGCTCGGTGCCCTCGGGCACGAAGCGGATGCGGAATGCCTCCTCCACCGACGCCTCGAAATCCTCGAGCGACACGACACAGGTCTGCACCACCCGCGCGACCAGCCAGCCGCTGGCGGCGAACCGGTCGTCTGGTTCGCGGGTGAGCTGAAATCTCACCCGCAGCGCCTGCACGGCAGGAATGTGCATGCGCGCCGTCAACCGCGCGCACTCCTCTTGCGTGGCCTCGATCTCCACCGTCAGCCCCTCGGGGCCGATACGGTCGGTGCGGATCGGGCGGTGCAGTTCCGGGGTCATCGGATCGCCTCCACAGCCGGGAGATAACGCACCCGGCCGGCCGCGAGATCCGCGATCGGCTGCGCGGCCAGCGTCCGCCGCTGCGCTTCCGCGACGCGCGCGAGCCGCACCGGCGAGTCGTCATCGGGCGGGCTGCCCCGCCACACGTTGCGGATCAGCGCCGCGGCGAGCCCCGCGCTGTCGCCCGTCCGCAGCGCCGAGGTATAGGCGGCGGCGCGGCCGTGGAACGCCTCCCACATGGCACGCACCTTCTTGCCGACCGACAGGTCGCCCACCCCCATCTCGCGCAGATTCACGTCCATGTCGCTGAACATGGCGTCGAACACCGCCTGGGCGAGGTCCGGCCCGCGCGGCGGCTCCACGGTCAGCCGGTCGATCAGCAGGAAGGCGTGCAGCCCCACCATGTCGAACCGGCCGTCCAGCGTGTCCGGCACGTGCAGCTCCGTATAAAGGTACGGATCGCGGGCGGCCGCGACGGCGGCGCCGTAGAGCTCGAATCCGACCCGCTCGTCTCGCCCGCGCCGCCGCAGGCCCAGCCAACCGGCCAAGGGAATCGCCTTTCGTCCAGGAGGACTCACCGCCAAAACCGGCGGCGGCCCAGGAGGAGCCATCGCATCCCGCGCGCCGATTGACAGGGCAGGGGCGGGCGTGACACCCACAGCATTAAGCGTGGCGTGCCACCGGGTTCAACCACTCGGCGACGGCGCCCGCAAGCCAGCCCGCAAGGAACCCGCGCGTGCCGCACCGCCTGATGCCGACTGCCTGCCGCCTGACCGGGATCGCCCTCGTGCTGACGGCGCTGCTCTCCCTGGGCGGCTGCGGCTGGCTGATGCCGCCCCCGCAGGTGCGCGGCAACCATGTCGACCCCGACCAACTCAAGGAGCTGGTGCCCGGCACCTCCACCCGCGCCGACGTCACCGCCCTGATCGGCTCGCCCACCGCGCGGGCGACCTTCGACGACAACACCTGGCTCTACATCACCGAGACGACGCAGCCGCGCATCGGCGCGACGCTCGCGGTGCTCAGCCAGAAGGTCGTGGTGCTCGCCTTCGACGATCGCGGCGTGCTGCGCGACATCCGCACGGTGGACCAGGATCAGGCCGAACCGTTGCAGATGGTGAGCCGGACCACGCCGTCTCCGGGCACCGAGGCGTCGTTCCTGCAGCAGTTGTTCGGCAATATCGGTCGCTTCAACGCCGCCGGCAGCAGCGCCGGCTCGACCGGGACCAACCAGGGCGGCGCACCGCGGTCGTCCTACTGAGCCGATCGCCACGGCGCGGCCGGAACGCGCCGCGGTTTGGCTGTTGACAGGGCGGATCGACCTGCGCTTTGCACCCAGGGCGCGTCTCCAAGGGCGGGCACGACTCGGGAGGAGATGCGCGTGTACGGATTGCTCCGCGTCAGCGGTGCCATCGACTGGGTGAACGATCGGCTGGGCCGGCTCGCCAATCTGCTCGTCCTGCTGTGCTGCATCGTCAGCGCCGGCAACGCCATGGTGCGCTACGCCTTCGACTACAGCTCCAACGGCTGGCTCGAGGTGCAGTGGTACATGTTCGCCTTCATCGTCATGATGGGGGCGGCCTACACCTACAAGCGGAACGAGCACGTCCGGGTGGAGATCTTCTATCTCTTCCTGAGCGAGCGTGGGCAGCACTGGCTCGACCTGATCGGCGCGATCGTCTTCCTGATCCCGGTCTGCGTGCTGCTGGCGATCCTCTCCTGGCCGTTCTTCATGCAGTCCTATTCGATCGACGAGATCTCCGGCAACGCCGGCGGGCTGCTGCGCTGGCCGGTGAAGGTCCTGCTGCCGGCCGGCTTCGCGCTGCTCGCGCTGCAGGGCGTCTCGGAGATCATCAAGCGCGTCGCGGCGCTGCGCGGCTACTACCGCGTCGACGCCAGGTACGAGAGGCCGACGCAGTGATCCCGCTGGATTGGATGCCGCCGATGATGTTCGGCGGCCTCGTGCTGTTCATGCTGATCGGCTACCCGGTCGCCTTCTCGCTCGCCGCCCTCGGCATCGCGTTCGGCTTCGTCTCGATCGAGCAGGGATTCTTCGACTTCAGCTACCTGCAGGCGATTCCCGGCCGCGTCTTCGGCAACGTGCTCTCGAACGACCTGCTGCTCGCCATCCCGTTCTTCACCTTCATGGGGGCGGTGCTGGAGAAATGCGGGCTGGCCGAGGACATGCTCGACTCCATGGGCCAGTTGTTCGGCCCGATCCGCGGCGGCCTCGGCTACTCCGTCATCATCGTGGGCTTCATCCTGGGGGCGATCACCGGGACGGTCGCGGCGCAGGTCATCGCCATGGCGCTGATCTCGATGCCGGTGATGATGCGCTACAAATACAATATCCGGTACACCACCGGCGTGCTGGCGGCCTCCGGCACCATCACCCAGATCGTGCCGCCGTCCCTGGTCCTGATCGTGCTGGCCGACCAGTTGGGCAAGTCCGTTGGCGACATGTATCTCGGCGCCTGGGGCCCCTCGATCATCCAGATCGCGCTGTTCGCCGCCTATACCTTCGCGCTCTCCATCTTCAAGCCGGAGTGGGTGCCCGCCGTGCCGGCCGAGGCCCGCACCCTGACGGGCTGGGCGCTGTGGCGGAAGTGCCTGATGGGCATCATCCCCTCCGCCGTCCTCATCTTCGTCGTGCTCGGCACCATGATGCTGGGCCTGGCGACGCCGACCGAGGCCGGCGCCATGGGCGCGGTCGGGGCCGTGATCCTCGCGGTGATCCACCATCGGGCGTTCAGCAGCACCGGCAAGCAGA
>JAFKLG010000098.1 GCA_017304945.1 Rhodospirillales bacterium
CAGCCCGCAAGGATAGTGCGGGCGGGATCCGCGGGTCAGGGCCCGCGGATGACGGTGGGGGTGGCCGGTGCCTCACAACCCGCAACGACCATGCGGGCGGGATCCGCGGGTCAGGGCCCGCGGATGACGGTGGGGGTGGCCGGTGCGCCGCAACCCGCAACGACCGTGCGGGCGGGATCCGCGGGTCGGGGCCCGCGGATGACGGTGGGGGTGACCGGCGCGCCGCAACCCGCAAGGACCGTGCGGGCGGGATCCGCGGGTCGGGGCCCGCGGATGACGGGGGGGGTGGCCGGCGCCCGCGTGTGACGGCGGGGCGGCCCGTGCGCCACCGTTCGGCACCGCTACCGCCTCTCTCCACCATTGACCGGCCACTCGGCGGCATCCTAGCGTCGTCCGTGAACGGGTCTCCGAACATGGCCCGGCGCAGGGAGACAGACGTGGACGGATCGACCCAGGCGGTCGTCGGCCGTGAGATGATCGCGGTCAGACGCCTGAGCAAGCACTTTGGCACCGGACCTGATCCGGTCGTGGCACTCAGCAACATCGAATTCAGCATCACCGAAGGCGAACTGGTGGTCGTGGTCGGCCCGTCCGGCTGCGGCAAGTCCACGCTGCTGCGCATCCTCGCCGGCCTGATGCCGCAATCCGAGGGCGAGGCGTTCCTGCACGGAACCCCGATCGCCGGCCCCCGCCGCGACATCGGCGTGGTCTTCCAATCCCCCGTGCTGTTCCCCTGGCGCTCCGTCCTCGGCAACTGCCTGCTGCCCGTCGACGTCCAGCGCCTCGGCCGCGACAAGCTGCGCGCCCGCGCGCTCGAACTGCTCGCGCTGGTCGGCCTGCAGGGGTTCGAGCATCGCTACCCCTGGGAACTCTCCGGCGGCATGCAACAGCGCGTCGCCCTGGTGCGCGCCCTGATCCACGACCCCGCCCTGCTGCTGATGGACGAACCGTTCGGCGCGCTGGACGCGATGACGCGCGAGACGATGAACATCGAGCTGCAGCGCATCTGGATGGAGCGGCGCAAGACCGTGCTGTTCATCACCCATTCGATCGGCGAGGCGGTGTACCTCGCCGACCGCGTGCTGGTGATGACGCCGCGCCCCGGCCGCATCATGGACGAGCTCCGCATCGACCTGCCGCGCCCCCGCGGGCTCGAGGTCATGAACACGCCGGCATTCGGCGCCTATGTCCGCCGCATCCGCACCGCACTGAACGCGACCGGAGGCATCGAGTGAACACCGTCGGCAATTTCGGCCTCCGCCTGCTGTTCATCGCCGCCCTGATCGCGGTGTGGGAGGTGGTCGTCCGCCTGCTGCAGATCCCGGCTTTCCTGCTGCCCGCGCCATCGGCCGTCGGCATGGCGCTGTATCGCGGCGCGGTCAGCGGCCTCTACGAGGAGCATATCGCCGTCACGCTGGTCGAAACCGCCCTCGGCTTCCTCCTCGGCACCGCCGGCGGCCTGCTGCTCGGAACCGCCGTCGCCCTCTCCCGGCGGTTCGACTATTTCATCTACCCCATCATCGTGATGTTCCAGGCGATGCCGAAGGTCGCGCTCGCGCCGCTGATCATCGTCTGGTTCGGCCTCGGCATCACCTCCAAGGTGGTGAACGCCGGCTTGGTCTGCTTCTTCCCGCTGATGATCAACACGATCGTCGGGCTGCGGTCGGCCGATGAGGACCGCATCGCGCTGATGCGCTCGCTCGCCGCCAGCCCGATGCAGATCTTCCTGATGCTGCGGGTGCCGAACGCGCTGCCCTACATCTTCGCGGGGCTGGAGATCGCCATGATCTTCGCGCTGATCGGCGCCATCGTCGGCGAGTTCGTCGGCGCCCAGGCCGGCCTCGGCATGCTGATCCAGAGCATGAACTTCACCATGGACGTCGCCGGCCAGTTCTCGATCCTGCTGATCCTGTCGGTGATCGGCCTGCTGCTGAACAGCACCATCGCGGCGATCCGCAAGCGCCTGCTGTTCTGGGACCCGTCGAGCCGGCAGTCCGGCTCCGCGCGGCGCCTGCCCGCCGCCCAGCAGGAAGGGACCTGAGGATGCGCGTCGCCCGCGCGGCGGAAGCGGCCGAGCAGTAGGACGCGACGCGCGCCACGAACCAAGAAGGGGGAAACATATGAAGCGACTCCTCGCAGCCGCACTTGCGCTGGCCTGCCTCACCGGCGCTGCCGCGCGGGCCGAGACCACGATCCGCGTCGGCTGGTGCGCCAGCACCATCAGCGCCGCGGCGTCTCCCTATGCGATCGCGCAGAAAATGGGCTGGTTCGCCGAGAAGGGCTACAAGGTCGTGGTCACGCCGCTCGCCGGCTCCACCGCCTGCGTGCAGCAGGTGGCCACCGGCGACCTGATGTTCAGCGTGCCCTCGATCGAGCCGGTGCTGATCATCACCCCCCAAGGGGTGAAGGGAAAGATCTTCTACACGGCGTATCAGAGCTTCGGCTACGGCATCGCCGTCCCCGAGGACAGCCCGATCAAGGATTTCGCCGACCTGAAGGGCAAGACGATCGGCGTGATCTCGATGGCGTCCGCCGGGGTGGTGGTGGCGCGCGCGCAGCTCGCCCAGGCCGGGATCGATCCGAACACGCAGGCGCGCATCGTGGTCGCGGGCGAGGGGGCGCAGACCGCCGCCCTGCTGCGATCCAAGCAGGTGGACGCGCTCAGCCAGTTCGACACGCAATACGCCCTGGTCGAGAACGCCGGCGTCAAGCTCCGGCAACTGCCGCTGGGCGAGCTCGCGCCCTACCCGGGCAACGGATTCTTCGCACTCGACAAGACCCTGGCCGAACACCGGGACGAGGCGATCGCGGTCGCGCGCGGGTTTGCGATGGGCGAGATCTTCGCGATGGCGAACCCCGAGGCCGCGATCCGTATCCTCTACGAGGTCTACCCGCAGACCCGGCCGACCGGGAAGGACGAGGCGACCGCGATCCGAGACGACGTGAAGGTGCTGCGTGCCCGCATGGCGCACTGGGATCTCGCCTCCGGCGGGGTGACCAAGTGGGGCGAGAGCAACATGAAGAACTTCAACGACTACATCGACTTCCTGGTGAAGTGGAAGATCGTGCCGCAGAAGATCCCCGCCGCCGACCTGGTCACCAACGCCCTGGTCCCCGCCATCAACGCGTCGTTCGACCAGGCGAAGATCGAGGCGGCGGCCAAGGCCTGGAAGCCCTGAGCGCCGACCGGGTCAGCGTGCGAGGGTGAGGGTCAGCCGGTTCCACCCCGGCTCGCGGCGGTAGGTGATCGTGCGCGCATAGCGGCGCAGCAGCGTGAGCCCCCGCCCACCTTCGCCCTGCGGCATGCGGACGGGCGGCGCCGCGGTGGGATCGAACGGCGCGCCCTCGTCGTCGATCCGGACGGTGATCAGCTCGCATCCCACCTGCACCGAGAGCGCGATCGTCGTGCCCGGGGCGGCGCCGTGCATCACGACGTTCGCAACGACCTCCTCCAGGCACAGCCGCAACGCGTACTCCATCTGCGGATCGAGGTTCGACTTTGCGCAGACCGCATCCACCCACGGGCCGAGTTGCGCCAGCCCCCGTTCGGACGCGGGAAGTCGGCAGCACAGGACACGGTCGTCGTCCGTCGCCATGCCGCTACCGCGGAACGGTCATCGTGAGCCGGTTGGTGTCGCCGATCCGCGACCAGATCACCTCGCGTGCGTACTGGCGCATCAAGCCGAGGCCGACGCCGGGGTCGTCGAACGGTTCGTGACCGCTGGCGGGCAGGGGGGTCGTGAGCGGATGGATGGGCGGACCGCGATCCTGGATGGTCACGCAGAGCCGCGCCGGTTCGGCGATCAGCCGCAGCAGGACCAGATCCTCCGCCGTGTCCGGCGGCGGGGCCGCATTCGCGACGATCAGCCCGACCGCCTCCTCCAGGCACAGGCGCAGCGCGTATTCGGTGCGACTGCCGAGGGTCAGAGTGCCCGCAAGCTCATCCACCCAGGTGCCGACCCGCGCCGCGCCGGCCGCGTCGCGGTCCACCTGCAGGGCGAAGGCGCGGCTCGCGACGGTGGGGCTGTCGTCGTCCGCGAGGACGCCACACACGCCGCGGATCGCCTCTCCCAGGTCGGCGAAGACCGGGATCAGCATGTCGGTGCCGCTGCTGATCAGCACCGCCTCCACCGACGTGTCGGGGCGCAAAATGCCCATGCGGCCGCCATGCGCGGCCAGCGCGCGGCAGCCCGCGATCAGCACGCGCAGCCCCATGGAGGCGATGAAGCTCACCCGCGAGAGATCGACGATCATGTCGTACTGCGTGTGGGCGAGCGTGGAGAAGGTGGGTTCGATCGACCGCGCTCCGGCGGCATCCAGCCGGCCACGCAGGTTGACCTTGGTCACACCCGGGGCGACCTCCTCCGTGTCCAGCAACATCGTCTGGGTGTCGTCCCGACGGCCAGGGATGCGCACGTGCGAGGTCATGCGAAGCGGAACGACAGCACGGAGAGGTCGTCCTCGATCGCTGCGGGGCCGACCCGGCGCAGGATCGCCTCATACAGGCCGCGCGGAGTCGCGCTGTCGGGCAGCAGGCTCACCAGGCCCGCGAGATCGAGCGTCTCGCCTTCGGGGCCGCCGAGGTCGAAGGCGCCATCGCTGAACAGGTGCAGCATTCCGTCGCGCGGCACGGTGCAGGCGCCCGCCTGCATGGCGCGGTCGGGCACCATGCCGATCGCCGGGTTGCGGGTGGCGAGAGGTACCGGGTCCGCCCCCGGCGCGAGCAGGTACGCCGGATGGTGGCCACCGCTGGCATAGGCGAGCCGCCGGGTCGGATGGTCGTAGACGCCGTACCAGATCGTGGCGAAGCGGTCGTCGTGCCGCTCCATCGGGAACGACCGGTTCAGCGCCCGCAACACCGCATCGGGGGCGCCGAAGTCGACGTTCGGCAGCATCTGCTGGCGCAGGGCGTTGGCGATCGACACCGCATGCAGGGCCGCCGCGGTGCCATGGCCCGCGACATCGATCAGGAAGAAGGCGAACCGATCCGCGTCCAGCCAGCGATAGCCGAACGCGTCGCCTGACAGCCGTGAACTCGGGCGGAAAAACCACTCCGCCTGGACGGCGCCGCTCGAGAGCGGCGGCGGCAGGATCGCGGCCACGTAGTCGCTGGCGTCCCGCAGGTCCTGATCCAGTGCCGCGTCGGCTGCGGCCGCGGCGTGGGACCGGCGCTCATAGCGCAGCGTCCGCGCCGCCACCTGGATCAGCGCCCCGTCCTGCAGCTCCACGCCGCCTGGGTCGACTGGGGTGCCGTTCACGAAGGTGCCGTTGGTCGAGCCGAGGTCGTCCAGCCGTACCCGATCTCCCGCGCGGCTCAGCCGGCAGTGCCGGCGGGAGACGGTGACGTCGCTCAGCATCAGGTCGGCGGGCGCCGCCCGTCCGATCGTCAGCGGCAGCCGGTCGAGCGGGGCGCGGCCGCCTGGCGGCAGCGGCTGCAGCACGCCGTCCCGCAGAAGCCCGTCCGAAAGCGAGACCTCCCGCGACGCGGTGCCGAACGACCCGTCGCGTCCAAGCACGACCAGCGCATCGACCACCTTGGGCGCGGCCGGCCTGGCCAGCGCCCCGATGGGGAGGTTGATGGTCTGGTCGCCGACGCTGTCCACCCGTTCCGCTCCGTCAACGGGCGCAATCTCGCCCCTCCCACGAGAATTTACAACCGTTTGGTTCAGCGGCGCGGAGGGCGGCCGCCAGCGCCTCAGGGGGCGCTGCTCAGCGCCGCCTGGATCTGCGCCATGCAGGTGGCACGGTCCCCGGCCGCCAGCGCCTGCAGCGCGCGGTTGATCGCGACCACGCCCGGATTTTCGCTGACGCTGTTGGTCTGGCCATAGGGCACCGACCGGTCGAGCATCCGGGTCTGCGCCATCTCCAGCGCCTGCTGCGCCTCGCCGGTCCGCCCGGTCGCCAGCGCCCCCTGCGCCGCCCGCAGATACGCGCTCGGAGGCGAGTTCTCACCGAGTGGCGGGGCGGGGAGGTTGGGGGCGACGTCGGAGCGGGTGTCCGATGGGTTGATGTTGCTGGCGCGGTTGCTCGTCGGCATGGACATGCCGGTGCCGACCTGATTGCCGGGCCGCGCGCCGGTGGTCGGGCTGGTGCCGGGCGGCACGCCCTGCGGCGTCATGCCCTGGTATTGCGTGACCGGCGCGCCTTGCGAGGTCGTGGGCGCCCCCGGATAGGCCGCGGGCGGCACGTTCTGGTAGGTCGTGGGGGGCGCGCCCTGGGGTGCGCCCTGGGGGGCAAGCGGGGCCGCCGTCACCGGCGCCTGCGTCTGGGCCAGCGCGGCCGGAGCGACGGCGGGCAAGGCCAGGACCGTCGCGATCGCGGCGAGTGGGAGCGGATTCGAGCGCATGGCCGGATCTCCTTGCAGAGCTGATTCGGTGTCGAGGTAGAGACGCGACGTTGATGGCGCAATCGGGGCAGCCCGTTCCGCGACCGATGAAATCTCGTTCAGATCGGCGTCATCCGCGCCCGACCCTCAGCGCCAGCGCCGGTGAAACCACAGATATTGGCCCGGATTCTCCCGCACCCAGCGCTCGATCACGTCCGTGATCATCTGGGTGGCGGCGGGCACGTCCACCAGCCCGGCGGCGTCGCGCGGCAGCTCGAACGGACCTTCCGCCGCGATCTGGAACCGCCGGCCGGGCAGTCGGATCACCCGCACGCCGACCACCGGGCAGTCGAACCGCCGCGCCAGCCGCGCGATCGAGGGGTTGGCCTTGCAGCGGCGCCCGAAGAAGGTGACGTCGACGCCGCGGGAGAAATGCTGGTCCACCAGCATGCCGAGATGCAGCCCGGCCTCGAGCGAGCCGGCCATCTCCAGCGCGGCCTGGGCGCGGGTGCGGATCAGCCGGCCCATCAGCGGGCCGCGGATACGCGTGATCTCCTTCGCGACCGCCTTGTTGTTCGGCATGCGGTACACGACCGCCGAGGGCAGCCCGTGCTGCGCGGCAGCCACCGCCGGCAGTTCCCAGTTCCCGAGATGGGCGGCGAAGCACAGCGCGGGCTTGCCGTCGTCGCGCAGCCGCTCGAACAGCGGCACGGCGTCGGTGACGATGCGGCCGGTGTTCGGGGCGTGCGCGTCGAAGTCCCAGATGCGTGCGAGATGCACGTATTCTCCGGCGACCCGGCCGAGATTGTCCCACGCCTCACGCAGCGTCGCCTCCACCCAGGCGGCGTCGCGATCGGGGAAGGCGGCGCGCAGGTTGGCCTGGCCGATCCGGTGGGCGCGCAGATGCGGTCCGACCCGCCGCGCGATGGCGCCGCACAGGTCGGCCGCGCGGTCCGGATCGGTGCGTCGCAGCGCCGCGAGCAGCCATTTCACGAGCCGGCCCAGCACGCGGTCGCCATAGCGGGCGAACTGGCGCTGCAGCCGCAGCAGGGCGAGCCGGTTCACGGGGCGGCGCCGCCTCCGCACCGATGGAGGGCGCGCATCAGAGGTCGATCAGCAGCTTGCCGAACACCGCGCGGCTCTCCAGCCGGTCGAGCCCGGCGCGGAAGTCCTCGAGCCCGTACACCGTGTCGATCACCGGCCGCACGCCCGACGCGATCCGGTCGAGCGCCCGCGCCAGCGCCGACAGCGGCGCGCCGAACGAGCCGATGATGCGGTATTGCTGCTGGAAGAGCTGCATCAGGTTGAGCCCGCCGGTCGGGCCCGAGGTCGCCCCGCAGGTCACCAGCCGCCCGCCGCGCTTCATCGACAGCAAGGAGCCGTTCCAGGTGTCGGCGCCGGTGTGCTCGAACACCACGTCCACGCCCTTCTTGCCGGTCAGCTTGCGCACCACGCCCTCGAACCGTTCGGCGCGGTAGTTGATCACGTGGTCGGCGCCCAGCGCGCGGGCCTGGGCGGCCTTCTCCTCGGAGCCGACGGTGGTGATCACGGTGCAGCCGATCGACTTGGCGATGCGGATCGCGATCGAGCCGATGCCCGATCCGCCGGCATGCACCAGGATCCACTCGCCCGGCTCCAGCTTCGCATTGTCGAACAGCATGTGCTCGACCGTGCCGTAGGCGACCGCGACGCAGGCGGCGTCGTGCCAGTCGACCGCGTCCGGGATCTTCACCAGCAGCCGCGCGGGGTGGTTGGTCAGCTCCTGGGCGAACCCGTCGATGTGGAAGCCGCGCACCCCGGCGACGTTCTCGCACAGATTGTCGCGGCCCTGGGTGCAGGGCTTGCAGACGCCGCAGGTCAGCGCGCCGTAGGGGACGACGCGGTCACCCGGCGCGACCGAGGTGACGCCCGCACCCACCGCGACCACCTCGCCGGCCGCCTCGGCCGCCACGCTCAGCGGATAGCGGCGCTTGGCGAAGGCCATGCCGCGGAAGCCCCAGACATCGATGTGGTTCAGGCCGACCGCGTGGATGCGGAGCTGCGCTTCCCCAGGTCCGGGGGCCGGCGGCGGCTCGATCTGGCGGAGCGCCACCTCGCGATCGGCGAGCAATTGCAGGGCGCGTATCATGGGTCTGGTCCCGATCCTGTGCACGGTCGAACCCCTGGCAGTAGGCGGACGCGCGCGGGCGGGCAATCCCCTTCGCGCCGCGCTGGGCCTGCAGCGTCGGTCCGCCCGCCGTGCGGTCGGTCCGCCCGTCTTGCATTGGCAGGGCGCCGCGGCCCCGCTTCGGTCCTTCACCGCCGCCACGGGCTGCGTCATCACCGTGGCCCACGCGTGCGGCGGGGTTCGCGACCTCCCGCGCGGCGTCAAGATCAGGAGGAGGGGTCCGATGTCCGTCACCCATGCCGAAAAAGTGGTACAGTTCCGCGCCCTGCATGCCGCCCCGGGGGCGTTCGTGATCGCCAATGCCTGGGATGCCGGCTCCACCCGGATGCTGGCCGCGCTGGGCTTCCCCGCCATCGCCACCTCCTCCGGCGCCTGTGCCGGCGTGCTCGGGCGCCGCGACGGGGCGGTGACCCGGCAGGAGGCGCTGGACCATGCCGCCGCCATCGTGAACGCGACCGACCTGCCGGTCTCGGCGGATCTCGAGAAGTGCTTCGCCGATGCGCCGGCGGGCGTGGCCGAAACGATCCGGCTGGCGGGTGCGATCGGCCTGGCCGGCGGGTCGGTCGAGGACGCGACCGGCGATCCCGCGCGCCCGCTATTCCCGCTGGAGGCGGCGGTCGCCCGGGTCGCCGCCGCGGCCGAGGCGGCCCGCGCGGTTCCCGGCGGCTTCGTGCTCACCGCGCGAACCGAGAGCTTCCTGCGCGGCAACCCGGACCTGGACGACGTGATCCGCCGCCTGCGCGCCTTCGCCGCGGCCGGCGCCGAGGTGCTGATGGCGCCGGGCCTGCCCGACCTCGATGCGGTGCGCGCGGTCTGTGCCGCGGTCGACCGCCCGGTCAACTTCATGGGCGGCATCCGCGGCAAGTCGTTCAACGTGGCGGAGCTGCAGGCGGCGGGGGTGAAGCGGGTGAGCGTCGCGACGTCGCTCTACCGCGCCGCGATGACCGGCCTGCTGGCGGCGGCGCGCGAACTCCGCGAGCAGGGGACGTTCGGCTATCTCGACACGACGCTGGCGACGCCGGAGCTGAATGCGTTCATGGCTGAATAGCGAGGTGCGTCCGCAGGTCGGGGGGCGTGCGCCGACGCGTGCGGGTCGGCGCATGCACTGGGAAGGTTCGTGCGGTCGGTGGCTGCCGATGAAACCGCGGATGAACGCGGATGAACGCGGATGGGCCTTTGCCCTCGGCGGCGACGGCGGTCCCCCAGGCCTTGGGACAGGAAATT
Organism: Rhodospirillales bacterium; assembly: GCA_017304945.1. GTDB lineage: Bacteria > Pseudomonadota > Alphaproteobacteria > Acetobacterales > Acetobacteraceae > Rhodopila. Next base: position 9,717 of record JAFKLG010000098.1, read on the forward strand.
GGACACCGGACCCACCCGCGCCGCTGGTCTCACCCACCGGCGACCTGATGCGCGCGCAGCGCGCCCTGATCACGAGCAGCCGGAGGGACGCGGCGCCTGCGCCGCCGGCACCGGCCCATCTGCGTTCATCCGCGTTCATCCGCGGTTTCAGGCGAAGCCCCACCCCGGCACCGCCCCATCAGCCCGAGCCCGCGGTCCCATTCGAAACCAGGACCGGCGGTGCCGCTCCGCCCGAGGAGGGGGCGCCACGTGGGCGCAGGATCAGCCCGCGGAGACCGGGGTCTCCGGGAAGGCGAGTTCGTGCCGGGACCGCCATTCCGGCTTGACGTAGTTCACGATCAGCGAGCGGCGGATGCCCCGGATCGGCCGCTTCTCGAACCCGTGCCAGGTGTCGGCGCCGGGAATGAAGATCAGCCCGTCATTGAACGTGCCGGGCGCGCGGGCCAGGACTTGACCCTGCTCGTCCATGATGTCGGTGCCCCAATCGGCGGCGTCCGGATGCTCCGACAGGTAGACCAGCATCGTGAACAGCTTGGCACCGATATCGGTATGCGGCTCCAGCCAGAACCCGTCGGTGTCGAGGCAGCATTCGATCCGCAGCGAACTGCCGGCCAGCCGCGCGCCGGTGCGGTCCTGCAGCAGGGCGACGGTCGCCTCGTCCTGGAACGCCTCCGCCAGCGCATCGCAAGCCGGGTGCTGGCGGCGGGTCTCGGGAGAGACGAAGATCCGGTGGGCGTTGTGCGTCTCCCGCTTGCCCTGCGACTCGCCCAGCGGCTTGCCGGTCAGCGGCAAGGCGAGGATGGAGCGGCACAGCTCCGCCGGCAGCACGTCGTGCAGCAGCCAATAGGAGAACGGCGTGTCCACCCGTCGCGCCGCGCGGAGCGCGCGGCGGATGTGGCTGCCCGCGGGATCGAGCGCGAACCGGTCGGCGGTCTGCATGTCCATCGGTGGGTTCCTTCAGCCGAACAGGTGCTTGAGGCTGGCGGAGACGGCATGGCGCCGCAGCTCCCGCCGTGCGGTGGTGGCGTCGACCATCCAGTTGAACATGATCGCCTTCCGCGTCCCCTCGAACGGCTTGTGGCCATGCCAGGAATGCGGCGTGCGCCGGAAGGCGAGCAGCGTGCCGGCGAGCGGCGGAACCTCGGCGATCATGTCCTCGATGTCGTCCGGCCCGCGCAGCAGCCGGAGCTGCCCGCCGGCCTCCGCCCAGCCGTCGTTCAGGTAGAGCAGGGCGGTCACGACCTTCGTCTCGCTGTCGGTGTGGATGCGTCCGTCCACCGCGCGGGTGCGGGCGCGCAGCGTGATCATCAGCGTGTCGCTCTCCAGCGCGAGCCCGAACTTCTCGCCGAACGCCTCGGTCGTGTCGGGGTCGCGCAGGGCGCGCAGGACGCGGCCGAACGCGTCGTCGGGCGCCGTGGCGGGGGCCGGCAGCACCCCCGGCAGGTCCGGCCCGGGAAACGCCGCGCCGGCCGCCGCGGCCAGCCCGGCGGGCACGAATCCGGGCACGACGAGATACGGGAACGGTTCGGTCTGCAGGGGCGCGCGCGCGAACGCCTCCCAATCCAGGACCGGCTCCGCCAGCGTGTCCGCTGCTTCGCGTCGTGCGAGATCGCTCATGCCGTGCTCCGCTTCAGATCAGGCTCGATGCCATGTCAGATGGCTGCCGAATGCCGCGCCGCGCCTTCGCGCAGGTAGGTGTCGAAGGCCGCCGCGGCAGCGCGGACGAAGGGGCGGCCGGCCGGCGTCATGCGCAGCCGGTACCCGTCCCAGACCAGCAGCCCGTCGCGCGCCATCTCCTGCAGGCGGGGTGCCGCGTCCATCAGGCTCGCCGGATCGGCGCCGTGTCGCGCCGCCACCGCGCGCAGGTCGACTTCGAGCCGGCACATCACCTGCTCGATCACCTCGCGCCGCAGCCGGTCCTCGGCCGAGAGCGCGATGCCGCGCGCGATGGGCAGGTCCCCCGCGCGCACCGCGTCCCGCCATGCCGGCACCGCCGGCTGGTTCTGCACGTAGCCTTGCGGCAGTGCGCCGATGGAGGACGCGCCGAGGCCGAGGAGGGTGGGGGCGCCGTCGGTGGTGTAGCCCTGGAAGTTGCGCCGCAGCGTGCCGGACGCCGCCGCCTGCGCGAGCGCATCCTCCGGCCGCGCGAAGTGATCGAGCCCGATCGCGGCATAGCCATGCGCGGTCAGCGTGTCCTCGACCGCCTGGCGCTGGGCGAAGCGGGCCGCGGCATCGGGCAGCGCGGCGTCCGGGATCAGCGCCTGGTGCTTCTTCATCCAGGGGACGTGGGCATAGCCGAACACCGCCGCCCGATCGGGCGCAAGGGTGAGCGCCTGGGTGACCGTGTCGATCACGCCGTCCACCGTCTGGTGCGGCAGGCCGTAGATCAGGTCGAGATTGATCGAGCCGATGCCGACCGCGCGCAGGCGCGCGGCCGCGCTGGCGGTGATATCGAGGCCCTGGTGACGGTTGATCGCCGCCTGCACGACGGGATCGAAATCCTGCACGCCGAGGCTCGCCCGGGTCGTGCCGATCGCCGCCAGCGCCTCCACCCCCGCCGGGGTGAGGGTGCGCGGATCGATCTCGACCGCGATTTCGGCGTTCGCCGCGACGGCGAAGCGGGCCCGCAGCCGACGCATCACGCCCGCGATCGCGGCGGGCGGCAGGATGGTGGGCGTGCCGCCACCCCAATGCACGTGGTGCACCGGCAGGTCGCGGCCGATCGCGTCGGCGAGCAGGTCGATTTCCCGCTCCAGCGTCGCCGCGTAGGCGAGCAGGGGTTCGGGCTGGCGCACCACCGTGGTGTGGCAGGCGCAGAACAGGCAGAGCGAGGCGCAGAACGGAACGTGCAGATAGAGTGACAGCGCCCCGTCTTCGGGCAGCGCCCGCAGCCAGTCGCGATACGCCGCGCCGTCGACGGCGGCGGTGAAATGCGGCGCCGTCGGGTAGCTGGTGTAGCGCGGGATGCGGCGATCGTATTTTGCGATCAGGGCGTCGAGGGTCATGCGCCGCATGCTTCCTGCCCCGCCCGCGCCGGCGCCTTGATCTGGATCAAGACCGGCTTCGCCCCGCCGCGTTGACCTGCATCATGGTGGCAGGCGGACCGGCGGCCTAACCGCAACCTGCGGTCCGTCCGGACGGACCCACGGAACGGAGCATGCAGCGACCCTCGTCCCCTGTCGGCCCATCGATCGCGCCCGCCCAGGCGCCGGCGGCGCTGCCGCCGACGTCCGAGGCGACACCGCCGTCGGCGGGCGTGGCCCCGCCGGTCAGCACCGCCGCGGCCCCCGCGCAACACGGCGCGCTCATACCCGTGCCGCCGTCCGGCCAGGCCGAACCGCTCATCCCGCCTCGCCACCGCCGGCGGCGTATCGTGCTGATCGTGCTGCTGCTGCTGGCCGGCCTCGGTGGCGGCGGATGGCTGTTCCTCGGACAGGCGCCCCTGGTCACGCTGGTGCAACCGACGCGCGGGCCAGCCATCGAAGCGGTCTACGCGACCGGCATCGTCGAGGCGATCGACACCGCCCGCGCCGGCACCACGGTCGCCGGCCGGGTGATCGCGGTGCCGGTGCAGGAGGGCGACGTGGTGCGCGCCGGCCAGGTGCTCGCCTTGCTCGACCCGCGCCAGGCCCAGCAGCGGCTGGAGGACGCGCGCGCCCGCCTCGACCTGGCCGAACAGGAACTCGCCCGCGACCGCGCCCTGGTCGGCACCGGGGTGCGGACCCTGCAGGCACTGCAGCGCTCCGAGGCGGAGCGTGACCGCGCCGCGGCCGCGGTGACGCTCGCCGCGCGCGAACTCGACGAGCACCGCATCGTCTCGCCGCTGGACGGGGTGGTGATGCGGCGCGACGTGGAACCCGGCAACACGGCGGCCGCCGCGACGGGGCTGTTCACCGTCGCCTCCACCAAGCGGCTGCGCGTCGCGGCCGACGTGGACGAGCGCGACATCGCCCAGGTGCGCATGGGCGCGCGCATGGCGATCCACGCCGACGCCTATCCCGCGGAGGCGTTCGTCGCGGACGTCACCAACATCCGCCGCCAGGGCGACACCGCCACCCGCACCTTCCGCGTGGAAGCCAACCTGCCCGCCGATACGAAACTGTTCATCGGCATGACCGTGGACACCAACATCGTGGTCGCCGAACGGCCCGATGCGCTGCTGCTGCCGCCCGCCTCGGTGCGGCACGATCCGCCCCAGGGCGGACGTCCCGGCCCAGCCTATGTGTTCCGTGTCGCCGACGGCGTCGCCCATCGCGTGCCCGTCACCCTGGGGGCGATCGGCTCCACCGCGATCGAGGTGCGGGACGGGATCGGACCCGAGGACGCGATCGTCCTCGAACCCTCGGCCACGCTGACGGACGGCATGCGGGTGCGTGTGCGGCCATGATGCCGCTGCCGCTCACGATCGCGCTCGCCCATCTGCTCGCCCGCAAGCGCCAGACGCTGGTCTCGGTCCTCGGCGTCGCCATGGGGGTCGGGGTGTTCATCGCGGTCGGCGGGCTGATGCAGGGGTTTCAGGGCTACTTCCGCAGCCAGATCATCGAGACCAACCCGCATATCCTGATGACGGACGAGATCCGCCAACCCGCGCCGCAGCCGCTGCAGCTCCTGCATCCTGGGGCGGCCGTCGCGATCACCCGCATCCTGCCGCGCGATCCGGTGCGCGGGATCAGCGGCGCCGGCGCGATCCTGACGGCGCTCGACGCGATGCCGGGCGTGGCCGCCGCCCCCACCTTGCGCGGCCAGGCGATCCTGCGCCGCGCCGGGCGCGACTACGCGGTCACGGTTCTCGGCATCGAGGTGGCCCGCGAGTTGCGCGTCACCAACCTGACCAAGGACATGGTCCAGGGCTCCCTCTCGGCGCTCGCCACCCAGCCCAACGGCCTCGTGCTCGGGCTGAGCCTCGCGACCAAGATGGGGGCGAGCCTCGGCGACACGGTGGTCGCCGCCACCTCCGCCGGCGGCGAGCACGGGCTGCGCATCGTGGGCCTGTTCAACACCGGTCTCGAGCAGCAGGACCAGGGCATCGTCTACGTCCCGCTCGCGCAGCAGCAATCCATGCAGGCGCGGCCAAGGGTGGTGAACGAGATCCACATCAAGCTGGCCGATATCGCGCGTTCGATCCCGACCGCGGCAGCCATCGAGGGCAGTTTCGGCTTCAAGACGGCGCCCTGGGAGGAAACCTATGCCCGCGTCCTGTCCGTCTTCCGGCTGCAGAACCTGGTGACCTACGGCGCGACCGGCTCGATCCTGCTGGTCGCCGGCTTCGGCATCTTCAACATCATCTCCACCATCGTGCTGGAGAAGGCGCGCGACATCGCGATCATGCGCTCGATCGGGCTCGCGGGGCGCGATATCGTCGCGGTGTTCCTGGTGGAAGGATTGGTCGTCGGGGTGCTGGGCGTGCTCGCCGGGAGTGGCGTGGGGTACGGCCTTGCCTCCCTGATGCGGCAGATGCCTTCGCCGGGCGCCACCGATCCATCCCAGCGGCTGCTCGTCGTGCAGTCCGTGGCGCTCTACGGCCTCGCCGCCGGGCTCGCGCTCGCCACCGCCTTGGGCGCGGCCTGGATCCCCTCCCGTCGCGCGGCACAAACCGACCCGCTGGACGTGATCCGGGGCGCCACGTGAGGCGGGACGGGACATGATCGAGATCTCCCCCGACCGAAATGTCCGATCGCCGGCGATGCGTCGTGACCGGAGGGGCGCATGAGCGTCGCGCTCCAGGCGGTCGATCTCACCCGGGTCCTGCCCGGCCCGGTGCCGACCACCCTGGTCGCGGGCGTCGACCTGGGATTTGCGGCCGGCAGCTTCACCGCGATCAGCGGTCCTTCGGGGTCAGGCAAGTCCTCGCTGCTCTATCTCCTCGGCATGCTCGATCGACCCACGAGCGGCGAGGTTCTCCTGTCCGGCCAGCCCACCGCTTCGCTCGACGACGAGCAACGTGCGCGGCTGCGGCTCGAGCGCTTCGGGTTCGTGTTCCAGTTCCACTTCCTGCTGCCCGAGTTCAGCGTGCTCGACAACGTCCTGCTGCCGATGCGCAAGCTGGCGCGCCGCAGTCCCCCGGCGATGCGGGCCCACGCGCTGGCGCTGCTCGACGCGCTCGACATGGGCGCCTGTGCCGGCAAGCTGCCGGCCGCGCTGTCCGGTGGGCAGCGTCAGCGTGCCGCGATCGCGCGTGCGCTGGCCAATGATCCGGCGTTCATCCTGGCGGACGAGCCGACCGGTGCGCTCGACACCCGCAACGCGGCTGCGGTGTTCGCGATCCTGAGCGGGCTCGCGCGGCAGGGACGAACGGTGATCGCGGTGACGCACGACCAGGGCCTCGCCGCGACCGCGGATCGGCGCGTGCGGCTGGTCGATGGACGCGTGGTCGCGGACGACGCGCCGGTGACGGAGTCGGCTTGCGTCGAGCGGATGGCGCCCTGACGATCCATCTCGAACCACTGCGGCGCGCGGCGATCGCCGCGCAATCCGTTCTTCCTGCGCGACGTCGCCGTGTCGGATTGGAAAGGTTGCTGGCGAAGGTCTTTCAGTCGTCTGCGCGCGGGTGGATCGACCGCGCCGCCGGTCGGCGTGATCGGCGTCTCACTCCGGCGGGGGCACGAACACGCGCAGCGCCGCGCGCTGGACGCGGATGGTGACCGGCGTCTCGGTGGTGATCTCTCCGTCGGTGTTGACCGACCGGGTGCGACGGGTGCGGACGGTGACTTCCTCGCCGGCGAGCGTGCGGATCTCCGCCCAGTCGCGCACCGTGCCCCGGCGTAAGGCCGGCAGCAGGCGCAGCACCTGCCACCAATGGTCGACCTCCAGGCTGAAGGCGTGCAGCCGCCCGTCGTCGATCCGCGCGTGCTCGTCCACCACCATGCCGCCGCCGTAGTGCCGGCCGTTGCCGATCGCCACGTGCACGGTGCGGGAGACGTGGGTCTGTCCGCCATGCTCGATCCAGGCGGTGAACGGGCGCACGCGGCGCAGCACCCGCAGGCCGGCGACCGCATAGCCCAGCACGCCCCAGCGTCGCTTGGCATCCCGGGTGAGCGCGCGGGTCAGGTCGACGCCGAGACCGATATTGGCGACGTTCAGGAACGGATGTCCGTTCGCCTCCCCGACATCGATCGGCGCGAGGTGACCGGCCGCGATCACCCGCGCGGCCGCTTCGGGTTCCAGCGGCAACCCGATCGTGCGGGCGAAGTCGTTGCCGGTGCCCAGCGGGATGACCCCGAACGGCAGCTTGGTTTCCAGCAGGGCGGGGACGGCGGCATTCACCGACCCATCCCCGCCGCCGATCACCACCAGATCCACCTCCGCCGCGTTCTCCCGGATCTGCGCGCTGCTCTCAGCACCGTCCGGCGCGCAGCGCACATCGAGCCCGGCGCCCTGCAGGGCGGTGCGCACGATCTCCGCGCTCTCCGCCCCGCGCCGGCTGCGCGGATTGATCAGCAGGAGCGCGCGCCGACTCACCGGGTCGCCGGCCGGCCGCGGCGCGAGGCGATCAGGTTCAGGCTCTCGACCAGCGCCGAGAAGCCCATGGCCGCGTAGACGTAGCCCTTCGGCACGTGGAAGCCGAACCCGTCCGCCATCAGCGTCATCCCGATCAGCAGCAGGAAGCTCAGCGCCAGCATCTTCACCGTCGGATGGCGGCCGATGAAGGTCGAGAGCGGGCCTGCCGCCACCAGCATCACGAACACGGCAATGATCACGGCCGCCATCATGATGGCGAGGTCGCTCGCCATGCCGACCGCGGTGATCACGCTGTCCAGCGAGAAGATGATGTCGAGTGCGATGATCTGCACGATCGTCCCGGTCAGGCTTGCGTGCGCCCCCGCCTTCGGGCCGCCGGCCTCGGTGTCCTCGAGCCGGTGATGGATCTCGCTGGTCCCCTTCCACACCAGGAACAGGCCGCCGCCGATCAGGATCAGGTCGCGCCAGGAGAAGGTGAAGCCCAGCGCGCTGAACACCGGATAGGTGAGGTGCATGATCCAGGTGATGCCGGCGAGCAGCGCCAGCCGGGTGAACAGCGCGAGGCCGAGGCCGACGCGCCGCGCCATGCTCTGCTGGTGCGCCGGCAGCCGCCCGGCCAGGATCGCGATGAAGACCAGGTTGTCGATGCCGAGGACGATTTCCATCGTCGTGAGAGTGAGCAGGCTGATCCAGGCCTGCGGGTCGAAGAGCAGGTCGAGCATCGTGGTCCTTCAAGCGATCCAGGTTGAGAGATGTACCAGCGCGGCCCAGCCGGCCGCCAGCAGAACGAGGTCGAGCACCAGCGCGACCATCGCGGCGAGGAGGCCGGCGAGCACCGCGAGCCCGTCTCCTGCGAGCAGTCCGAGACCCATCAGCACGACGGCGATCGCCGGGGCAGTGTTGCCGAACGGGACCGGCAGGGCGATCAGCACGCCGCAGACGAGCGCGGCGAGGCCGATTGCGCGGCGGCCCGCGGGGCCGGTGGCCCAGGTGGCGCGGCGGCGGATGCGCCGCTCGATCCAGTGCAGCCGCGGCGCCAGGCGCTCGATCGCGGCCGACAGCGGCTGGCCGGGGATGCAGCGGCGCCGCACGCCGCCGGGCAGCCAGACATGCTCACGCCCCAGCAGGAGGCCGATCGCAACGAGGCAGAGCGGCAGGCTCAGCAGCACGGCGATGCCCGGCACGAAGGCGGCGAGGCCGCAGATCACCAGCAGCATGGCCGTGGCGACGTGACCGAGCCGGTCGGCGAGACGGCCGAGGGTGACGGAGGAGGCGAGCAGTTCGCTGCGCAGCGCGAGCAGTCGGGCGGAGGCCGCTTGTGGTGTCATCGCGCCGGTTCCGCGGGGGTGCGGAGGCGGTCACGGATCGAGTCGATGATGGCGATCTCCTGCGGCCAGGTCACGCCGTCGGCCAGCGCCACATGGGTCGCGGCCTGGGTGACGAGATCGGCGCAGGGGCTGCCGACCACCGCCGCGAACAGCGGCGCGGCATCGGGGGTGTCGCGGACCGCCTCGTCGAACAGCGCCATCGGTGCGCTGCGGCCCCAGCGGGCCAGCACGCCGTGATGGCGCAGCAGCCGCAGCAGGCTGCGGCGTTCGCGCGGGGCGACGTGCCCGTCGGCGGTGGCGACCAGCGCGGCGGCAACGATCGCGGCATGGATGGTGGCGGTGCTGGGATGCAGGGTGACCTGCGGGCGGGCCGTCGGGCGCCCATTCGGGGTGTGGCTGAGGCGGCGGCGGGCGACGGCGTGATCCGGCATCCTAGAAGCTCCTGCGGTATGCCGCGCAGACAGGGAGCTCGGACGGGGCCATGAATTCCAGTCTCTCAGCCGCTCGTCGATCGCCGCTGCCATGCGCGGTGATCCGACATCGCGGGGGACGCCGGCGAACCGGCGGACCGCCAGAGGGGCCCGGATCAGGTGTTGAACCACCACTACGTAAGAAGCGGGATGATGGGTTCAAGAGGCGCTCAAGGCGCCCGGATCAGCCCCGAGTCGCGCATGCGCTGCTGCGACGCGCGCATGCTCTCGCCCACCACCAGCGCCGCGGCGAGCGCGCGCCGCCCGGCCGCCGCGTCCACCGCCACCGGGGCGCCGTCCAGGATCGCGGCGGCGAAGGCGTCGTGTTCGGCGGCGAGCGAATCGTGGTCTTCCCAGGCCACTTCCTCCACCCCGAATCCGGCGACGCCGGGGACGGGCTGGCCCTGGCCGCGCGCCACCACGGTCAGCTTGCGGGCCGCGAAGTCGACGGTGAGGTAGGCGTCCTGCGCGAAGATGCGCATGCGCCGCTCGATTCGCGGTGAGACGCGGCTCGCGGTGATGGTGGCGACGGCGCCGTTGGCGAATCGGATTCGGGCGTTGGCGATGTCCTCATGCTGGCTGGCGACCGCGGCGCCGACCGCGTCCACGCTCTCGATCGGCGCGGCGACCAGCGCGAGCACGAGGTCGAGGTCGTGGATCATCAGGTCGAGGATGACGGACACGTCGGTGCCGCGCGGCTTGAACGGCGCGATGCGCGCGGCCTCGATATAGAGCGGGGCGCCGGCGCGGCCCTCAAGGGCGCGGTAGGCGGCGGAGAAGCGCTCCAGATGCCCGACCTGCAGCACGAGGCCGCGTTCGGTCGCCAGCGCCGCGAGCTCGTCGGCCTCGGCCAGCGTCGCTGCGATCGGCTTCTCCACCAGCACGTGCTTGCCGGCGCCGAGCGCGGCGGCGGCGAGGGCGTGGTGTGCCTCGGCGGGGGCGGCGACCACGAGCGCGTCGATCCCTTCGAGCAGGGCGGGGAAGTCGAGCGCCGGGGCGCCGGCCTCCCACCCCACGGTCTTGGCGCGTTCGACGTCGGGATCGTAGACGCCGACCAGCCGCGCGCGGTCCGACGCCGCAACCTTCAATGCATGGTAGCGGCCAAAATGGCCCGCACCGGCCACGCCGATTCGCAGTCGCTCCGCAGTCATTGCCAACCCATTGGTGCCCTGAGCCAGTGTAGCGGCTGGCGGCGGCGTTGGCACGCCGGGGCGCAGCGTCGGGACCGCTTGACAGCGCGGCAGCCCGGCCTCTATCAACCCGACCCCTACGGGATGGGTGCGTAGCTCAGCGGGAGAGCATCGCCTTCACACGGCGGGGGTCACAGGTTCAATCCCTGTCGCACCCACCATCCCACACCTCCAGGCCTCCACATCGGTTCTGCAGCGCCGCTGCTTTCGCCGTGAACCTCGGCCGGGGCGGCGGATGGGTGCCGCGAACCCATCACATCCGTGCCAGCGCGGCTCTAATGTGTCTCCGGGATCACCCCCGGCATGCAGAGTCCGTATAATAGTTGCGGGCAACAGGCGAGGTAAGGATGCCACTTTACCGCATCATCAGGAGCAGCGGGCGGTCCGCGGTCCCATCCTCAACCTGGATCTGCAAGCCGACCGACGCGGAGGCGCTGATCGCAGCGCGGGATCTCCTCGGCCGCGGCGACTACGCGGAGGTCTGGGGTGAGCACGAGCTGGTGGGATGTCTGCGCCGGGGGGCGGACGCGGCCGCGGCGCCGCGGGCGCGAGGCGGCCGGCCGATGATGCGCTACGCAGCCGCCGGTCTCGCCACCACCACCGGCATCGCGCTGCTGTTCATGACGCTGCAAGGCGCCGGCCGCGCGCCCGCTGGGCCAGCCGCGGAGGGAGACCGGCAGGTGGCGGTGGTGACGCCGGCGGTCGCCGGCGACTCGGACGCGTCCTCCACCGAACCGATGCCGATGGACGTGGCCGCGGCGGCGCTCGGGGAACCGGAACCGTCGGCGGGCACGCAGATCGCCGCGGCGGATGACAGTGCCGAGACGGCGACGCTCGACCCGCAATCGGTCCAGGCCGCCGCCCCGCCGCCGCCGGGACAGGACGTTCCGATCGCGGTCCGCCCCGTGCAGCGGGCACACCGGCACGTCCCGGTGCGCCAGCTTGCCTCCCGAGCGTCCACGCAGCGGCGGGTGTTCGCGAGTCGTGAGCATTCCGTGGTGAACGTCTACGCAATGTTCGGACAGGGGTATGTCCAAGGCGGGAACTAAGCCCCCACGCCGCTGACGAACCACTTTTCGTTCGATCCCCGTACGTTATAGGTTTCCCCGAACGGACCTGACGTGACGGGGGATCGATGACCGCGGCGGCGACTTGGACGCTCTACGACGGGTCGGACGAATCGTATTTCCTGCCCTACAGCAGCAGCTCGTTCGGATCGGCCACGGCGATCGATCCGCGCATCAACGTCAGCATCGGCGACACCATCTTCTCCGCCCCGCTGGACACCGGATCGCGCGGCGCCTCAATCCCGCAGGCCTCGGTGCCCGACATCACGCAGGGGCCCGACGATCCGTCCGGCTATCTGTTCTACTGGAGCAGCGGCCGGCAGATCCAAGGCTACTGGCACATGATGACGGTGGGGTTTCCCGATGCGACGGGAACCAATACCGGCAGCGTCGCGGCGAGCGCCACCATCCCGGTGCTGATCGTGCAGCAGATCGTCGACCTGCCGGGCGACTGGCCGAACGGCACGCGCACGCAGGCCGAAACGATCATCCCGCAAGCCGGGACCAGTTTCCTGAATTTCGGGATCGGCTTCGACCGGACCGGCGACGGCGACCTGCCCGAGAACGACAGTTACAATCAGAACTACAATCCATTCCTGAACCTGCAGCAGATGACCGCGGGCGGCATGGTGGCGGGATACGTCCTGACCCAGAACGGGGTGCAACTCGGCCTCACCGCCGCGAACACCGCGCCCACCGCCGACGATGGGCAGAGCCCGTTCGCCTACCAGAAGCTGCTTCCGACCCCATTCGCGCAGGTCGCCGGCAGTCCGCCGGACTGGCAGGTGGGCACCGGCAGCGTGGTGCTGAACGGCAGCACCTTCGCCACCGGGCAGGCGGTGCTGGACCTCGGCATCGGCAATGCGCTGCTCAGCCTGCCGTCGCCCCCGGCGCCCGTCACGCCCAATGCCACGACGCTGCTCAACAGCGGCTCGCTGGTGGTCAACCTGCTGAATTCGTTCTTCCAGGTCGGCTATGGATTCGAGGTGGGCGGCGCCTCGCCAATGGTGCCGCAGAACATCACCTGGTCGGCGATCCAGCCCGGCAACCAGGCGTTCAGCGAGAACGTGGACCAGACCACGTTCTTCAACACCGGGCGCAACGCGCTGAACGGGTTCAACTACCTCTACGATGCGCGCAACGGCTATATCGGCCTGCAGCTCAATGCCGATCCCGCGACGACCGGCGCGTTCCTCTCGCCCATGATCTCCTGGCAAGGTTCCGTCACGCTGGAATCCGGCTTCTCGGCCAGCTACCCGATCACGCTGGCGGCGGCGACCACGATCATGGCCGGCGGCACCGTCTCCCTGTCCGGTGAGCTGAGCGGGGGCGGGCTGCTCACGATCGGCAGCGGCGCGGTGGCACTGACATCCGCCAATGCGAACACCGGCGGCATCGTGATCGGCGCGGGCGCCACGTTGGAGCTGGGCGCGCCGGACGCGGCCGGCATCGGCACGATCGGCTTCGGCGGCCCCGCCGCGATGCTGCGGCTGGAGTCCGATGTGACGCAGGTCCCGACGGTTGCCGGACTGCAGTCCAACGACTTCATCGACGTCGCCGGGATCAATGGCGGTTCGGTGACGGTGGCGGGGACCTCGCTCACGGTCTCCAACGGCACGAGCAGCGTCTCGATTGCGCTCGACCACAGCTATGCCGGGACGTTCCGCAGCTTCGCCGACGGGTCGGGCGGCACCATGGTCGGCTATGTCGCGAGCAGCCAACCCTATGTGGTGCCGCTATACCACCTCGCGAACTCGACCAACCTGATGATCTACGCCGCGCTGAACGGCGGGCCGCTGGTGCCGTACCTGCTCGATTCCGGCTCGCCCAACATGTTCGCGACGTACGGCACCTGGTGGCCGGGGCACGACACCCCGATCTCTCCGGCGGTGACCGATTCCTTCACCTTCGCCAACGGCACCACGTACGACTACGTGCCGGTGGCGACCAGCGTCTCGATCGGCAACGCCGCGGGCACCGTGCTGGCCGGCGCGACCAACGTGAACATCGCGCAGATCGTGTCGATCGTTTCGCATGGAACGAGTTACGACTACGCGAACTGGGCCAGCGCGGTCGCGCAGGGCGGCGCGCCGATCGCGGCCGACAACTCGTACGGCAATTTCAGCGCCGGCCTCTATGGCTCCAACGAACTCGCGACCGTGCTGGCGCAGGTGCCGATCGGCGATGGGCTGGAGAACGGCTTCATCATCCAGTCGGGCGGCGCGAGCGCGACGGTCGGCACGTTGACCATCGGGCTCGATCCCGGCGTGGTCGCGGCCTGGCGGGCGAATGCGCAAACGATCGTGCTGCCGATGGCCGCCACCGGCACGCTGTTGCCGAACCCGGACGGGAACGCCGCCAGCGTGATGGGGGCCGGGAAGGCCCAGGTCGGCAATACCACGATCACGCTGAACGACGGCACGACGTCCACCAGCTTCGCGATCCCGACGGTGATCGACACCGGCGGCGGCCCGAACAACATCATCTACAATCCTGGCGGCACGCCCGATCTCGGCGCGTTCCTGCAGGGCACGTCGAACGTGCTGCAGAACGGGATCAGCTACGAACTGTCCGGCACCACGGTCGGCGGCACCGTCGTGCCGCTGATGAACTACGTCACCAATCCCGGCACGCTGCCCGGCGGCGGCAACAGCCTGGCGATCGACAGCTCGGCCATTCCCGGCACCCTTCGCGTCAATCCGGGCATCAACCTGTTCGACCAGTATGACGTGATGTTCGACCTGCAGGACGGGCGGGTGCTCCTGCGGCCGCTCGAATGCTTCGCGGCCGGCACCCGGATCGACACCGCAGCAGGTCCCGTCGCGGTGGAGGCGCTGCGGGTCGGCGATGCGCTGCCCACCTGCCTCGATGGGCGCATGCGCCGGATCCGTTGGATCGGCCGCCGCACCATCGCCTGCAATGCGCATCCAGACCCGGCGCGCGTGCACCCGGTTCGCATCGCCGCCGGCGCCTTCGGCGTGGGGCTGCCACGACGCGACCTGTATCTCTCGCCCGACCATGCGATCCATGTCGAGGACGTGCTGGTGCCGGTGAAATACCTGATCAACGGAACCAGCATCGCGACGACCAAGCGGAGCCGGGTGACCTACTACCACCTCGAGCTCGACCGGCACGACGTGATCCGCGCGGAGGGGCTGCCGGTCGAGACCTATCTCGAGGTCGAGGATCGCGCCGCGTTCGAAGGCGGCAAGGTGCAGCGCCTGCATCCGGATTTCGCCCTGCCGGCGGCGGCGATGCGGCGACGGGAGGCGGAGGGATGCGCGCCGCTGGTGGTCGCCGGGCCGGCGGTGGCCGCGCTGCGGCGGCGGCTGGCGGCGCAGGCGGCGATGCTGGCCGCGGGCGCGGCGCGTGGGCGGCGACGCGCGGGGTAGAGCGTGATCGGCGGAGGCGCGGATCACACGCCGAAGCCGGCGACGCGAGCCGGTCGGCGAACGAACGGGAGTCGGACGGGCCCCGGTCCGCGCCTGCCTCAGGTGCCGAGGAACCAGCCGGCGAGCTTCGCGCGTGCCGCCTGGCCGGCGGCGAGACCGGTGGCGTTGACGATGGCGAGCCGGAAGCCGCCGGGCGGCATGGCGTGCCGCGCCGGATCACGATCCGCGTGGAACGTGACCTGCACGCTGGACACGCCGGGCAGGGCGCGGAGCTCCGCCAGCAACCCCTCCGGCGGATGGGCGTATCGCCGCCCGTGCGGACCGAACAGCACCACCGAGAATCCGTCCCGCCGGTCGGCATCGGCGAAGTCCCAGGCGGCCTCGGCGTAGAGCCGCACCAGGGCCTGGGTCCAGCCGGCCCCGTACAGATCGGGCCACTGGTCGGCGAAGCGCAAATGCGCCTCGATGATGCGGCCGCCGATCGTCTCGAAATTCGCCATGCCGGTGTAGCCGCGCAAATGCCGGCGGCACCAATCGCCGCACCAGGACTCGATCGCCGGATCGCCCTCGGCATGCACGTGCCAATGGTCGAAGGTGCCGTCCGGCCCCGCCGCCCCGGTGGTGTGTCGCCACCAGTGCGGGATGCCGTCCACCAGCGCCACGTCGGAACTGACGTGGCGGCCGGTCAACAGCGTCGACCAGAAATGCCCGGCGGTGAGATGCGCGGCGTAGTCCGTCGCGTCGTGGATGACCCGGCTGCCCACGCCCATGCCGCGCAGGTTCATGATCGGCTTGGAGAACACCGGAAAGCGCGGCGGCGTCACCCCGTGCGGCGCGGCGTCCAGGCCCTGCGAGAGGGCGACCGCGAGCTTGTCGTAGATCCAGCGATGCACCGGGTACCACAGCCAGGAGTCGGAATCCTCGGTGGAGATACGCACGTGATCGGGACAGGGCGTGTCGGCGAAATACTGCAGGCGCCAGGGATCCGCCTCGCAGATCGGCATCCCGGCGCCCGCCTCAGCCCACGCCTTCCGGACGCAGCCGGGGCGGCAGCGTCGCGAGCGATTCGGTGGTGTCGAAGTCGCGCAGCACCGCGTCGTCCGCCATCTCCACCTCGCACACCGCCTCGGCGTGCTTGCCGGTGAGGAAGCGCGCGCCGGAGTCGCCGGAGATCTCCAGGATCTCCTGGAAGTAGCGGCGGTCCCAGAGCATCGGGTTGCCCTGCTTGCCTCGGAAGGTGGGCAGCACGATCAACCGTCCTTCCTCGGGGTCGTACATCGACACCAGCCGGTCGATCATGCGTCCGGTGACGAGCGGCATGTCGCCGAGGCACACCACGGCGGCGGCGCATTCGGGGGGCACCGCCGCGATACCGGCCTTGAGGCTGGCCGACAGGCCCTCGGCATAGTCGTGCGCGTGCACGTACTGCACCGGCCGTCCGGCCAGCGCGCTCTCGATCTGCTCGTGCTGGTGACCGGTGACCACGAGCACCGGCCGCGTGTTGGCGGACAGCACGTTGTCGACCACGCGGGCGATCATCGGCTTGCCGCTGCGATCGGCGACCAGCAGCTTGTTGTGCGGCGCCATCCGGCGGGAGCGGCCGGCCGCCAGCACCACCGCCGCGATCGTGGGCGCGCTGCGCGGCGCGGCGCCGGAGCGTGGCGTGGCGGGCGCCTTCTCGCGGGGCAGGGGGCGGGAGTCGATCTCCTTCAGCAGCCCGCCCACACCCATGCGCATCACGTCGGCGCTGGTCACCTTGAGCCCGGCGAACAGCCGGGTCAGCACGAAGTCGATCCCGTTCAGGGTCGGGCTGCGGGCGCAGCCGGGCAGGACGAGCGCCGGCACCTCGCCGATGCGGCCGAGGCAGATCAGGTTGCCGGGATCGACGGGCATGCCGAAATGCACGATCTCGCCGCCCGCCCGCACGATCGCCGCCGGGCCCACGTCGCGCCGGTCCAGCACCGCCGAGGCGCCGACGATCAGCAGCAGTTCGGCCCCGTCCGCGAGCAGGGTGGACAGCGCGCGGGCCACCGGCTCCTCCGCATGCGGGCAGCGCAGCGGCGGCATCAGCGTGCCGGTGAGCTGCGTCACGCGCTGTTCGGTGACCGCGATCGTCTTGTCGGTGGTGCTGTCCTTCAGCCCCGGCAGTTCGGTCGCCACCAGCCCCACCTTCAATGCGCGGAACGGGTGCAGCGCGAGTGGGGATGGGCCCTGGCGGGCCAGCGTCTCGGCGACCGCCAGCACGTGGCCGGGGACCGAGAACGGGATGACCTTGATCGTGGCCACCAGGTCGCGCGGCGCGACCACCGCATAGTCGGGCAGCGTGCCGAGCGTGGGGGCTTCGTCGACGCCGTTCAGCCGGTCGATCTTGGCGGCATCCACGCGCAGCAGGCCCGGCACCTCGGCCGCGAGGTTGACGCGGCCGGTCGCCGCGCGGGAGCGCGCGATCAGCGGCGAGACGAGCGGGGAGGCGAGCCGGTCGGCGGCGATATCCTCCGGCACGTCGCCGGGTTCGAGCCGCGCGCAGACCACCTCGGTGCGGCCGGCTTCGCGCAGGGCGGCGATCGCCACGTCGTCGAGCAGAGCGCCCTTGCGGATCATGGTCGTGCCGACGCGCTGGCTGTGCGCCATGATGGCGCCGCGCGCCTCGTCGAGCGGAGCGGGACCGAACTTCATGCGGCCTGCGGGGCCGGGGTCGCGGCCGCGGGCAGGCGGGCCTTCTCGGGCAGCGGCGCGCCGCGGCGGACCGCGACGATTTCGGCCATGATGGAGAGGCCGATTTCCGGCGCGGTGACCGCTTCGATGTTGAGCCCGACCGGGCCCTTGATGCGGGCAAGCGCGGCTTCGTCGTGGCCGAGTTCGCGCAGGCGCTTCAGGCGCGCCGCGTGGGTTTTCCGCGACCCGAGGGCGCCGATGTAGAACGCCTTCGACTTGAGGGCGCGGTCGAGCGCGGGGTCGTCGAGCTTCGGGTCGTGCGTCAGGGTGACCACGGCGGTGCGATGGTCCGGGGCGAGGGCGTCCAGCGCCTCGTCCGGCCACTCGGTGGAGATGGTGACGTTCGGGAAGCGCTCGTCGGAGGCGAAGGAGCGCCGCGGGTCGACCACCGTCACCGCGTAGCCGCAGCGGGCGGCGAAGGGGACCAGCGCCTGGGCGATATGCACCGCGCCCACCACGACCAGGCGCAGCGGCGGGTTGTGGGCGTGCAGGAACCAGTCCTGGCCGTCGATCTTCACCGTGCCGTTCTCGTCGCGATCGAGCGCGCGGGCGGCGGCCTCGTTCAGCGCGGCGGCGGCGGCGGGATCGGGCAGCAGGGTCTGCGCGCCGTCCGGCAGGCGGGTCGCCAGCACGGTCGGACGCTTCTCGCGCTGGGCCGCTTCGAGAGCGGCGAGGATCTCGGGCGTCATGGCGTCACTCCCTGGAGGGGCGTGGTTTTTCGTGGGGCCGATTGGTGCGCGTGGGGATGGCCGGGTCAACCCCCGGGTCGAGCCGGGGGGCGGCCATGACGAAATGGGCGGGGCGGCCTTCCCTCCCAGCCGTCATGGCCGGGCTCGACCCGGCCATCCCCACCGGCACAGGCAGTCGGACGAGCCCGCTAGCTCAGCCGCTCCACGAACACCTTCACCTTGCCGCCGCAGGCGAGGCCGACTTCCCAGGCGCGCTCATGGCTCACGCCGAAATCGAGCAGTTGCGGGGTTCCGGTGTCGATCGTCTTCATCGCCGCTTCGGCGACCGCCCCCTCGATGCAGCCGCCGGAGACGGAGCCGGCCATCTTGCCCGACTTGCTGATCGCGAGGCGGGAGCCGGCCGGGCGCGGGGAACTGCCCCAGGTCTCGGTGACGGTGGCGATCGCCACCTGCTCGCCGGCGGCGCGCCATCCGGCGGCGGTGGCCAATACGTCCTCGGGCTCGTTGAACAGGGTCGCAGCGCTCATGACGCCATCCTTTCCGGGGCAGGGCCCGCCGCGCGGGGCGGAGCGGGGCGTGAGAGAAGATCCACCAGCGCGCGCAGGCTGGCCAGGTTGTGGACCGGTCGGAACTCGTCCACGTGCGGCAGCATCGCGCGGATGCCCTGGGATCTTGGTTCGAACCCGCTCCAGCGCAACAGCGGGTTCAGCCAGATCAGCCGGCGGCAGGAGCGATGCAGCCGGTCCATCTCCTCGGGCAGGCCCGCCGCGCCCTCCCGGTCGAGCCCGTCGGTGATCAGCAGCACGATCGCGCCCTGGCCCAGCACCCGCCGCGCCCAGAGCCGATTGAAGCGGCCGATCGCGTCGCCGATGCGGGTGCCGCCGGACCAGTCGGGCACGATCTGCGAGATCATCTGGAACGCGACCTCCGGGTCGCGATGGCGGAGCTGGCGGGTGATGTTGGTGAGCCGCGTGCCGAACAGGAACACGTGCACGCGGTCGCGGTCGTTCGTCACCGCATGCAGGAAATGCAGCAGGATCTGCGCATAGCGGCCCATCGAGCCGGAGATGTCGCACAGCACGACCAGCGGCGGCGGCCGGGTGACGGTGCGGCTGCGGGCGATCGACAGAATCTCGCCGCCCTGGCGCAGGTTCTGCCGGATGGTCCGGCGCAGATCGACACGCGGTCCGGCCGGGTCGGCGCGGCGGCGGCGGGTGCGGCGCAGGTCGAGCGGCAGCACGAGGCGGCGGATCTCGCGTTTCGCCGCGGCGATCTCCTCGGCGCCCATCGCCTCGAAATCCATCTGCTGCAGCCGCTCCTGGTCGGACACGGTGAGCACCGCGTCCTGCACCGGCGGCTCGTCCTGCGGCTGCGGTGGGCGGTCGGTCTTGGGCGCGAAGGCCTCGGCGACGCGGCGGGAGGCCGGCGGTGGCCGTTCCGGCCGCTTTTCCTTCTGCGCCTCCAGCAGCGCCATGGCGGCGGCCTGTTCGGCGGCCGTGGGGTCGCGCCAGAACAGGGCGAAGGCCTGGTCGAACACGTCCTGGTGCTCACGGCGGTGGATCATCGTGGCGCGGAGCGCGATCCGCGCCTGGGTGCGGTCCGCGAGGTCCACCCGGGTCAGCGCCTGCTGCGCCGCGATCGTCTCGGCGGGGCCGACCGGCAGGCCCGCCCGCCGCAGCAGGCGCGCGAAGTGCATGACGTTGGCGGCCAGGGTGGTCGCGGTCGAGGGTTCGGACATCGGCGCCAGAGGACCGCGTCGCGCATGGTGGCGCAAGGGGTGGGGGCGCAAGGGGTGGGGACGCGTCGATCGCCCCGGCGAGGGTCTGGTCGGGGGCGTGCGGGGGCGTGTCCGGGTGGCGGCGTTCAGTCGCGGGCCCAGGCGAAGCTGATGCAGTCGCGCGGGGCGGGCCCCAGGGCCGGATGGACGGCCCAGCGCCGCAGCACGCCCTCACGCCGCAAGCCCACTTTCTCCATCACCCGCGCGGAGGCGTGGTTGTCGGCGTCGCACAAATCTCCCATGCGCCAGAGGTCGGGCTGCGCCTGGACCCAGGCGAGCGCCGCGCGCAGCGCCTCGGTCATCAGCCCGTTGCCCCAGGCGGACGGGGCGAGCGCGTAGCCGAAGCCGATCCGGTGGGGGGCCGGACGGCGCAGGTCGATTGCGCCCAGCAGCCCGCCCCCGCGCCGGTCCTGCAGCACGTAGGTGCGGGAGTGCGGGGTGGCGATGCGGTCGGCGACATAGGCGCGGGTGGTCGCGAGGTCGGGGTGGGGCGCCCAGGTGAGGAAGCGGGTCACGCGCGGATCCCGCACCCAGCTGGCGAACACCGCCGCCGCGTCGTCCGGCCGGATGGGACGGAGATGCAGCCGCGGCGTATCAAGCTGGGCGGGCAATCCCGGCATGCAGCGGGTCAGCGGCTGGGGAAGAGCCGGTCGAGCACCGGGTCCCACAGGCGCACGCCACCGGTGATGCCGGCCTCGTTGGCGACGATCTGCACCCCTTCGGGCGGCGGGAAGCGGATGAACTTCGTGTTGCCGCCGCCGATATAGAGCGTGTCGTAGGTGACCACGGTCTGCAGGATGCCGATCACCCGTTCCACGCGCTTGTTCCAGCGCTTCTTGCCGACCTTCTCGCGGGCTGCTTCCCCGACATACTCGTCATAGGTGTGGCCGCCATGGACCGGGTGATGCGACATCTCGAGGTGCGGCGCGACCAGCCCGTCCTGGAACAGCGCGAACCCCATGCCGGTGCCGAGGGTGATCACGCACTCGACGCCGTGGCCGGAGATCACGCCGAGCCCGGCGACCTCGGCGTCATTGAGCAGGCGGGCGGGCTTGCCGAGGGCGTCGGCCAGGCGCGCGGCGAGCGGGAAGTTGCGCCATGCCTGGGTGCCGAGATGCGGTGCGGTCAGCACGCGGCCGCTGCGGACCACGCCGGGGAAGCCGATGGAGATCCGGTCGAAATGGCCGATCGTGTTGCCCATGGCGATCAGGGCGTCGCAGACCACGGCGGGTGTGGGGTCGGCCGGCGTATCGACCCGATGGCGCTCGCCCACCATGTCGCCGCGTGCGTCGAGCAGGCCGGCCTTGAGGTGGCTGCCGCCGATATCGATGCCGAGGGTGAGCGGCAGTTGGGCGGTGTCGGGGCTCGAGGCGTCGTTCATCACGCGGCTCCTGTTGGTGGGGGAGATATGCGTCAGAACGAGGCGGCGGGGGAAGACGGTTGGCATTGGGCCGATCGGTGCTGATGATCACAGAAGCGCTCGGCCAACCGTGCCACGTGGCGGCACTCTCAGTCGCAGCTGCTGCTTGTCAGCGTTGTTCAAGCCGCAGCCCGCTTCCGTCGTTCGGAGGGCAGCAGGAGCGTCAACACCAGGCTCACGCCGAGCATCACGCCGGAGCCCCAGAGACAGGCCGCAATGCCGCCTGCTGACATCAGGGCGCCGGAGAGCAGGATGCCCAGCAAGCGCCCGCCGGCATTGGCCGCATAATAGAAACCGACATCTTCGGCGGCCTTGGCCGATCCTGCGTAAGCGAGGATCAGGTAGGAGTGCAACGAGGAGACGACGGCAAAGGCAAAGCCGAAAATGCAAAGCCCCACGACCACTGCCAGGTCGAGCCGCACGGCGAGATGGCTGGTGACCAGCAGCGCGAGCGCGACCGGAATGGCGGCGAGCAGCGTGCCCCATAGGCGGGCCTCCGGCACCTCTCGCGTGAGACCATCGGCGCTGCGCCGAATGATATTCGGCGCGATCGCCTGCACCAGCCCGTAACCGATCGTCCACACGGCGAGGAACCCAGCGACTTCCATGTAGCGCCAGCCTTGCGCGTAGAGGAATACCGGGAGGCCGACAACGAACCACACATCACGCGAGCCGAACATGAAGATGCGAGCACCGGCGAGCAGATTGATACTGCGCGACTTCGCAAAAAGTTCTCGGAAGCTTTTCGATGCCTTGGCCTTGCCTAGAGTGCGCGGCACGGAGAGCATCACTCCGATCAGCACAAAGGCGAGTAGACCTGCCATCAGCCACAACGCGCCACGGAAACCGGCCGTCTCCAGCAGCAGTCCGCCGACGAAGAATCCGGCACCCTTCATGGCATTCTTGGAGCCGGTGAACCAGGCAACCCATCGGAAGAGCTGGCCGGCACCTCCCTCGGAGGTCGCCTTGATCGCTGATTTCGACGCAGTCTTGGTGAGGTCTTTGGCGACGCCGGCGATCCCCTGCGCGGCGACGACGTAGGCGACGGACAGGGCAGGGCTCCAATCCGCCTGCAAGCCGGAGAGCAGCAGCAGCCCGGCAATTTGCAAGCTCAGGCCGGTCATCAGCATGCGCGGGATGCCGAAGCGTGCCGCCAGCCAGCCGCCCCCGAGATTGGCGAAGATGCCGGCCGCCTCGTAGAGCAGGAACAGGAAGGCCAGCATGAAGGGCGTGTAGCCCAGGGCATAGAAATGCAGCAGCACCAGCATGCGCAAAGCGCCGTCGGTGAGCGTGAAGCTCCAGTAGCTTGCGGTCACGACCGCATAATTGCGCACTGCCGACATCAGCTGCGCTCCATCACGATGGTGGCGAGATCGACCATGCGACAGGCATAACCCACCTCGTTGTCATACCAGGCGTAGACCTTCAGCAGCGTGTCATCGGTAACCATCGTGCTCGGCCCATCAACAATTGCGCTGCGGGTGTCGTTGACGTAGTCCGCCGAGACCAGGGGGCGCTCCTCGTAACCGAGGATGCCGGCCAGGGGGCCAGCCGCCGCCGCGCTCTTGAACAGCGCGTTGATCTCGACCTCGGTGACCGGCCGCGCCATCTCGAACACGCCGTCGGTGAGGCTCGCATTCAGCACCGGCGCGCGCACCGCGTGCCCGTTCAGCTTTCCCTTCAATTCCGGATAGATCAGCGCGATCGCGGTGGCGCTGCCGGTCGTGGTCGGGGCGAGTGAGAGCATCGCTGACCGGGCGCGTCGGAGGTCTTTGTGGGGGGCGTCGGTCACCACGTTGGTGTTGGTCGGATCATGGATGGTGGTGATCTGGCCGTGCCGAATGCCTACCGCCTCCTGCAACACCTTGATCACGGGTGCCAAGCAGTTCGTGGTGCAGGAAGCCGCGGTGAGCAGCCGGTGCTGGGCAGGAATAACCAGATGGTCGTTGACGCCGACCACGACGTTGAGGGCAGCCGGATCTTTGACCGGGGCGGCGACGATGACATGCCGCACGCCTTGCTCGAAATAGCCTTGCAGCTGCTCCGCAGTCCGGAACTTGCCGGTGCATTCGAGTACGATGTCGCAGCCGAGCCGCCCCCAGGGCACGCCGTTCGGAAGCGCAGCCTCGCTGAAGGTGAGACGATGCTGACCGATACGGATCGCGTCCTCGCCCTCAACGGTGATGGCTTCGCGCCACCGGCCATGCACGCTGTCGAATTCGAGCAGATGCGCCGTGGTGGAAACGCCACCCTTCAGTTCGTTTACATGGACGACCTCGAGCCGGTTGCCGGCCCGTGGGTCATCCGCCGGCCGCACCAGGGCGCCCATGGCGGCGCGAAGGGCGAGCCGGCCGATGCGGCCCATGCCGTTGATGCCGACGCGCATCTCAGCGACCTCTCGCCAGCGCCGGAAGGCCGCTACCGATCTCGTCCAAGCGTGCTTTCATTGCCATGCGGTCGAGCGCGGCAAAGGGCAAGGCGGTGAAAATCGACAGACGCCGATGCAGGCTGGCGTAAAGCTCATTCAGCATCGTCGAGCGCTCCACCGCGCTGCCGCTGAACTTCACGGGGTCAGGCAAGGGCCAGGCAGCGGTGATCGCAAGCTCGCCAAAATCCGGGCAGGATTGTCCGCGCAGCGTGTCACAAAGAGTGATCACGAAGTCCATTCGCGGAGCCTCCGGTCCAGTGAACTGGTGCCAATCCTTGCTGCGCAGCAGGCTGACGTCATGCCCGAGCGCCATCAGCTTCGCCATCACCTCGGGATTGGGCGCAGCGACCGGATCGGAGCCGGCGGAATAAGCGTTGAATCGCGTTCCGCCGATCTTCTGCAAGATTGCCTCTGCCATGATCGAGCGAGCCGAATTGTGTGTGCAGAGAAAGAGCACATTGAACGCGGGGGTCATGCCGGTTTCCTCTTCGGCCGGGGGGAGGAGATAGGCGAGATCGCCGCACAGGTCGGGGCGGCCGCCGCAGCAGGCTTCGGTCAGGAAGGTCAGGACCGTGCGCAGGCGTGCAATCCGTGCCGCGTGGAGGACCTGCCGGCCCCGACGCGTTGACTGCGTCAAGCCGACCCGCTCCAGGGCAGCAAGATGAAATGAGACGGTGGAGTTCGGCAGGCCGAGACGGCTCACGAGCTCTCCGGCCGGCAGTCCATTGCTGCCCTCCGCGATCAAAAGCCGGAGCAGATCGATCCGGGTTGCCTGAGAGAGGGCGGCGAAGGTGGCGGCCACATCGTTCGATTCCATATTTCCGGCTATACCGAAATATCAGGACGTGGGCAACCCCGTCTGGCCGCTGAGAGGTGCTTCAGGTGTCGTTCACTGCGGCCAGCCGGGCATCAGATCCAAGGAGCGTCAGCGGCTCGAGCGCCGACGCTCCCGCGGTGTCCGTGTCGGCGGGGGGCGACGACTCGAGCGGGCACGCTTTCTTCAGCGCCTGCCTCATTGGGTGGTGGGGAGCCCAGAGCCCGTGGCTGAGGCAGGCCAAAACGACGCTCGTGGAGCATCTTGCTCGAATGCCCATGATCGACCGCCGAACACCCTCTCAAGCCGGGGTGAACCCCAGAGCCGTGCCTCGAGTGTTGGAGCTTCAGCTGATCGTCGCAGGATGGCCGAACCGCCGGCTCCGCAGCAGGTCCGCTGGAGATCTCCGGCAAGATCGCTCAACTGCCGAGCGACATAAGATGCCGTTTGTCTTCAGCGTGGTGCCCGCCGGGGGACTCGAACCCCCACGCCTCACGGCTGCGGATTTTAAGTCCGCTGCGTCTACCATTCCGCCAGGCGGGCGCGGCCGGCACCCTATCCTGCGAGCGGCCGCCGGGAAATCGGCTTTCCCGCCTGAAATCGCCCCCGCAGGCCGCCTGCCGCCGAAGGTGCCGCGCGGCCGGTCAGCCGGTGCTCGTCGTCTCGAATGTCGTGCCCGAGTAGAAGGTCAGCGCGCCCGGCATGTTGGTGAAGCCGGTAACCGCCTTGCTCATGCCATAGCCCTGCGAGCGGAAGCACAGCCCGACCATCGGCACCTGCTCGAGGCAGCGCTGCTGCAGCTCCGCGTAGATCCCGTGCCGCTTGGCCGGATCGAACTCGGCGCGGCCGGCGGCCAGCAGCGCGTTGATCTTCGGATCGTTGAACCCGTAGCTCCGGTTGTAGGACGGGGTCAGCGAGCCATCCAGGAACGGCGCCAGCCCATCCGGATCGTTGCTGTCCGCGGCACTGCCCATGATGCCCATCTCGTACTGGCCGCGATTGCCCAGCGTGACCCGGGTCGACCAGTCGGGCAGCACCAGCTCCGCCTGGATGCCGACATCCGCCAGATGCTGCTGCACCACCGCGGCGCTGTCCTTGTGCATGCCGTACTGGGCCGTGGAGAGCAGCTTGCAGGCGAAGCCGCTGCCCACGCCCGCGGCGCTCAGCAGCGACTTGGCCTTGGCCGGGTCATAGGCGAGGCCCTTGGCGTAGGTCGGATCATAGAACGGGGTGCCGGGCGGGATCGGCAAGCCCTCGATCGGGGCGCCGCGGCCGAAGAAGGCCGCCTTGACGATGTCCTCGCGCTTGATCGCATGCGCCACGGCCTGGCGGACGCGCGGGTCGTCGAACGGCTTCGCCCGCACGTTGAACGTCAGATACATGAACGGCCCGTCGGTCGTCTGCAGCGCCAGCCGCTGGTCGCCCTGAATGCTCGGCATCGACTGCCAGGGCACGTATTCGATCAGGTCCACGTCGCCGGCCTGCAGCGCCGCGACGCGCAGGTTCTCGTCCGCGTAGACGGTCATGCGCAGCGATTTCAGCTTGGGCAGGCCGGGCCGGTAGTATTTGTCGAAGGCGACGAAATCGAGCCCGACGCCACGCTCCTCGCCGGTCAGCCTGAACGGGCCGGCGCCGATGCCGGACGGTCCTTCCTTCAGCGAGTCCTTGGCGACGATCGGCAGGTAGAAGCTCGCGACCTGCAGCGGGAAGATCGCGTTCGGCTCCTTGGTGGTGATGCGGATGGTCTTCGCATCCGGCACCTCGAGCTTGGCGATCGCCTGCATCTGCGCGCGGTAGTAGGCGGTCGATTTCTCGCCGGCGATCTGCTCGAAACACCAGGCGACGTCGGCGGAGGTCACCTTGGCGCCGTTCTGGAAGGTGGCATCGCGCAGATGGAACACCCAGGCGCCGTCATCGGCGTGTTCCCATTTCTCCGCCAGCTCGCCACGCACCGATCCGTCCGGCGCGTAGCCCAGCAGGCCGCGATGCACGGCCAGGCGGAACGTCGCCGCGGCGGTGCCGGAATTGGTCCAGGGCGAGAAGCTGGGCGGATAGGCGGACAAGCCGAACACCAGCTTTCCCGGCGTGGTGGCGGCGCGGGCGGGGTGGCGCAGGAAGGGCAGGACCGCCCCGGTCCCCAGCAACAAGCGGCGCGACAGCGTCATCGGTGAAGCCTCCATGGATCCCTGTTGCTCCCTCTCCCTTTGCGGGAGCGGGTTGGGGAGAGGGGGCGGTCGGAGCGGGGAACGCAATTGATGCGCGGATCCCGATCACCCCCTCCCCTGGTCCCTCCCGCGAGGGGAGGGGAAAACATTCGGCGGCGCTCGCCCCCACGGGGGGCAAGCATGCGTCATGCCACGCCGTAGACGGCGCGGGCGGTCTCGGCATCGATGCGGCCCTCGGCGAGGTCGCGTTCGATCGCGGCGGCCGCGCGGTCGGCCGGCGGGCCGTAGCCGCCCGATCCGGCGGTGACGACCTCGATGATCTCGCCCGGCCGCAGCGCGCCGTTGCCGTGGTTGAACGGCACCGCCCCCGCATGCAGCCGGATCGCCGCCTGGCCGCCCGGCAGCCCGCCATCGAGCCCCCAGGGCTGCGAGAGCAGCCGCGCGCCGTCGATCCGCACCCGGCAGTCGTGATTGGCGCGATAGACCCGCCGCAGCCCCATGCCGCCGCGATGCCGGCCCGGCCCGCCCGATCCGTCCACCAGCTCGTAGCGCAGCAGGGTGAGCGGGTACTCGAGTTCCAGCGCCTCGACCGGCAGATTGGAGGTGTTGGTCATGTGGACGTGCACCCCATCGAGCCCGTCCTTTTCGGCGCGGGCGCCGAAGCCGCCGCCGATCGTCTCCAGATACACCCAGATCGACCCGTCCGCGGGCTGGTGGCCCACGAAGGTGATCGAGAAACAGGCGCCGTTATGGGCCGCGGTGACGCGATCCGGTACCGCCTGGGCCAGTGCCCCGTGGATCAGGTCCACCACGCGCTGGCAGGGGCCTAGCCGGCCGTTGACCGCGGCGGGATGCGTGCAGTTGACGATGGAGCCGGCGGGCGCGGTCACGCTGAGCGGGCGCGCGAGGCCGGCATTGGGCAGGATGGTCGGATCCACCACCGTCTTCACCGCGTAGTACACGGTGGAGAGCAGGGCGGTCATGGTCATGTTCAGCCCGGCGCGCACCTGCGGCGGCGCGTCGAAATGCAGGTGCATCGTATCGCCGCGCACGGTGATCACGCAGCTCATGTCGAGCTCGCCGTCGATCTCCGGGCAGTCGTAGCGGTCGGCGAAGCGGTATTCGCCGTCGGGAATGGCGGCGATGCCGGCGCGCATCTTGCGTTCGGCGTAGTCCTGCAGCGCGGAGCCGGCCGCGAGCACGGTCTCGCGGCCGTATTTGCCGCACAGCGCCTGCAGCCGCTGCACGCCGAGGCGATTGGCCGCCATCTGGGCGCGCAGGTCGGACAGGCGCTCCCGCGGCACCTGGCAGTTCAGCAGGATCAGCTCCTGCACGTCCGCCTGCAGCTCGCCCGCGCGATACAGGCGGATCGGCGGTATGCGGAGGCCTTCCTGGTAGATGTGGGCGTGGCCGCGATCGGCGAAGTCGGCGTGGTGCGCCAGGTTGACCGCCCAGGCGGTGATCCGTCCGTCCACGAACACCGGTTCGGCCAGCACGATGTCGGGCAAATGCGTGCCACCGCCCTCATAGGCGTCGTTGCCGCAGAACACGTCGCCCGGCTGCATCTGCTCGACCGGGTGCCGCTTCATGATGTGCGGGATCAGGTCGAGGAAGCTGCCGAGATGCATCGGGATGTGTTCGGCCTGGCAGAGCGTGCGGCCCTCGAGGTCGAACAGCGCGGTCGAGCAGTCCCGCCGCTCCTTGATGTTGGTGGAGTAGGAGGCGCGGATCAGCGCCTCTCCCATCTCCTCGACGATGGAGGCGAGCGCGCTGCCGATCACCTCGACGGTGATCGGGTCGACATGGACGGGCGCGGGGCTCAGATCGTTCATGCCGCCTCCAGGATCAGGTTGAGATAGGGTTCGACGCGGGCGGTCATGCCGGGCAGCACGACCGTGGTCGCGTCCATCTGCTCGACGATCGCGGGGCCTCGGATGACGTTGCCGGCGCGCAGCTTGTCGCGATCGTAGACGGGGCAGGCGACGAAGCCGCCGGTCTCCGGCATCCAGACCTCGCGCGTCGCCATGATGGCGGCGGAGGCGTCGGGGCCGGCATCGGGCTGCGGCGTGAAGCGGGCCTTGGGGACCAGGCCCGCGGCCTCCACGCGGAAGGTGACCAGTTGCACCGGCTCGCCCTCGGCAACGAAGCCGTACATGCGCCGGTGGGCGGCCGCGAAGCCCTCCGCCAGCGCGTCCAGCGTGGCTGGGCCGATCGGGCCTTCCGGCACCGGGATGGGCAGCTCGTAGTTCTGCCCGGCATAGCGCATGTCCACGGTGCGGGTGAGCCGGCGCGCCTTGGGGGCGATGTGCTCCTCGGCGAACCAGTCGTCGGCGCGATGGGCGAGGTCGGCGAACGCTTCCTCCATCGGCGCGAGCGCGGCCTGGCCGAGGGTGGACAGCCGGGTGGTGGCGAAGTCGGCGCGCAGGTCGGTCAGCAGCAGGCCCATGGCGCAGAGGATGCCCGGCGTGCGCGGCACCAGGATGCGGCCGATCTCGAGCTCTTTCGCGAGCCGCGCCGCATGCAGCGGGCCGGCGCCGCCGAAGGCGACCAGCGTGTAGTCGCGCGGATCGTGGCCGC
Source organism: Rhodospirillales bacterium (assembly GCA_017304945.1). GTDB lineage: Bacteria > Pseudomonadota > Alphaproteobacteria > Acetobacterales > Acetobacteraceae > Rhodopila. The sequence continues at coordinate 39,207 of JAFKLG010000098.1, forward strand.
GCTGCACCGAGATCACCCGGATCGCGCGCGCCATGTTGGCGGTGACCACCGAGATGATGCCTTGCGCGGTCGCCATCGGATCCATGCCGAGTGGCGCGGCGAGGCGTTCGATGGCGGCGCGGGCGAGGTCCTGGCGCACTTCCATGCGCCCGCCCAGCAGGTGGGTCGGGTTCAGCGTCTGCAGCACGACGTTGGCGTCGGTGACGGTCGCCTCGGTGTTGCCGCGCCCGTAGCAGACCGGGCCGGGATCGGCGCCGGCGCTGCGCGGGCCGACCTTGAGCAGACCGCCATTGTCGATGAAGGCGATGGAGCCGCCGCCCGCGCCCACCGTGTGGATGTCGAGCATCGGCGCCTTGATCGGGTAGCCGTGCACCACGGCCTCGCTGGCGAGCCGGCAGGTGCCGCCGGCGAGCAGCGCGACATCGGTCGAGGTGCCGCCCATGTCGAAGGTGATCAGGTCGGGGATGCCGACCATCTTGCCGATTTCCTGCGCGCCCACCACGCCGGTGGACGGGCCCGACAGCACGGTGCGCACCGGCAGCCGCGCGGCCTGGTCGAAGCCGATCACGCCGCCATTCGACTGGGTGAGATGCGGCGTCGCGGTCATGCCCATCTCGCGCAGCCGGTCGCCCAGGCGGGTGATGTAGCGGCGCATGACGGGGCCGAGATAGGCGTTCACCACCGCCGTCGACATGCGTTCGAACTCGCGGAACTCGGGCGCGACCTGGTGCGAGACGCAGGCGAACGCCTCGGGGAATTCCTCGGCCAGGATGCGGGCGGCGTCCTCTTCGTGGGCGGGGCGGACGAAGCTGTAGAGGAAGCAGACGGCGACGGCCTGCACGCCCTGCGTTTTGAGGCGGCGGACCGCGGCGCGGAACGCCTCGGCCTCGAACGGGATCTCGACCGAACCGTCATGCCGCAGCCGTTCGGGCACCTCGAGCCGCAGGTCGCGCGGCACCAGCGTGGGCGGCTTCTCGACCTGCAGGTCGTAGAGATCGGGGCGCTTCTGGCGGCCGATCTCGAGCAGGTCGCGAAACCCCTCGGTGGTGATCAGGCCGGTGCGCACGCCGCGGTGCTGGATCAGCGCCTTGGTCGCGACCGTGGTGCCGTGGCCGAAATAGCCGATCGCGGCCGGCGCCGCGCCGACCCGGTCGACGCCCTCGGCCACGCCCTGGGCGATGCCGCGGGAGGGATCGTCGGGGGTGGAGGAGACTTTCCAGACCACGACCTGGCCGGAGCTGTCATCGAACAGGCAGACGTCGGTGAAGGTGCCGCCGGAATCCACACCGATGCGCCAGGCCATTCGTTCGTCCTCGTGTGCAGTGCAGCGGAGAGCGTAGGCGAGGGGCGGCGAGGGGCAAAGGGGGATCTGGATGCGAGGCGAACCATCTTGCGTTATGATTGGAACGGACATGAGGGAACTGCGATGACGCACGTCGTTCTTGGCCGCTGGGGAAAGGGTCTAGCCCTCCGGGTTCCGCAGGAGGTGGCGACCGCCGTCGGCCTGCACGAAGGCGACACGGTCGAGATCGAGACCAAAGACGGCGCCATCACGATCCGTGCGCGTCCTGCGCCCATGACGGTCGAAACGATGTTCGCCGGCAAATCCAGCGCCGAATGGCGGGCATTGTACCGCGAGGCCTTTGACTGGGGACCGGACCTGGGGCGGGAAGCCGTGGAGGAATGACGACGGACGGCTATGTTCCCGACGCCGGTGACCTGATCTGGACGGAGTTCGATCCGACGCGCGGGCGGGAACAGGCTGGGCGGCGTCCCGCTCTCGTCGTGTCGGCGCGACTGTTCACCGAGGCGACCGGACTTGCAGTGGTCTGTCCCATCACCTCGCGCGTTCGGCCGTTTCCAAGCAGCATCGTGCTGCCGGCGGGCCTGCCCGTGGCCGGAGAGGTGTTGTTGAGCCATATCCGCAGCATTGACACCTTGGCCCGCCCGGTCATCCCGACGGGCGCCCGTATCGCCCCCGACCTCGCCGCGCTCGCGCGCGCAAAGCTCGGCGCCTTCATCATCATCTAAACGCGATGCAATCCACCGATCCCGTTTCGCTCCAGGACGGACGCTCCTATAGTCGCGACATGTCTCCTCCCGTCGAGCCGGTCGCCTCCGATGCGACCCTTCCCGCCCGCACCAGCGTCGTCGTCATCGGCGGCGGCATCATCGGGGTCTGCACCACCCTGTTCCTGGCCGAGAAGGGCATCCCGGTCGTGCTCTGTGAGAAGGGGCGCATCGGCGGTGAGCAATCCAGCCGCAACTGGGGCTGGTGCCGCACCATGGGCCGCGACGTCGCCGAGATCCCGCTCTCGATCGAGAGCCTGAAGCTCTGGCGGGGCATGACCGAGCGGGTGGGGAAGGAGACCGGATTCCGCCAGTCCGGGATCGTCTATCTCTGCGAGACCGAAAAGGAACTCGCGACGCAGGAGGCGTGGCTCGAGGAGGCGCGGCAATACCAGGTCGACAGCCAGGTGCTGCGCGGCGAGGCACTGGGCGAGGTCATGCCGGGCCTGGTCGCGCCCTTCGTGGCCGGGCTCTACACGCCGACCGACGGGCGCGCCGAACCGGCCCTGGCCGCCCCGGCGATCGCCGAAGCGGCGCGGGCGCATGGTGCCCAGATCTTCACCGGCTGCGCGGTGCGCGCCCTCGACCTCGCCGCGGGCCGGGTCGTCGGGGTGGTCACCGAGAAGGGGCGCATCGCCTGCGACAGCGCGGTGCTGGCGGGCGGTGCCTGGTCGCGCCTGTTCGCCGGCAACGCCGGCATCGACTTCCCGGCGCTCAAGGTCC
>JAFKLG010000099.1 GCA_017304945.1 Rhodospirillales bacterium
GACGACGCGTCCGCCCGTCATGGCCGGGCTCGACCCGGCCATCCCCACCGGCACGCGGCGGCGAGGGGGGCCGGGCCGCACTGTTCTTGCGCGTGGGGATCCGCGGGTCGAGGCCCGCGGATGACGCGGGACGGGCGGATGACGCGGGGGAAGGCGCCTGACGGAGGCAACCCACCCCCTACGCCGCCACCCCGCACGCCAGCACCAACCGAGTGAGCCCGCGCACCAGGATGCTCTCCTGGCGTTCCTCCGCGACCACCTGCAGCACCGGGAAGCGGCGAGCGAGCGCAGCGAACACCAGCTCCGCCTCGAGCTGCGCGAGGCTGCTGCCGGCGCAGGTGTGGATGCCCGCCCCGAACGCCAGATGCCGCGTCTCCTCGCGCCCGAGATCGAGCCGGTCGGCGTCGGCGAACACGCGCGGGTCGCGGTTGGCGGAGCCGAGGCCGAACCCGACCACCTGGCCGGTGCGGATCGTCACGCCCTGGAACTCCACATCCGCCAGCGCATGGCGGAACGCGATCTGCTGCGGGCTGTCGTAGCGCAGCAGTTCGGTCACCGCCGACTTCACCCCGACCGCGCCCTCCCGCAGCCGCCGCCACTCGGCCGGGTTGGCGGCCAGCGCCCGCAGCCCGTTGCCGATCAGCAGCGACGACGCCTCGTGCCCGGCGAACAGGAACAGCACGCAGGACGCCAACAGCTCCTGCTCGTCGAGGAAACTGCCCTGGTCCTGCGCTGCGATCAGCAGGCTCAGCAGGTTGCCCTGCGGCGCACGGCGATGCGCCGCCACCAGCCGCTCGAAATAGGCGATCAGTTCGGCCGCCCGTCGGCTGCCGGCGGCGATCCGTTCGGGGGTGCGCACCAGGTCGAGCGAGAGGGTGATCTCGCGCACCCAGCCGCGCACCAGCGGATGGTCCTCCTCCGGCACCCCCATCAGGTCGGCGACGATGTCGATCGAGAGCGGCGAGGAGAAGTCGGAGACGATGTCGAACGGTCCGTCATCGGGGATGCGGGCCAGCGCCGCGGCGATCAGCGCCTCGATGCGCGGCCGCATGCCGAGGACCGGGCGCAGCGCGAAGACCGGGGCGGCGATGCGGCGCAGGCGCGCGTGGTCGGGCGGGTCCTTGAACAGCATCCAGGCGGCCAGCATCGCATAGAGCGGCTTCTGCTGTTCCGGGATGGGCGGGAAGGCCTCGGGCGGCAGCACCTTGGTGATCTCGCGGCCGAACCGGTTGTCCTTCAGCCCGGCGGCGACGTCGGCGTAGCGGCTGACGAACCAGAACCCCGCATAGCCCTCGGCCGGCGTCGCGGCCCAGCCGACCGGGTGCTCGTCGCGCAGCCGCGCATAGGTCGGGTAGGGATCCTCGAGGAAGGCCGGGTCGAGTGGCCGGAACACCGTCTGCCGCGCGCCGGGAACCCGCATCAGCCCGCCGCCCGGGTGGTCGCGACCAGGGCAGCGAGCTCGCCCACGTCCTTGGCCGTGTAGGCGGCGCGGCGCGGCAGCTTGACCGCGAACCGCTTCTCCAGCGCGTCGAGGATCATCAGATGCGCGAGGCTGTCCCATTCCGGGGTGGTCCTGGCGCAGGTCTTGGCGACGATCTCGGATCGCTCGAGGCCGAGGCAGTCGGCGACGACGGTGCAGACGGGATCGAACAGGTCGGGCGGCGAGGACATGGGGCGGGGACCGGATGCGGTGCGGAGGAGGGGAAGCACGTTCCAGCCCAGATTGCCGGCGGCGTAGCCGGCGATCGGGATGGCCCGCTGGGTGGGATCGAAGCGCAGCGCGTCCGACCGCGCCAACAGCACCTCGAAGGCGATGCGCGCCTCGAGCCGCGCGAGCGGGGCGCCGGGGCAGGTGTGCACGCCGGTGCCGAAGCCCAGATGCCCGCGCGCGTCGCGCGTCAGGTCGAGCGTGTCGGGATCGGCCCAGCGCGCCGCGTCGCGGTTGGCGGAACCGGGGAACAGCATCAGCAGCGCGTTCGCGGGCAGCTCCACACCGGCCAGCGTCACCGGCCGGGTGGCGCGCCGCGCGATGCGCTGCAGCGGCGGGCGCAGCCGCGCGAGTTCCTCGACGAAGCGCGGGATCAGCGACGGATCGGCCTTGAGCCGCGCCCAGAGCGCGGGCGTCTCGGCCAGGATATAGGCGCCGCTCGCGATCATGTTCGCGGTGGTCTCGTGGCCGCCGATCAGCAGCAGGGCGCAGAGGTTGCGCAGCTCCTCCCGGTTCAGCGTGCCGCGCGACTCCTCGGCGACCAGCGTGCTGATGATGTTGTCGGTGGGCGCGGCGAGGTGTCGCTCGATGGCGGCATCCAGGATCGCCATGAGCTGGCCCAGCCCCACCTCCGCCTCGGCGCGCAGTTCGGCGCTGCCCATCCCCGTCGCGGCGAAGCTCGCCAGCAGTGCGTCGCGGGCGTGCCGGTTCATGGCGTCCCGCTGATCGAGCGGCACGCCCAGCATTTCGCAGATCACCGTGACCGAGAGCGGGTTGGCGTAGGCCTGCACGAAGTCCATCGCGGCGGTCGCCGCGTGGGGGTCGATCGCGGCCGTGGCCGCGTGGGTGTTTGTCGCGGCGGTCGCCGCGTGGGAGTCGATCACGGTCGTGGCCGCGTGGATGGACAACGCAGCCGTGGCCGCGTGGGAGTCCCCGTCGGGGGTCCCCGCGTCCAGCAGCGCCTCCGCCACACTGCGGATGCGCGGCTCCAGATGCGCGACCGCGCGCGGCGTGAAGGCGCGGGTGACGGTCTGGCGCAGCCGGGTGTGATCGGGCGCGTCCCGCATCACCATCGACATCAGCGGCACGTGCATGCCGAGATCGGAGGCGTAGGTCGCCGGGTCGCGCAGCACGGCCTCGACCTCGGCGTGGCGGGAGACGACCCACATCGGCACGCCGGCCAGCCGGTAGACCGGCGCGTTCGCACGCAGCCAGGCATAGGCGGGATAGGGGTTCGCCTGGACCGCGACGTTGGCGAGGTCGAACCCGGCGGTGGGATAGGCGCCGCTCATGCCGTCCGCCCGCGCTGACGGATCGCCTGCCACAGCGCGGCCGGGCCGGACGCCGGGTCGGGCGTGCCGCCGATCGCGGCCAGATGGGCGGCCAGCGCGTCGCGCGCGAGTTCGACCACGATCGCCGCCATGCTAGGCAGGTTGGCCGCGTCGAGCATCGCCATGTGGTCGCCGGGCAGGCTGCGGGTGATCACCCGGCCCTGCACCAGGGGCGCCCAGCCCAGCGCCGGATCGGCCGCGGCCTCGCCCGTCTCGAACTGCAGCAGCGCCTCCGGGAACCCGCCTTCCGACCGCAGCACCGCGACGTCGCCCGGGATCGGCGCGTGCCGAACCGCTCCGATGGCGCGGAAATTCGCCTTGAACAGTTCGGCCATGCGGTCGAGCGGCAGGGACAGCGCGCCGAACAGCCCGGCCGCCTGCATCCGCGCCGCGGTGGCGCGGAACGCGGCTTCGGGCGTGTCGCCATCGGCCTCCGGCACCTGCCCGCCATACAGGGCGACGAGACCGCGCGTCACCGCGGCATAGGCGAGGTCGTCGCTCTGCAGCGCCGCGAAATCGCCGAAGCTGCGCAGCGTGTCGCCCAGCAGCAGCAGCGGCACCGGCTCGCCGTCCGCCCGCAGCCGCCGTCCGACCGCGAGCGCCACATGGCCGCCGAAGGAGTGACCGCCGATCAGCCACGGGCCGCGCAGCCCCGCCGCGCGCAGCCGCGCGATCACGTGGTCGGCCTGCGCCTCGATGTCGTCGAGCGGCGTCTCGCCCTCGGCCAGGCCGGGGAGCTGGACGGAGACCAGATCGAGCTCCGCCCCGACCGCTGCGGCCATGTCACGCAGGTAGAAGGGCAGGGCGAACATGCCCGGCATCATCAGCAGCTTCGGCCGGTCCTCGGCGCCGCCGAACGACACCACCGGACTGGTGGCCGCGTCGCCGCCCGCGAGCCCGCGCGCGAAGCCCGCGATGGTCGGTGCTTCGAAGATGCGCTGCAGCGGCAGGGTGCGGCCCAGCCGTTCGCCCAGCAGGCGCTGCAGCGCGACCAGGGTGAGCGAGCTCGCCCCGTATTCGAACAGCGAGCGCTGCGGATCGACCGCGACCTCCGGCATGATTTCGGCCACCACCGCGGCCACCGCGCGGTCCAGCGCGCCGTCGGGCGCCGTGGCGCCGGCAGCGCGCGTCGTCGGCACCAGCGCGCGCCGGTCGACCTTGCCGTTGGACGACAGCGGCACCGCGTCGATGACGCTGATCCCGCTGGGCACCATGTAGGCGGGCAGCCGCGCGCGCAGATGGGCGAGGAGGTCGGCTTCCAGTTCGGTGTCGGACCCGGCCGGGGCGGAGGCCCGCGCCAGGATCACGTCGAACCCCATCAGGTCCTCGAGCGCGTTCGGCACGCGCGGGATCGCCACCGCGGCGAACCCGGCCTCTTCCAGCGCGCGCTCCCACGCCGCGCGGGACAGCAGCGGGTGGCGCGGCCGGCGCGCGAGGTCGGTGCGCGCGTCGAACCCCGATTGCAGCCCCATGCCGAGGTCGTACCAGGGAAAGAACCGCGTCTCCTCCAGCATCACCAGCACGCCGCCGGGCGCGAGCCAGCCGCGCAGCCGTTCGAGCGTCGCCTGCAGGTCGGCGGCGACGTGCAGCGCGCTGGAGGCGAGGATCACGTCGTGGCGCCCGATATGCGCCGGCGCCTCCGCGTCGAGGTCGAGCGTCGCGAAGGAGAGCCAGGGCCGGCCGGCGAATTTCGCCTGGGCGGCGCGCAGCAGATGCGGGTTGAGATCGGTGAACAGGTAGTCGAGCCGGTCGGTCGGCAGGTCGGCCTCGATCGCCGCGAGGGTGGTGCCGAGCCCGCCGCCGACTTCGAGGATGGAGAGCGGGCGAAGGGTGGGGGCGCCGTCTGCGGAACTCACCCCCGCCGTTTCCGCCCGCGCCCCTTCGGCCGCCGCTGCCTCCAGCGCCGAGGCCGGCGTCCCCGCCCCCTGTGTCATGGCCGGGCTCGACCCGGCCATCCACGACGGCTCCCGTGCCCCTCCGGCCGCCGCTGCCTCCAGCGCCGAGGCCGGCGTCCCCGCCCCCCGTGTCATGGCCGGGCTTGGCCCGGCCATCCACGACGGCTCCCGTGCCCCTCCGGCCGCCGCTGCCTCCAGCGCCGAGGCCGGCGTCCCCGCCCCCTGTGTCATGGCCGGGCTTGACCCGGCCATCCACGACGGCTCCCGCGCCACGAGCGACCCAATCACGGCCCCGATCACCGCGTTCGGCGTGGCGAACAGCCGCGCATAGACATCGGGCGTTTCGGCATCGAGGTAAATCGAAGACGAGTGCTCCCGTTCGGTCAGCAGCTCGGGAAGCCGCGCGATCACCCGATCGAGGAAGTCGAGCGAGGCGGGCTCGAAGCCGAACCGGTCGACGCCGCTGATCTCGTGGCTGGAGACCGGCTCCGCGGCCATGCCCACGCGGGCGATTTCGGGCAGCATGCGCTCCAGCCAGAGCCGGTAGCGGGGCGCGACGCCATGATCGCGAATCAGCGTCTCGGCGTCGGGCAACTCGTAGCTGCCGGTGAGCCGGCGCAGCGCGGCGGCGGCCGCGGCGGCGGCCTGGTCGGTGAAGGTTGCCGCGGTGAGTTCGAAGTCGTCGCGCGAGATGGCGCGGGCGCGCGCCTCGAGCGCGGACTGCGCGGTCGCGCACACGCGGTCCCAGGCGGCGTCGTGCGGTGTCGCGGTCGCATGCGGGACGACGAACCCGTGCAGCGTGCGCTCGCGGCCGGAAGTGACCGGGGCGGTGACCACGGCCTGCGCCACGGCGGGATGCGCCGCGAGCGCGGCCTCGATCTCCCCGAGCTCGATCCGATGGCCCTGGACCTTGACCTGGAAGTCCTCGCGGCCAAGGAACTCGATCGGATGCGGTTCCCCGTGTGTCATGGCCGGAGCGTCCGCGGGTGCCCTGGCCGGAGCGCTCGTCAGTGCCCTGGCCGGAGCGTCCGTCGGTGCCATGGCCGGAGCGTCCGCCGGTGCAGTGGTCGGCGTGGCCGCACCCCCCTGTGTCATGGCCGGCGAAGGCCGGCCATCCACGACTGCTGGCTCCGTCACGCGAGTCGTGGATGGCCGGGCCGAGCCCGGCCATGACACGGTGGACACAGGCGGCACGGGGAGCACCGCCCCGTACGCGCGAAACCGCCCCAGATCGCCGGTGCGATACCGCCGCTCCCCGGTGACCGGGTTGCGCACGAACCGCGCCGCGGTCTGCACCGGGTCGCGCCAGTAGCCCCGCGCCAGGCCGCGGCCGGAGATCTCGATCTCGCCCACCACCCAGTCCGGGCAGTCCTCGCCCTGCGCGTTCGCCACGTGCAGCATCTGTCCCGCGAGCGGTGTGCCGTAGGGCACGCTGGTCCATGCCGGATCGAGCGCTCCGATCTCGTGCGCGTTCGACCAGATCGCCGCCTCGGTGGCGCCGCCCAGCGCCACCAGCCGCGTGGCCGGCGCCTGGGTCCGCAGCGCCTCCACCAGCTCCAGCGGCACCCAGTCGCCGCTCAGCATCACCAGCCGCAGCGCATGGTCCGCGGGCAGGCCATACGCCGCCTGCAGCGCCATCAGCGCCGGCACGCTGTTCCAGACCGTGACCCGATGGCGCACCAGCAGGTCGGCCCAGACCGAGGGATCGCGCGTCGCCTCCGCCGGCGGCAGCACCACCGCGCCGCCCAGGCTGAGCGGGCCGAACAGGTCGAACACCGACAGGTCGAAACTGAGCGAGGAGAGGCCGATCGTGCGGTCCTCCGCGCCCAGGCCCCAGCGGCGGTTCACCTCGGCCACGGTGCCGACCGCGGCGGCGTGCTCGATCATCACGCCCTTGGGCTCGCCGGTGGAGCCGGAGGTGTAGATCACATAGGCCAGCCGCTCCGGGTCGGTGACCGCTTGCAGCGCCGGCGCCCCCGCCGCCGCCTTGGCGAGCGCCGCGTCCAGCTCCGCCGGGTCGTCGAGCAGCAGCGCCTCGCCCCGCGCCACCAGCAGCGCGCGGCGGTCCGCCGGCAGGGCGGGATCGACGGGCAGATACGCGGCGCCCGCCTTCAGCACGCCCAGCACCGCGACCACCTGGCGCCAGGAGCGCGGGAAGCTCACCGCCACCAGCCGGTCGCGTGGCGCGCCGTCCAGCCGCTTCAGCAGCGTCGCCGCGAGATGCCCCGCCGCGGCATCCAGCGTCGCGTAATCGAGCGTGCGGTCCGGCGCGATCACTGCCGGCCGGCGCGGCAGCGCCCGGGCGCAGCGCTCGAAGGCGGCGTGCAGCAGGGCGGGCGCCGGCCCCGGCTGCCGCGGGGCACGCGGTTGCGCCGGCACGGTCGCGGTGAGCCGCGCGTCCCACAGCGTGCCGTCGGCGAGGCCGAACAGCAGCGCGCGGTAGGCGGCCACCATCGCGTCGACCACGCCGTCGGGGAACAGATCCTCGGCGACGTCCCAGTTGCAGAAGAGCTGGCCGTCCTCCTCGGAGATCTGGTTGTCGATCAGCACCTGCGGCGTCGAGGAGACGTTGTAGACGGTGGTCCCCAGCCGGTCCCAGCCGCCCGACTCCGTCTCGGCCACCGGTCCCTTGCGGCGAAAGCCGAGTGCGGAGGTGAACACGACGGGGATGGCGGGCGCGGCGCGGCCGGTCTGGCGCGCGATCTCCCGCAGCACGTGGCTGCCGCCCACCTCGGCATGCTCCAGGTCGGCGGCGAGCTGCCGCGCGAGCGCGGTGGCGCGGTCGGCGAAGCGCGGCGCGGTCGCGTCGACCTCGAGCAGGATGGTCGAGGTGTAGTCCCCCAGCACCAGCGGCATGTCGGGGTGCAGCGCGGGGCGGTTGAACGAGGTGACGGTCAGGCAGAAGCGCTGGGTCCGGCTCCAGGCCGCGAGCGTGCTGGCATAGGCGCCGGCGAGCAGGGTGGGCAGCGTCAACCCATGCGCCTGGGCCTGGCGGCGCAGCGCCGCGGCGGTGTCGGCCGGCAGCACGACGCCGCGGCGGCGGAACCGCGCGCCGGTGCGCTCCGCGGCATCCGGGCGCAGCGGCAGGTCGGGTCCGGCCGGCAGCGTCGCCGCGCGGTCGGTCCAGTAGGCGGCGCTGCGCTGCCAGGCCGGAGTCTCCTGCGCGGCGCGTTGGGCCAGCACGACGTCGCGGAAGCTCACGCCGATCGGCGGCAGCGGCGCATCGAGGTCGTCGTACAGCACGCCCCATTCGCGGCGCAGCGCATGGATGCTGGCGGCATCCAGCGCGATCAGGTCGAATCCCATGTGCAGCCGCGCCTTGCCGTCGAACCGGGTGACGCGGATGTCGAACAGCGGCCATTCGTCGGGGGCGGCGATCCGCCGCGGCAGCTCGTCGCGCAGGCGGGCGAGGGTCGGGGCGGGATCGGTCCCGGTCAGGTCGAGGACGGCGAAGCGATAGTCCGGGACCTCGGCCAGGATCTGCTGGGTGCCGTCGGGGCGGATCACCGCGCGCAGCATGTCGTGGCGGCGCACCAGCCGGTTCCACGCCGCCTCGGCGCGGGCGAGGTCGACCTGGTCGGTGTCGAACTCGGTGTAGAGGTAGCAGCTCACGCTGCCGAGGCTCAGGTCGCCCCGCCGTCCCACCCAGTAGGCGCGCTGCATGTCGGTCAGCGGGAACGGGTCGTTGCGATGCGCGAGGTCCGGCACCAGGGCGGCCGGCCGGAGGGGGAGTGCGGAGGCCGCGGGCAGGGCGGGCGCAGGCGCGGCGAACGAGCTGATCGGGGCACCGGGGGCGGCGATCGCTGCGGTCCACGCGGCCAGCGGCGCGCCAGCTGTGAGAGGCGTGGGCTCGCTGGCGGTTCCGGGCGGCGCGGCGGGGAGGGCGGCGGTCAGCGACGCGAGGGTGGCGCCCTCGATCAGCTCGCGCACCGAGAGCGCCAGGCCCAGCTCACGTTCGGCGCGGTTGCGGATCTCGACGGCCACCAGGGAGTCGAGGCCGAGGTCGTGCAGCGGGATATCCGCGTCGGGCGGGCCGGGAAGCCCAAGGCACGCGGCCACGATGGCGCCGAGCGCGGCGGTGGGCTGGGGGGACGCGGGGGCGAGCGGTGCCGGCGCGGCCGCCGCATTGGGGGGCGGCGCAGCGGGGAGCGCGGCGGTCAGTGACGCGAGTGTGGCGCCCTCGATCAGTTCACGGACCGACAGCGCCAGACCCAGCTCACGTTCGGCGCGGTTGCGGATCTCGACCGCCACCAAAGAGTCGAGGCCGAGGTCGTGCAGCGGGATATCCGCGTCTGGCGGGGCGGGAAGCCCGAGGCACGCGGCCACGATGGCGCCGAGCGCGGCGGTGGGCTGGGCGGATACGGGGGCGAGCTGTGCCGGCGCGGCCGCCGCATTGGGGGGCGGCGCGGCGGGGAGCGTGGCGGTCAGCGACGCGAGCGTGGCGCCCTCGATCAGCTCGCGCACCGACAGCGCCAAGCCCAGCTCGCGTTCGGCGCGGTTGCGGATCTCGACGGCCACCAGGGAGTCGAGGCCGAGGTCGTGCAGCGGGATATCCGCGTCCGGCGGCGCGGCGAGCCCGAGGCACTGGGCGACGATGTGTCCCAGGGCGAGCGCGGGATCTGGGCCGGCTTGTCGAGAGGCCGGTGCGGCCGGTGCCGCCTGGGTTCGGGCCGGGGCTGCCGAAGCCGCGGCGGCCTGCGCGCCGAGGGCTGCCGGATGCGCGCGGGACGCGGCCGCCCCGGTTCCAGCCGCAGCCACCCCGGCCGGCTGGCCGGTTCCGCGGCGCGCGGCCGCCCCCTCCGCTTGCGCAGGGACGAGGGATCGGAACAGTCCCGGCACGGTGTCGAAATGGGCGGTGAAGCGTGCCCAGTCGACCGAGGGCAGCACCACCGCCGCGCCTTGCATCCCGTTCAGCGCCTGGCCGAACGCAGCCGTACCCTCCGCCGCGCCGATACTGCCGAGGCCGAGGTGTTCGGCGTGCTTGTCGAAGCCGAGGGCGGCGGCGGAGCCGATGCCGCGCCAGACGCCCCAGTCGAGGCTCACCGCGGGCAGGCCCTCAGCCTGGCGCTGGCCCGCGAGCCCGTCGAGGAAGGTGGCGCAGAAGGCGTGGTTCACCTGCCGCGCCGACCCCAGCACGCCGGCGGCCGAGGAGCACAGCACGACATGGCGCACCGGGTGTGCGCGGGTGGCGTGGTCGAGTGCGAGCGCGCCGGCGATCTTGGCATGCACCACCGCGCCCAGCGAGGCGGTGTCCTGCGCGGCCAGCGCCGCGTCGGCCAGCAGACCGGCCGCATGTACCGCACCTTGCACGCGATATGCGTGCAGAAGGCGTGCAATCAGCTCGGAGTCGGCGGCGTCGCCGGCAATGCAGTGGACCGGCACCGTGACGCCGGGCGGGATTGGCGGCGCGCGGCGACCGAGCAGCACGAGTGCGGTTGCGCCGTGGTCGGCGAGCCAGGTGGCGATCGCCTGCGCGAGCCCACCGGAGCCGCCGGTGATCAGCCATGCGCCCTCGACCTGCCCGAGCGGGGCGGGGGCGGGCGTGGGGCGCAGCCGTGGCACCTGCCGGGTGCCGTCGGCCTCCCAGCGCACCTCGGCGTCCGGCGTCTCGGCGAGCAGTTCGGCTTGCAGCGTGCCGGCATCCGGCGGGGCGAGCAGCAGGCGGGGGCGCAGCGCGGGGGCCTCGATGGCGACCGTGCGCAGGAAACCGGGCAGGCCGGCATGACCGAGCCCGTCCTGCCCGACCAGGACGAGACGTTGCGCGGCCTGGCTCGCCTGGACCGCGATCCGGGTGAGGTCGGCGAGGAGCGCGAGCTGCCCCGCCTCGGTTGGCTCGGCGGGGGGCACGACATGCACCAGCGTGTCGGCGGGAGGCTCGATATCGGCCAGCCAGGCGGCGGGCGGGGTCGCGGCGGGCCGGTCGGCGGGAGCGCCCGTGGAGGTCCCAATGGAGGTGCCAGTGGGATTGCCGATGGCGGTGCCAGTGGAAATGCCAGTCGAAAAGCCGGTGGGAGCTTCAGATGACGTGCCGGCGGCGGCGATTGGACGCGTGGGGCGAGCCAGTCCGGGGGGGCGGCGGGCGACGATCACCTCGCCGGTGCCCTCGGCGGTCTCGAACCCCGTCTCGGTCAGCACCTGCTTCCAGGCGGCGCGGGACAGCAGCGGGTGGTCCGGACGGAGCGCGGTGTCGCTGAAGCGCCACCAGCCCTCGGTCAGCCCGAAGACGAGGTCGACCCAGCGCCGCGCCTCGGTGCTCTCGACCAGCAGCAGCATACCGCCGGGGGCGAGCAGGGTGTGCAGATGCCGGAGCGCCTGGGCGATGTCGGCGGTCGCGTGCAGTACGTTCGCCGCCAGCACGAGGTCGAACGAGGCGGGCGCCATGCCCTGGGCGGACGGCGCACGCTCGACGTCGAACAGGCGCGTCTCCAGCGCCTCACCGGCAAAATTCTGCCGCGCCGCGCTGAGGAACCCGGCCGAGAGGTCGGTGAACACATAGTGCCGGCGTGCGCGCGGCAGGGCGGCGAGGACCGCGCCGGTGGCGCCGCCGGTGCCGGCGCCGACTTCCAGGACGCGCAGCGCCCGGCCGAGCGGCAGCGTCGCGGCGAGGCGTCCCGTCGCCTCGGAGAGCAATCCGTTGACCACCCGCGCGTAGGGCGAGGTCGCGTAGAACGCGCCGGCGCCCTCGCCCTCGGCGGGGAACAGCAGAGCGAGCGGTTCCTGCCGGCCGGTCAGCACCTCGGCGAGCGCGGCGCCGCAGCGGCGCAGCACCGCGATCTCGCCTGCCATGGCCGGGGCGGCCGCGCGCAGGGCTTCGGTGAGCGCATCGGGGTCGCGGTCGGGCGCGGTCTGGCGGACCCGGATGCGCCGGCCGGTCAGGCTGAGCACGCCATCGGCCGCCAGCATGGCGAGCAGGCGGCGGAACAGGCGGCGGTGGCGGTCGGCGATGCCGAGCGCCTCGGCGGTGGCGGCGAGGGTGAACTCCTCGCCGGCGACGAGCGGCAGGCCGAGGCGGCGCAGCGCGCGGACGGCATAGGCGGTGGCGGCGTCCTCGAGACCCTGGGCGGTCGCGGTGTAGGCGTCGGTGCCGTGGCGGGCGGCGAGCGCGGTGCCGGCGGCGTCGAGGCCGGCCGCGAGCTCCGCCGCGGAGGGCAGGAAGCTGGGGGCCAGCGGGGCGGCCAGCGGCGCGGCCTCCCAGGCGATGCGGTAGAATCCGCTCGCGGCCGTTGCCTGGGCGTGGCCAGTGGCAGGGTTCTCGGCGGGGCCGGCACCGTCGCCGTGGCCCGTTTCGACGGCGCGGAACAGCAGGCCGGTGACCTCGAGCGCCACGCCGTTCGAGTCGAGGACGGTCACCTCCGCCTCGATCCCCTCGGCGGTCTGGCGGGCGCTGGCATGCACGGTGGCGTCGGCGCCGATCGGGTGGTGCAGCGCGAGACGGGCGATGCGGGCGGGGACGTAGTGCCCCGGCGTGCCGGGCAGGGCGGCGGCGACGAGTTGCAACGCGGCGTCCAGCCGAGCGGGATGGATGGCGAAGCGCGTTTCGCCGGGGGCGGTGCGCAGCGTGGCGGTGGCCTGCCCGTCCTGGCGGCGGATCGCGTCGAGCAGGCGGAAGGCCGGCCCGTGGCGGACGCCGCTGCTGGCCATCGCGTCGTACAGGGCCTCGGTCGCGAGCGCGGTGCCGAGGGGCGCGAGGGGGGCGGGGCCGGCCGCCGGGGCGGGGACGAGCCTGACCGTCGCGTGCAGTTCGGGGTCGCTGCCGTCGGGCGCGCAGCTTGCGATGCGCAGCGTGTCGCCGGCGAGGATCGTGTGCACGGTGCGGTCGCCGGGGGTGAGCGGCGCTGGGATGCGCAGGTTCTCGAGCGCGGTGCCGGGCCGTGTGGCGAGCGCCATGGCGACGAAGCAGGACGCCGGCACGACGGGCCGGCCGCCCACCACGTGGTCGGCGAGGAAGCCGAGGTCGGGGTGGGACGCGGAAATCGTCGACTCCCAGCGGGTTTCGGCCGCGAAGGGGAGCGAGAGGCGGCGGCCGAGCAGCGGGGGCGCATCGGCGGGCGCGTGGGCGGGGGGTGGGGTGGGGGCGGCGGTGGGGGCCGGCGGGGCGGTGGTGCCTTGCGCGGGGTCGGGGGCGGCGTCGATCCAGAAGCGCTGGCGCTCGAAGGGGGTGAGGGGGAGGGCGACCTTGCGGCCCTCGGTCGGCGGCAGGGCGGGGGGCGGTGTTTTGGAGGGCGTGGCGCTGAGGAGGCCGTCGGGGGAGTCGACCAGCACCCACCAGGGCAGGCGCGCGCGTCCGGTCGCGGCGGTGTGGCAGATATCGGCGAAGCTGTCGGGCGAGGCCGCGAGGTAGTCCCGGTAGCGCGCGATCAGGCTGCGCAGCGCGGACTCGGAGCGGGCGGAGAGGAAGAGGCGGGGTGGGTTGGCCGGTGCGGCGGGGGTGGTGCCCGCGCTCGTGCCGTGCGGGGTAGCGCTGGCCGCGGTGTGGGTGGTGGGGGCGCTGGTGTTGTCGTGCGTGGTGGCCTCGGCCGTGGCGTCCGCGCTGGTGCTGGCCCCTGTGTCATGGCCGGCCTTGGGCCGGCCATCCACGATTTTCCCTTCTGGCCCCACCGAAGTCGTGGATGGCCGCCCTTCGGCGGCCATGACACGGGGGCGGCCGGCGCCCATGACACTGGGGGGAACTGCGGTCGTGACACGGGGGCGCATGGGCGTCGCGGCGATCGTGTCGGCCGGGCCGCGTTCGAGGACGATGTGCGCGTTGGTGCCGGAGAACCCGAACGAGCTCACGCCCACCGCGCGGAGTTCCGCTTCCACAAGCGCGGTGGGCACGCGGATATCCGCGCCGCCCAGGTCGATATGCGGGTTGAGCCGGCGGAAATGCAGCGTCGGCGGCAGCGCCTGGTGGCGCAGCATCTGGATCGCCTTGATCAGCCCGGCGACCCCGGCCGCGGCCTCGGTGTGGCCGATATTGGTCTTCACCGACCCGACATGCAGCGGCCGCGTCCGGGCGGCGAACACCGATCGCAGCGCATGCATCTCGATCGGATCGCCCAGGGCGGTGCCGGTGCCGTGGGCTTCGACGTAGTCCACGGATTCGGGGCCGATCCCGGCATTGGCGAGCGCCTGGCGGATCACCGCCTCCTGCGCGAGCCCGTTGGGCGCGGTCAGGCCGGCGCTGCGACCGTCCTGGTTGACCGCCGACCCGCGGATCACGGCCAGCACGCGGTCGCCCGCCGCCTCGGCGTCGGCAAGGCGCTTGAGCAGCACCACGCCGCAGCCCTCGCCGCGCACGTAGCCGTCCGCGCCTTCGTCGAAGGTCTTGCAGGCGCCATCGGGCGACAGCATGCGGCCCTGGCAGAAATTCACCGTGATGTCGGGCGTCAGCATCAGGTTGACGCCGGCCACCACCGCCAGGGTGCATTCCCGGTTGCGCAGCGCCTGCACCGCGAGATGGGTGGCGACCAGGGAGGAGGAGCACGCCGTGTCCACCGCCAGGCAGGGTCCCTGGAAGCCGAACGTGTAGGAGAGGCGGCCCGAGGCGACCGAGGCGGCGTTGCCGGCGCCCGCCGCGGCGTTGCTGCCCGATCCATGCGCGGTGCGCGACAGCAGGGCCGAATAGTCGTTGGTGGAGATGCCGACGAACACGCCGGTCTGGCTGCCGACCAGGGAGGGCGGCGGGATGGCCGCGTCCTCCAGCGCCTCCCACGTCGTCTCGAGCAACAGGCGCTGCTGCGGGTCGATGCCGACCGCCTCGCGGGGGGAGATGCGGAAGGCGAGCGGCTCGAACTGGTCCACCCCGTCGATGAAGCAGCTCTTGCGGACGTACATCTTGCCGGGCCGTCCCGGCGTCGGGTCGTAGAGTGCGTCGATGTCCCAGCGGTCGGGGGGCACCTCGCGGCTGCCGTCGCGGCCCTGGCGGACCGCCTCCCACAGCGCGTCCGGCGTGACCGCGCCGGCGGGGTAGCGGCAGGCCATGCCCACCACGGCGATCGGCGCCGATCCGGCGCGTTCGAGCTCCGCGATGCGCGCGCGCTGCGCCTGCAGGGCGATCACCGCCTTCTGCATCGGCGTCATGGCGACGGCGTCGTCGGGCATGGATCCTCCGGTATCAGGCGCAGGCGTCGCGCAGACGGGCGACGAGGGCGGGGAGCGGCACGTCGGGGTGGCCTTCGGGGGTGCCGGCGATGAGCTGCAGGCAGGGGCCACGGTAGGACAGGATCAGGATGCCGCCGCCGCCGCGCGCCGCGCTCAGCACGAGCTGCATCGTGGTGTCGGGATCGGCCGCGGCGCGGGTCCCGACCGTGGGCGCGCCGGTGATGGTCATGGCGGCGGGCTGGTATTCGGGCGTGCCGCCCATCAGCAGCCGCGGCAGCGACAGCAGCGCGTCGCCGGCGGCGCCGGCGCGGATCTGCTCGAACAGGGCGGCGCGGTTGTCGCGGGCGGCGTCCCAGAACGCGCCCTCGGCCAGCGGCGTGAAGACATGCGCGACGGCAAGGCCGGGGCCGGCGGGTGGGGCCGGGCGGATGAACCGCTCCATGTCGACCGCGTGGGCGACGCTCGCAACGCCCATCGTGTCGCGCAGCGCGATGGCGAGCGCGCCGTTCAGCGACACGCCCTCCTCGGCGCAGCGTTCGGCGAGGCGGGTCGTCTCGGCCTCGGTGAGCGCATGCAGCGCGAAGCGGGTGGGCGTGGCGCGGGGGAGGATCGCGGTGAGGCGGTCATGCCCCAGCGCCTGCCAGCGCGCGCCGGCGCGGGCGGACCACCAGGCATCGAGCAGCGCGTCCGCATCGGCGGCGCCGTACTGGGCGGATGGCAGGAGTTCCTCGCAAGGCGGCGCGACCGGGCCTGGATCGGCGTCGGCGAGGAAGGCGCGGGCGACGTGCAGGCTCGTGCGCCAGTCGGTCAGCGCGTGGTTGACCGCCAGGATCAGGGTGGTGCCGGCGGGATGCTGCTGCAGGACGGCGTGCCAGGGCGGGTGGCAATCGGTGCCGACGCGGATGTCGAGCAGGGCGGCGGCGGTGGGGAGCCAGGCGTCGGGGGAGTCGGTGGTTTCGTGGCGGAGGACGCCTGGGGTCTCGGCTTCTGCCCAGCGTGGGCGGCCCTGGGCATCGCGGCGGATGGTGGGAAGGGTGAAGGGCCGCGTGCGCGTGGCGGGCGCCACCGTTCCTCCGTCGTGGCCGGGCGTCGCCGCTGCTTCGTCATGGCCGGGCTTGTCCCGGCCATCCACGACTTTCGGTGCCGGGGGGCGTGAAGTCGTGGATGGCCGGCCTGCGCCGGCCATGACACGAGGGACACAGGCGGGCAGGGACGCAGAGGGTGCGGCCGTTTCGGATGGCGCGTCGCCCCCGCTCCGCCGTTCCATGACGACGATGCTGTTCATCGGCGCGACCGCGTCCAGCAGCCAGAACTTCGCCTCGTTCGGGCTCAACAACCGCTGCATCGCTCAGACCCGCGCGGTCTTCTCGAGCAGCAGGTCGACCATCTTGCCGACATTCTCGAGCTTGCCGACCTCGGCCGGGTTCAGCTTGACGCCGAACTCCCGCTCGACCGCCAGCACCAGCACGATGTGCTGCAGCGAATCCCAGTCGTCCAGATCCGCCGCGGTCATGGCGTCGTGGATGCGCAGCGCCGGGTCGTCGAACGTGTCCTGGAACACGGTCTCGAGGCGGCCCACGATCTCGGGTCGGTCAGGCATGCGGCAGGTCCGGTGCAGGGGCGCGCTGGATCCAGGTGGTCCAGCCGTCGGTGGGCGCGGCGAGGTCGAAGACCCAGTCCGTCTCGTTGGCCTGGGTGAACCCGAACCGCTGGTAGAGATCGGCGACCAGGCCGTTCTTCGCCGACCGCACATAGCGCCCGACCATCCGGCCGCAGCCCTCCGCGCGGGCGATGTCGCGGATCAGGCCGACGGTGAATGCCTCGACCGACCGGCCCAGCACTCGGCAGCTCATGACCCAGGTGTCCACCACCAGGTCGCCGCCGTCGTGCCGCAGCAGCAGGCAGGCGATCAGCCCGTTGTCGCCGAACCGGTCGGCCAGCCGGATGTGGCGCACGGTCACGTCGGGCCGCGCGGCGAGGGCGGCCAGTTCCGCCTCGCCATACCGGGTGCCGGTGAGGTGGAACTGGTTGCTCTTGCCGATGAGCTGCGCCATGCGGGGCAGGTGGAACGGATCGGCGCCGCCGACCGTCGCCACCATTTCCAGGCTGTGCAGATAGGCGCCCATGTCGACGAAGCGGCTGCGCACCGCCTCGCGCGCGGCGTTGTCGGCGTAGTAGCGGCTGCGCTCGGCGTCCTCGGCGGAGAAGGCGGCCGCCTCGAACCAGCCGGGCGCGGCGAGGGCGGTCACGTAGCCCGAGGGATCCTCGGGCAGGTCGACCACTGCGACCTCGGGCAGATGGCGGCGGACGATGTCGCGCTCCATCGGGTTGTCGTCGACGAAGACCAGCGCATCGAGGCCGAGGTTCAGGCGCCGCGCGATGTCGCGCAGGTTGTCCGCCTTGTTGTCCCAGTTGGCGACGAAGACCGCGAAATCCTCGAAGCGCAGCACGCTGTCCGGATGGTCGCGGAACACCGAGGCCGCCGTCTCGGCGTCGTTCTTGCTGCAGGCGGCCAGGATCACGCCCCGCTCCTTCAGCGCGCGCACGTAGAGCTGGAAGGCGACGAAGGCCTCGCCGTCCGCACCGGCGCCGAGACGGATGCCGGCCAGGCCGTCATCGCCGATGACGCCGCCCCACAGCGTGTTGTCGAGGTCGAGCACCAGGCACTTCTTCGCCAGCCCCCGCGCACCCGCGAGCAGGCGCGACGCGGCATGCGCCACCAGGCCGGAGGCGTCGATCGCGAAGGCGTGGCGGGAGTGGAACCACCAGCGCGCATCGTCCCAGCGGCGGCGGCCGTAGACCGCGGCCACGTGGTCGAGGTCGAACAGCACGACGCCGGTGAGCGCCGCCTCGGCCAATGCGGCGTCGTAGCGGCGGAGCAGGGCGCGCCGTCCCCAGGGGGCGGCACCGGCGAGATTGCCGAACGGATCCTCGGCCGGAAGCTCGACCAGCGTGTCGAGCACGAGGCAGCCGGCGCTTTCGCGCAGCCGGTCCCACAGCGCGCGGCGGTCGGCGATGGCGGCGGCGATCGCTGCGTCGCGGTCCGCCGCGCCGGCGCCGGGCGGCAGCGCCAGGGGCAGGTCGCGCTGGGTCGCGAACAGCCACACCACGTCGGGGCGCGCGCGGTACAGCGCGGAGTCGGGGTCGAGGACGGAGGCGGCGACGGTGTCGAACGGCGCCAGGGTGATCGTGGCGGCGAAGCCGGCCTGGGCGAGGAAGAGCCGCAGCACCGGGGCGAAATGCTCGAGCGTGTGGGACGCGAGCAGCGCGACCCGCAACGGCCGCAGCCCGCAGGCGGCGAGATCGATGCGGTCCAGCGCCTTGGCGTGCCGCGCGAGGTCGACATAGTCGGTTTCCGGCGCCAGCTCCGCCAGCAGCAGCGAGAGGGCGTGGCGGTGCGCGCCGGTCGCCGTCGCCTGCCGGACCTGGGCGAGGGTGGCCTTCAGGGATGACCCTGCAGCCGCGCCGTTCTCCCGAACGGGACTTGCGGGCATGGGCGCGTCAGTGAAGTCAGCTGCTTGCGCTGCTTCCAGCGGCACCCTTACCCCCCACCCTCGTTCATCCGTTGCGTTCTGGTTGGAACCATAAGCGGTCGCCGTTTCGGTTGCCAGCGTGTTGAGCGCGGAAGCGTGCAGCACAATGAGCAGCGGGATGGACCGCACACCCGGGCGGTGCCGCACGATGCGCGCGGGGTGCCGCGCGGCGGGTCCCGGCGTGGGCCGGCGCGGGGGGCGAGGGCGCGGTTGACGGCGCGGCGCGCGGCGGCAAGGTTGCGCGCCATGCGCATCGCCTCCCTTCTGGTCGCCGCCGGCACCGGCTCCCGCTTCGGCGCCGAGACGCCGAAGCAGTTCCTGACGATCGGGGGCAAGCCGGTGATCCGCCATGCGGCGGAGGCGCTGCTCGCCGCAACCGACCTGCTGCAGCCGGTGGGCGACGCGGACGCGATCGCGACCGCGCTCATGGGCCTGCCGCATCGGCCGGTGGTGGCCGGCGGGGCCACCCGGCAGGAGAGCGTGCGGGCCGGGCTGGAGGCGCTCGCCCCGCTCGCCCCCGACCTCGTGCTGGTGCATGACGCGGCGCGACCGAACATCCCGCCGGGGACGATCCCTGCCTTGGTGACGGCGCTCGAGCGGGCGGCGGGGGCGATCCCGGCGGCCCCGGTCGCGGACACGCTGAAGCGCGTGGTGGACGGCGCCATCGTCGAGACGGTGCCGCGCGACGGGCTGTTCCGCGCCCAGACGCCGCAGGGTTTCCGCTTCGCGCCGCTGCTCGCCGCGCATCGCGCGGGGCTGCAGGGCGCCACCGACGATGCGTCGCTGCTCGAGGCGGCGGGGGAGCGGGTGCTGGTGGTGGCCGGCGCGGAGGACAATATCAAGCTGACCTGGCCGGAGGATCTCGGCCGCCTGGAGCGCGCCATGAGCACCCTGTTTCCCCGCGTCGGTACCGGATTCGACGTGCATGTCCTGGTCGAGGGCCGTCCGCTGATCCTGTGCGGGGTCGACGTGCCGCACGACAAGGGCCTCGACGGGCATTCGGACGCCGATGTCGGGATCCACGCGCTGTGCGACGCGATCTACGGCGCGCTGGCCGAGGGCGATATCGGCCGCCACTTCCCGCCCAGCGAGGCGACCTGGAAGGGCGCGGACAGCGCACGTTTCCTGCGCCATGCGGCGGAGCGGATCGCGGCGCGGGGCGGCCGGCTGGCCAATGCCGACGTGACGCTGATCTGCGAGCGGCCGAAGATCGGCCCGCATGCCGGGGCGATGCAGGCGCGGCTGGCGGACCTGCTGGGCGTGCCGGTGGGGCGGATCTCGGTGAAGGCGACCACCACCGAAAAACTGGGTTTCACCGGCCGCGGGGAGGGGATTGCCGCGCAGGCCGCGGTGTGCCTCCTGCTGCCGGAGTGAGCCGGCCGCGCCGAGGCGTGCCGACGACCGAGCTGATCACAACCGAGCGGAAGGGGCTGCTCATGCGTTCTCGTCGATTCCTGGGTGCGATGGCCGGCTGTGCGCTGCTGGTTGGCTGCGCCCAGCAGGTGCCGGTGGCCACCAACCCGTACCCGCCGGTGCCGGCGCCGATGGTCGAGGCGGTGCCGAAGCCGCCGGTGACCGGCCAGGCGCTGATGTGGCAGCCGGGTCATTGGGAGTGGAACGGCACCGGCTATGTCTGGCAGTCGGGCCAGTACGTGCCGGCCGCCGGGCACGGGGCGCTGTGGATGCCGGGCTACTGGGCGCAGACGCCGTCGGGCTGGGTGTGGACGCCGGCGCACTGGACGTCTTGACGACGCGCGGCCGCTGACGGCGCGCGGCGGCCTGTCGTCCGGGTTCCGGCCCGCGACCCGGCGCCGTCGCGCCGCGCAGGATCGTGTCGGGGGCGGGCCGCCTGGGTCAGTGGGCGGTCAGCAGCGTCTCGTGCAGGTCCTGCCAGGCGGCGCGGTCGGGCGCGCAGATCAGCCCGCCGGTGGTCTCGGTGGGGCGGTAGGGCGACCCGTCAAAGCGCGCGCTGTAGCCGCCCGCCTCCCGGTGCAGCAGCCAGCCGGGCGCGTGGTCCCAGGGGTAGAGCCGGTTGAAGAACAGGAAATGCCCGTGGCCGGCGGCGGTCATGCGGTATTCGTGCGCGGCGCAGCGATAGTCCCAGCAGCCGCCGAGCCGGATCAGGTTGTTGCAGACGATGCTGCGCGACGGCTCCGGCAGGAACCGCCAGGAGACGTTGCCGGCCATCCGCGCGGCGGAAGCGGGGGTGGCGACGCGCAGGTCGGTGCGCCCGCCCTCTGGCGTCTCGACCCAGGCGCCCTCGCCGCGCAGTGCGAGGGCGGTGTCGTCGCCGAGTGGATCGTGGATGGCGGCGGCCACGACCTCACCGCGGACGATCGCGGCGGCCATCACGCCGAACAGCGGCAGTCCGGCGGCGAAGTTGGCGGTGCCGTCGACCGGGTCCACGACGAAGGCGAGATCGGCGGTCGCCAGCATGTCGAGCCGGCTTGGATCGGCGGTGGTCGCTTCTTCGCCCACCACCACGCAGCCGGGGAAGCGGGATTCGAGGCCGGCGGTGATGCGACGCTCCGCCTGCTCGTCGGCCTCGGTGACGAGGTCGAGCGGGCCGGTCTTGGTGCGCACGCCGTCCGGGCCGAGTTGCCGGAAGCGCGGCATGATCTCGGTGCGGGCGGCGTCGCGCAGCAGGGTGGCGAGATCGCGGAGGTCGCGATGCGTGAGCCTCACGG
The DNA here is from genome assembly GCA_017304945.1 of Rhodospirillales bacterium. Classification (GTDB taxonomy): domain Bacteria; phylum Pseudomonadota; class Alphaproteobacteria; order Acetobacterales; family Acetobacteraceae; genus Rhodopila. The sequence goes on from JAFKLG010000099.1 coordinate 21,238, forward strand.
CGTGTCGGCGTCCTGGCGTTCGAAGCGGGCGCGGTCGGCCGGCAGCAGCCGCACGGTCACGTGCACGCCGGTCTCCGCATCCCGCCGGTCGACCACTTCGCCATGCTCGTAGAGCCAGGCGAGGCGCGCGCCGTCCTGTGGCGGGATGTCGTAGGCGGCGAGCTCCATCCCGGCGGCGATGCGCGCGTCGATCGCGCGGCGCAGCTCCGTCAGTCCCTCGCCGGTGATGGCGGAGACGGCGACCGCGCCGGGCCGCAGCTCGACATTGCCGATGCCGCCCATCAGGTCGGCCTTGTTCAGCACCTCGATCATGCGGTCGCGGTAGCCTTCGTCGAGCAGGCCTTCGCCGACCATGTCGTCCAGCACGCGGAGCACGTCGGCGCGCTGGGCGGCGGTTTCTGGGTGCGCGGCGTCGCGGACATGCAGGATGACGTCGGCGGCGGCCACTTCCTCGAGCGTGGCGCGGAAGGCGGCGACCAGCTCGTGCGGCAGTTCGCTGATGAAGCCCACGGTGTCGGACAGGATGGCGCGCCGGCCGGAGGGCAGGCGGATCCCGCGCATGGTCGGGTCGAGCGTGGCGAAGAGCTGGTCTCGCGCGGTCACCTCGGCACCGGTCAGGGCGTTGAACAGGGTGGACTTGCCGGCGTTGGTGTAGCCGACCAGGGCGATCACCGGGAACGGCACGCGGTTGCGCGCGGAGCGATGGAGGCCGCGGGTGCGGCGGACCTGCTCGAGTTCCTTCTTGAGGCGCACGATGCGGTCGCCGATCAGTCGTCGGTCGGCCTCGATCTGGGTTTCGCCGGGGCCGCCGAGGAAGCCGAAGCCGCCGCGCTGGCGCTCGAGATGGGTCCAGGACCGCACCAGGCGTGAGCGCTGGTATTCGAGGTGGGCGAGTTCGACCTGCAGCGTGCCCTCGCGGGTGGCGGCGCGTTCCCCGAAGATGTCGAGGATGAGGCCGGTGCGGTCGATGACCTTGCAGCCCCAGGCGCGTTCGAGGTTGCGCTGCTGCACCGGGGAAAGCGCCGCGTCGACGATCGCGACGGTCACGTCGGCGGCGCGCAATGCCTGGCCTTGCTGCGCGACCTGGCCTTCGCCCAGCAGGGTCGCGGGACGGCGGGTGCGCAGGGGCAGGATCGCGGAATGCACGACGATCAGGTTGATCGAGGCGGCGAGGCCAGCCGCTTCAGCGAGTTTCGCCTCGGCCGCGCGGGAGGCGTCGGTCGCGCCATCGCGGCCCGCTCTCTCCCAGGGGAGAATGACGGCGGCGCGGGTCGGACCCGCGCCGGTTTCATGCGTCGCCCGCGCCGGAGAGCCCCTGGTGCGGGAGGTCGGGGCGGCGTCGTCGATCGACTCGCGCCCCACGCGCTGATCAGCCTCCGGTGGCTGCAGGGGCCATCTCCCGTGGTTGGCCCGCCCCGGCTTCGGCCTTGGTCGCGTCGAACAACTGGATCGGCGCGCCCGGCATCACCGTGCTGATGGCGTGTTTATAGACGAGCTGGGTGTGCCCATCCCGTCGAAGCAGAACGGAAAAATTGTCAAACCAGGTGATGATCCCCTGCAGTTTGACTCCGTTCACGAGGAACACCGTCACCGGTGTCTTGTTCTTTCGCACGTGGTTCAGGAACACGTCCTGAACGTTCTGCGATTTCTCATTGGCCACGGCGGGCAATCCTTCTGCTACGCAGTGCGTGTTGGTGGTTGACCGGCGGGTCGTGGCACGCCCGTCGGCGGTGGTGGCGGTTCGGTCGTCACATGACCCTCCCGGTTGTGGCACGAAGCCAGTCCGCAAGGGCATGTGCGGAAGAGAAATGGCGATCCGGCGCGGCTCGCGCAACTCCCCCGTCATGTGCGGCGTCCCCGATCAGTACCGCCGTAACCCCGGCGGCGCGCGCGGCCTGCATATCGAGCGCGGTGTCGCCGAGATACCACACGGCGCGGGTGGCGGGTTGCTCGAGGCGGGCGAGGGCGAGGTGGATCGGCGCCGGGTCCGGCTTGTCGCTGCTGGCGTCACCGGCGCCGACCACCGCACCGAAATGCGCCGACCAGCCGAGATGCACGACCTCCCGCCGCAGGAAGTCGCCGGCCTTGTTGGACACCACGCCTTGCGGCCAGGGGGCGCCGGCGGCGAGTGCCTCGGCCGCGCCGGGCATGGGCTGCACGTGCTCCAGGTGGCGGTCCGCCAGTGTCGCGTAGAACAGGTCGCGCGCGCGTTCCCACGCATCGCCGAACATCACCGGGAAGCTCTCCCGCAGGGAGACGCGGACGCGGTGGCGGGTGTCCTCGACCGTCCAGAGCGGCTTGTCGAAGGCGGAGAAGACGGCGTTCAGCGCGGCGGTGATGCCCGCCCAGCCGTCCACGAGCGTGTTGTCCCAGTCATAGAGCAGGACGGACGGTCGATCGCTCATCGGGATGCCGCGCGACCGGCGGCGCTGGTCGCCAAGAGGGCACTGTCTGCCGAAACGCGGCTCGTACGGACGCTGGTCATGCGGGACCATAGCACGCGCGCGGCCGCCGCCACCGCGCGAATGCGCTATGCCGTCGGTTTCTGCAGCTTCGCGAGCCGATAGGCATTGGCGCAGATCCGGGTCCAGCAGGCGACGTCGAAGTCGTGCGCGTTGTCGTCGGGTGCAAAGCGGTTGATGTAGCCCTTGAGGATCCCGGGCATGGCGATCTCCACCGTCCCGGCCGGGCGGCCAGGCTCCTCCGGAACCACCCAGAGCAGCGTGTTCGGCCCGTGCCGGCGCAGCGCCAGGAACAGCGGCAGGATCTCGTCCTCGCCCACCAGGATATTGCGCTTGTAGACGAAGATCTTCTCCGCGACCTGGAGTTCCTCCATGAACTTGCGGCGGAGGAACTTCAGTCGCGCGGTTTCCTGCTCCCGCACCAGCCAGACGCTGCGGTCACCCTCGTAGACGAAGGTGTGGTAGACGAGACCGTAGCGCTTCTCGTGGATCATGTACTCCTTCTTGGCCCCGGCGCCCTCGAGCCGCGGCTCGATCTCCTCGGTCGTACCCAGGCCCTCGAAGTCGCCGTCGAGGCCGCGGATCAGGTTGCGCAGGAAGGTCGAGGAGAAGCGGAGAAGTCCGAGCGGTTCGGATCCCCAGTGACGTTGGACGAGCCCGAACTCGCAATTCTCGCCCAGGCTCTCGAACTGCATGGCGAGCTGCGGGAGGGTGAGGCCGGTCGTCTCCTCCACCCAGCCGGCATCGTCGGTCGCGGGTTGCGGGCCGAAATGCGGGCGTCCGTTCGGACCCAGGCGCATGCCGCGCAACGCATCCTGGGCCGGGTCGATGCGGAGCGGATCGAGGCGGTACAGCTTCGCCTCGCGCAGCGCGAAGGCGAGCTGGCGGGCATCCTTGCTCGCACCGATATCGATCGGGCGCACCGCATCCTTGTGCGCGATGGTCACCGCGATCTTCGCCCCCGGCGGCGCCAGCGCCTCCGGCACCCGAAACCCGATCAGGCTCGGTCGCAGCAGTTCGGACGTCCCGATGACCGTGTCGCCGATGTACAGCGTGAGGCGCTGGATCGGAGCCGCGGGCGGATGGGTGAAGGGGATCACGTCGAGGGTGAGGATGCAGTCTCCCGCGGACTCCGGCCCGCGTTGGAGAAGCAGATGACTCTCCTCGTCGACCGCCCAGGTGAACTCGGGTTCGGCGCGGGCCCAACCGCCGCCGAGATAGCCCAGCGAGTTGCCGTTCGATCCGAAATCGATGCGCAACTCGAGCTCAGCAGGCATCAGCCAGGATCCGATCGGGGCGAGATGCCCGCGCGGCGCGGAGGCGCTTCATCGGTGCCCGAGGGCGGTGATCGATCCAAATGGGCTGGACTCGAGCGAAGGATTGGATTCGATAGGGATATTTGTTGCTTTCCGCAACGGGGGCCGACATTCATTGAGTCACGCGCTCCAGGCGACCCTTCAGGGCAAAGGCGCTTGCAAAAAAGTTTTGGAATGTCGGCATGGCGTCAAGTGCCGCGGCATGCCGCAGATGATGACCTTGCGGCTTCGATGGACCGATCCTCCTCCCAGGTACTGTCGCGAACCTGTAACCGTTCACCTTGTTTACTTCCCGCGGCAACATTCGGCAACGGTTGGCATTGGTAATTTGCCGTCAGCGGTAACGCCGCAGGACCGTTCGGGATTTCCGTTCCGAAGAGTATCAGCGTGAGGTCATCGCTGGGGAGCGGACGAACCGAACCTGACGGTCACGGAGCGGCGACTGCAATCCCGCGCGCTTCGTCGATGGACGGCATCTCTGGTCGGGGCGGCCGGATTCGAACCGGCGGCCTCGTGTACCCAAAACACGCGCGCTAACCAGGCTGCGCCACGCCCCGCAGAGGCATGGCAACCTATGGATGCAGGTGCCGCAGCGCAAGCCGGGTCACCCGGCGTTGCCGAAGATCCGTTGCTTCACCCGATCACCCACCCGGATGCCGAGTTTGGCGGTCAGACCGCCGGCGAGTTCGAGCGTCGCACGCACCGGCCCGCGGCTGTCGACGATCGCGAGGCTCTGCGGCACGGTGTTCTCGGCGATACTGCGAATGGTGCCGTCCGCATTGATGAACACCATGTCGAGCGGCACCAGCGTATTGCGCATCCACATCTGCGACTCGCGCGGCGCGCCCCAGTCGAACAGCATGCCGCCATCCTCGGGCACCTTGGTGCGGAACATCTCCCCGACCGTCTGCTGATCGCCGGTCAGCGCCATCTCCACCATGAAGACGTGCTGCTTGCCGTCGCGGGTGACGATGACGAGCTTCTCCTTCGGCAGTTCCGCCTGCGGGCCGGTGGGGTCCGCCGCCTCGGCGCGCGCGGGCAGCAAGGGGGCCAGGGCGAGCAGCCCCAAAAGGGAGCGGCGGTTCAGGGAACGGCGGTTCATGCGAGGGGAGCCTCCTTCAGCGCCTGATCGGCGAGACGTTTGACCTGATCGCGCACCGGCCCTTCCCGGGGTTCGTCGCGCAGCGTGGTGAACCAGTGGGCGGGCGGGTTGCGGCCGGCGGCGCGGTCGTAGCGCAGGCCGCGCAGCACCGCTTCCGCAGCGGACGGCAACCGATCCGGCAGCGGGTGGTCGTTCAGCGTGCCCCAGAGCGCCGCCCAGCAACGGCCGACGGACCAGGGGTTGTAGCCGCCGCCGCCCAGCACGATCAGCCGCGGCGCGCGGTCGCGCAGCGCCGCCGCGACGGCACAATGCGCATTGTTGGAGAGCGAGAGCTTCGCCAGCGGATCCTCCTCCAACGCATCGGCGCCGGCCTGCAACATGATCGCCTGCGGCCGCGCGGCGTCGATCAGCGGCAGCACCGCGTGCCGCATCACCCAGGCGAACTCGGTGTCGTTGCAGCCGGCGGGGAGGGGGAAGTTGCGCGCCGACCCGCCTCCGCGGTCCTCGGCGGCGCCGGTGAACGGCCAGCGCCTGTCCTCATGCAGGCTGATCGTCAACACCCGCGGATCGTCGTGGAACGCATCCTGGACGCCGTCGCCGTGATGCGCGTCGATATCGAGGTAGACGATGCGCGTGAGCCCCTGGTCCAGCCAGGCGAGCAGACCGAGCACGGCGTCGTTGAGGAAGCAGAAGCCGGCCGCGCGGTCGCGCCGCCCGTGATGGGTGCCGCCGCCCGGGCAGTGCACGATGCCGCCCGCCGCGGTGAGGCGCGCGGCGAGCAGCACGCCGCCGGCGGAAATGGCGGGGCGGCGGTACACCTCGCGGTAGATCGGGTTGCCCTCGGCGCCGATGCGAAAGCGCGCGCGGTCGGGTTCGGGCAGCGCCTGGTCGCGTTCGGCCCGCTGCAGCGCGTCCACGTAGGCGGGATCGTGAAAGCGGGTCAGTTCGGCGACGGAGGCCATCGGCGCATCGTGGTACACCGCATCGGGCAGCCACCCGAACGCGCGGCAGAGATCGGTGCAGACGGAGACGCGGGGGACCGCGAGCGGGTGCTTCGGACCGTAGCTCGAGTTCCGGTAGATCTCGCTCCCGACATAGCGCGGCGGCTGGTTCATCGCCGCCGCACCGAAGCGGGCGCCCCGGCCGTGTGCGGCAGGCCGGCTCACGTCCGCTGCGGCATGCCTTGCGGAATGATCGTCTGCACGATGGAGGCATCCAGCGCCTCGTAATCGTGGTAGCCGATCGTCGCGTAGAGTTCGGCCCGCGTCTGCATGCGGTCGACCATGTTCTGCGTGCCGCCGTCGCGCCGGATCGCGGCGTAGAGCTCCGCCTGCGCCTTGTTGGCGACCCGCAGGCTGCTGACCGGCCAGATCACCATCTTGTAGCCCATCGCCTCGAACTCGGCGGCGGTGAAGAACGGCGTGCGGCCGAATTCGGTCATGTTGGCGAGCAGCGGCACCCCTGGCAGGCGTTCGGCGACGGCGCGGAACATCTCCGCGGTGTTCAGCGCCTCGGGGAAGATCGCGTCGGCGCCGGCGTCCATGAACAGCTTGGCGCGCGCGACCGCGCCGTCGATCCCCTCGCTCGCCGCGGCGTCGGTGCGGGCGATGATGTAGAGGTGACGGCGCGCCTTGCGGGCGGCGGCGATCTTCGCCGCCATGTCGTGCGCGTCGGCCAGCTTCTTGTCGTTCAGGTGGCCGCACTTCTTGGGCAGGAGCTGGTCCTCGATATGGACCGCGGCGGCGCCCGCATCCTCGAAGGTGCGGACCATGTGCATGACGTTCAGCGCCTCGCCATAGCCGGTGTCGCCGTCCACCAGCACGGGCAGGCCGGCGGCGCGGGAAACCTGGCGAATGAAGAAGCACACCTCGTCCACCGTGATCACGCCGAGGTCGGGCAGGCCCATCGAGGCGGTCATGGCGGCGCCGGAGAGGTACAGCGCCTCGAACCCGGCCTGCCTCGCCTGCAGCGCGGCCTGGCCGTTATGCGTGCCGGGCATCTGCAGGATGCCGGGGCGGGCGAGCAGGGCGCGGAGGCGGGCGCCGGCCGGTTCGGTCGGCAGGTCGGCGGCGACGAGATAGGTCATGGCGGGCACTCCCGGTGCGTCGCGTTCGGATAGCCGACCGCAGGGGGGGAAGGGAAGCCGGAGGGGGTGGGGAGCCAAGCGGGGCGTGCCGATCAGGGAAGCGCGCGGGGAGAGGCCATGGGGCAGGAGGCCATGGCAGATGAGACGCGTGGCGGGTTGACCTCGAGCCCCCGGCTGCCCTTCTCCTGCGGCCAGATCCCCGGGGACCAACCGTGCTGCGCCTCACCGAACTGATCCTCCCGCTCGACCACGACGCGGACGCCATGCCGGCTGCCATCGCCGCGCGTCTCGGCTGCGCGCCCGAGGCGCTGGGACACTGGACGATCGCGCGGCGCGGCTACGATGCGCGGCGGCGGGAGGCGATCCGGCTGGTCTACTCGATCGACGTGGAGGTCCCGGACGAGGCGGCGCTGCTGGCGGCGCGTCCCGGCCTGGCGACGACGCCCGACACCACCTGGCGGCCGCCGGTGTGCCTCACCGCGCCGCCCGCGACGCGGCCGGTGGTGATCGGCTGCGGGCCGTGCGGGGTGATGGCCGGGCTCGCGCTCGCCGAGATGGGGCTGCGGCCGATCATCCTGGAGCGCGGCCGGATCGTGCGGGAGCGCACGCGCGACACCTGGGGCCTGTGGCGGCGGTCGGTGCTGACGCCGGAGAGCAACGTGCAGTTCGGCGAGGGCGGCGCGGGGACGTTCTCGGACGGCAAGCTGTACAGCGGCATCAAGGACCCGCGCCATCTCGGGCGGAAGGTGCTGACCGCCTTCGTGGCGGCGGGGGCGCCCGAGGAGATCCTGTTCATCTCCAAGCCGCATATCGGCACGTTCCGGCTGGTCACCGTGGTCGAGGGCATCCGCGCGCGGATCGAGGCACTGGGCGGCGAGTACCGGTTCGGCGCGCGGGTGGAGGACCTGCTGGTCGACACCGCGGCGGACGGCGCGCGCGTGCTGCGCGGGGTCCAGCTCGCGGGTGGCGAGCGGATCATGACCGAGGCGGTGATCCTGGCGGTCGGCCACAGCGCGCGCGACACGTTCGAGATGCTGCACGGCCGCGGCGTGTTCCTGGAGCCGAAGCCGTTCTCGATCGGCGTGCGCATCGAGCATCCGCAGGCGCTGATCGACCGCGCGCGGTTCGGCCGCTTCGCCGGGCACCCTCTGCTGGGGGCCGCCGACTACAAGCTGGTGCACCACGCGGCCAACGGGCGCTCCGTCTACAGCTTCTGCATGTGCCCGGGCGGGCGGGTGGTGGCGGCGACCTCGGAGCCCGACTGCGTCGTCACCAACGGCATGAGCCAGTATTCGCGGGCCGAGTTCAACGCCAATGCCGGCATCGTGGTGGGCATCGACCCGCGCGACTATCCCGGCGGCCCGCTCGCCGGGATCGACTTCCAGCGCCGCTGGGAGCGGGCCGCCTTCACCGCAGGCGGGGAGAGCTATGCCGCGCCGTGCCAGACGGTGGGGGATTTCCTCGCCGGCCGCGCCTCGACGGCGCTGGGCGCGGTGACGCCGTCCTACAAGCCGGGGGTGACGCCCACCGATCTCGCCCGTTGCCTGCCGGACTACGCGGTGGCGGCGATGCGGGAGGCGCTGCCGGCATTCGAGCGCCGCATCCCCGGCTTCGCGCGACCGGACGCGGTGATGACCGGGGTGGAGACGCGGACCTCCTCGCCGCTGCGGATCACACGCAACCGTGGCTTCGAGAGCCTCAACACGCGCGGCCTGTTTCCGGCTGGCGAAGGGGCGGGGTATGCGGGCGGCATCCTCTCGGCCGGGGTGGACGGGATCCGCGTGGCGGAGGCGGTGGCGCTGCGGCTGACCGGCGGCGTGCCGCTCGACCCGCGTGCGGCGGAAGTGGATCGGAGCGAGGCGCCGGCGATGTGAGGCGGCGCCCATCAGGCGTCTGCGACGAGGCGGGCGGCCGGATGGCGGAAGGCGCGTCTGGTGAACAGCGGCCTGCCTGTCGTGCAGCGGGCGGAGGCGCGGGACGGCGGCGGCATCGGCCTCGCTTGCCGGCGCTGCAGCCCCTCCCTACGCTCTTCCCCAAGACGCCGCGACCCGGTCGCTGCCCTCTCTCGCGACCGAGCGCAGGCGCTCGTGAGGGAGAGATGCGCCATGAACGCTCCGGTCACCGTCGCGCTCGCGACGGACGCCGATGCCGTACCGCTCGATTCCATCGACGTCAGCCATCCCGCGCTCTATCAGCAGGACACGTGGCGGCCGTTCTTCGCGCGGCTGCGACGCGAGGATCCGGTGCATTGGTGCGAGTCGCCCATGTACGGCGCGTATTGGTCGGTCACCCGTTATCGCGACATCATGGCGGTGGACACCAATCATCAGGTGTTCTCGTCCGATGCGATGATGGGCGGGATCGTGCTGCGCGACGTGCCGATGGACTCGCGACGGCCGAGCTTCATCTCGATGGATCCGCCGAAGCACGACGAGCAGCGCAAGACGGTGTCGCCGATCGTGGCGCCCGGCAATCTCGCGCGGCTTGCTGGGACGATCCGGGAGCGGGCGGGGCGGATCCTGGATGCGCTGCCCCGCGGCGAGGTGTTCGACTGGGTGGATCGCGTGGCGATCGAGCTGACGACCCAGATGCTGGCGACGCTGTTCGACTTCCCGTGGGAGGAGCGGCGCAAGCTCACCTACTGGTCGAACGTGGCGACGGTGAACACGCGCGCCGGCACCGAGATCGACAGCGAGGCGAAGCGTGACGCGGTGCTCGAGGAGGCGGTGGCCTGGTTCACCGAACTCTGGCGGGAGCGCGCGCGGCAGCCGCCGCGGCCCGACCTGATTTCCATGTTGGCGCACGGGCCGGCGACGCAGGATCTGCCGTCGCGGCCGCACGAATTCCTCGGCACCTTGCTGCTGCTGATCGTGGGCGGGAACGACACGACGCGGAATTCCATCTCGGGCAGCGTGCTGGCGCTCAATCAGTTTCCCGACGAGGAAGCGAAGCTGCGCGCGGATCCAACGCTGGTCACGAGCCTGGTGCCGGAGGTGATCCGCTGGCAGACGCCGGTGATCCACATGCGGCGCACCGCGCTGTGCGACACCGAGCTTGCGGGGAAGCGCATTCGGCGCGGCGACAAGGTGGCGATGTGGTACATCTCCGGCAACCGCGACGAAGAGGCGATCGAGCGGCCGGACGCGTTCATCATCGACCGCGCACGACCGCGGCAGCATCTGTCCTTCGGCTTCGGCATCCATCGTTGCGTCGGAAACCGTCTGGCGGAGATGCAGCTCACCATCCTGTGGGAGGAGGCGCTGAAGCGGTTCCCGCGCATCGAGGTGGTGGGTCCGCCGGAGCGGGGCTATTCGAACCTGCTGCGCACGATCAACGCGTTGCCGGTGCGGATTGCGGCGTGACGGAGGCGGGGCCGCGAGCATCGTGTCATGGCCGCCGAAGGGCGGCCACCGACGACTTGCCGACCTCACGTTCACCGAGAGGCCGCGTGGCTGCTGCCTGGCGACGAAGGGACATGCGTGAAGTCGTGGATGGCCGCCCTTCGGCGGCCATGACACATGGGTGGTCGGCGGCCATGACAGATGGGTGGTTGGTGGCCATTGGGTGGTCGGCGGCCATGACACGAGACCTTGCCGACCACGATACGGCCCGCCCCTTCTACTCCGCGGCGACGGCGGCCTGCGCGGGGGCGGTGAGGCGGAAGCCGCGGAAACCGTCCGCGGCAATCTCGTCGCAGATCGCCCGATACGCCCCGACCCCACCGATATACGGCATGAACACGCGCGGCTTGCCCGGCACGTTCGCGCCCATATACCAGGACGCCGCCTGCGGGTAGAGCGTCTTGTGGGCGACCTCGTTCACATGCGCGACCCAGTCATCCTCCGCCGCCTGCGTCGCCTCGATGCAGTCGAGCTGCCGCTCGCCCAGCGCCGCAAGGCAGCCGGCGACCCAGTCCACGTGCTGCTCGATCGACACCATCATGTTGGACAGTACCGACGGGCTGCCGGGGCCGGTGATCATGAACAGGTTGGGGAACCCGGCGCTCATCAGGCCGAGATAGGTGCGCGGACCCGCCTCCCACTTGTCGGCCAGGGCAACGCCGTCGCGGCCACGGATGTCGATGCGGGTCAGCGCGCCGGTCATCGCGTCGAAGCCGGTCGCGAAGACGATGATGTCGGCCTCGTATTCGACGCCGCCGGTCAGCACGCCCTGCGGCGTGATCCGCTCGATCCCCGCCGGACGGATATCGACCAGGGTCACGTTCGGCCGGTTGTAGGTCTCGAAATACGCCGTGTCGACGCAGATGCGCTTGGTGCCGATCGGGTGGCTGGTGGGCGCGAGCAGCTCCGCCGTGCGCGGGTCCTTCACCATGTCGCGGATCTTCGACCGGACGAACGCGGCGGCGGTGTCGTTGGCCGCCTTGTCGACGATCAGGTCGTTGAATGCCGCCATGAAGGTGGTGCCGCCGCGGCGCCAGCGGTCCTCATAGATGCGCTGCCGCTCCTCCTCCGACACCGACAGGGCGGAGAAGTCGTTCGGATCCGCCAGGACGCCGTTGCGGGTCATCCGCGCCGCGGCGCGGCGTTCCGGATAGACCGACTTCCAGGACTGCTCGTACTCGTCGGTCATCGGCACGTTGCGCGACGGGATGGAGAAGTTCGGCGTGCGCTGGAACACCGTGACCTCGGCCGCCTCCGCCGCGATCACCGGGATCGACTGGATCGCGGAGGAGCCGGTGCCGATCACCGCGACCCGCTTGCCGGTGAAATCCACGCCCTCATGCGGCCACCAGCCGGTGTGGTAGGTCGCACCCTGGAAATCGTCGATGCCGGGCAGGTCCGGCAGCCGCGCCGCCGACAGGCAGCCGGTCGCCATGACGCAGTAGCGGGCCGAGACCACGTCACCGCGGTCGGTGCGCACCGTCCAGCGATGCGAGGCCGGGTCGAATGTCGCCTCGGTGACCTTCGTCTCGAACCACATGTCGCGGCGGAGGTCGAGCTTGTCGGCGACGAACCCGGCATAGCGCAGGATGTCGGGCTGGGCGGAGAACGTCTCCGGCCAGCGCCACTCCTGCTGGATCTCCGGGGAGAAGCTGTAGGAATACTGCATGCTCTCCACGTCGCAGCGGGCGCCGGGATAGCGGTTCCAGTACCAGGTGCCGCCCACGTCGGTGGCGGTGTCGAACACGACGGCGGACAGGCCGAGGCCGCGCAAGCGATGCAGCATGTACATGCCGCCGAACCCGGCGCCGACGATCACGGCGTCGACCTGGGCGGGAACCGGCGGGCGGGCGGAATTCGTGGACATGCTATCTCCCGTGCTGCTTTTCGTCGCGCGCCGAAGCGCTTGTCTTGACGCATAGCGGTGCGGGGCAGGGCGGGTCAACTCGCGAGTAGGTTTCCAAACTGGCAAGTCATGGGGGGCGGTGAGCCCCAAACCGCGGGTGGGGCGCACGCCCGATGCCGTGGTGGTAGGATGATACCACATCGTCAAATGCCTTGACCGGCGGCAGCTTTCCGCCCATAAGCCGCCGCTCCAAGCCACGGACACCGTTCGGATCATGTTGAAGACCACCATCTCGATCAAGCCGTCGGAGGTGAAGAAGGACTGGGTGCTGATCGACGCCGAAGGCGTCGTGCTCGGCCGCCTCGCGTCCATCATCGCCAACCGGCTGCGCGGCAAGCACAAGCCGCAGTTCACGCCGCATGTCGATTGCGGCGACAACGTCGTCGTGATCAACGCCGAGAAGGTGCGGATCACCGGCAACAAGGCGGACCAGTCGGTCTTCTACTACCACACCGGCTATCCGGGCGGGATCAAGGGCCGCTCGATCCGTCAGCGGCTCGAGGGCAAGCACCCCGGCAGCGTGGTGGAGAAGGCGGTGGAGCGGATGATCACCCGCGGTCCGCTGCAGCGGCGGCAGATGAAGCACCTGCACGTCTATGCCGGCGCGACCCATCCGCATGAGGGCCAGCAGCCCAAGCCGCTCGACGTCGCGGCGCTCAATCCGAAGAACAAGAGGGGCTGATCCCGATGTCCGACGCCAAGACCGGCACCCTCGCGGACCTGCGCGACGCGCTCGCCGCGCGCCAGGCCGCCGCCACCGCGGAACCCGGGGAAGAAGCGCCCCCGTCGCTGCTGGGCGACCGCCCCAAGCAGGAGCCGAAGCGCGACGAGCAGGGCCGCTCCTACGGCACCGGCCGCCGCAAGGAATCCGTCGCCCGCGTGTGGCTCAAGCCCGGCAAGGGCGAGATCGAAGTGAATGGCAAGAAGGTGGGCACCTATTTCGCCCGCCCCGTGCTGCGCATGCTGATCACCCAGCCCTTCCTGGTGGCCGATCGCTACAACCAGTTCGACGTGTACTGCACCGTGGTCGGCGGCGGCCTGTCCGGCCAGGCCGGCGCCGTGCGGCACGGCATCAGCCGCGCGCTGGTGAATTACGAGCCGGACCTGCGCAGCATCCTCAAGGCGGCCGGCTTCCTCACCCGCGACCCGCGCGTGGTCGAGCGCAAGAAGTATGGCCGCATGAAGGCCCGACGCAGCTTCCAGTTCAGCAAGCGCTGACGGGTCACCCGCGTCCGAACATCGGAAGGGCGGTCCCGCCAGGGGCCGCCCTTTCGCGTTCCCGGGGATGCATCCGAACGGGTTCGGCGGTCCGATGGCGTTGCGGTTCGCGCCACCGTCCGGCCCTTGCCTTTCGGCGCATCTGCCCGGAGCATCCGCACCCCGACTTCCTCCCGCGCCAACCGACGTTCCTTCAGGAGCAGGCACATGACGGCAACGGTCTTCATCGACGGCGAATCCGGCACCACGGGCCTCGGCATCCGTGAGCGCCTGGCCGCCACCCCCGACGTCACCGTGAAGAGCATTGCCGCCGATCGCCGCCGCGACCCGGAGGCGCGCAAGGCGCTGATGGCGGAGGTCGACCTGGTCGTGCTCTGCCTGCCCGACGACGCGGCAAAGGAGTCCGCGGCGCTGGCGGCCAGCCTGGGCAGCGCCGCGCCCAAGGTGCTGGACGCGTCCACCGCGCATCGCGTGCACCCGGAGTGGACCTATGGCTTCGCCGAGTTCCTGCCCGGCCAGGCCGAACGCATCGCGCACTCCCGCCAGGTCGCCAATCCCGGCTGCTATCCGACCGGCGCCATCGGCCTGATCCGCCCGCTGGTGGATGCGGGACTGCTGCCCGCCGACTACCCGGTCACGATCAACGCGGCCTCCGGCTACTCGGGGGGCGGCAAGGCGATGATCGAGGCGCACGACACCACGGGCGGCCCCGCCTTCGAACTCTACGGCCTCAAGCTCGAGCACAAGCACGTCCCCGAGACGCAGCGTTACGGCGCGCTGAGCCGCCGGCCGATCTTCGTCCCCTCGGTCGCGCATTGCCGGCAGGGCATGCTGGTGTCCATCCCGCTGCATCTCGACACCCTGATCGGCAAGCCCAAGGCCGCCGACCTGCAGGCCGCGCTGGCGGAGCGCTATGCCGGCTGTGAGCTGGTGCGCGTCGTGCCGCCGACGGCGGACGGCAAGCTCGAGATCGAGGGGCTGAACGACACCGACCGGCTGGAACTCACGGTCTACGCCAATGAGGCGCATCGCCAGGCGGTGCTGGTCGCGCGGCTCGACAACCTGGGCAAGGGCGCGTCCGGCGCCGCCGTCCAGAACATCCGCCTCATGCTCGGCCTCCACGCCGGCGTGGCCGCGCGGGAGACGGCGGATGCCTGAGCCGTCCCTCGGCAGCGCCGTGCCGGTCACCGGGACCGGCCCGATCTTCTCGCTGGACGGCGTCACGCCCAAGATCGCGCCCGACGCGTTTGTGGCGCCCTCGGCGGCGGTGATCGGCGACGTGGAGATCGGGCCCGAAACCGGGATCTGGTTCCACTGCCTGGTGCGCGGCGACATGAACATCATCCGCATCGGCGCGCGCACCAACATCCAGGACGGCACCGTCATCCATGTCGATAGCGGCGGGTTCGCGACCTATATCGGCGACGACGTCACGGTGGGGCACAACGCCGTCATCCATGCCTGCACGCTGATGAACCGCGCCTTCGTCGGCATCAGCGCGACGGTGCTGGATGGCGCGGTGATCGAGGAAGGCGGCATGCTTGCCGCCGGCGGGCTGCTGACGCCCGGCAAGCGGATCGGCCCGATGGAGCTGTGGGCCGGCGCGCCGGCCAAGCTGCTGCGGGTGATGTCGCCCGAGGAGCGGGCGAAGTTCGATCGCAACGCGGTGGTGTATCGCGACCTCGCGAAACGCTACCGCGCGGGACTGCGGAGCCTCGGGTAGGGTTGCGAGCGGCGGCGGCATGTCCGTGGTGGCCGCCGCGCAGCGACGGAAGCGACGGGGCTCATGAGCCTCCCGAACTTGCGCAGCCGAACCTGACCTGCCGGTCCGGTGGAATGGGCGTCCGGTCGAACTTTGAGACGGTGTAGGGGTCGGCGACGACGTGGTACGCGTCGTAGGCGGGGTCCGCCAGGATCGTCGCGATCGGGTCGGCGGGCCAGGCGTGGGCCTCCTCGACCATGATGAACGTCCTACCGTCACGCACTCCCATGAAGCCCGGCAGCCGCAGCTCTCCGGCCCCGACCATGATCATGTGCAGCGCGTCGGGATCGTCGCTTCCGACCGCGGGCTTTGCGGCGTTGACGGGAATGGTGACCCTGTGCGCCGTCACTGCGGCACCGTTCTGGTAGAGGCGCGAGAAGATCTGCTCCATCTCGTCGCTCACCACGATCACATGGGTGTCGCAGCTCGTCAGCAGCTTGGCGCCGAACGCGTTCCATTCCTCGCGGCGCTGCAGGAGCGCCTCGTGCCGGCGCCACTCCCATCCGAGATTCGCATGCGTCGCCGTCGGATAGGCCTCGGGGACGGGGATGTAGGGGGAGTGCGCCTCGTTGATCCGCACCAGGGTGGGCCGCACCAGCTCCGACGCGACCTGGTCGCCCGTGCCGAGCGCCAGGGCGATGCAGCATGCGAGCAGGGAACCGGCGCGCATGCCCCTGACCAGCGCGATCGCCGTCACGATCGCCATGCCGGCCAGCACCAGGAAATAGTGCCGGGTGGGCACGGGGTTGGGCAGGAAGAACGCGAGCGGGACCAGGATCAGCGCCAACGGTCCGAGCAGTTCCGAGAGCCACTCCGCGGCCGCGGTTCTCCGCAGGAGATTGCGCGCACAATACCAGGCCAGGGCGACGCCGGCGGCGAGCGTGGTGAGGATGCCGCAGCCGAGGGCCAGATAGACGAGGCCCGGCTTGATCGTGACCCAGGTATAGGACTCCAGGAAGTAGGTGCTCACCGTTGCACCGAGGTCCGAATGGGTCAGCGCCTGCACGTATTTCTGGGCGAGCAGGAAGACGATGATCGCGGCGAGCGGCGCGATCGAGCGGAGGACGCAGGAGAGCAGGAACTTGCGCAGCGTGCTCGTATCGGCGCGGGCCAGAACCAACCAGGGAAACGCCAGGAAGATCTCCCCGCGCACGGTCATGCCGGTCAGCAGCAGGAGGAAACCGCCAAATGCGGCGATCACGGCAGCCCAGCCGCGCACCGGCAGGAACAGCAGCACGGCCGCCGCGCCGAGAAGGGCGAACATCGGAATGGTCGGGTGGCCGGACGTGAACATCTCCGGGTTCATCGGCCCCAGCGCCATGATGATCAGGGCGACGGTGGCGATGCGCGCGCCGTGGACGAGGCGCAGGGCAACCCAGAAGAAGACGAGACCCGGCAGCATCGACCAGAACCCGATCTGGTTCATGAGTTGGGTGAGTCGGTCCGGATCCCGGAGCACCGCGGGGCTGGCGAAGGCGTAGAGAGCACCCAGGTAGCCGAAGCCGAAATCCCGGTCGTAGTGCAGCGGGCTGGCGATGCCTTTGCCGCTGACGGCGCCATCGAGCAGGCCCACCAGCATCCGGTAGAGATCGGACTCGGCAAAGGCGCCGTGGTATTCGTGCCAATGGACGACGATCGCGTAGACCAGGATGAACAGCGCGGCGATCACGGTATCGATTGAAACGAACGAACTTCCCAATCCCCGCGACGGCGATCGCGGCATGGTCAGGGAATGAGACATCTTGCGGCTCGTGAAAAGATACTGGCCGCGTTCTATTCCCCCGGTCGGTGCGCGAGAGTGAAGGAGATCACAGGCGCGTGTTCACGTTCGTGCCATTGCTGGCGCGTGGTGACGGAGTGCTGGATGACGTGGCTGTGATCGCCGTCTGAGCGGCCGTGCGCCTCGCCGCTCAGCGGTTCGGTTTGACGACCGCGAGGTTCGGCGCCGGCGCCGTCACGCCGGACAGCGCGCCACCGCGGATGCGGTCGCGCTGGCGATCCACCAGCGGGTCGATGGTCATCCTGGCGGCCCACGCGACCAGCAGGCTGGCGGCGATCGCGAGCATGAACACCCCGTAGCTGTAGCCCACGGTCAGCGTCGCAGCGACGACAAAGACCGTCTCATGGTAGAGATACAGCGGGTAGGTGATGCTGCCGAGGAACTGGTCGGTCCGGCGGCCTGCGCGGATGGTCACGAACGCCAGCACGCACATCGTGGCAAGCAGCGCGATGAAGATCACGCCCTGTCCGGCGAGCGAGGGCGGCACGCCGCTCACGCCCGGAGACCGTGATACGAAATGCACGCAGATGCCGACCAGGCTGAGCGCGGCGGTCAGCCAGCCGAGCCGCGCGCCGCGCGTGGCGAAATACAGGCCGGCGCCGAAGGCGAAATAGGGCGTGAAGGCGAACATGCCCGGCCCGCTGCCGCCGACCGCGCGGCCGAAGGCGGGGACCAGCGCGACCAGGATCGCAGCCCCCACCCAGGCGAAGCCGCGCGGGCCGCGCAGCCGGCCGCCGACGCCGATCGCGACGGCGATCGCCAGGTAGAACGCCATCTCGACGCGCACCGCCCAGGTGATGTCGAGGAAGTTGTAGGTGATCCAGCGATCGGCCAGCGGCGCGATGCCGACGAGGTTCATCAGCACGTTGCCGAGGGCGAATGCCCCCTCGGGCACGCCGGGCTGGGAGCGCCACAG
Organism: Rhodospirillales bacterium; assembly: GCA_017304945.1. GTDB lineage: Bacteria > Pseudomonadota > Alphaproteobacteria > Acetobacterales > Acetobacteraceae > Rhodopila. The sequence goes on from JAFKLG010000099.1 coordinate 39,187, forward strand.
CCGCACGCCGTCGAGTTGCAGGAACAGCGCGTGCGCCAGGATCGAGGCCAGCACTGCGATCAGGAAATGCGGCACGATCCGCAGCAGCCGGTTGGTCATGAACGCCCCCGGCCGGTCGCGATACGCGCAGTCGACGGCCTCCGTGATGACGAAGCCGGACAGGGCGAAGAAGATCAGCACGGCGATGTCGCCGATGCCGTATGGCGCGACCAGCCGCATCAGCGGTTCGGGCGCGAGGTCGGCGCAGAAATGCTGCAGCATGACGAGGACCGCCAGCAGCAGCCGGAACGCGCCGAAGTGCCGATAGCGATAGCCGCCGGTGCCGGCGACGGCGGCTTTCGGAGATCTCACCGCGACGCCGATCCTACCTCGTAACGGATGCACGTACGAAACTAGGCGGCGCTGCGGATATCCCGAACAGGGATTTCGTGTCCTGACGCCGGATTGATGCGCCTGTCCGAAGGCGGTGAGCCGGATCGCCGCCGCGTCAGCGGTTCATCCCCCGCACCGCATCGACCACCGCGCGCGTGATCTCCTGCGTCGTGGCCTTGCCCCCGAGGTCGGGCGCCAGGATCCCGGCCGCGCATACCTGTTCCACGGCCCGCATCAGCAGGTCGGCCGCCGGCTTCTCGCCCAGATGCTCGAGCATCATCGAGGCGGTCCAGAAGCTCGCCACCGGGTTGGCGATGCCCTTCCCGGTGATGTCGAACGCGCTCCCATGGATCGGCTCGAACATGCTCGGGTTGCGTCGTTCGGGATCGACGTTGCCGGTCGGCGCGATGCCGAGCGAGCCGGCGAGCGCGGCGGCGAGGTCGGACAGGATGTCGGCATGCAGGTTGGTCGCGACCACCGTGTCGATCGTCTGCGGCTTGCGGACCATGCGCATGGTCATCGCATCCACCAGTTCCTTGTCCCAGCTCACGTCGGGGTAATCGTGCGAGACGAGCGCCGCGATCTCGTCCCAGAACACCATCCCGTGTCGCTGCGCGTTGGACTTCGTCACCACGGTCAGCTTCTTGCGCGGGCGGGAGCGGGCGATGTCGAAGGCGAAGCGCATGATCCGCTCGACGCCGCGGCGGGTGAAGATGGCGGTTTCGGTCGCAACCTCTTCCGGCAAGCCGCGATGCGCGCGGCCGCCATGGCCGGCGTACTCGCCCTCGGAGTTCTCGCGCACGATCACCCAGTCGAGGTCGCCCACGCCGACGTCGCGCAGCGGTGAGGTGACGCCGGGCAGGATGCGGGTCGGGCGCACGTTCGCGTACTGGTCGAAGCCCTGGCAGATCGGCAGCCGCAGGCCCCAGAGCGACACGTGGTCGGGCACGTTCGGGTCGCCGACCGCGCCGAAATAGATTGCGTCCGCGGTGCGCAGCCAGGCGAGCGCGTCGGCCGGCATGTAGGCGCCGTGCTTGCGGTAGCGTTCGGAGCCCCAGTCGTAGTGATCGACCTTCAGCGTGAAGCCGCCGTCACGGGACGCGACCGCATCCAGCACCTCCAGCCCGGCGCTGATGACCTCGGGGCCGATCCCGTCGGCGGGGATGGAGGCGATGCGGTATTCGCGGGCCATGGCGGACGCTCCTCGAGTGCGGGTCCGCCTTGGTAGACCCGGCGGGCGGTCTCGAAAAGCCGCGTGGGTGTCGCCCTGTCCGTCCGTGGGTGTCGCCCCTCTCCGTCCGTGGATGTCGCCCCGCCGTCATGGCCAGGCCTGACCCGGCCATGACGGCGGCAGAGTGCTGGTGGGGATCGCCGGGTCAGGCCCGGCCATGACGTGGGCAGGGTGCCGGTGGGGATGGCCGGGTCGAGCCCGGCCATGACGTGGGGAGGGGTGGGACCGCCGCGTCAGCCCACCCAGTCGAGCCCGATATCCAGCACCTGCGCGCTATGGGTCAGCCAGCCGGCCGACATCAGGTCCACGCCTGATGCGGCGATCGCCGGTGCGGTGTCGGGGCGGATGCGGCCGGAGGCTTCGGTGATGGCGCGGCCCGCCACCATCCCCACCGCCTCGCGCAGCATCTCCGGCCCCATGTTGTCGAGCAGCACCGCGTCGACGCCGATCGACAGGGCCTCGTCGAGCTGCGCCAGCGTATCGACCTCCAGCTCGATCTTCACCAGGTGCCCGACGCCGGCCCGCGTGCGCGCCAGCGCCTCCCGCACGCCGCCGGCCAGCGCGACGTGGTTGTCCTTGATCAGCACCGCGTCATCCAGCCCGAACCGGTGGTTCGAGCCACCGCCCACGCGCACCGCGTATTTCTGCGCCGCCCGCAGGCCAGGCATGGTCTTGCGCGTGCAGCACACTTGCGCGCGGGTGCCGGCGATCGCGTCGGCGATGCTACGGGTCGCCGAGGCGACGCCCGAGAGATGGTTCAGGAAGTTCAGCGCGACGCGTTCGGCGGTGAGGATGCCGCGCGCGGGGCCCTCCACCGTGGCGATCAGGTCGCCGGGCTGCAGCCGCGTGCCGTCCTCGCGCGCGACCTCGACGCGGATGGCGGGGTCGATCAGCCGGAACGCGATGCGCGCGAAGTCGAGCCCCGCCACCACCCCCGGCTGGCGTGCCACCAGCGCGGTGCGGGCCATGGCGGCGGCCGGGACGATCGCATCGGTCGTGAGGTCGCCGGCGCGACCCAGATCCTCGAGCAGCGCGGCGCGCACGAGTGGCTCGATCATCAGAGCCGGAAGGGCAGGGACAGGCATCGCGAAATCCTCGATCGGGTGAGCAAAAAGCGAGGCGCACAGCCGGAGCGGCTGCAGCTGGATCCCCCTCTCCCCTCGTGGGGGAGAGGGAA
>JAFKLG010000037.1 GCA_017304945.1 Rhodospirillales bacterium
GCCCTACTCGAAGATGGTGCACGGCGTGTACCGCACCGCCGCCCTCCTCCGCCGCGCCACCGAACGCAAGATGAAGCCGCTCGGCGGCGAATAGCGGCCCGCACCCACCCCGTCCCGCGGCCCCGTCATCGGACGGGGCGCGGCGGGCGACATCCCGACGTCATGGCGGCAACCCGACGCAGCGCGCACGCCGCGCCGCGGGCTCACGCGTGCCTGTGTCCTGGCGGCAACGCGGGACATGGAACCCGCCGGCATTGAGCGCCTGTCACCCGAGAGCCACCGGAGTTCCACACGACCGCTGATAATTGCCTCGCCACGGGCAACGTTAAGACACAATTCATTGCCAGCCTCACACAGTCGACCCGGTAGAAACGCAACAGCGAAGGGGAAGTGACAGTGATGTGCATGACGGACCGTGGCACGCTGACCCTGGCCGGACTCCTGCAGGATCCGCTGACCCGGCTGCTCATGCAGAGCGATGGCGTGACGGAGGAGGAGTTCGCGCAATTGCTGCATCGGGTGCAGGACTGCCTGCTCGCGCGAGAGGCGGATGAGCCGGCGGACCCACCGCGGCGCTGGCCGCATAGCTGAGCGGAGCGCGCGCGGCGGCCGTCCGGCTTACAGCTCCTCCACCTGCTCCACCCCGCGCAGCGCCTTCAGCGCCTGCGCGAGCCGAGGGGTGACGTTGAAACTGCCCGGCAGCGCGATCTCCACGCTCTGGGTGTCGTTCACCCGCGGCACCAGGATCACCCGCCCGCGGCCGCCCGATTCGCGCCCCAGCAGGTCGCGGATATGCGGCAGCGATCCGGTCTCGCGCAGCCAGACCCGGATCGCGGCGCCGGCCGAGGCGGCGGCCTGGTCCAGCGCCTGCACATCCCCCGCGGTGATGCGCAGCGCATCGCCCTCGGTCTTCAGGTCGGCGATCACCAGCACGTTCGACCCGTTGGCGATCAGCGGCCGGGCGCGGTTCAGCACCTCGGAGAACAGCGTCACCTCGCAGGACCCGCTGGCATCGGTGATGCGCACCCAGGCCATGCGGCTGCCGGTGCGGGTGATGCGCTCCTTCACCGCGACCACGGTGCCGGCGAGCTTCACCCGCGACACCCCGGCCTGCGCCCGCACCTCCACCTGCGCGGTGGAGACGACGCCCAGCCGGCGCAGCGCCTGGGCATAGGCGTCGAGCGGATGCGCGGTGAGGTGGAACCCGACCGCCTCCGCCTCGAAGGACAGCCGGTCGAGCGGCGCCCAGTCCGGCATGTCGGGCAGGCGCAGCGGCTCCGGCTTGCTGGCGGCGCCGCCGAACAGGGCGATCTGCCCGCTCTCCTTCTCCTCGAGCTGGGCCTGGGCGCGACGGATGATGGTCTCCGCCGCGGCGAACAGCTTGGCGCGGTTGTCGTCGATGCGGTCGAAGGCGCCGGCCCGCACCAGGTTCTCGACCTGCATGCGGTTGAGCTGCCGCGGGTCGATGCGGGCGGCGAAATCCGCGAGGTCGGCGAACGGCCGGTCGCCGCGCACGGCGACCACCGATTCCATCGCCGCGCCGCCGACCTTCTTCACCGCGGCCAGCGCGTAGCGGATGCCGAGCTTGCCGTCGTCGAGGCGCTCGACGCCGAAATCGGCGCCGGAGAGGTTGATGTCGGGCGGCAGCAGCTTGATCCCGCTCCGCTCCGCCTCCTGCTTCAAGGCGGCGAGCCGGTCGGTGTTGTTGATCGCGAGGCTCATGCAGGCGGCGAGGAACACTTCCGGGTGGTTCGCCTTCAGCCAGGCCGTCTGGTAGGCGACCAGCGCATAGGCCGCCGCGTGCGACTTGTTGAACCCGTAATCGGCGAACTTGGCCATGAGGTCGAACACCTCCTTGGCCTTGTCGGGGTCGATGCCGCGCGCGATCGCGCCCTTGGTGAAGATGTCGCGCTGCGCCTCCATCTCGGCGGCGATCTTCTTGCCCATGGCGCGGCGCAGCAGGTCGGCGCCGCCCAGGCTGTAGCCCGCCATCTTCTGGGCGATCTGCATCACCTGTTCCTGGTAGACCATGATGCCGTAGGTCTCGGACAGGATGTCGTGGATCTCGGGGTGCGGCGCCTCCCACGCCTCGCCATGCTTGCGCCGGCAGTAGTCGGGGATGTTGGCCATCGGGCCGGGGCGATACAGGGCGACCGCGGCGATCAGGTCCTCGAACCGGTCGGGGCGCATCTGGCGCAGTGTGTCGCGCATGCCCTGGCCTTCGAGCTGGAACACCCCGCCGGCATCGCCGCGCGCCAGCATCTCGTAGGTTTTCGTGTCGTCGAGCGGCAGCCGGTTCAGGTCCACCGGCGTGCCCAACTGCTCGAGGAAGCCTTCGGCGCGGCGCAGGATGGTCAGCGTGGTGAGGCCGAGGAAGTCGAACTTCACCAGCCCCGCCTGCTCGACATGCTTCATCGAGTACTGGGTGACCAGGAAGTCGGATTTCGGATCGCGGTAGAGCGGCACCAGCTCGACCAGCGGGCGGTCGCCGATCACCACGCCGGCGGCATGGGTGGAAGCGTGGCGGTACAGGCCCTCGAGCTGCAGCGCGATCTCCAGCAGCCGCGCCACCGCCTCGTCGCCGTCGCGCATCGCCTGCAGGCGCGGCTCGCCGTCCACCGCCTGCTGCAAGGTGACCGGCTTGGCCGGGTTGTTCGGGATCAGCTCGCAGACCTTGTTGACCTGGCCGAACGGCAGGCCCAGCACGCGGCCCACGTCGCGCACCGCGGCGCGCGCCTGCAGCTTTCCGTAGGTGATGATCTGCGCGACCCGGTCGCCGCCATATTCCTTGCGGACGTAGTCGATGACCCGGTCGCGGCCTTCCTGGCAGAAGTCGATGTCGAAATCCGGCATCGAGACGCGTTCGGGGTTGAGGAAGCGCTCGAACAGCAGGTTGAACCGCAGCGGATCGAGATCGGTGATGGTCAGCGCCCAGGCGGCGAGCGAGCCAGCGCCCGATCCGCGGCCGGGCCCCACTGGGATGCCGTGCGCCTTCGACCACTGGATGAAGTCGGCGACGATCAGGAAGTAGCCGGAGAACCCCATCTTCGCGATCACGTCGAGCTCGTAGTCGAGCCGCTCGCGATAGCGGGCCCGCGTCGCCGCATCGGCGCCGGCGGCGTCCATGCGCGCCGCCAGACCCTCGATCGCCATGGCGCGCACCGTCTCCTCCTCGGTGGCGCCCTCGCGCACCTTGGGGCAGACCGGCAGCAGCGGCTTGCGGCTCTCGGCCATGACGGCGCAGCGCCGCGCCAGGGCGAGCGTGTTGTCGCAGGCTTCCGGCAGGTCGGCGAACAGCGCGCGCATCTCGGCGGCGGGCTTGAACCAGTGGTCCGGGGTGACCTGGCGCCGGTCGGGGTCGGACAGCACGCGGCCTTCGGCGATGCACAGCAGGGCGGCGTGCGGACCGTGCATCGCGGGCTTCGCGAAGTAGCAGTCGTTGGTGGCGACGAGCGGCAAGCCGCGCGCATCGGCGAGCCCGATCATGCCCGGCTCGATCGCGCGATCCACCGCGCGCCCGTGCCGGTGCAGCTCCATCACGGCACGATCGGGGAAGGCCTCGGCGAAGGCGGCGAGCAGCCGCTCCGCTTCCGGCTTCTGCCCTTCCGCGAGCAGCCGGCCGATCGGGCCGGTGGTGCCGCCGGTGAGCAGGATCAGGCCCTGGGCGTGGGCCGCGATCACCTCGAACGGGAGCTGCGGCTTCAGGCTGGGGTCGGTGTCGAGGAAGCCGCGCGAGGACAGGCGCTGGAGGTTGGCGAGCCCCGCCGCGTCCTGCGCGAGCAGCACGATCGGGTCGGGCGGCAGCCGCGGGTTGTCCGCCCGCGCGAGACCGATCTGGCAGCCGACGATCGGCTGCACGCCCTTGCCGGTGCAGGCCTGGGAGAACTCGAGCGCGCCGAACATGTTGGCGGTGTCGGTGATGGCGACGGCCGGCATCCCGGCCTCCCGCGCCATGGCCGCGATCTTGTCCGCCTTGATCGCGCCCTCGCTGAGCGAATAGGCGGAATGGACGCGGAGATGGACGAAGTCGGCGTGCGGCATGGGGCAGATGTAGCGCCTGGCGCGAGTCCGCCCAAGGGCCATGACCTGGGTTCAGTGGGCTGGCCGGTGCGGCTGGGTGGCGCCGCCTGGAACCGCAGATGAACGCGGATCAACGCGGATGGAGCGGTGCCGCCGGGATCGGCAAAGCCCCGTCCCAGCCTCACCCCGCTCGGCCGTCGGTGCGCAAGCCGGTGGCGAGCAGCGCCGACCATGCCTCCTCCGCCGTGTCGGCATACTGGAACAGGCCGGTATCCGCGGGTGCGACCATCCCCTGCTCCACCAGGAAGTCGAAATCGACCACCCGCCGCCAATAGGCGCGGTCGAACAGCACCACCGGCACCTGCGGCGCCTTGCCGGTCTGGCTCAGCGTGAGCAGCTCGAACATCTCGTCCAGCGTGCCGAACCCGCCCGGGAACACCACGAGCGCCCGCGCCCGCATCGCCAGGTGCATCTTGCGCATGGCGAAGTAGTGGAAGCGGAAGGTCAGTTCGGGCGTCGTATAGCGGTTCGGCAGCTGCTCGTTCGGCAGGGTGATGTTGAAGCCGATCGAGGGGGCGCCCACCTCGAACGCGCCCCGGTTCGCCGCCTCCATGATCCCCGGCCCGCCGCCGGTCGCGATGACGTTGTCGCGCCAGCGGTCATGCGGGGCGAAGGCGCCGCCCCGTTCGGAGGCGATGCGGCCGAACGCGCGGGCGGCCGCATACCAGGCTTCCCGCTGCGCCAGCCGGCCACGCGCCGCCGGGTCCGCTGCGGGCGGCGCGGCGGCGACCTGTTCGGGGGACGGCACGCGTGCGCTGCCGAACACCACGATCGTGGTGCGGATGCCCCAGTCGCGCAGCAGCAGCTCCGCCTTGGCGTATTCCAGCGCGAAGCGGACCGCGCGCATCTCGTCCCGCAACAGGAAATGCGTGTCCTCGGCCGGCAGGACATAGGATTGCGCGCGGGTCTGCGGCGTGTCGGACATGGCGTTCCTCCCGGATCTCGCGGCCGATGTAGCCCGCGACGCCGCCGACTGCACCTGCGCGCCGCGCCGGGGGAGCGCGCGGCGCCGGCGCCGGAGCCGTGAATCATGCGCGGGCTAGCGCGTGATCGGCGGAGGCGCCTGCGACGGAGCCGTGAATCATGCGCTCGAACAAGGAGCTGGCACCTGTCCGGGGCGCGCAGGCGGCCCCGGACAGGTGCTAGCGCAGCATGAACTGGATCGGCACCACCAGCTCCATGCGGCGGCCTTCCGGCGGCGGCGGCAGCGGCGCGGCGCGCTGCACCAGCGCGGTCGCCTCCTCGTCGAGCAGCTCCACGCCACTCGGCTTCTGCAGCCGCACCGCCTGGACCGAC
>JAFKLG010000100.1 GCA_017304945.1 Rhodospirillales bacterium
ACGACGTCGCCGACCTGCGGAGATCGCGGACTAAACGGGCCGCCACTCCCGCAACCCACCATCGACACGACCAACAGCAACCCGAACGACCGTCGCATACCTCGTCTCCTGGAATAACTGCTCAGATTTCCAGGATACCCGCGCCGCCAGGAGTCGCAAGGAGGCGGACCGGGCTCGCATCGTGCGGCCCGGTCCGGCGAGCGAGGCTTACCGCTTGACCTTCAACTGGATCTGGTTGCCTTGCCGCATTGCCGCGATGGCCGCGAGGTGCTGTTCGCTCTTCTCGAGGACGGAGAGTTGCTTCTTGGGGATGTCGTCGCCCCCTCCCACGCCACCCCGCTGGGGGGCGCCTTGCCGATCGGACGCCGGCTCGCGCTGCTCGACTGGGCGACGCGCGCCGGGGCCTGGGTGCTCGAGGACGATTGCGACTCCGAGTTCCGCTGGGAAGGCCGGCCGCTGCCGCCGCTCGCCTCGCTCGATCAGGCCGGCCGCGTGATCTATTGCGGCACCTTCAGCAAGACGCTCGCACCGGCGCTGCGGATCGGCTTCGCGGTGGTGCCGGCGCCGCTGGTGCCGGTGTTCGTACGGCTGCGCACGCTGATGGATCGCGGCACGGACGGGCTCAACCAGGCGGTGCTGGCGGAGTTCATGCGCCAGGGCCTGCTCGCGCCGCATATCCGCCGCATGCGGACGGAATACGCCCGCCGTCGCACCGCCCTGCTGAGCGCGCTGGAAAAGCACGTGCCGTCGCTCTCTGCCGTCCCGGCGCCAGGCGGGCTGCACATGGTGGCGCGGCTGGCGGACGGGCTGGACGAGGCGGTCGCCGTGCGGGTCTGTCGTGCCCGCGGGCTCGCGGTCGCCCCGCTGCGCGCCTACTACGCGGGACCGCCGCGCATGTCCGGGCTGGTGATGGGGTTCGCCGGCACGCCCTCGGCGCTGGCGACCGACACGGCGAAGCGGCTGGAGGCGGCGTTGCGCGCCGCCGCGATGGGGTTCGCCGGCAGCAAGTAGGGGCCGGCCGGGGGCGGCCCGCTCGCTGCACCCGGTCCGCGCGCCGCTTTCAGTACGTCGCGAAGATCCGCTCGATCTCCGCCGGATCGGTGGTGACCGTCAGCGCCAGGGCCAGCAGCAGCCGCGCCTTCTGCGGATTGAGGTTGTCGGTGACCAGGAAGCCCGACTCGCGCAGCCGCTTGCCGCGGAACATGCGCCCGCTGCCGGCGCGGGTGCACTGCATCACCGTCACGCCCTGGCCGACCGCCTCCCGCATCGCCGCGGCATCGCCGGTGCCGGCGAAGCCGGGCGCAAACCCGGCGGAGACGATGCCCTTCGCGCCCGCCGCGACGAACGCGCGCACGGCGGTCCCGTCGGACCCCGTGTACGAGTAGGCGATGTCGACGCGGGGCAGCGCGTCCAGCGCGCTCACGTCGAACTCGGTGTCCGGCATGCGCCGGCGCAGCGGGGCGCGATAGAAGGCGACGCGGTCGCCATCGGCATGGCCGAGCACGCCGAAATCGGGCGAGCGGAAGGTCTGCAGCCGGAAGGTGGAGGTCTTGGTCACCTCCCGCGCGCTGTGGATCTCGTCGTTCAGCAGCACCATCACGCCCATGCCGCGCGCCTCGGGGCTGGCCGCGGTGCGGATCGCGTTCACCAGGTTGAACCCGGCATCGGTGGACAGCGCGCTTGCCGGGCGCTGCGAGCCGACCACCACGACGGGGATGTCCACCTTCAGGGTGAGGTTGAGGAAATACGCGGTTTCCTCGAGCGAGGCGGTGCCATGCCCGACCACGATCCCGGCCAGGTCGGGATGCTGGGCCACCAGCTCCGTGCAGAGCCGGCCGATCGCCTTCCAGTCATCGAAGGAGATGTCGTAGCTGGGCACGGCGCGGTAGCGAACCGGGATGACGTCCGCGACCAGGTGAACCTCGGGGAATTTCGCGACGATCTCGTCGGCCTGCAGCATGACGCCGTTGGCGCCGTAGTCGAGGATGTCGAGCGGCCCCTTCCCGATCGAGGCGATCGTGCCGCCGGTGCCGATGAACGCGACTTTCGGCTTGGCCATCAGGCGGCGGCCTGCGCGGCGCCGGCCAGCCGGCCGATCAGCATATCGGTATCCATCACGTCGCCGAAGGTCAGGTAGAACGCGATCAGCGAAGCCTCGTGTTCGGCCTCGGTGTTCGCGGCATTCGCGTCGCTCACCATGACGACGCGGAAGTTGGTCATCATCGCGTCGCGCGCCGAGCTCTCGCAGCAGACGTTGGTGACGGTGCCGGTGATCAGGACGGTGTCGAAGCCGCGCGCGCGCAGCCGGTCGGGCAGGTCGGAGGCGCCGGGCAGGAAGGCGCTGAAGCGCTTCTTCTGCACGATCTCGTCCTCGGGCTGCAGGTCGAGCGTGGGCCAGAGGTCGTGTCCCGGCGTGCCTTCGGTCATGGCGGCGGCGCGCTTGGCGCGCATGGCCTGGGTGGAGATGTCCTGCATCACCGACCATTCCGTCAGGCAGCTCGCGTCGAAGGTGTTCTTCACCCAGAACACCCCGCCGCCGGCCTGCCGGACCGTGGCGGCGAGGCGATTGACGTTGGGAACGATGTCGCGCGCGGCGGGGCAGACGGCATGGCCGACCGTCTCGTCCATGAAGGCGCGCTGGAGGTCGATCACCACGAGGGCGGTGCGGGCGGGATCGAGGTCGGCGAAGATGTGCGGAGTGCCGCGGCGGGCGATCACGCGATCGATCACCGATTGGGGAAACGTGACGCCGTTCATGGGGACTCCTGGCTGGCGGCAGGGATCTGCAAGTCTCTTGCCGCCGAAGCTTACAAGCCAGGCGGAAGTTTACGCAACAGAGGGCAATTCGAGCAGTAACGCGGCAATCGACATTCGGATCTGCCTAGAATGAGAGCATCCACGGGCTGTATCGGCGTGCTCTCCCGGCCCGCTTCTTGCTCCCTCGGTTTGGCACCGCCGGAGGCCGAGACGCGCCCCCGACCCTGCCACACAGAGGAGTGCCACGATGCCGCCGATGCTGGGCGACGCTACGCTCGACTATCTGCTGGCCCAGGCCGGGCTGGAGCTGACCGATGCACAGAAGCAGGAACTCAAGACGATCCAGGACGCGCTCGACGCCATGAAGGCGCGGGTGCGCCAGCCCCGCGGCCCGCTCGCGGAACTCGCGCATGGCTTCGCCCCCAAGCCGGAGGAGGCCGCATGAGCACGCCCACCAGCACCCCCACTGGCATTCCGACCCTGGCGGACGCGGCGCGACTGATCGCGGCGCGGCAACTCTCCCCGGTCGAACTCACCCAGGCCTGCCTCGACCGCGTGCACCGGCTGGACGAGCGCCTCAACGCCTTCGTCCTACTCACCGAAGAGCGCGCCCTGGCCGAGGCCAAGGAAGCCGAGGCCGAGATCATGCGGTCCGGCCCGCGCACCCCGCTGCACGGCATCCCGATCGGGCTCAAGGACATCGTCGAGACCGCCGGCCTGCGCACCACCTGCCAGTCGGCCATCCTGCAGGACCACGTGCCCAGCGAGGACGCGACCTGCGCCGCGCGCCTGGCCGCCGCGGGATCGGTGCTGATCGGCAAGCTGACGACGCATGAATTCGCCGATGGCGGCCCGTCCTTCGACCTGCCGCAGCCACCCGCGCGCAACCCCTGGAACACCGACCACTTCACCGCCGGGTCCTCCAGCGGCACGGGGGCGGCGATCGCCGCCGGCATGATCCTGTGCGGGATCGGCACCGACACCGGCGGCTCCATCCGTGGCCCGGCGGCGCTGTGCGGCATCGCCGGCCTGAAACCCACCTACGGGCTGGTCTCCCGCGCCGGCGTGTTCCCGGCGGCGTTCAGCCTGGACCATATCGGCCCGATGGCCTGGACCGCCGAGGACTGCGCACTGATGCTGCAGGCACTCGCCGGGCACGACAAGCGCGACCCCGCCTCGGCCGACCAGCCGGTCCCCGACTACGCCGCCGCGCTCGGCAGCGGTCTCAAGGGAATCCGCGTCGGCGTGATCCGGCACTTCCACGAGACCGACCTGAAGGTCGCGCCCGCCACCCAGAAGGGCATCGACGATGCGGTGATGACCTTCCGCGACCTGGGCGCCACCGTCACCGACGTCACCCTCTCCCCACTCGCCGACTGGCATGCCTGCGGCTCGCTGATCTCCATCACCGAACGCGCCGCGGCCTATGAGGAATGGGGCCGCACCCGTCTGCGCGACTTCTCCGAACGCGTGCAGCGGCGGCTGATGCTGGCCGCGTTCGTCTCCGGCGTCGACTACGTGCAGGCGGTGCGGCGCCGCCGGGAGCTGTGCGCCGAACTCGCCGCGGCGATGGCGGGGCTCGACGTGGTGATCACCGCCGGCGCCCCGGGCGAGGCCCCGAAGCTCGAGGACGTGCCGCGCTGGGACGTGTTCGCCGCGCCCAACTTCACCATGCCGTTCAACGTCACCGGCACCCCGGCGATCGCGGTCTGCTCCGGCTTCGGACCCGCCGGCCTGCCGGTGTCGCTGCAGATCGTCGGCAAGCCGTTCCAGGAGGCGATGGTGCTGCGCGTCGCCGATGCGTTCGAGAAGGCGACCGGGTTCCGCACCATGCGCCCGCCGCTCGCGGCCTGACAGGAGACGTCCAATGGCCTTCCACACACTCCGCGCCGCGCCCGACACCGTTCGGGTGGGCGTGTTCGACGCCACGTTCCCGCCGGTGTTCCACATCGAATCCGGCGACACGGTCGAGGTCCAATGCGTGTCGGGCCGGGAGGCGGTGCTGCCGCCCCCCGGCAGCGGGCTGACCATCCCGCCGGAACTCTCCGCCATCCTGGCGGCCAATCCCGGCACGCAGGCGGGCCACATCGTGACCGGCCCGATCGCGGTGGCCGGCGCCATGCCCGGCGACATGCTGGAGATCCGGATCGACAAGATCGAGCCGGGGGCGAACTGGGGCTACAACCTGATCCGCCCGCTCGCCGGCACGCTGCCCGAGGATTTCCACGACACCACGCTGATGCACATCCCGGTCGATGCGGCGCGCGGGATCTGCACCTTGCCCTGGGGCACCGAACTGCCGCTGGCGCCGTTCTTCGGCGTGATGGGCGTGGCGCCGCCGCCCGCCTTCGGCCGCATCGCGTCCAAGGAACCGCGCATCCATGGCGGCAATCTCGACAACAAGGAACTGACCGCCGGCAGCACGCTGTTCCTGCCGGTCTGGGTGCCGGGCGCGAACTTCTCGGTGGGTGACGGACACGGCGTGCAGGGTGACGGGGAGGTGTGCGTCACCGCATTGGAGATGTGCCTGACCGGCACCTTCACCTTCGTGCTGCACAAGGCGCCGTCCGGCCAGGCTTTGCTGGCGCAGCCGCGCGCCGAGACACCCACACATTTCATCTCGATGGGGCTGAACGAGGATCTCGACCAGGCCATGAAGCAGGCGCTGCGGGAGATGATCGCCTTCATCTGCAGCCGCACCAATCTCTCCCGCGAGCAGGCCTACGCCTTCTGCTCGCTGGCCGTCGACTTCCACGTCACCCAGACCGTGAACGGCGAGAAAGGCGTGCACGGATTGCTCAAGAAGGGACTGCTGTTCTGATGCTGCATGTCGACACGGACCGGCTCTGGTCCGACCTCATGACCCTGGGCACGATCGGCGCCCTGCCGCGCGGTGGCAACGACCGCATGGCGCTGACCGATGCGGACCGCGACGGCCGCGCGCTGTTCGCGCATTGGTGCAACGAGGCGGGCCTCACCGTCACGGTCGACGCGATCGGCAACATGTTCGGCCGGCGGGAGGGCAGCGATCCGTCGCTGCCGCCCGTCCTCGCCGGCAGCCATCTCGACACCCAATCCCCCGGCGGCAAGTTCGACGGCCCGCTCGGCGTCCTCGGCGCGCTCGCCGGGGTGCGCGCACTGAACGCCGCCGGCATCACCACGCGCCGCGCGATCGAGGTGGTGAACTGGACCAACGAGGAAGGCTGCCGCTTCTTCCCCGGGCTGATGGGCTCCGCCGTGTTCGCCGGCGCCCTGCCGCTGGAAACCGCGCTCGCCGCCACCGACCGCGCCGGCCACAGTGTCGGGAGCGAACTCGCCCGCATCCGCGCCAACGGGTCCACGCCGACCGGGGGGCGTTCGGTCGACGCCTATTTCGAGCTGCACATCGAGCAGGGACCGGTGCTGGAAGAGCAGGGCGTCACCATCGGCGCCGTCACGCACAGCCACTACTCGATCATGGCGGAGGTGGAGTGCCGCGGCGAGAACGCGCACATCCAGAGCATGCCGATGCTGCGGCGGCGCAACGCGCTGGTCGGCGCGGCGCGGCTGATTGCCGAGATCGACCGGATCGGCCGTGCGCACGCGCCCGCGGGATCGGCGAGCGCCGTGGTGATCGACGCCTGGCCGAACAACCGCATCAACATCCCGCACCGGGCCGTGTTCAGCTACGGGGTGATCCACCCGGACGCGCAGGGACTGGAAGCGATGCAGGCCGAGATCGCCGCCGCCACCGCGATGGTTGCAACCGAAACCGGCCTCGCCTTCGACACGCTGTTCCAGCGCCGCCGCGATCCGGTCATCTTCACCGAGGAACTCGTCGGGCTCGTCGAATCGACCGCGACCGAACTGGGCCACAGCGTGATGCGCATGCGCACCCGGCCCGGCCACGATGCGTTCAACCTGCTGCGCCTCTGCCCCGTCGAGCTGATCTTCGTGCCCTGCCGGGACGGCCTGTCGCACAACGAACTCGAATATTGCGAGCCGATGCACTGCGCGGCCGGCGCGGACGTGCTGCTGAACGCGGTGCTGCGACGCGCGGAGCGCTGAGCCCGCACCACCGCCGCGCGCCCTGACGCGAGCGTCCCGCGCGACTTGCCCCTGCCTCGCCCCCGCGCGAAGCTCGCGGGCAGGAACCCGGGAGGAAGCGATGCGGGGACTGGCAGGCAAGCGGGTCCTGCTGACCGGTGGTGCGAGCGGCATCGGCCGCGCCACCGCGCTGCGGCTTGCGGAGGAAGGCTGCCAGGTCGGCATCCTCGACCTCGATGCCGATGGCGCCGCGGCGACCGCCGCCGCCTGCGCCGGCAGCGCGGCGTCGTGGCAGGCGGATATCGGCGATCGTGCGCAGGTCGAAGCGGCGGTGCACGCGTTCCTGCAACGCTTCGGCGGCATCGACCTGCTGGCCAACATCGCCGGCTGGGACGTGATGCGCCCGTTCCTCGACACCGACCCCACGCTGTGGGACCGCATCATCCGCATCAACCTGTACGGCCCGCTGCACATGCATCACGTGGTGCTGCCGCACATGGTCGCGGCGGGGTTCGGCCGCGTCGTCAACGTCGCCTCCGACGCCGGCCGCGTCGGCTCGTCCGGCGAGGCCGTGTACGCGGCCTGCAAGGGCGGCATGATCGCCTTCACCAAGACGATGGCGCGGGAGCTGGCGCGCAGCGGCATCACGCTCAACGTGCTGTGCCCCGGCCCGACCGACACCCCGCTGTTCGCGGCGGTGCAGGCCGACTCGCCTGCCGGCCCGAAGATCGCCGAGGCGATGGCACGCGCGATCCCGCTCAAGCGTATCGGCCAGCCCGCGGACTATCCCGGCGCGATCGCCTTCCTGCTGTCCGACGATGCCGCCTACGTCACCGGCCAGACGCTCAGCGTCTCCGGTGGACTGACCATGGTTTGAACGGAGGCTGCGCATGACGGAGATCGGCCGCGACGAGGTCCTGGGACTCGGCCTCTTTTTCGAGGACCTGCCGCTCGGGCGCCGCTTCCGCACCATCGGCCGCACGCTGACCGAGGCCGACCTGGTCGGCTTCGTCGGCGTGACCGGCATGACCGAAGTGCTGTTCACCAACACCGAGTTCCTGGCCGCCGAGAGCGACATCAAGCGCCGCGTCGTGCCCGGCGCGATGGTCTACAGCTTCGCCGAGGGATTGCTGGTGCACGCCACCATGCAGCACACGGGATTCGCGTTCCTCGAGATGCAACTGACGGTGCACGGCCCGACCTGTGTCGGCGACACGATCCATGTCGCCTGCGAGGTGATCGAGAGCCGCCGCAGCCGCAGCCGGCCCAATCGCGGCCTGGTGCGCACCCGCAACCAGGTCACCACGCAGGACGGCACGGTGGTGCTGACCTACACGCCGTTGCGCATGGTGAAGGCGCGCACCGAAGGTTAGTTCGCGGCGCACGGCGATCCGCGCCACAGGTGCGCCGCGCGTCGGCCCGTGCCGCGCGGCCCGGAACGCCGCGCGGTCACACCGCCGATCGCGGCGGGAAGTTTGGCGGCCGCTTCTCCCGATGCGCGGCGAGGCCCTCCTTCACCTCGGGACCGCCGAACCCCATGAACTCGAGCGCCAGCGATGTGTCGAACGTCGGACCCGCCGCGCGCAGCCAGTTGTTGAGCGCGTATTTCGTCCAGCGGATCGCGCTCTGCGCGCCGGTTGCGAGACGCGTCGCGACCTCGACCGCCTTGTCGTCCAGCGCCGCATCCTCGACGGCGAGGCTGATCAGGCCGATGCGCTCCGCCTCCTCGCCGAGCACCTGGTCGCACAGCAGGAGGTAGTATTTCGCCTTGGCGAGGCCGCACAGCAGCGGCCAGACGATCGCCGCGTGATCGCCCGCGGCAACGCCGAGCCGGGTGTGGCCGTCGATGATGCGGCAGTCCTTGGTGGCGATCGAGATGTCGGCGAGCAGGCCGCAGACCAGGCCGGCGCCCACCGCGACGCCGCGCATCGCGCTCACCACCGGCTTGCTGCAGTTGATCAGGTTGTAGACGATGTCGCGCGCTTCCTTCCATTGGCGCGCGCGCGCCTCGAAGTCGTCGATGTTCTCCTGGATCATCGCGAAGTCGCCGCCGGCGGAGAAGACGCGTCCGGCACCGGTCAGCACGACGGCGTTGACGGTGGGATCGCGATCGACGTCACGCCAGATATCCGCGAGTTCGCCATGCAGGATGGCGTCCGCGGTGTTCATCTTCCCGTTGTCCAAGGTGACCCGCAACACGGCGGGATGCGGGCGATCGAAGCGGAGCCGCGTGTAGCGGGCATAGGGGTCGGTCATGGCGTTTCCTCCTGCCGGACTTGGCCGGCAGTATTCGCAGGGGAATGCGGGAAGGCCAGCCGTGACCCGCCCTGTGCGCGGACGCGGTCGATCAAGCCGGCACGCGGGGCCGATCAGCGCCGCGGCCGCGCCGCCCCCGCGGCCGCACGACGCGCAAGCGACAGGATCGCCTGGCGGCACAGCACCGTGTCCGGCCATCCGGTCCGCTTGCAGCCGCGCTCAGCCTCCGCCAGCGCCGCGATCCCGGCCGCGAGGCTCCGGCTGTTCCACAGCCCCAGCGCGCGGGTGAACGGCGCGACGCGGCGGAAGAACAGCGGCGGCCGCAACTGCTTCACCGCCTCCCCTGGCGGCAGGCGCTGCGCATCCATGGTGAGCCGCACGCGATGCAGGCGCTGCAGGTGGCCGATCCCCATGCGCAGCACCTGCACCGGCGCGGCCCCTTCCGCCATCGCCAGCTCCAGGGCGCGGTCGGCGGTGCCCACCTCGCCCGCCGTCGCCGCGAACAGCGCGTCGTCCAGCGACAGCCCGGCCAGGTCGCCGACGCAGGCCATGGCGGCCTCGAGATCGACGCGCCCGTTCGGTCCGACATACAGCGCGAGCTTTTCGAGCTCGCCGCGGGTGGAGGCGCGTTCGGCGCCCAGGTGGTCCGCCAGCCAGGCGGCCGCGTCCGGATCGACCCCGACCCCGGCCGCCTGCAAGGTGGTGCGGATCGTCTCCGCGAGCGCGCGTCCTTCCTCCGGGTAGCAGCCGATCGCGACCCCGTCCGGCGCCGCCTCCAGCAAGGTGCGCAGGCGGGACCGGCTGGCGAGGCCGGCGCCTTCCAGCACCACCAGCGCCGGCGCGGCGGTCTTCAGCAGCGCCTGCACCGGGCCGGTGGCGGCGTCGGTCGCCTCCCGCACCCGGACTACGCGGCGCCCGCCGGTCAGCGCCAGCGACGCGGCCTCGTCCGGCAGGGTGCCGATCGCCTCCCGCGGCAGCTCCGCCACCAGGAACGGATCGTCCAGCGTGCCGGCGACGCTGCGCACCAGCGCCTCCGCGCGGTCGCGGATCATGCCGACATCGTCGCCATACAGCAGCACCACGCGCGCCGCGCGCGGATCGCGCAGGAAGGCAGCGACCTGGGCGGGGGCGAGCTTCACCGCGGCTCAGCCCGCGGCGCGCTTGCGGAAGAAGATCGCCAGCTGGTTGGTGATCTGTTCGGCGAGCGCCTCGGCGATGCGGCGCCGGACGCTCTCGTCTTCCAGGTCCCCCGCGAAGAACTGCTGGTCGAACAGGTTGTACGCATCGACGAACCGCGCGCTGCCGCTGGTGACGCGGGTCGGCGGCGTGGTGCGGCTGGTCAGTATGTAGTTGGCGCTGCCGATCAGGCGAACGCGCGTCGCCAGGTTGTTGGCCTGGATGCCGATCACGTCGCTGACGATGCCGAACGACACCGCGAGGTCATAGTGCTGCGGCGTGCCGCCGTCATCGGCCAGCCGCGCCTGCAGCGCCTGGCGCAGCAACTGGCCGGACCGGTCGGGGATGATCCCGACATTGATCGCCGAGAGCTCGCGCGCGGCCGGCCCCGGCTTGCCGGAGGCGGTCGGCATGTAGACCGGCTGGAAGCCGCAGCCGGCGAGCGGCAGCATCGCCGCACCCAGCAGGAGGCGGCGGCGCGAGACGCTCATCCGGCGACCACGAAGTTGACGATCCGGTTGGGCACGTGGACGCGCTTGACGATCCGCTTGCCTTCCAGCGCCTTGGCGACGTTCGGTTCCGCCTCCGCCGCGGCGATCACCGCGTCGGCCGGGCTGTCCGGCGGCACGGTGACGGTGCCGCGCAGCTTGCCCATCACCTGGACCGCGATCGTCACCGAGTCCGCGACGAGCAGGGCCGGATCGGGTTCGGGCCAGGGCAGGTCGGCGACCATCCCCTGTTCGGGCCGCAGCCGCGCATGCATCTCTTCCGCCAGATGCGGCATCATCGGCGCGACCAGCCGAGCGAGCATGGTGATCGCTTCATGCCGCGCCCAGGTCAGGCCCGCTTGCGCCTCGGCCCCGGCACTCTCCCCGGCGGCCTTCTCGGCCTCCCCGATCGCGTTGGCGAGCTCGTACAGCCGTGCGACGGCGACGTTGAACGCAAACCCCTCGAGCGCCTCGGTCACCGCCGCGACGGTCTTGTGGGTGATGCCGCGCAGGGTGCGGGCAGCGGGGCCGAACATCCCCGGCGGCGGGCCGGCCGGCGTCGATTGCAGCGCCTCGGCCATGCGGAACACGCGCTGGGTGAAGCGGTAGGCGCCGGCGACGCCCGCCTCGGTCCACTCCATGTCGCGTTCGGGCGGGTTGTCGGACAGGATGAACCAGCGCGCGGTGTCGGCGCCGTATTTGGCGATGATCGCGCCGGGGTCGATCGTGTTGCGCTTCGACTTGCTCATCGCCTCGACGCGGCCGACGATCACCGGGTCACCCGAACCGCGCTGCACGGCGCTGCCATCGGCGCGCTTCTCCACCTCTTCCGGATACAGCCAGGTGCCGTTCGGCCCGGCGGCGGTGCGGTAGCTCTCATGCGTCACCATGCCCTGGGTGAACAGGCCGGCGAACGGCTCCTCCACCGAGACATGGCCGGTGTCCTTCATCGCGCGGGTGAAGAAGCGCGAGTAGAGCAGGTGCAGGATCGCGTGCTCGATGCCGCCGATATACTGGTCGACCGGCATCCAGTGATCGACCGCCGCCCGCACCATGGGGACGTCCGCCTTGGGCGAGCAGTAGCGGGCGAAATACCAGGAGCTGTCGACGAAGGTGTCGAACGTGTCGGTTTCCCGCCGCGCCGGCTTGCCGCAGGACGGACAGGCGACATGCTTCCAGGTCGGATGGTGGTCGAGCGGGTTGCCGGGCCGGTCGAAGGTGACGTCCTCGGGCAGGGTGACCGGCAACTGGTCGTCCGGCACCGGCACCACGCCGCAGGACTCGCAATGGATCACCGGGATCGGGCAGCCCCAGTAGCGCTGGCGCGACACGCCCCAGTCGCGCAGGCGCCAGTTCACCACGCCCTCGCCCACGCCGCGCGCCTCCAGCGCCTCGATCGCGGCGCGCTTGGCGGCGTCCACGTCGAGACCGTCCAGGAAACCCGAGTTGAAGGCGGTACCCGGCCCGACATAGGCCTCGCGTCCGATCGTGAAGCTCGCGGCATCGGCGCCGGGCGGCAGCACGACCGGGGTGACGCTCAGGCCGTATTTGCGGGCGAAGTCGAGGTCGCGCTGGTCATGCGCCGGGCAGCCGAAGATCGCGCCGGTGCCGTATTCCATCAGCACGAAATTGGCGATCCACACCGGGTAGGTGGCGCCCTCGATGAACGGGTGCGCGACCCGCAGGCCGGTGTCGTAGCCGAACTTCTCGGCGGTCTCGATCGCCGCCTCCGAGGTGCCCATGCGGCGGCATTCGGCGACGAACTCGGCCGCCTTGGGGTCGCGCGCCGCGACCGCCGCCGCGAGCGGATGTTCGGGGGCGATCGCCAGGAAGGACATGCCGTACAGCGTGTCGGGGCGGGTCGTGTAGACCTCGACCTGGTCGAGGCCGGCTTCCGGCGCGGTCAGCGCGAAGCGCAGCCGCGCGCCCTCGGACCGGCCGATCCAGTTGGCCTGCATCAGCCGCACGCGCTCCGGCCAGCGATCCATCCCGTCCAGCGCGGACAGCAGCTCCGGCGCATACTTGGTGATCGACAGGAACCACTGGCTGAGCTGCTTCTTCTCCACCAGCGCGCCGGATCGCCAGCCGCGGCCATCGATCACCTGCTCGTTCGCCAGCACGGTGCCATCCACCGGATCCCAGTTGACCCAGCTCTCCTTCCGCTCGACCAGGCCCGCCTGCAGGAAGTCGAGGAACAGCTTCTGCTGGTGGCGGTAGTATTCCGGCTGGCAGGTGGCGAACTCGCGCTCCCAGTCCAGCGACAGGCCCATGCGCTTCAGTTCGGCGCGCATGTTGGCGATGTTCTCGTAGGTCCACTTGGCCGGATGCACCTTGCGCTCGCGCGCGGCGTTCTCGGCCGGCAGGCCGAACGCGTCCCAGCCCATCGGGTGCAGCACGGCATGGCCGCGCGCGCGCTTGTAGCGGGCCACCACGTCGCCCAGCGTGTAGTTCCGCACATGCCCCATGTGGATCTTGCCGCTGGGGTAGGGGAACATCTCGAGCACGTAGTATTTCGGCTTGCCGTCGGTCGGCACGTCGGCCACGCGGAAGCAGCCGCGCGCATCCCATTCGCGCTGCCACTTGGGTTCGGCCGACCGGAAGTCGTAGCGCGGCCCTTCCGCCGCGGCGGTGTCCTGGCGCGGCGCCGGGGCCGCGGTCACGCTCTCGTCCATGCCGGGATGTATCGGTCGCGGCGCGCCCCGGCGCAAGTGCGTCCTGGCTACGGCGAGACCGTCACCGCGACAGGGATGTCCCACGGATCGGGGCCGTGCAGCCGGACCACGAAATGGTCCTGGCCCACGAAGCCGGGGACCGGGCGATAGGCGATCCGCAGCGAATAGCCGATCGAGCCGACCAGCACCTCGCCATGCGCGGGCGGCTGCTCGACCGTCAGCGGCGCCTGGATGAGCATGTTGATCCAGGCATGCTCGAAGCGGATCTGGCACCAGGCGCCGTCATTCGCCATCGCGATGCGCCCGTTCGGCGGCGCATCCCAGGGGGCGTCGTCGCGTGCGTACACCACGAAGCCGAAGGGCGGCAGGCTGGCGTCGCAGACCCGCGCCGCCGGCAGGGTGGTGAGGGCGGCGACGTTCTGGCCGGGCCCCGGCTGCTGCGAGCAGGCGGCGACGGCGAGCAACGGAAGAAGCAGGAGGGAGCGGGCGCGCATGCGTCCGATGTCGCGTGCCGCAGGCAAGATGGCAAGAGTGCTCCTCGCCGCTACGCGCCGGCCACGAATGCGTCCAACGCGGTGGCGACCCGGCGCAGGACCGGGGCCCAGCCGCGGCGGTCACAGCGGAACAGCCGCGCGGTGGGATACCAGGGCGTGTCGTCGCGGCCGAGAATCCAGCGCCAGTCCGGTGACAGCGGCAGCAGGATCCACACCGGCCGCCCCAGCGCGCCCGCCACGTGCACCACCGACGTGTCCACGCCGATCACCAGGTCGAGCTGCTCGATCACCGCGGCGGTGTCGCCGTAATCCCGCAACTGGTCGCCAAGACGCCAGATCGCCGAACGCGCCGTCAGCGCCGCGCGATCCTCCTCCCGAACGCTCGCCTGCAGGCTCACGAACTCCAGATCCGCGCGGTCGGTCAGCGTCAGGAAGCGCGCCGCCGGGACGGAGCGGAAATGGTCCCGCAGGTGCCGGGGATCGCCCGACCAGACGATCCCCACGCGCTTGCGCTCCGTCGGCGGCAGCCGCAGATGCGGGCGCGTTCGCAGGGCCGGTGCGGTCAGATAGGGGATCTCGGCCGGGATCGTCGCGACCCGCGTCTCGAACGCGTGGGGCAGGCTGGCGCTGAAGCAGTGGAAGTCCGGGGTGAAGTCGGCCGGGCGCGCATCGACGATCTGCAGCGCCGGATCGCTGGCGCGGAACAGCGGCACCAGCGGCGGATAGGTCTGCAGCACGATCCGTGCCGCCCCCCGCGCGCGCAGCAGGCGGATGTAGCGGAAGAAATTCACCGCGTCGCCGAAGCCCTGCTCGTCCTCGATCAGGATGCTGCGGCCGCGCAGGTCCTCCCCGCGCCAGGGCTTGCCGGGGCGCGTCGGCGGGCCGGCGGGATGGAAGAACGTAACCTGCGCGCGGATCTCGTACTCGCGCAGCCCCTCCTCGTAGTCGCCCTGCCGCAACCGGTTCATGCCGAGTGCGAGGCGGGTCGCGACGAGGCCTGGCACGAGGGCGAGCGCGGCGCGGAACCAGTCATCCGCCGCCGCCTCGTTCCCGGCGGCGACGTGCATCTCCCCCATCATGCTCATGGCGCGGGCGCGGATGGCCGGCACGGGCTGATCCGCCTCGAGCAGCGGCGCCAGCAAGTGCGGCACCTCTCGATGCCGGTCGAGCCAGACCAGGAACTGGGCGAGCAGCAGCCGCAGATGCGGGTTCTGCGGCTGGATCTCCATGGCGCGGCGGGCGTGCCGCAACCCGGTGCGTGGGTCGCCCGACACCCAGGCGGCATGCGCGAGCGCGCCCCAGGCGGGGGCGAAGGCCGGCTCGCGCACGAGCACGGGCCGCAGCAGGTCCATGGCGCGGGCGGGATCCTTGCGATCGACCGCGATCTCACCCAGGCGGGTCGCGGCGAGCAGATGGTCGGGATCGAGCGCGAGGGCCTGCTGCAACAGACGTTCGGCACCGTCGCGATCGCCGTTGCCCCGCAGCACCTCGGCCTGCTGGATCAGCCGGTCGGCCTCGGGGATGCCGAACATCCCCGAGCGTCAGCTCCCGATCTGGGACTGCTCGCGAAGCTGCCGCGCGCGGGCAAGGACCTTGTTCTCCATCTCGCCGACCGTGCTGGCGGAGACGGGCACGTCCACCCACTGCCCGTTCTGCTGCACCTGGTGGAAGATGTTCACCCGCACCCCGTCGCTGCGCAGGCTGCGACCCAGGATGTAGGCGGTCGCCTTGTAGCGCTCCCCGGGGAGCTGCGGCGGATTGTACCAGTCGGTGATGATGACCCCGCCGAACGGATCGGCCGAGGAGAGCGGCATGAAGCTCAGCGTGTCGAGCGCGGCCCGCCACAGATAGGCGTTCACTCCGACGCCGCCGCCGGGGCCACCGCCCGCACCTTCCTGGTTCGGACCCTTGGTGATGCCCAGCGCACCCAGGAGGCCTTCGTCACCGAGAATACTGCCGGCGGGCTGGCCAGGTTCCACCATCGCGCCGGGGGCGGTCGGATTGGGCTTCACCGCATCGCTGTTGCAGCCGGCCAGCGACGCCAGGCAGAGCACCATGACGGCGCAGCTCGCCAGGGTTGAGCGGAGGCCTCGTCTCATCGGATTCGCCATCAGGTCCTGGAGTTCCACGCTAGGAGGGCGCGCGTGCTTAACCCGTTCCCGCCGCTCCGCCAAGGGTCGCAACGAGCCCGGGTTCGTTTCATGCCGCTCATGCGGCGGCCTCGCCCCGATCCAGGGCGTCGCGCACCGCCCGCATCACCGCTTCCCAGTCGCCTGGGCGTGGCTGTGTGAACAGCCGCATCGTCGGATACCAGGGCGTGTCGTCACGGTCGCGCAGCCAGCGCCAGCAGCGGTCGTGGCGGTTCAGCACCCAGGTCGGGCGTCCGAGCGCGCCGGCGAGATGGATGACGGAGGTGTCGACGCCGATGACGAGGTCGAGTGCGGCGACCAGTGCCGCGGTGTCGGCGAAGTCGTGCAGGTGGCTGGTCCAGTCGAGCAGGGTCATCCCCGCCGGCGGCCGCCGCGCCTCCCGCGCCCGCTCGCCCTTCTGGAGCGACACGAAGGTGCCGCCGCCCAGCCCCGCGAATGCGGCGAGCGGCATCGAGCGCCGCTGGTCGATGCTGGCGGCTTCCGGGTCTTCGCGCCGCGGGTTGCCGGCCCAGACCAGCCCGACATGCGGCCGCGGATGTGCGGCGAGGCGCGCCCGCCAGGCCGCCACCGCGGACGGGTCGGCGTGGAGATAGGGCACCGACGCGGGGATGTCGGGGATGTGCGCCGCCGCCGCCAGGGGCAGGCTCAGCAGCGGGCAGTGCAGGTCCGTCGCCGGGCGCGGCGCGCCTTGGGCGATCACGGCGGTGACCCCCTCCAGGGTCTCACACAGGCGCCGGAGCGAGGGCTGCACCTCCAGCACCACCTCGGCCCCCGCCTGCGCGAGCAGCGGGGCATAGCGGCAGAACTGCAGCGTGTCGCCCAGCCCCTGTTCGGCCCACAGCAGCAGGCGCCGGCCCGCGAGCGGCGCCGCGCCGGTCCAGCGCGCGCCCGCGACCCCGGCGGCGACCGGCGCCAGGCGGGGCAGGCGCCAGCGTGCCTCATAGCTGCGCCACCCGCCGGCGAGGTCACCCAGCGCGAGCAGGCACAGCCCCTCGTTGGTCCGCGCCTCCGGATAGTCGGGGCGCGCGGCGAGCGCGGCGCGATAGGAAGCGAGAGCCTCCGGCACCCGGCCCAGCGCGAGCAGGGCGTTGCCGCGGTTGTTGTGGATCTCCGGATCGTCGGGCGCGAAGCACAGCGCCTGGTCGCAGCTCTCGAGCGCCGCATCGGGCTGGCCGGAATCGAGCAGCGCCTTGCCGAGATTGCACAAGGCGGCGGGAAACGCCGGCAGCACCGCGACGGCGCGGCGGAGGAGCTGGATGCCCTTGGCGTGCTGGCCTTGCACCACCAGCACCACGCCCAGCAGGTTCAGGGCGTTGGGGTCGCGTGGATCACGCCGGAGCAGCGCCTCATAGCCGCGCCGCGCCGCATCGAGCCGTCCGTCCTGGTGGTCGGCGATCGCTTGCTGCAGCAGGAGGGCTGGATCCGGAAGCGCCATCGGTGAAGCGGTGCCACGCCGTCATCGACGCGGCAAGCATTCGCGCGATCGGCTCGGTCGGGCGGCGAGCAAGCGGGCGCCCAAAAAGCAAGCGGCGGGGATGAACCCCGCCGCCTTCGTCGTCGTCAGGCCGGAACGGCTCACCAGTAGACGGTGGTGCCGATCTGGATGCCCTGGCCCTGCACCTGGTTGTAAGCGGAGCCGGGCGAGCCCGAGGCGAAGTTGAAGCCGCTCTGCTTGCGCACCTGGTAGATGTATTCGGCCCAGCCCACGAGGCCCGGCGCGATCACGTAGCTGGCGCCCGCGTCGACGCCGTATTCGTGCCGCTGGGTCCGGCCGGCCAGCGCCGGAGAGCCCTGGCTGTCGATGACTTCGCCGACCACACCGACCAGCAGCGGGCCGGTCTTGTAGGTGACGCCCGCGGTCCACGCGTTCATCGCCGAACCGCCCGACGGCTTCGGCGCACCCTGGCCGTTCACCTGGCCGCCGACATAGTTGCCGCCGACCGTGAAGCCGGCATAGGTCAGCGCCACGCCCGCGTTGTAGAAGCTGAGCGGGTTGTAGGTGGTCACACCGACCGTCGGGCCGTTGTAGTTGGTGTGGCCGCTGAACTCATACACGCCATAGGCCAGCACGCCGAGCGCATCGAACTTGCTCTGGTAGCGAACGCCGACCGCGGTCTGGTTGATCACCCGCGCGCCATCGCCCGGCACCGTCGACGAGCTCAGGCTCGGGCACCCGGAGGTGGCATAGGGGCAGCCGGCCACCGCGCCATAGGCGCTGCCTACGCCGTTGCCGAAGCCGTTGGAGGCGTTCGGGGCCCACTGCACGCCGACGTCGAACCCGTAGAACTGCGGCGACATGTAGACGAGCTTGTTGTTCGCATACTCGTTGCCGGCCGTCGCGAAGAACGCGTAGGGCACCTGCACGTTGCCCGGCAGCACGCTCTGAAGGTCGCCACCGTTCAGGTTGCCCGAGGGCAGGAACTGGAAGGTGGTGACGCCGTTGTCGTACAGCGACATCAGGCCGTCACCCTGGCCGACGCGCAGCAGGCCGACATTCGCGGCGGCGACATAGGCGAAGGCGCGGCGCACATACAGCGTCTGCGAGGAGGAGTAGCCCGAGGCGCCGGTGCCGCCGCTGTTGCTGGACTGGCCGGTGAAGTTCTCGCGGACTTCGATCGCACCACCGTAGCGCAGGCCGTTGGCGGCCATGCCGTCCATGCCGGTGTAGATACGGGCGAAGGTCGAGATGTTGGTCGGCTGCAGCTTGAACGAGCCGGCCGGGGCGAGCGTGGCGCCGTTGAGACCGGTCACCGCCGGGAAGGTGCCCTTATCCAGGCTCGACCAGGCGCCGTTCAGTTCGGTCGTCACACGGCCGTTGATGTGGATCACCACGGTGCCCGGCGTCGGGACGGCAACGTTGCCGGGGACGGGGCTCACGGCGGTGTTGTTGTTGTTGTTCGCGCCAGCCGGCGGCGAGGCCGACGGGTTGGTCGCGATCTGCCCCTGCGAATACGTCACGGGGATGGACGGGGCCTGGGCGTAAGCCGGGGCAAGCGACGTTGCCGCACCCAGCATGGCGGCGCTCGCCAGCAGCATCTTGCGCATTGTGATCCTCCTCGGTTGCGGGTTGCCCCGCCGGATTTCCAGTCGTCCGCGCCAGCAACGGTCGGCGGCGGCGCATCCGGACCGAGGCGCAGTTTGGCGCCCCGGTTAACCCCGAGCAATGGATCATCAATGTCGTGCATGGCATTTGCGAAACACTGTGTCCATGAAGACACAAGCCCGCTCACCGCATCGCGCCAATCCCTCCCACGGCCCTGCAAAGCCCGCGCGGCAGCCGCCGCACGGTCCCCGCCGATACCCCGCCGAGCGCCGCCACGGGAAGCGGGACCTGGCGGGCCGCCCGCGCCCAACGGAGCACGCCAAGCGTCGGCGCGCCCGGATGGCTCGCGGTCGGAAACACCGGCGAGAGGAAGGCGAGCGTCGCGCCCGCGCGCCACGCCCGCCGAAGCCCCACACCGCCATGCGCCGAACTGGTCACCAACCGGCCCGCGGCGCGGCGCATCCGCAGGACGCTCGGCCACCGCCCCTCCCGCAGGTGCACACCGGCCCGCAGGGTGCCGGCGAGCCGCGCGTCCCCCGCGACCACCAGGGCGAGCCGGCGCATGCGGCAGATCCGCGCCAGGTCGCGGCCGATCGCCGCCCGCGCCGGATGCCGGTCGTGGCGCAGCACGACCCCCGCCAACCCGCGCGGCAGGGCGGCGGCGGCGGGACGCGGGTCGGGCAGGCGTTCGGCATCGGTGAACAGCCACAGCACCGGGAGCGGCGGCCCCGGACGGCGGCGGGCCCGCGCGCGCTCGGCATGCGCCCAGGCGAGCAGCCCCGCCTTCATCGCTCGGCGGCCCTGGCGCGGGGGCCCGCCGCGCGGACCCGCCTTACCGGGCGGCCGCGTTCCTGATAGCTGATCGGCTGCGATGAGCAGGCGGAAGCATCAGATCGAGGCGGCATCCCAGCAGGTCCAGCGGCTGCATGCGGCCGGCCGGCTGGCGGAGGCGGAGCAGGGCTACCGGCAGATCCTCGCCGCCGATCCCCAGCACGCGGACAGCCTGCACGGGCTGGGCGTGATCGCCCTGCAGACCGGGCATCCCGGCCCGGCCCTGGTCTATCTGGAGCGGGCGATCGCAACGAAACCATCGATCGCGCTGTATCATGTCAACCGCGCCGGCGCACTGCTCGCCCTGGGCCGCGCCGCCGAGGCCGAGGCGGAATGCCGCACGGCGTTGCGCCTGAAGCGCAACAGTGGGGAAGCGTACCAGGGTCTCGGCCACGCGCTCGCCGATCTCGGCCGCCCGCTCGAGGCGATCGCGGCCTACCAGGAGGCCGTGCGGCTCGCCCCCACCCTGCCCGGCCTGCGCGACAGCCTGGGTCTCGCGCTGCACGACGCGAGCCGGCTCGAGGACGCCGCGACGGAGCTGCGCGCAGCCCTCGCCGCGTCGCCGCAGGATCCCGCGGTGGCCGGCAACCTGGCCGGCGTGCTGAAGGATCTCGGCCGGCTCGAGGAGGCGGAGGCGCTCTACCGCGACCTGCTGCGCCGCAACCCGCAGGATCCGCGCGCACACTACAATCTGGGGCTGCTGCTGCTGGTCGCCGGGCGCTTCCCCGAGGCATGGCCGGAATGGGAGTGGCGGTTCCGCGCCGACCCGGCGCTGGCGCAGCGTTTCCAGGCACCGGTCTGGACGGGCGGACCGCTGGAGGGCCGCACGCTGCTGGTGCATGCGGAGCAGGGCATGGGCGACATGCTGCAGTTCGCCCGCTACCTGCCGCTGCTGCCGCACGACGGCCGCATCGTCCTCGAAGTCCATCCGCCACTGGTGCGGCTGCTCGGGCAGGTGCCGAACGTCGACGCCGTGCTGGCGATCGGCGAGGCGCTGCCCGCGCACGATTTGCGCCTGCCGATGATGAGCCTGCCGCTGGCGCTGGGCCTGACCGGGGCCGGGGACATCCCGGCCATGGTGCCCTATCTCGCCGCCGATCCCGCCCGGGTGGCGGCCTGGCGCAGCCGGCTCGATGCCCTGCCCAGCCGGCGCATCGGCGTGGTCTGGGCGGGCAATCCCGAACGCATGCGGATGGATCGCCGGCGCTCCCTCCCCGCGGCCGCGCTCGCGCCACTCGCCGCCGTTCCCGGCGTGAGCCTGGTGTCGCTGCAGAAGGGCCCGGCCGCCGCGGAGGCCGCCGAGGCCGGGGTGGCCGCGGACTGGACGCAGGAGCTGGCCGACTTCACCGACACCGCGGCGCTGGTCGCGGCGCTGGACCTCGTGATCGGCGTGGACACCGCGGTGATCCATCTGGCCGGCGCGCTCGCCCGCCCGGTCTGGCTGCTCAACCGCTTCGACACGTGCTGGCGCTGGGAACGCGGCTGCGCGGACAGCCGCTGGTATCCGACGCTGCGGCAGTTCCGCCAGGCGACGCCGGGCGACTGGACCTCGGTGGTCGGCGAGGCCGCCGCGGCGCTGCGGACGTGAGCCCGCGAACGCGCTCCGGCGGAGGCGGGCGGAGATGACGCCGCTGGTGGCGGAGGCGCAGGCGCGGCACGCGGCAGGCGATCTCGCCGGCGCCGAACGGCTGTATCGCCGCGCATTGCAGGCAGACCCGCGCAATGCCGGTGCGTTGCGTCTGCTGGCCGCCCTGCTCGCCGCGCGAGGCAACCCGACCGAGGGGCTGCGGCTCGCGCGGCGCGCCAGCAGCCTCGTCCCCGACGACCCCGAGTTGTGGCGGCTGCGCGCCGACCTGCATGTGCGGCTGGGCGAGACGGCGGAGGCGCTTGCCTGCCTCGACCGCTGCGACAGCCTGCGGCCGGACGATCCCGTGGTGGCGCTCAACCGCGGCAGCCTGCTCGCCCGCGCCGGCCGCGCGACCGAGGCGCTGGCGGCGTTCGATGCCGCCCTGCAGCTCGCCCCCGGTGCGCCGGCCGCCCTGTCCAGCCGCGGCCTCGCGCTGCTCGAGCTGAACCGGCCGGCGGAGGCGCTCGCCAGCTTCGATCAATGGCAGGCGCTTTCGCCCGCGGATCCGGCGATGCACGAGCAGCGCGGCCAGGCGCTACAGGCGCTCGACCGGCATGAGGAGGCGATCGCGTGCTTCGACCGCGCGCTTGCCCGCCAGCCCCGCTTCCCCGATGCGCTGAACCATCGTGGCGTGTCGCAGCAGGCCTTGGGCGACACCGAGGCCGCGCTGGCCAGCTACGACGCGGCGATCGCGCTGGCGCCGGACGATCCCTGGTACCGCTGGAACGCCGGGCTCTGCCACCTGCTGCGCGGTGAGTACGAGGCCGGTTGGGCCGGCTTCGAGGCGCGGCTCCGCACCGGGGCGATCCCGCAGCCCCGCTTCGATCGGCCCGCGTGGCAAGGCGAGAAGCTGCGCGGCCGCACGCTGCTGCTGCACACCGAACAGGGACTGGGCGACATCATCCAGTTCGCCCGCTTCGCGCCGCTTCTGCCGGATGCCGGCCGCGTCGTGCTGCAGGTGCCGGCCGTGCTGCTGGATCTGCTGCGCGGCCTGCCGGTGGAGGTCGTGCCGGTCGGCACGCGTCCGCCGCGCTTCGACCTGCACTGCCCACTGCTCAGCCTGCCGGCTCGCCTGCGGATCACGCGCGCCGACCTGCCGGCCGCCGACATTCCCTATCTGCACGTGCCGGCGGCGCGGGTGGCGGACCTCGCCGCGCGGATCGGCCCAGGCGGGCGACGCATCGGCATCTGCTGGCAGGGCAATCCCGCGGTCCGCATCGACCGGGACCGCTCCGTGCCGCTGCACCAGTTCCGCGCACTCGCCGCGGTTCCGGACGTGCGGCTGATCAGCCTGCAGAAGACCCACGGGCTGGACCAGATCGGCGCGCTGCCGGAGCTCGAAGTGCTCGGGCCGGACGGGCCGCGCGACTTTCTCGAAACCGCGGCGGCGATGCGGGCGCTCGACCTCGTCATCACCTCCGACACCGTCACCGCGCATCTCGCCGGCGCCCTCGGCTGTCCGGTCTGGCTCGCCACCTCC
The DNA here is from genome assembly GCA_017304945.1 of Rhodospirillales bacterium. Classification (GTDB taxonomy): domain Bacteria; phylum Pseudomonadota; class Alphaproteobacteria; order Acetobacterales; family Acetobacteraceae; genus Rhodopila. Next base: position 23,001 of record JAFKLG010000100.1, read on the forward strand.
TTCGTGCCCGATTGGCGGTGGGAGCGGAGCGGCGAGACCTCGCCCTGGTACCCCAGCATGCGCCTGTTCCGGCAGCAGCGGCGGGGTGACTGGGGATCGGTGTTCGCCGCCATGGCGGCGGCCCTCACGGGCGCTTGACCGGCGGCTTGACTTGGGCCGGAGCCACGGCGAGCCTCCGCGCCATGACCGACCTCGCGCCCGCCACCACCGCCATCGTCGAGAACCTCGCCCGCGTGCGTGCGCGCATCGGGGAGGCCGCCATCAAGGCGGGCCGCAAGCCGGACGAGGTGACGCTGGTCGCGGTGTCGAAGACCAAGCCGCTCGAGGCGGTGCAGGCGGCGCTCGCCGCCGGCCAGACCGTGTTCGGCGAGAACCGCGTGCAGGAAGCCGCGTCCAAGTTCCCCGGCTTGCGCGCCGATCACCGGTTCAGCCTGCACATCATCGGCGGGCTGCAGACCAACAAGGCCCGCGACGCGGTGCGGATCGCGGACGTGATCGAGAGCCTCGACCGGCCACGGCTGGCCGATGCGATCGCGGCGGCGATCGCCAAGGAGGGGCGCACCCCCTCCCTGCTGGTCGAGGTCAATGTCGGTGACGAGGCGCAGAAATCTGGCATCGGCCGCGCCGACGCGGACGGGTTCATCGCCGACTGCAAAGGGCGCTTCGGTGCCTCGCTGATCGGGCTGATGTGCGTTCCCCCGGCCGGGGAGGATCCCCGCCCGCATTTCGAATGGCTCGCCGATCGCGCCGCGAAGCACGGGCTCGGTGTCGTCTCGATGGGGATGTCGGCGGATTTCGAGACCGCCATTGCCTGCGGCGCCACCTGGGTCCGCGTGGGCAGCGCGATCTTCGGATCGCGGTAGCAAGGCAGGAAGGAAACCCCCTCTCCCCTCGCGGGAGAGGGATGGGGTGAGGGGGCGACCGGGGCGTTCGCACGGGCGTGCCAAATCACGCCCGCCCCCTCCCCCTGCCCCCCTCCCGCGCGGAGAGGGGGACTCCGGTGGGCTTGCCTCAGGCGGAGAGGGCGGCCGGTTCGGTGCGCTCGCGCTTCACCAGCAGCTTGTTCAGCGCGTGGATGTAGGCGCGCGCGGAGGCGACGATCGTGTCGGCATCGGCGCCCTGGCCGTCCACCATCTTGCCGTTCTCTTCCAGCCGCACGGTCGTCTTGGCCTGCGCGTCGGTGCCCTCGGTCACCGCGCCGACGCTGAACAGCACCAGGTTCGCCGTGTGCGGGAAGATCTCCTGGATGGCGTTGAAGGTGGCGTCGACCGGGCCGTTGCCGCTGGCCGTGGCCGACCGGCTGTTGCCGTCGATCTCCAGCTCCAGCACCGCCTTGGCCGGATGCTTCGACCCGGCATGCAGGTCCAGCGAGACGAAGCGGATCCGCTCATGGTCGCGCATCACCTCGTCGTCGACCAGGGCGACGATGTCCTCGTCGAACACGACCTTCTTGCGATCAGCCAGGTCCTTGAAGCGGCGGAACGCGTCGTTCAACTGGTTCTGCCCGACCTTGTAGCCCAACTGGTCGAGCCGGTCGCGGAACGCCGCGCGGCCGGAGTGCTTGCCCAGCACCAGGCTGTTCTTCGCCCAGCCGATGCTTTCCGGCGTCATGATCTCATAGGTGCTGGCGTTCTTCAGCACGCCGTCCTGGTGGATCCCCGCCTCGTGCGCGAAGGCGTTGCGGCCGACGATCGCCTTGTTCGGCTGCACGTCGAAGCCGGTGATGGTCGACAGCATCTTCGAGGCGCGCAGGATCTTGGTGGTGTCCACGCGGTTCTTGAACGGCACGGCGTCGTTGCGGGTACGGATCGCCATCACCGCCTCCTCCAGGGAGGCGTTGCCGGCGCGCTCGCCGATGCCGTTGATGGTGCACTCGATCTGCCGCACGCCGGCCTTGATCGCGGCCAGGCTGTTGGCGACCGCGAGCCCCAGGTCGTTGTGGTTGTGCGTCGAGAAGATCACCTTCTCGGCGCCGGGCACCCGCTCCCGCAGCATGGTGAAGATGCGGGCCATGTCCTCGGGCACCGCGTAGCCGACCGTGTCGGGGATGTTGATCGTGGTGGCGCCGGCCTTGATCGCGGTCTCGACGCAGCGGCACAGGAAGTCCGGGTCGGAGCGGGTGCCGTCCTCGGCCGACCACTCCACGTCGTCGGTGAAGTCGCGCGCCAGGGTGACGGCGTCGTGCACCGCCTGCAGCACCTCCTCGGGCTCCATGCGCAGCTTGTACTTCATGTGCAGCGCGCTGGTGGCCAGGAAGGAGTGGATGCGCTTGCGCTTGGCGGCGCGCACCGCTTCGCCGGCGCGGGTGATATCCTCCCGTCCCGACCGCGCCAGGCCGCAGATCACCGGGCTGTCGTCGCGCTGGCCGATCGTCTGCGCGATCACCTGCACGGCCTCGAAATCGCCGGGGGAGGCGATCGGGAACCCGGCCTCCATCACGTCGACGCCCAGTTCGGTGAGCGCCTCGGCCATGCGGATCTTCTCCTGCAGGTTCATCGAGAAGCCGGGGGATTGCTCGCCGTCGCGCAGGGTGGTGTCGAAGATGATGACGCGGTCGTCGTCCAGCGTGCCGAAGCTGGGATGGGTGATGGTCATTTGGGTCGGGTCCTCGGGAGATGGGGGCGCGGCTGTAGCCTCAGGGGGTCCCCTGAGCGAGGCCGGCGTTCAGCAACCCGGCGGGACGCTCAGGGGCGGCTAAGTCGAAGGAGGAGGAGCCCGAGGCCGCGGAAGGCCAGGCGCGCGAGGCCGCAGGCGATGGCCTGGGCTGCATAGCGAATGATGCGCGCGCCGATGAACATGCGGGCTGTGTAGCGGAAAACGCGGCGGGGGACAAGACGATCCCTCCTCGAGGCACCTTCAGCGGGCACGCTACGGATGCGTCGCTATTCAGGAAAACCCCTGTTTCCTTAAACAAGCCTGACCCTGACGCTCGCTCCCTTAAATAAGCCGCCACCCCCTCCCCCGTTGCCACGCCCCGCCCGATCCGCTTCTCTCCACCGCAGGAGCCAGCGAGGAGCCAGCGCATGCGCGTCACCGTGGTGCAGATGAACCCCGGCGCCGACAAGGCCGAGAACATCGCCCAGGCCCGCCGCCTGATCGACGGCGCCGTCGCCGAGGACCGCCCCGACATCGTCTCCCTGCCGGAAGTCTGGTCCTCCCTGGGCGGCGACCGCAGCGTGCGGCAAGCCAATGCCGAAATCCTGCCCGCCCCCGGCTCCAACGAACCGGGCGGCCCGGCCTACGAGTTCCTGCGCGAAACCGCCCGCAACGCGCGCGTCACCGTGCATGGCGGCTCGATCATCGAGCAGGGGCCGGAAAAGCTGTTCAACACCACCGTGGTGTTCAACCCGGACGGCACCGAACTGGCGCGCTACCGCAAGATGCACCTGTTCGACATCACCGCCCCCGACGGCACCGGCTACCGCGAGAGCAACACCTACGGCGCCGGCAACGAGGTGGTCACCTACCAGGCCGGCGACGTCACCGTCGGCTGCGCCATCTGCTACGACATCCGCTTCCCCGACCTGTTCTGGAAGCTGCGCGAACAGGGCGCCGACCTGATCTTCCTGCCCAGCGCCTTCACCCTCGCCACCGGCAAGGACCATTGGGAGGCGTTGATCCGCGGCCGTGCGATCGAGACCCAGTGCTGGTTCGCCGCTCCGGCGACCTGGGGCAAGCATCTCGAGGGCAAGGGTGAGGCGCGGTTCACCTACGGCCACTCGCTGATCGCCGATCCCTGGGGCCATGTCGTCGCCAAGGTCTCCGACGGCACCGGCTGGGCGACCGCGAAGCTCGACCCCACGGTCACCGCGCGGGTGCGCGCCAACATGCCGGTGCTGGAACACCGGAAGCGGGTTTGAACGTCCCGTCCGCGATGCCGGCGCAGCCGGTCGTGCCGCCCCTGGCGAGTGCGCCGGCAGCGTCCCCCCCTGCGCCGTCCGCCAGCTGCGCGCAACGCACCTGCAGCCCCGGCGAGATCACCATCGTCGCCTCCTCCGCCGCGATCGCCGTGGAGGCGCGCCAGCGGCTGATCTCCCGCTGGGGCGATTGCCCGCTGGAGCAGGCCAAGGTCGTCGTCGCCCTGGGCGGGGACGGGTTCATGCTGGAGACGATCCATCGCGTGCTGGACCGCAAGCTGCCCGTCTACGGCATGAATCGCGGGTCGGTCGGGTTCCTGATGAACCCCTACGGCGAGGAAGACCTGTTCGAGCGCATCACCCGCGCCCAGGCGGCCGAACTCTACCCGCTGCGGATGTGCGCGGTGACCCGCACCGGCGCGGTGGAGGAGGGCCTGGCCTTCAACGAGGTCAGCCTGCTGCGCCAGATCCGCCAGAGCGCCAAGATCCGCATCACCATCGACGGGCGGGTGCGCCTCGCCGAACTCTCCTGCGACGGGGTGCTGATTTCCACGCCGGCCGGCTCCACCGCCTACAACCTCTCGGCGCACGGGCCGATCGTGCCGCTCTCCGCCAACCTGCTGCCGCTGACGCCGATCAGCGCGTTCCGCCCGCGGCGCTGGCGCGGCGCCCTGCTGCCCAGCACGGCGGAAGTGCTGTTCGAGGTGCTGGAGAGCGACAAGCGCCCGGTCGCCGCGGTGGCCGACTTCACCGAGGTGCGCGACGTCGTCTCGGTCGCCGTGTCGGAGGACCGGTCGGTCAGCGTGACCCTGCTGTTCGACCCCGACCAGGGCCTGTCGGAGCGGATCATCGCCGAACAGTTCACGGTCTGACGGGCGCGGGGCCGGAGAGCTCCCGACCCGCAATGCACGAGGGAGAGACACATGTCCACGCCACTGCCCACCGCCCAGCCGGAGGATGTCGGCCTCTCCGCCGCCGCGCTCGAGCGCCTGACGCACGTGCTGCGGCAACGCGCGGCCGATGGGCATGTTCCGGGTGGCGTCGCCATCGTCGCGCGGCATGGCAAGGTCGCCTACCACCAGGCGTTCGGCGTGCAGGATCCGGCCTCCGGCCAGCCGATGCCGCAGGATGCGATCTTCCGCATCTACTCGATGACCAAGGCGATCGTCTCGGTCGCGGTGATGATGCTGTGGGAGGAAGGCCGGCTGCTGCTCGACGATCCGGTCGCGCGCTACATCCCCGCCTTCGCCAGCCCCAAGGTGGCGGTGATCGAGGGCGGCACGATGTCCACGGTTCCCGCCGCGCGGGCGATCACGATGCAGGACCTGCTGCGCCACACCGCCGGCCTGACCTACGAGTTCCGCGGCAACGGGCCGGTGCACAAGGCCTATGCCGAGGCGCGGATCGCGCGGCTGCGCCAGACCAACGAGGAACAGGCGAACGGCCTCGCGGCGCTGCCGCTGCTGCACCAGCCCGGCGCCGCCTGGGAGTACAGCCGCTCCACCGACGTGCTGGGCCGGCTGGTCGAGGTGATCTCCGGCCAGAGCCTGGGCACGTTCCTGGCGGAGCGCATCCTGCGCCCCCTCGGCATGGACGATGCCGGGTTCTGGGTGCCCGAGGCGGCGCAGGGCCGCATCGCCGAGGCCTTCGCGAAGGATCCCGAGAGCGGCACCACCGTGTCGCTGCTGGACGTGCGCCGCACCGCGATCTTCGAGTCCGGCGGCGGCGGCATGGTCGCGACGGCGATGGACTACGCCCGCTTCCTCGCGCTCCTGTTCAACAACGGCCGCCTCGACGGCACCCGGCTGCTGGGCCGCAAGACGATCGAGCTGATGACAGCGGACCATCTGGGCGCCGTCAGCGGCGCGGCCGACCTGCTGCCGCCCGGCCACGGCTTCGGCCTGGGCTTCGCCGTGCGCAAGGTGGCGGGCATGGCCCCGTTCCCGGGATCGGTCGGCAGCTATTTCTGGGGCGGCGCGGCCGGCACCACCTTCTGGGTGGATCCGGCCGAACGCCTGTTCGCGGTGCTGATGATCCAGGCACCGGCCCAACGCGAATACTACCGCGTGCTGTTCCGCGACCTGGTCTACGCCGCCCTCGCCGACTGACCGCGTCCCTCCGACCGCTCCGGGCACAGCACCGTCAGCCGGAACGGGCCCCCATGCGCGGCAGCGTGGGCGACCGCCGCGTTCACCTCGGCCAGCGGAAACGGCGTGACCGCATACTGGCCGAGGTCGAGCAGCCCGCTCCGCACCAGCCCGACCATGCCCGGCACCGCCTCGCGCGAGCACATCCATTGGCCGCGCACCGTGATCAGGTTGCGCATCAGCCAGGGATACGGCAGCGCGAGGTCGGAACCGCCCAGCATGCCGACACCCCCCATCAGCACGACGCGTCCGTAGGGCCGCACCGTCATCACCGCGGTGCGCACCACCGTGGCGTCCACCTCGGGCGGCATGAGGTCGAGTACGGCGTCGATCGGACCCGGGGCCGCCTGCATCGCCGCACCGTCGATCGTGGCGTCGCCCGTCAGGCGGACCGGCGCGACCCGTGGGCCGAAGCGCCGGCGCAGATCCGCCAGCACGGCCTCGTTGCGGCCGGGCGCCACCACGCAGCGCGCGCCCATCGCCAGCGCGGTCGCCACCGCGGCGCTGCCGAAATTGCCGGTGGCGCCGCTCACCAGCAGCGTCTCGCCCGCCTGCAGTCCGATCGCCAGCAGGCCGCCATACGGCACCAGCAGCGTGTTGATGGCACACCAGGTGCCGGCTTCCTCCGGAGCGATCGCCCCGATCGGGAACACGTTCTCCGTCGGCGCCCGGACCAGATCCGCGAACGGGCCGTCATGATGGTAGCGCTGCAGCTTGCGGCCGCCCTCGCCGCGGGCGCTCCAGCCCTGCAGCGTGATGTCCGGCATCAGCACGTCGTCGCGGGACCGCACCGTGGGATCGACGAACACCCAGTCCCCCGGCTGCAGCTTCGTCGCGTCCGGTCCCACCGCGCGCACCCGGCCGATCGCCGAACAGCCCGGAATGCACGGCGTGGGCAGGATGTAGTTGCGCGCGCCGCCGAACACCTCGTCCGCATAGGACAGCACCGGGGCCGCGGCGACCTCGACCAGCACCTCGCCGGTGCCGATGACGGGGTCCGGTGCGTCCTCGATCGCGAGCGGCTCTCCGAATGCCTTCAACACCACTGCCTGCATCGTCCTCTCCTCTCCGGGATGTCAGCCAGGGCGGATGTGGCCAATGGCGCAGGGGCAAGAAGAGCCGGTATGATACTGGTCTTGGCTGATACCACCCGGAGATGCGCATGGATGCCGGACCGACCTTCGGCGCGTTCCTCCGCTCCCGCCGTGCGCGGTTGACCCCTGCCGAGGTCGGGCTGGCGCCCCAGCCGCGCCGGCGCATCGTCGGCCTGCGGCGGGAGGAGGTCGCCCAGCTCGCCGGCATCAGCACGGAATGGTACGTCAAGCTCGAACAGGGTCGCGCCGTCGCCCCCTCCGCCGCGACCATCGAGGCGCTCGGATCCGCCTTGCGGCTCGATCCGCTGGAACGCGCCCACCTCCGCAGCCTCGCTGCGCGCGCCGCCCAGCCGGCGTTCGTACGCGAGACCGTGCCGGACTCGCTGCGCCGCCTGATCGAAGGCCTGACACAGCCGGCCTATGTCACCGGCCAGCGCTGGGACGTGCTGGCGTGGAATGCGGGCGCCGTGGACCTCCTCGGCGATTTCGGACGCGTGCCGGAGGAGGATCGCAACATCCTGTGGTTCATGCTGGGCACCGAACGGGCGCGCCGCCTGTTCGGCGCCGGCTGGGCCGCCGAGGCCCGCCGCATGGTCTCGATGTTCCGCACGACCCACGACCTGTGGCCGGCGGATCCGGCCTTCGGCGCTTTGACCGCGCGCCTGCGTGCCGCCTGCCCTGAATTCGCCGGTTGGTGGACGTCGCACGAGATCGGCACGCCGTCGTCGGGCAGCAAGACCGTGCACCATCCCAAGCGCGGGACGCTGGTGCTGGACTACGCGACGTTCCAGGCGAACGACGACCCGGCGCTCAAGCTCGCGATCTACACGCCGCGCTGACTCCGCGACGCGCGGCGTCCGGCCCCGCGGCGGGCCGGACGCCGTGCCGGCGTGCTACTCGGCGGCGACCTGCGGCTGCACCGAGTTCGTGCCGTAGCGGTCACGGAAGGGCTGCGTGTCGATCTCCTCGAGCTCGATCTCGCCCGCCAGCACCTTCTGCTTCCATTCCTGATGCGCCGGTTCCGCGGCGTGGAACTCCGGCATCACTTCCTTCGCGAACAGTTCGAGGCTTTCGCAGATATGCGCGTGTGCGTTCTTGCCCGCCTGGTTGAGCAGGATCACCTGGTCGATGTTCGACGCCTGGAACTTGCGCAGCTTGCGACGAATGGTTTCAGGTGAACCGATCAGCCCGCCGGACAGCGCCCTCGCCGCGGCCTCCGGGTTCTCCCGCTTCCACTTGTTGTACTCGTCCCACATGTTGACCGTGTACGGGTCCGGCCGCTTGCGGCCCGCGCTCGCGCCGTAGAAGCGCAGCGCGAACTGGAAGAACGTGGCGCCGTCGGCGCGCCGCCGCGCCTCCTCGTCCGTCTCGGCGCACATGAAGTAGCTGACCAGCGCGATGTTCGGGTTGGTCTGGTAGTCGCACAGCTTCTCCTGCCGCTTGGTGAAGCTGTTGTAGTAGGCATGCACCCAGGCATGCGCGGCGTCGGCGGACAGGAACTGGAAGCCCAGCGCGCCCATGCCGCGGCGCCCTGCCATCTCGATCGTCTCGAGCTGGGAACACGCGACCCAGAGCGGCGGATGCGGCTTCTGCACCGGCTTCGGCAGCACGTTGCGCATCGGCATCTTGTGCCATTTGGTGTCCAGCGCGACGCCCTTGTCCTCGAACATCGGGATGATGCAGCGGATCGCGTCCTCCCAGATCTCCCGCTTCGTCTCCATGTCGCGGTCGAATCCGCCGAGTTCGGTGATCGAGGCCGACTCGCCGGTGCCGAACTCCACGCGCCCGTTGCTGACCAGATCGAGGCAGGCGATGCGCTCCGCCACCCGCTGCGGCGGATTGGTGGTGAGCTGCACGATGCCGTGGCCCATGCGGATGTTCTTGGTGCGCTGGCTGGCCGCGCCCAGGAACACTTCCGGCGCCGGTGAGTGCGAGTACTCCTCCAGGAAGTGGTGCTCCACCTCCCACGCGTAGTCGTACCCGAGCCGGTCGGCGAGTTCGACCTGGGTGAGGGCGTTCTGGTAGAGCTGCCGCTCGTCGTCGGGCCCCCATGGGCGGGGCAATTGCAGCTCGTAGAAGATGCCGAATTTCATGGACGCGCTCCTGTCGTTGGCATCGAGTGCGCGGCAGAACCCGCATGGTGTCAAGCATCACACCGCGCGGCTCTACTCCAATGTGTGCGGCCCCGCCGACGGTCAGCCGCCCGCCCCGTGACCCGACGGCCGCCCCCCTGCTTGACCGCGCCGCGCCCAGGCCGCACCGATGCGTCGATGCGCGAGCCCGCGGGGGAAACCATGCAGACCAACATGACGCGGCTGTTCGATCTCACGGGCCGGCGCGCCCTCGTCACCGGATCGGGCCAGGGCATCGGCCTCGCGCTCGCGTCCGGCCTCGGCGGGGCCGGCGCCACCGTCGTCCTCAACGGCCGCCATGCCGACAAGCTCGAACGCGCCGCACAGACCTTGCGCGCCCAGGGCATCGCGGTCGAACTCGCCCCGTTCGACGTCACCGACCAGGCCGCCGTCGCCGCCGGCATCGCGCGCATCGAGGCCGACCACGGCCCGATCGACATCCTGGTCAACAACGCCGGCCTGCAACGCCGTGCCCCGCTGGAGGATTTCCCGGCCGAGACCTGGCGCGAGCTGATGCGCACCAACCTCGACGCGGTGTTCTTCGTCGGCCAGGCCGTCGCCCGCTACATGCTCCCCCGCAAGCGCGGCAAGATCATCAATGTCTGTTCGGTGCAGAGCGAGCTCGGCCGCCCCTCCATCGCCCCCTACGCCGCCAGCAAGGGCGCGGTGAAGATGCTGACCAAGGGCATGTGCGCCGACTGGGCGCCGTCCGGCCTGCAGGTCAACGGCCTCGGTCCCGGCTATTTCGCGACGGAACTCACCCAGGCCCTGGTGGACGACCCGGACTTCACCGCCTGGCTGTGCAAGCGCACACCCGCCGGGCGCTGGGGCAAGGTCGAGGAACTGATGGGCGCCGCGATCTTTCTGGCCTCCGCCGCCTCCGACTTCGTCAACGGCCAGGTCCTCTACGTCGATGGAGGCATGACCAGCGTCGTCTGACCTCGGCCCACGCCGCGCCGTCCACGCCCACCAGGACAGGAGACGACCCCATGCCCAAGCTGCTCCAGATCACCGCCATCCATCCGGACGCCCAGGCCCGCCTGGCCGCCGGCTACGAGCTGGTCCATGCGGAGCTGCCCCAGCTCGACGCCGCCTGGCTCGCCCGCCACGGGGCGGAGATCGAGGGCGTGGTGACCGGCGGCCATCTCGGCCTGCCCGCCGCGGTGATGACCGGCCTGCCCAGGCTGCGGGTGATCGCGATCAACGGCGTCGGGTTCGACAAGGTGGACCTCGCGCTCGCACGCAGCCGCGGCGTGCGCGTCACCAACACGCCCGACGTGCTGACCGATGACGTGGCGGATCTCGCGGTCGGGCTCACGCTCGCGCTGCTGCGCCGGCTGCCGCAGGCGGATGCCTATGTGCGCGCCGGGCGCTGGCCGGCGGGCGAAATGCCGCTCGCCACCAAGCTGACCGGCAAGCGCATCGGCATCTTCGGCCTCGGACGCATCGGCCGCGCCGCCGCCCGCCGCTTCGCCGGCTTCACCGACGCGATCGCCTATGCCGACGTGACGCGCCAGGACGTGCCCTTCACCTGGCACCCCGACCCGGTCGCCCTCGCCGCCGGGTCCGACGTGCTGGTGATCTGCGCCGCGGCTTCGGCCGACACGCGCCGCATCATCGGCACACCGGTCTTCGAGGCACTCGGCCCGTCTGGCGTGCTGGTGAACGTGGCCCGCGGCTCGATCGTGGACGAACCCGCTCTGGTCGCCGCGCTGCAGGCGGGCCGGCTGGGCGGCGCCGCGCTCGACGTGTTCGAGGACGAGCCCAACGTGCCCGCCGCGCTGATCGGCATGGAGAACGTCGTCGTCACGCCGCACATCGCCAGCGCCACCAACGAGACGAGGCGCGCCATGGGCGAGCTGATGATCGACAACATCGACGCCGTGTTCGCCGGCCGGCCGATCCCGGCGGCGGTGGTCTGATCCGGCAGCCGATGGTCTGCGCGAGCCGCGCGGCCCGTGATCCGCCTGACCCGCGGCCGATCGTCGCCGCGGGTCAGGCGGAGGCGGCGACCTTCGCCTCGATGCTGTCCCAGATCGGCTTTTCCAGGTGCACGCCGTCGAAGCGCGCGATCTCCTGCAGGCCGGTCGGCGAGGTCACGTTGATCTCGGTCAGCCAGTCGCCGATCACGTCGATGCCGACGAAGATCAGCCCCTGGGCGCGCAGCGTCGGCCCGATCGCGGCGCAGATTTCGCGATCCCGCGCCGTCAGCTCGCACTTCTCCGGGCGGCCGCCGACATGCATGTTGGAGCGCGCCTCGCCGGCCGCGGGCACCCGGTTGATCGCGCCCATCGGCTCGCCGTCCACCAGGATGATGCGCTTGTCGCCCTTGCGCACGGCGGGCTCGTAACGCTGGAACATCAGCGGCTCGCGCGAGCGGGCGAAGTGCATCTCGAGCAGGCTGGCCAGGTTCTCGTCGTCGGGCTTGATGCGGAACACGCCCGCCCCGCCATTGCCGAACAGCGGCTTGACGATGATGTCCCCGTGTTCGGCGCGGAAGCTGCGGATCGCCTCCGTGTCCCAGGTGATCATGGTCGGCGGCATCAGGTCGGGGAAATGCGTGACCAGCAGCTTCTCCGGCGCATTGCGCACGTTGGCCGGGTCGTTCACCACCAGCGTCTTCGGGTGGATGTGCTCCAGCAGGTGGGTGGCGGTGATGTAGGCCATGTCGAAGGGCGGATCCTGCCGCATCAGCACCACGTCCATGCTCGCGAGATCCAGCGGCTCGAGCGGACCGAACGTGTAGTGCGCGCCATGCTGGCGCTGCACCGTGACGGGCCGGGCGCGGGCGAACAGCCGCTCCTCCCGCTTCGCGCCCTGGCGCTTCACGCCCTCGCGCAGCGCCATGTGGCGCACCTCGTAGTGCCACAGGGCGTGGCCGCGGGCCTGCGCCTCCAGCATCAGCGCGAAGGTGGAATCCGCATCGATGTTGATGCTTTCGATCGGGTCCATCTGGACCGCAACCTTGAGCTGTCGAGTCATGGGGGTTCCCTCGTCCGGTGCGCCTCACCGTTGTCTACTCCGGATCGCAGCGCGAGGGTATGCGGGGCGCAGAGATCGGCGGCGGGCAGGGCCAGGGACCAGGGGATCACGGGCGCACGGCCGAACGGCAGCGGCGCACCGGTCGCGCAGGACGGCCGTTGCGACCCTGCACGACCGGCATGCATGTCCCTACAGAATTCCTTCCTGCGCGGCCTGATGAACCGTTCGCACGGTCGGCCGGAAACCAAGGCTCCGCGCGAGCGATGCATCGACATGGAGATACCAGGGATCGCGCATCGCCTCGGCCGACGCTTCCATTCTCTGGCCCACGAGCTTCACCAGCTCATAGACCGTCGTCGGCGCTTCATCGGAGAGGTTGACGATCCGCCCATCGAAGGCGCCGGCCAGCGCCAGCCACATCGCCGCGGCAACATCACGATGATGTAACGTGCTCATCCGGTTGGCGGGATGGAAGCCGGAGGCGACCAGGTGCTTCGGCAGCATCTCCAGGTGACCGTCCCCGTCGCCATATACGAACGGAAACCGGAGGACCGACCAGGTCAAGCCACTCTCCCGCAGCAGCCCTTCGGCGGCGACCTTGCTGGCCGGATAGGCATGTTGCGGCTCGACAGGATCGGTCTCGCGCGCTGGCGCGGTCGAAGCCCTGTCATAGACATGCGCCGTGCTCGCCATGATGAAGCGAGCGCGCGGCGCATCAGCTTGCACCGCGGCGATCAGATTGCGGGTGCCCTCCAGGTTGCTCCTCCAGATCAGATCGCTATCCGGGCTGCGGAAGACGGCGGCCAGATGCAAGATCGCCGAGACACTCCGAACGGCCTCCGACAGCGTCGAACGGTCGAGAATATCGCCCGTCACGGCCGTTGCTCCCGGGGGGCAGGTCTTCCCGGTCCGCAGCAGCAACCGGCACGCAAGACCTGCCTCCACCAGTCGCGGAACCAGGCGCTCGCCGACGAGGCCTGTCGCTCCGGTCACGAGGATCGTCATCAGCTCATCCCTGTCTCGGGAGGGTCTGCAGCCGTTCGGTCGCCCGGCGCAGCACGCGGATCGTCGTGGCCAGATCGGCCGCGTCGATGCCGTCGAAAGCAGCATGGTGGATGAACGAGAGGTCAGGGAGTTCGCGCCACAAGGCCTCGCCTGAAGGCGTCAAGGTCAGAAGACGCTGGCGCTGGTCTTCTCCGTCCGACGTCTGCTGCACCAGCCCTTTGCGAACGAGCGTGGCGACAATCCCGCTCAAGGTCGCCCGTTCGAGCTCGAGAGCACGTCCGAGATCGCGCTGCACCGCCCGACCGGCGTTTGCCAGGTGCCAGAGCACGTACCACTGCGTCGAGCCCAGGTCGTATGGACGGAGGGTCGCATCCATCAGGGCCCGTCCCGCGAGATAGCACCGCTTCGTCCATGCTCCCACGGTCAGATGCTCGGGGTCTCGCTCGTCCTGCATGGCGCCACCGCCCTTCCAATTCGTTCGCTACCTTGCTAATACCGCAAGGTAGCGAACGAATTGTCAAGTGCGTCCGCATCGCTCCCCTGGTGGCAGACACGAGGATGTCGGACATTCGTGAGAAACGCGTACGAGGTGCGCCAATGACCGCAGTCGAACTTGCGAACATCTATCGCGGATACATCGCCTGCCTGAACAATCAGGACTGGGAAAACCTCGGACGCTTCGTCCACGACCACGTCCGTCGCAACAACATTCCGCTCGGCCTGAGTGGATACCGGCAAATGCTGGAAGCAGATTTCGAGCAGATCCCCGACCTCCACTTCAACATCCAGATGCTTGTCGCCGAACCGCCCCGCATCGCCGCCCGCTTGTGGTTCGACGTTGCACCGAAAGGGCAATTTCTTGGTGTGCCCGTGAATGGTCGGAAGGTGAGCTTCGCGGAAAACGCGTTCTACGAGTTCCGAGCGGATCGGATCCAAGAGGTCTGGTCGGTCATCGACAAGGCCGCGATCGAGGCCCAACTGCGTGGGGATCCTGGTGACCAGGTTCGACCGGACTAGCGCGGCCGGCGGCGGCGTGCATCACGCGATCAGACACGATGCCCCTGACCTTCTCGAGCCTGCGGAGCAGGAACTGTCAGAAGCCTCTGCTGCACATGACGGACGAGGAAGCCGAGGCGGCGTTCCGCAATCTCCGCTGGAAGAACGGCGAGCCGCATTGCCCCCACCGCGGATGCGTGACCGTTATGAGTGCCGCCGGCCCTCCGGGAAGCTGGGGTTTCGCTGCAAGGCGTGCCGCGGCGACTTCTCCATCACCAGCGGTACCTTGTTCGCCTCCCACAAGATGCCGCTGCGGAACTACCTCGCGGCCATCGCGATCTTCGTCAACGAGGTGAAGGGCAAGTCCGCTCTGGCGCTCTCGCGGGATCTGGACGTGCAGTACAAGACCGCATTCGTCCTCTCGCACAAGCTGCGCGAGACGATGGCGTCCGAGATGAAGGGCACGCAGCTCGGCGGCCAGGGCGAGACGGTCGAGATCGATGGCGGCTATTTCGGCGGCTACATCAAGCCGGCGAACCACAAGGAGAACCGCCGCGATCGGCGGCTCGCCAAGAACCAGAACGGCAAGCGCCGGGTGGTGGTCGTGGTTCGCGAGCGTGATAGTCGCACCATGCCGGCCGTGTTCAAGTCCGAGGTCGAGGCGCTGGGCTAGATCAAGCCCGCGTGGCGTCGGACACCAAGATCATGGCGAACGAAGGCACGGGGTGGAACGCCCTGCACAGCCGGTTTGATGTGACCCGCGTTGACCACGGCCAGCTCTACAGCGACTGCAACGTGGCATACACCAACGGCGCCGAAGGCTACTTCTCACGCCTCCGCCGGGCCGAGATTGGCCACCACCACCACATCGCCGGCCCCTACCTGATTCGCTACGCGCAGGAGAGCGCATGGCGCGAGGATCGCCGGCGGGTGGACAACGGCGCTCAGACGCTTGCCATCGCGGCGCTGGCGATGGCTTCTCCGGTCAGCATGGACTGGTGTGGATACTGGCAGCGGCAAGCATCTTAAAATCGATACTCACCCGAGTCGCTTGAGACATTTCACCTCTGTCAAGCTCATTTTGTGTGACGCCAGCGCCCCTGACGCAACATCTTGTGCATGCCTGAGACGGCAATGCAGATTCAGGTTGCGGTCCGTGCCGGATGTGGATAAGTAGAACGTCGACCGATACAGAAAAGGGGCCTGCCAGGGCCCCTAATCCGTAGGCATCCGTGGGCTTGTGGGAGCCACGAGCGGATCAACACGTTCTGTGCACCCCCTTATATGGGGATGAACGCGGGCGGTCAAGCGTTTCGTGGCTCCCAACTCTTCTTGTTGGGATCAACAACATGGCGCAAGATGTTGAAATCAAGTGCATTCGGAAGACCGACCGGACGAACCCTCATGAGAGAATTCGCGGGGTTGGTGGCGTAAATGCCGACGGCTCCCGCTGGTATATGCTGCTCGACAGGGCGATCGCCCTCGCACTCGACGGCACATACCGGTACTGGACCAGAGGGGGAGGCAAATCAGTGTGGGTTCATGTCGCGTACCACAGTGGCCGGCCCTATCTCAAAACTGATGCCGACGGCGTTCAGCCTGACAATCTTCTGGCTCTCCCGGAGTGCCCGTAAGTATCACGACTGGGCTTCGGTAAACAGTCGGCTCACTAGCCCAAGATAGCGCCTGCTGCGCAGTGTAGAACTCCGCGCGTCGATTGCCATCTGACGCGCGGAGTATTTCCGACCGCAACCGGTCGATCTCGCGTTCGATGAAACTCATTGCTTCCATGTATTGGTTAAGTCTAGTTTGTACAAGGTCAAACTGCACCCACCGCGCATCCGCACCCCACCCATCCTTCCGCACGGCGCCCTTGGCTAGCATCCGGCCCAGCACGCGCAGGATCAGGCCGCTGATCTGCACCCGCAGCCCGCCGTCGCCCATGTCGAGCCGCTTGGCCCGTATGATCTCCACGACCATTGCGTCGGCGCTGATCGCCTCCCCCTTGGCCTCGCGCAATTCCGTCTGCACGCGGCGGGTCAGCTCGCCAGCCACGAACAGCGCCGACCGCTGGAAGCGCGACACCTCCCGCCTGGCACGCTTCAAATCGGGTGCAAACAGCGGATCGTCGCGTCCAACTGCACGATCTCCGCCTTCCGGCGGCGCACCTCGCGCTCCAGATCGGCAACCACCCGCTCGATCTCAGCGCGCTTCCGGAGAAGCCCGGCAACGACTGGTAGGCGTTCCATGGGAGCACGATAGCAAGCGAATGCGCTATGTGCCTGTCGTATCTGGTGGCGGGTGCTACATAACGCCGAATATCTCTCCAACCGCATCGCGGAAACCAAACCCTGCTTTTGCTCATCGTCGCGACCCACTGCGCGACGATCAGCCTCGCCGCCGCCGACGCAAAGCTTGCGGGGGATGCCCGTAGATCCGCATGCAGGCGCGCCGCATTCGTTCGAGATCGCCAAAGCCGACTTCGAGCGCGATCTGATCGAGCGCCTCGCTCGAATTTTCGATCCGGGGGATCGCCGCCTCGCAGCGCAGCCTCTCGACGGCGCGTGCGGGCGTCTCTCCGGTCTCGGCGGCGAACTGCCGCGCGAACTGGCGCGGGCTGATACAAGCCACCTCGGCGAGCTGGTCAACAGAAAGCCGTTCGCGCAGATGCGCCCGCGCATACCCGAGCGCTTCGCGGATGCGTCCGGGCCGCGGCTCCAGGTCCAGTAACGTCGAGAATTGCGACTGCCCACCGCTGCGACGATGGTAAACGACGAGGTCGCGGGCGATGCTCTTCGATATGTCCGTCCCGCAATCCTCCTCGATCATGGCGAGTGCGAGGTCGATTCCGGCCGTGATCCCCGCCGAGGTCCAAACCTCGTCTTCGCGGATGAAGATGCGATCCGCATCCACTTTCAGCGAAGCATAGCGCCGTTGCAGTTCCCCTGCGTAACGCCAGTGCGTCGTTGCGCGGTGACCATCGAGCAGGCCTGCCTCCGCCAGCAGGAATGCACCGGTGCAGATGCTCGCGACGCGCCGGGCGCGCGGCGCCGCGGCGCGGAGGAAGGCGACCGTGTCCGGCTGGCTTTCGAGCGCGCCGATCGTCGATGCCCCGACAACGATGAGCGTATCGATATGGCCACCATCATCCGGGCGGACAGTATCGATCGCCACACCGGAGGAGCCCCGCACGAGCCCCTCCGAGGTTGAGACAATCCGGATCTCGTAGGGCGCGGCGTGAAAATCGACTGCCAGATTGAACGCGCAGAGCGGCCCGCCGAGATCGAGCAGTTCGAAACCCGGAAACACGACGAACCAGATGACACGCTGGGCGACCGCTTCGGTCACGACCGTCTCTCATGGCAGAATATGCGTTTTCTACGTCATTTCCGCCAAAGTCGGTAGCGCGTAAGCCCAGAACACCGCAGGCGGTCGCCGACTTCATCCCGAGCGCCGCTGCCTGATCCGGTATTGCGAGGAGACGCGCCATGCTCATCCGCTCGAACGGCATTGAACTTCACGTGCAGCAACGGGGCGCGGGCCTGCCCGCTCTCGTCTTTCTGCACTATTGGGGCGGCTCCTCGCGAACCTGGCGTCATGTGATCGACGCCTTGGAAGAGGGCTTTCGAACCATCGCCATTGATCAACGTGGCTGGGGGCGATCCGATAAGCCGGAAAGCGGCTACGCGCTCGCAGATCTTGCGACGGACGCCATGGGTGTGATCGCGACGCTGGGATTGCAACGCTACGTTCTCGTCGGCCACTCGATGGGTGGGAAGGTCGCGCAACTGATTGCTGCCCGGCGGCCCGACGGACTGAAGGGGCTGGTTCTCGTCGCTCCATCCCCGCCTTCTCCGCTCGGCCTGCCAGCGGATGTACGGCGGGCGATGGTGGGGGCCTATGCGACCCGCAAGAGCATCATCACGACCGTCGAGCAGGTGCTTGCCCCGAACGGGCTTTGCGCCGGTGATCTCGAGACGGTGATCGAGGATAGCCTGGGTGGTGCGCCGGCAGCGATCGAGGCATGGCCGCTTGCAAGCAGTCAGGAAGACATCACCACCCTGACGCCGCGGATCGAGGTTCCCACGATCGTCATTTCTGGAGAAGACGATCGCGTCGATCCGCCGGATATTCTGCGGCGCGAACTTCTGCCTCGCATCCCGCAGGCACAGCTTCACCTGCTGCGGGGCATCGGTCATCTCTCGCCGCTGGAAGCGCCAGGCGCGATCGCCGATCTCATCCGCACCTTCGCGCGCGCCGTGATGGCCGACCGCGCTGCTCCGACATCCGCAACAGGCTGCTGAGCCGGCGCACCGGCCAAGGAGGAGGCTGGTCCGTTCGTCGCGGCGCTCGCGCACCGCATGGCCCGCATGCCTGCCGCTGGCCATGCACGACCGACGGCGGGACCATCGGCCCCACCGTCGCTCGTTCCTGGATCTCAGGTCTTCCGCA
>JAFKLG010000101.1 GCA_017304945.1 Rhodospirillales bacterium
GATCGCCCCTCCCACATCATCCGCGGGCCCCGACCCGCGGATCCCCACCGGCACGCCTGTGCGCATTGGGATCGCCGGGTCGAGGCCCGGCGATGACGGGGGTGCCGCCGGTGCCACGCACCGGAACGGCCGCCGCGGCAATGCGCGCCGGATCGCGCCTCCCCCGTCATCCGCGAGCCCCGACCCGCAGATCGCCCCTCCTCCGTCATCCGCGGGCCCCGACCCGCGGATCCCCACCGGCACCGCCTGTGCGCATGGGGATCGCCGGGTCGGGGCCCGGCGATGACGGTGGTGTCGCGGGAGCCGCTCGACCGCCGCCCGGCGGTGACGGGGTGCCGACAATGCGGACCGTGCCGCTCCACCAAACAGCCGCGACTCGGGAACAAGCCCCAGCGAAGCCGTTCCGCCCCCGCCTTGCCGGCCCCGAGCGAGGGTGCTTTATGTCGCGCCGCAAAAATCGGCGGCTGAGATCCCCTGGCGTGCCAGGGCGCCCATGCGAGGAGAGTGATGGCCAACCCCGCTCCCAGCTTCCAGGATCTGATCCTGCGGCTGACCAGTTTCTGGTCGCGGCAGGGCTGCGTCATCCTGCAGCCCTACGACGTGGAGATGGGCGCAGGTACGTTCCATCCGGCGACCACCTTGCGCGCCCTCGGCCCCAAGCCCTGGCGCGCCGCCTACGTGCAACCCAGCCGGCGCCCGACCGATGGCCGCTACGGGGAGAACCCCAACCGGCTGCAGCACTATTATCAGTATCAGGTCATCATGAAGCCGAGCCCGGAGGATGCGCAGGAGTTGTTGCTCGCCTCCTACCGGGAGATCGGGCTGGATCCGTTGCGCCACGACTTCCGTTTCGTCGAGGACGATTGGGAGAGCCCGACGCTGGGCGCCTGGGGCCTGGGGTGGGAAGTCTGGTGCGACGGGATGGAGGTCGGCCAGTTCACCTACTTCCAGCAGGTCGGCGGCATCTCGGTCGCGCTGCCCAGTTTCGAAATGACCTACGGGCTCGAGCGCCTGGCGATGTATGTCCAGGACAAGGAGAACGTCTACGACCTCGACTTCAACGGCGCGGGTGTGACGTACGGAGACGTGTTCCTGCGCGCCGAGCGCGAGTACAGCGCGCACAATTTCGAGTTCGCGGACACGGTGATGCTGTCCCGGCACTTCGCCGATGCCGAACGGGAATGCGCGTCATTACTGGAACGGAAGCTGGCCCTGCCGGCCTACGACCAGTGCATCAAGGCGAGCCACGTGTTCAACCTGCTGGACGCGCGGGGCGTGATCAGCGTGACCGAACGGGCGAGCTATATCGCCCGCGTGCGCGCGCTGGCGAAAGGTTGCTGCGAGGCCTGGGTGGCGGGAGAGACGGCATGACCCGCACCATGGTCATCACTGCTGGTCGCCGCGACGGCGTCTGCAGCGGGGCGGAGACCCGCCACGCAAACACCGCCGTGAGCCGGGCGTTCCAGCCGTCCCGCCGGGGCCGGCTCGTCGCGCGCGTGAACTTCGGCGGCGGTTTCGCCTATGCTCGGACCGACGGATCCGCGGGCTCGCGCCTGTTCGAGCGCGATGCCGCTCACATCGATTTCGCCCCGGCGCTGAAGGACTGATCATGCCAGCCTTCTTCCTGGAGCTGTTCAGCGAGGAAATCCCCGCGCGCATGCAGGCCCGCGCGGCGGACGATCTCGCCCGCCTGGTGACCGAGGCGCTGGGCCCGCTGTCCCCCGCCAACCTGCGCAGCTTCTACGGGCCACGCCGGCTGGCGCTCGCGGCCGATCTCGCCCCGGAGGTTGCCGCCACGGCCAGCATCGAACGCGGGCCGCGCACCAGCGCGCCGGAGCAGGCGCTGACCGGGTTCCTGCGCAAGCATGGGGCGACACGGGAGCAGCTCCGGCAGGAGGGCGACTACTGGGTGCTGGAGAAGACCGCGGCCGCGGTCTCCGCGCCGGTCCTGATCGCCGCGGCGCTGCCGGCGCTGCTGCGGCGCTTCCCCTGGCCCAAGTCGATGCGCTGGGGCGGGAGCTCCAGTTTCGTCTGGGTCCGCCCGTTGCGCCGCATCACCTGCCTGCTGGATGGCGCGGTCGTGCCGTTCGACCTGCGCGAGGGGGCCGATGACGGCCATGGCTTGGTGGCCGCCAACCTGACCGAGGGGCACCGGTTCCACGCCCCCGGCGCCTTCGCGGTCACGGGGCTGGAGGATTGGCAGCGCCAGCTCGCCGACCGCCGCGTCGTGGTGGAGGCGGCCGACCGCAAGCGCCTGATCGCCGACGGCATCGGGCGGCTCGCCGCGGAGCGGGGCCTGACGGTGGTGGACGATCCCGGCCTGCTGGACGAGGTGGCCGGGCTGGTCGAATTTCCCATTCCGCTGCTGGGCCGCATCGCCGACGCGCACATGGATCTGCCGCCCGAGGTGATGCAGGTCTCCATGCGGGTGAACCAGCGCTATTTCGCGCTGCGCACCGCCGATGGCGCCGCCGCGCCCTGGTTCGCCTTCGTCGCCAACATCGCGGCCGAGGACGGCGGCGCCACCATCGTCGCCGGCAACGAGCGGGTGCTGCGGGCGCGGTTCTCCGACGCGCGGCATTTCTGGGATCTCGACCGCAAGGCGCGGCTGGAAAGCCGCGTGCCGCTGCTCGACGGCGTGACCTTCCACGCCAAGCTGGGCAGCCAGGGCGACCGGGTGGTGCGGCTGAAGCGGCTGGCCGGGATCATCGCCCCCCAGCTGGGCGCGGGCGAAGCGTTGGCCGAACGTGGCGCGGAGTTGGCCAAGGCCGACCTGGTCACCGGCATGGTGGGGGAGTTCCCCGAACTGCAAGGCGTGATGGGCGGCTACTATGCCCTGCACGATGGCGAGGACCCGCTGGTGGCGGACGCGATCCGCGACCACTACGCGCCCAAGGGCCCGTCCGACGCGGTCCCGACCGCGCCGGTGTCGATCGCGGTGGCGCTGGCCGACAAGCTGGACCAGCTCGTCGGGTTCTTCGCGATCGGCGAGCGCCCCACCGGCGCCGGCGACCCCTACGCCCTGCGCCGTGCCGCGCTCGGCATCATCCGCATCATCCGGGAGAACCGGCTGCGGCTGGAACTGCTGCCGCTGATCGAGGCGGCCGGGGAGGCGTTCCGGCATCGCGGCATCGAGCCGGTGCCGCCGACCGACCTGCTGGACTTCCTGGCCGAACGGCTCCGCGTGCAGTTGCGGACGGAGGGTGCGCGCCACGACGTGCTCGCCGCGGTGTTCGCGGCCGGGGCGGACGACGACCTCACCCGTCTGCTCGCGCGCACCGACGCGGTGACGGGCTTCCTCGCCACCGAGGATGGCGCGAACCTGCTGACCGCGTATCGCCGCGCCGCCAACATCCTGCGGATCGAGGAGCGGAAGGACGGCCCGTTCGATACGGCGCCCGATCCGGCCTTGTTACGCGAGCCGGCGGAACTTGATCTGGATCATGCGATCCGGCAGGGCAACGTGGTATCGGCGCTGCTCGATCGAGAGGACTTCGCTGGCGCAATGGGTACGATGGCGGGACTTCGAGCGCCGCTCGACGGATTTTTCACGCACGTGACCGTCAACGCGCCCGAACCCGATTTGCGCCGCAATCGTTTGCGCCTTCTCAACCAAGTGCGGTCCACCATGGACCGCGTTGCTGATTTTTCCCGTATCGAGGGCTAAGGGGTTGGGCATGACCAAGTGGGTCTACAGCTTTGGCGCGGGCCACAATGAGGGCCGGGCGGATATGCGCAACCTGCTGGGCGGCAAGGGCGCCAACCTCGCCGAGATGGCGTCGATCGGGCTGCCTGTGCCACCCGGCTTCACCATCACGACCGAAGTCTGCACCGCCTTCTACGAGAACCAGCGGAACTACCCCGCGGAGCTCGCCGGCCAGGTGAAGGAGGCGCTGGGCCGCGTCGAGAAGGCGGTCGGCCTGCGCTTCGGCGACCAGGCGCATCCGCTGCTGGTCTCGGTCCGCTCCGGCGCCCGCGTCTCCATGCCGGGCATGATGGACACGGTGCTGAACCTCGGCCTGACCGACCAGACCGTGCAGGGCCTTGCCGTCGCCGCCAAGGATGAGCGCTTCGCCTGGGACAGCTATCGCCGCTTCATCCAGATGTACGGCTCCGTCGTGCTGGGGGTCGACCACCATCGGTTCGAGGAAATCATCGAGCACACCAAGCTCGAGGCCGGCGTGGTCGAGGACACCGCCCTCACCGCCGCCGACTGGCAGCGCGTGGTCACCGGCTACAAGGACCTGGTGCAGACCGAGACCGGCAAGCCGTTCCCGCAGGATCCCGAGGCGCAGCTTTGGGGCGCGATCGGGGCGGTGTTCGGCTCCTGGATGAACCCGCGCGCCATCACCTACCGCCGGCTGCACGACATCCCGGCCGAATGGGGCACGGCGGTGAACGTGCAGGCCATGGTGTTCGGCAACATGGGTGACGATTGCGCGACCGGCGTCTGCTTCACCCGCGACCCTTCCACCGGGGAGAACGCCTTCTACGGCGAGTACCTGGTGAATGCGCAGGGTGAGGACGTGGTGGCCGGCATCCGCACGCCGCAGCCGCTGTCCAAGGCCGCGGCCAAGAATGGCGAGGTGCCGCTCGAGGCCGCCATGCCGAACGCCTATGCGGAGCTGCTGAAGGTCCGCGAGACGCTCGAGAAGCACTACAAGGACATGCAGGACCTCGAGTTCACGGTCCAGCAGAACAAGCTCTACATGCTGCAGACCCGCAACGGGAAGCGCACCGCCGCCGCCTCGCTGCGGATGGCGGTGGACATGGCGCGGGAAGGCCTGATCGACGAGGCGGAGGCGGTTCGCCGCGTGAACCCGGCCTCGCTCGACCAGTTGCTGCACCCGACGCTGGACCCGAAGGCGCCGCGCACGCTGCTCGCCAAGGGCCTGCCGGCCAGCCCCGGCGCCGCCTGCGGAGCCGTCGTGTTCTCGGCCGACGAGGCGGAGAGCCGCGCCGGCAAGGGCGAAGCGGTCATCCTGGTCCGGGTGGAGACGAGCCCCGAGGACATCCACGGCATGCACGCCGCCAAGGGCATCCTGACCACCCGCGGCGGCATGACCAGCCACGCCGCCGTGGTCGCCCGCGGCATGGGCCGGCCCTGCGTCGCCGGCGCCGGCGGCATCACCGTCGACTACAACGCCCAGACCCTGTCGGCCGCCGGCAAGAGCGTCCGCGCCGGGGAGATCATCACCCTGGACGGCGCCACCGGCGAGGTGTTCATCGGCTCCGTCGCCATGGTGGAGCCCGCCATGTCCGGCGATTTCGGCACCCTCATGCAGTGGGCGGACAAGCATCGCCGCATGGGCGTGCGCGCCAACGCCGAGACCCCGATGGACGCGGAGACGGCGCGCAAGTTCGGCGCCGAAGGCATCGGCCTCTGCCGCACCGAACACATGTTCTTCGACCCGGAGCGGATCGGCGCCGTCCGGCAGATGATCATGGCCTCCGACGAAGCCGGCCGTCGCACCGCGCTGGCCCGGCTGCTGCCCTTCCAGCGGGAGGATTTCCGCCAGCTCTTCACCATCATGGCGCCGCTGCCGGTCACCATCCGCCTGCTCGACCCGCCGCTGCACGAATTCCTGCCGCACGCGGACACCGAGATGCAGGAAGTGGCCGACGCCCTCGGCACCGATCTCGACGCCATCCGCCGGCGCCTCACCGAACTCGCGGAAGCCAACCCCATGCTGGGCCATCGCGGCTGCCGGCTGGGCGTGACCTTCCCGGAAATCTACGAGATGCAGGCCCGCGCGATCTTCGAGGGCGCGCTCGCGGTGGCGAAGGAGAGCGGCCAAGCCCCGCATCCGGAGATCATGATCCCGCTGGTCGGCACCCAGAAGGAACTCGAGATCACCCGCGCCCAGGTCGACAAGATCGCCAAGGAGGTCTTCGCCGAGGCCGGCAAGACGATCGACTACAGCGTCGGCACCATGATCGAGCTGCCCCGCGCCGCGATTCTGGCCGACAAGATCGCCGAGAACGCCGACTTCTTCTCCTTCGGCACCAACGACCTGACGCAGACCGTGTTCGGCCTGTCGCGCGACGACGCCGGCAAGTTCCTGCCCTTCTATGTCGAGCACGGCATCCTGCCGAAGGATCCGTTCATCTCGATCGACGTGGAAGGCGTGGGCGAGATGGTCCGGATCGCCTCGGAAAAGGGACGCGCGGCCCGGAAGTCGCTCAAGCTGGGGATCTGCGGCGAGCATGGCGGCGATCCGGCCTCGATCGCCTTCTGCGAGAAGGTCGGGCTCGACTACGTCTCCTGCAGCCCCTACCGCGTGCCGGTGGCCCGCTTGGCCGCCGCGCAAGCGGCACTCGGGCTCGAGGCGGACCGTACCGCTTGAGATCTAACCCGAGTTTAATCAAGGCACTGTAGAGCGTCCTCAACCCAGCGTGCTAGTGGCGGCGGATGCTGTTCCGTCGCCACGTCATTACCGGCGCCGCGCTGGGTGTCTGGCTCTCCGGGGTTCTGTCCCCCTCGGGCACGCCCGGGCTGTCGCACCCTGCTGCGGCGCGAACCTCCAGGCACCCGCCGCATCGCAAGCCCGCGCGTCCCGACCGCCGGCCGCTGGTGCTGATCGACCCCGGCCACGGCGGCAAGGATCCCGGCTGTATCGGTGCCAGCGGCACCTTCGAGAAGCACATCGCGCTCGCCGCCGCGCGTGCCCTGCGCCGCCACCTGCAGGCCGGCGGCCGCTATCGGGTTCTGCTGACCCGCGACAGCGACGTGTTCATCCCGCTGCAGGGCCGCGTCGAGATCGCCCGCCGCGCCGGCGCCGCGCTGTTCATCTCGCTGCATGCCAACGCCTCGACGGATCGCAGCGCGCATGGCACCTGCGTCTACCGCTTCGCCTGGCGCGCCTCCGACGCCCGCGCCGCCTCGATGGCAAAATGGGAGAACAGCGCCGAACGCTTCGAGGATCCGGGGCTGCGTGGCGCCTCCCGCCAGGTGCTGCACATCCTCGCCACGCTGATGCGGCGCGAGACCCAGGTGCACGCCGCGAAACTGCAGCAGGCCCTGGTGAAGAACCTGGCCACCCACCTCACCATGCTGCCGGTTCCGGCGCCGCATGCCCGGTTCGCCGTGCTGAGCGCCCCGGACATTCCCGGCGTGCTGGTCGAGATGGGCTTCCTGACCAACAAGAGGGACGAAGCCGCCCTGCGCTCGCCGGCCCATCGCGACCGCCTGGCGCGTTCCATACGGTTGGGCGTCGATCGGTATTTCGCCGTTGCCGCCCGGCCGGTGCGATGGCGGAGCTGAACCCCTTGCCGGCACCGGTCCTGGCCGCGTGCGCCGCACGTCCGATGGCCGCGCGGCGCGTCGCCGCCGCCGATCGGACCTCAGCGCTCGTGGCCTGGCACTGCGTGGCGGCCTGCCTCGTCGCCGTGCTGCTGGCCGCCGGCGCCGCACAAGCGGACCCGCCGCCGACCCACGGCGCAGGTTCGGCGCGCCCCAATCTGCTCACCCGCGGCAGCGTCACCGGCTGGAAGCTGCCCCGCTTCGCGTCGCTGGAGGCCGCGGTGGTCAATCTCCGCCGTGGGCCCGGCAAGCGCTATCCGATCGACTGGGTGTATCACCGCCGCGGGTTGCCGGTGGAGATCATCCGCGAGTTCGACACCTGGCGGCAGGTCCGCATGCCCGACGGCACCACCGGCTGGGTGTACCATTCGCTGCTCACCGGGGTGCGCGGCTTCCTGGTCACGGCGCCGAACACCACGCTGCGTCGCGCGCCCCGGGCCGATGCGGCGGCCGTCGCGCATCTGCGCCGCGGCGTCATCGGGCAGCTGCGGCATTGCGAGGCGAACGCCGCCTGGTGTTCCGTGCGGCTCCAGCGCCTGAGCGGCTGGCTGCCGCGCACGGACTTCTACGGCGCCTACCCGCACGAGGCGGTGCCGTCGCGTTGACGAACCGTACACCGGCGTGCGGCATCCTGCCGGCATGCCCGAACCCGCGCCCGCGCTGATCCGCCCGGAGGATGCCGACGCCCAGCCCCGGGTCGTGCGCGCCAACTATTTCGGGGTGAACGCGATCTCCATGCTGCGTCGCGCGCATGACGCGCGCTTCGCCACCCGGTATTTCCGCGGCAATGGCATCGACGTGGGGGGCGGGCTCGATTCCCTGGCGCTGTGCCAGGAGCTGTTTCCCGCCATCCGCCGCGTGTTCGTCTATGACCGCGAGCACGGGGACGCCCAGACGCTGGCCAACGTGGCCGAGGCGAGCTTCGACTTCCTGTATTCCTCCCACTGCCTGGAACATCTGCCCGACCCGCGTGCCGCGCTTGCGGCCTGGCTGCGGGTGGTGCGCTCGGGCGGTCACCTGGTGATCGCGGTCCCCGACGAAGACCTCTACGAGCAGGGGCGCTGGCCGTCCGCCTTCAATCCGGACCACCGCTGGACCTTCACGCTGTACAAGTCCCGGTCCTGGTCGCCGGTCTCGCTCAACCTGCTCGACCTCGTGCGGGAGGTGGGCGATCGCGCGCTCCCGCTGGCGCTGGGGCGCATGGACCATTGCTACCGGCAGGCGCTGCAGGGAAGCGGCTTCGACCAGACGCGCACGCCGATGGCGGAGGCAGCGATCGAGATCGTGCTGCAACGGCTCTAGAGCGTGATCGGCGGAGGCGTGTTCGCCCGAGCCGTGAATCACGCGATCAGACAAGCTCCTGGAGCCTGCCGGCGAGCGAACGTGAGCCGGACAGGCTCTAGGTTCTGTGGACTCTTGGGAGTCTAGGGTGGCTCTCGCGGCTCGCCACCTGATCGTGCCGGCGATACGACCCCGCTGGTGTCGCGAAGCGCCGTCCCCCGGCGCACCCGTCAGCCGACCGGAGCCGGGAAGGCCTCGTCGAGCCGGACGAACCGAGCGCCGCGCCGGCGCAGCGCCGTTATCCCGGCGACCACCCCCGCGCCCGAGTCACGGTGCGGCTGGTTCACGTGGCTGATGATCACCGCCCCGTCCGGCGCGCCGCCGACCCGCGCCGCGACCCGCGCGGCCGGCAGGGACGCGCCCATGTCGCCGTTCACCGAGAATCCCGCCACGGTGAAGCCCAGGCTGGAAGCGATCCCGAACGCCGCGGGGCTGTAGAGAGCCGTCGCGCCGCGATACCACCGGGGGGCGCGGCCCGTGGCGGCCGCGACCGCAGCGCCGCCATGCTCGATCTCGGTCCGGATCGCCTCCAGCGTGCCCGCCGGCCGCAATCCGTAGACCGGATGCGTTCCCAGGACCGGCGGCAGGTGGCGCGCGCCGTGGTTCTCGACCTGGAACAGCGCCGGATGCGCACGCAACACCCGCAGCGCGGCCGCGTTCCCGTCGAGCCACAGCGCTGTGGCAAAGATCGTCGCCGGCACCTGCAGCTCGACCAGGGTGTCCAGGATCCGCCAATCCGTCTCACCGCCACAGGCATCGAGGGTCAGGGCCACGCCGGTGGGGAGAGGCAGACGCAGGTCGGGGGACACCAGCTCCGCCGCGCCGGCGGTCCCGGCCATGGCGGCGGCCGCAACGGCGCCCAGAAGCACGTGACGGCGCGGAACGCAGGCGAGGCACATGGGGCAAGTCCGTGACGAAAGCGGGATGGTTATGCCACCCGCGCAGCCGTTCTGATTGGGAAATCGTGCGGGGCTGCCATCCCGCCAGCGGTCCTCGGCGCGCCTGCCGCGCAGTGGCGGCGGGTGGGCGAACGCCTGTGCCGCCCGGTCGCGGCCGCACCGTGTGATTGACCGGCTCCGGCCCGCTCCCTACCTTTTCATGTTGGAGTTCAAGCCATGAACAAGCCCGTTCCGCCGCACGGCACCCCTACACGCTTGGCAGCGCGGCTCTCTGGCCTGGGATCGCCGCTTCCCGCCGGTCTGCCGCCTGGCCTCGATGCCCGTTCCGCCGCGGTGCTGCGCGAGATCGTCGAGCAGTATGTCGAGACGGGCGAGCCGGTCGGCAGCCGCACCCTCTCGCGCCGCCTGCCGATGAACCTGTCGCCGGCGACCATCCGCAACGTGATGGCCGACCTGACGGAGTCCGGCCTGCTATTCGCCCCCCACACCTCCGCCGGGCGCCTGCCGACCGACCAGGGGCTGCGCCTGTTCGTGGACGGGCTGCTGAACTTCGGCGAATTGACCGAGGAGGAGCGGGGCTCGATCTCCGCGGCGCTGGCCGCCTCCGGCCGCAGCCTCGAGGACACGCTGGCCGAGGCGAGCACCATGCTCTCGGGCCTCTCCTCCGGCGCCGGCCTCGTGCTCGCGCCGAAATCGGAGGGCGCGGTGCGCCATATCGAGTTCGTGCAGTTGGGTCCCGGCCGCGCGCTGGTGGTGCTGGTGAACGGCGACGGCCATGTCGAGAACCGCATCATCGAGACGCCGCCCGGCCTGCCGCCCTCCGCCTTGCAGCAGGCGAGCAACTACCTGAATGCACGCCTCTCCGGCCGGCCGCTGGCGGAACTCCGCACCCTCGTCTCGGAGGAGCTGGCCGCCAACCGCACCGAACTCGACACGCTCTCCACCCAGGTGGTGTCGGCCGGTCTCGCCACCTGGACCGGGGAGGGCCGCAGCGGGAGCCTGATCGTCCGCGGCCAGGCGCGGCTGCTGTCCGACGTGACGCAGATCGAGCGGCTCGCCGCCATCCAGGCACTGTTCGAGCGGCTCGAGGCGCAGGAGACCATGCTAAAGCTGCTCGACCTCGCCGAACAATCGGATGGCGTGCGCATTTTCATCGGGGCGGAAAGCGGCCTGTTCGGCACGTCAGGCGTGTCGATGGTGGTGTCCCCGGCCCGCAGCGAGGGCGGCCGCATCGTCGGCGCGATCGGAGTGATCGGTCCGACCCGTATCAATTACGGCCGCATCATCCCCGTCGTCGACTACACCGCCCGCGTGATCGGCCGCCTGCTCGGTTGAGCGGGAGCCGAAATCCCGAGGCGGCGGAGGGGAAAACGAAGGCGCCGGTGTGAAAGACCCCCTCTCCCCTCGCGGGAGAGGGATGGGGTGAGGGGGCGATCGGGGCGGACGTGCGAACCCCCACTCCCTGGCCCATCTCGCAAGGGGGCCCGCCACACCCCCCTCGCGTCCTACCCCTCCGCGACGAAGCGATACCCGCCAGCGCCACGCTCCACCCAGCCCAGGCCCGGCCAGGGATGGTGATAGCCGATCACCCGCAGCCGATCGGTGGCAAGCCGGTCCAGCACGCGCAACCGCGTCTCGACCCCCTGGCTGCGATCGGTGTCGTACGCCGCCTGCGCTTCGGGGAACGCATAGGACAGCGGATCATGCCAGGCGGCGTCGCCGGTCAGGCACCAGCCGCCCTCGAACAGGAAGGCGAGATGCCCCGGCGTGTGCCCCGGTGTCGCCCAGGCCTGCACCCCCGGCAGGAACGCCTCTCCGTCGCGCACGGTGAGGATCCGGTCGCGAACCGGCAGGATGTGCCGGCGGAACCCCTCCAGGCTGGGCCGGTGCGTCTCTAGCGGCGGATCGGCCGTCCAATAGGCGAGTTCCGCCTCCGCCATGTAGATTCGCGCGTTGCGGAAGGCCGGCGTGCCCCAGCAATGGTCCGAGTGGGCATGGGTCAGCACCACCGCGTCGATCGACTCGGGTGCGATCCCCGCCTCGGCCAGGCTGGCCAGCAGCTTGCCGCTGTCCGGTCCATAGGGCTTCTCGTCCCCCAGCCCGGTGTCGAACAGCGCCCGGCCCGCCGGGGTGTCCAGCACCAGGCAGTTCTGCGCGACATGCAGCGCGTCGGTCGCCTGACCGGTGGCGGTGAGCGCGCGCGCGATCGCCTCCGGCGCGGGGCCGCGGAACACCTTGTGCGGCGGCCCCAGCGTCAGCGGTCCGTCCGACACGACGGTCGCGCTCATGTCGCCGATGCGGAACCGGTGGAACATGGTGTGCCTCCCTGCAGCAATGGCGCGAGCAGCGCATCGCGCGCCGCCGGATCCTCCCAGGCGAGCCCGACCCCGACCACCGTGACCCGCGCGCGGACGGGGCCCGGCAGGCGCACCGCATCCTTGGGCGTGGTGACCGGCAAGGCCGCGAGCCGATCGGCCTCCGCCAGCAGACGGTCGAGTTCCGCCGCATCATAGGAGTGATGGTCGGGGAATGCGCGGGTCGCCACCAGTTCCGCCCCGGCGGCGGCCAGCGGCGTGAAGAACTTGTCCGGATGCGCGATCCCGGCAAAGGCCAGCACCCGCCGGCCGCGTAGGCCGGCGACCGCCGCGTCCTGCACCAGCCGGGCCCGCAGCACCGGCAGGCGGGGCGGCAGATGCCGCAGCGCGCCGGTCCGGTCCTCTCCGATCAGCACCGCCGCGCCGCAGCGTGCCGCGCCGGCCGCGACGGGCTCCCGCAGCGGGCCGGCGGGCAGCACCCGCCCGTTGCCGAACCCGGTTCCGCCGTCGATCACCAGCAGCGAAAGGTCCTTCGCGAGCGTCGGGTTCTGCAACCCGTCATCCAGCAACAGCAGCTCCGCCCCCGCCGCGACGGCGGCGCGGGCCGAGGCGGCGCGGTCACCGCCCACCCAGGTCGGCGCGACGGCGGCGAGCAGCAGGGCTTCGTCCCCCACCTCGGCCGCGGGATCATCGGGGAGGACGCGATGCGGCCCGCGCACCCGGCCGCCATAGCCGCGCAGCAGCACGTGCACCGCGACGCCGCCGGCGCGGAACCGTGCCGCGAGGTCGAGCACGAGCGTGGTCTTCCCCGCCCCGCCCACGGTGACGTTGCCGCAGCACAGCACCGGGACCGGCGCGTGCCAGCCCGGTCGCGCCACCCGCCGCGCCGTCGCCGCGGCGACCAGCGCGGAGAGCGGGGCGAGCAGATGCGGCACCACCCCGTCACGCTGCCAGAACCCGGGCGCGCGCGGCATCTCAGGGGCCGTCCCGTCGTCCGGGTGTCGACGCGGCCGCCGGCTGGCCGACCGTCGCGGCCTCGCCGTGCAGCAGCGCCACGAGTGCGGCGGCCGTCTCGCGCGGCAGGTCGGCATGCTGGTCCGCCACCCTGGCGGCGGCGGCGCCAGCCCGCGTCCGCCGGGTCGGGTCGGCGAGCATGCTCTCGGCCCAGCCGGCCAGCGCTGCGGGATCCGCCACCACGGTCAGCGCGCCGGCCTCCCGCAAGGCCGCCACATGCGCGGCGAAGTTGCCGGTGTGCGGCCCGACCGCGATGGCGCATCCCAGCCGCGCGGGCTCGAGCGGGTTCTGTCCGCCGCCGGGTGGCAGCAGGCTGCGGCCGACGAAGGTGACCGGCGCCAGCCGGTACCAGAGTCCGAGCTCCCCGAGTGTGTCGGCGATCCAGAGTCCGGGGGCGGGCGGGGCGCCGGCCGAGCGCAACGGCGCGCCGAGTTCGGCGGCCAGGGCCGGCCCGCGCTCCGGATGGCGCGGCGCGACGATGGTGATCAGTTCGGGATGCGCGGCGGCAAGCTGGCGGTGCACCGCCGCGATCAGCGCCTCCTCGCCTGGATGGGTGCTGGCGGCGAGCCAGGTGGGGCGCTCCTGGAACGCCGCCCGCATCGCGGCGAGGGCGGTCGGATCGGCGGGCAGCGGCGGGGCCGCGAGCTTCAGGTCTCCGGGTGCGGACACGTTCGGTGCCCCCAGGGCGCGAAACCGGGCGGCATCCTCCTCGCCGCGCGCGCGCACCGCGGAGAACCGGCCCAGAATGGACCGCGCGAAGCCCGGCACCCGCGCCCAGCCGGCGGCGCTGCGCGGCGAGAGGCGGCCGTTCAGCAGCAGCAGCGGGATGCCGCGGTCAGCGGCGGCGCGGATCTGGTTGGGCCACAATTCGCTCTCGACGAAGGCGGCCGCATCGGGTCGCCAATGATCGAGGAACCGCGTCGCCCAGCCCGGCACGTCCAGCGGTGCGAAACGATGGATCACGCGATCCGCCAGCTCCAGGGCCGGCAGCCGCTGCGCCAGCAGCGTCGCCGAGGTGACCGTGCCGGTGGTCAGTAGCACCGTCACCTCGGGCGGCAAGGCGGCGAGCACCGGCAGGATCGACACCGTCTCCCCGACGCTCGCGGCGTGCAGCCACAGCAGCTTGCCGGCCGGCCGCTTGGTCGCGTCGACCCCCCAGCGTTCCGGCAGGCGATCGGCAATCTCCTTGCCGCGGTCGGCGCGGCGACGCAGCAGCACGCGCAGCGCCGGCATGGCGAGCGTCGCCGCGATGCCCCAGGCGCCTTCGGCCAGCCGTGCGCTCACCCCGGACAAAGCTGTTCGGCCCGCGCTGCCGTGGCTTGCAGTGTCGCGGTGAGGCCGGGCAGCGCGTCCTGCCAGCCGGCCCGCGGCACCTCGACCGCGGCGCCGCACACCATCACACCGCGCCCGAACGGCAGCGGGATCGTCATCCGGTCCCAGGTGCGCAACTGGATGCGCCGTGTCGTGCATGCCGCCACCGGCACGACGGGGACGCCCGACAGGGCGGCGAGCTGCGCCACGCCGGGCGCGGCCTGGCGCCGCGGGCCGCGCGGCCCATCGGGGGTGATGATGACGATGTGTCCGCGACCGAGCAGGCCGAGCAGGGTGCGCAGGGCCGCGGCGCCGCCCCGCGAGGACGAGCCCAGCACCGTGTCCACGCCGAAGCGGCGGACGGCCGCCCCGACGAAACGGCCGTCGCGATGATGGCTGACCAGCACGTGGATCGGCGTCGGACGATGGTTCGGCAGCCGGCTCACGATCGGCGCCAGGGCAGGGATCAGCGCCAGGTGCTCATGCCAGAACGCGACGATGGCCGGTCGATGGCCGGTCAGCGCACCGAGGCCCGCGGTGCCGTCCACGGTCCATCGCGTGGTGCGCAGCGCGAAGGACAGGTAGCGGCCGATCAGCCGTGCCAGCAGGGCCTGCACCGTGGGATGCCGCAGGAGGGACTTCATTGCCTGGGCGGTAGCATGGCGCCACCCGGCACGGAAGGGAGCGTCGGGTCAGTGCAACGCCATCGCCAGCAGCGGCGCGGCGAGCACGTTGACCAGCCCGACCAGCACCATCACCAGACCGGCGATCGAGCCTTCCTCGCGGCCGATCTGGTGCGCCTTCGCCACCCCCGCGCCGTGCGCCCCCATGCCGAACAGCGTGCCGCGGGCGAGCACGCTGCGCAGCGGCAGCACGCGCAGCAGCGACTCTCCCAGGGCGGCGCCGGCGACGCCGGTCACCACGACGAACACCGCGGTCAGGTCCGGCACGCCGCCGATATCGCCGGAGACGGTCATCGCGAAGGGCGTGCTCATCGACCGCGGCAGCAGGCTGAGGCGCAGCGTTCCGTCGATCCCCAGCAGGCTGGCGAGCGCCCAGGCGGAGAGCATGGCGGTGCTGCTGCCGGCCAGCACCCCGCCCAGCAGGATCGGCCAGTGCCGGCGGATGGTGGCGCGCTGCTCCCAGATCGGCACCGCGAAGGCCACCGTGGCGGGGCCGAGCAGTGCGACGAGCCAATGGGTACGGCCGATATAGTCGTGGTAGGAGGTGTGGACGGCCAGCGCGATCAGGCCCAGCAGCACCGGCGTGGTGACGAGCGGGGACAGGTACCAGCGCGGCCAGCGCCGGAAGACGTGCTTGGCGAGCAGATAGAGGGCGATCGTCGCCGCCGACCAGCCCAGCGTCAGCGCGGCGGCGTCAAGCAGCGGGCGCATGGCGCAGGCTCAACCGCACGCACAGATCGACGGTGAGCGCGGTGACGCTCATGACCGTGACGGTGCCGCCCAGGATCACGGCCAGGATCTTGAGACCCGTCCAGCCCAGGAATTCGTGGTGGTCCAGCACCGCCAGCACGGCCGGGACGAAGAACAGCAGCATCTCGGCCAGGAACCAGTCGGCGCCGCGCCGCATGCTGACCGGGCTCAGCCGGCGCGAGGCGAGCAGCGCGAGGACGATCAGCATCCCCGCGATGCCGCCCGGGACCGGGAGGTGGGCGACGCGGACCAGACCCTCCCCGGCGAGCCAGAAGGCGCAGAGCAGCGCGATCTGGAGAATGCGGCTGTGATGCAGGCGGTAGCGGAGGACGGTGGTGATCGGGCGCATGACGGCAGGGCTCCTCGGCTCCGGATGTAGGCGCACGAGGGTCATGCCGAAAGTGAATTGTCCGACTTGGATCAAGTCGTATAGGGAATAGCGATGGAACTCCGCACCCTGCGCGCCTTCGTGGAGGTCGTCCGGCAGGGCGGCTTCTCCCAGGCGGCGCGTGTCGTCTTCGCCACCCAGTCCACGGTCAGCAAGGCGGTCAAGCAGCTCGAGGATGAACTCGGCCTCATCCTCCTCGACCGGCTCGGGCACCGCAGCACACCCACCGCCGCGGGCGAGATCGTCTATCGACGGGCGCTCGCGATGCTGGCCGAACGGGACGACCTGGTCGCCGAGTTGCAGGAACTCCGCGGCCTGCGGCGCGGCGTGCTGCGGCTGGGCCTGCCGCCGATCGGCAGCGCGACGCTGTTCGCCCCCGCCTTCGCGGCGTTCCGCAGCCGGTATCCGGGGGTGGAGATCCGGCTGCAGGAACATGGCAGCAAGCGGCTGGAGGAGCTGGTGCTGGCGGGCGAGCTGGAACTCGCCGCGTCGCTGCTGCCGGCGCCGGATACGCTCGACTGGGCCGAGGTCCGGCGCGAACCGATCGATGCGCTGCTCGCCGCCGACCATGCGCTGGCGGGCCGGCCGGCCCTGGGACTGCGGGATCTGGCGACGGAGCCGTTCGTGCTGTTCGAGAGCGGGTTCGCGCTGAACCCGATCATCCTGCAGGCCTGCGCGCGGGCAGGGTTCACGCCGACAGTGGCCGCCCGCAGCTCACAAGTCGACTTCATGCTGGCGCTGGTCACGGCCGGGCTCGGCGTGGGCTTCCTGCCGCGGATGATCGTGGCGGAGCGCCGGCCGGCGGGGCTTCGATCGGTGCCGCTGACCGATGCCGGCACCGACTGGGACATGGCGATCGTCTGGCGCCGCGGCGGATTCCTCTCCCACGCGGCGAAGGCGTGGCTGGCGCTGGTGGGCGCCGGTGCCTCGCCCCGCGGTCAGAACGGGTAGGCCACCCGCACCGTGCCCGCGTGGGAGGCGTAGCCGCCGCCATACACGCCATCATATTGCAGCTTCACGTCGAGATGGTGCCAGCCCAGCAGATCGACACCGAGGCTGGTCTTGGCCAGCAGGTTCGGCATGGCGTAGCTGGTATTGAACGTGCCCGCGGCGGCCGGCGCACCGTCCAGCCAGGTCGGTTGCTGCCAGGTCGAATCCGGCATCCAACTGAACCCCGCCGCGCCATACACCCGCAGCACCGCCCGATCGAGATTGATCCGCCCACCCAGCTCGATCATCGGCGAGGTCGCGAACATCACCTTCGACGCCGCGCCGAAATGCAGGTCCATCATCTCCGCCCCGCTCTCGCTGTAGGCCGGCACCCGGACGTAGTTGACGTCGAGGTCGAGCAGCGGCCGGACATAGGCGCGCCCGAACGGGATGTCGTACTCGGTGCGGAACCGTGCGGTGACGCGATCGAGCTTCTGCTTCGCGGTCGCGCGGTCGGTGCCATCCGGACTGATGACGGTCTGCGCGAAGTCGGAGTCGGTATGGCCGTAGCTGGCCGACAGCGCGAACAGCCAGCGCTCGCCGACCTGGTGCTTCACCACCACGCCGACATCGATGGTCTGGCTGGTCGCGCTGCTGGTGCCGTCGTTGCTGCTCAGCCAGCCCTGGCTGGGGGAGATCGCGCCGCCGACCCACCAGCCCGGCGCCACCAGGGCCTGGCCGCCGATCTGGATGCCGGCGCTGGTGCGGTGGAAGCCCGGCCCGTCCTGGCTGTCGGTCAGGTTGGACACCGAATCGGTGTTGCGCAGATAGGCGCAACTCTGCTCGGTCAGCAGCGTGGTTTCCTCGACGAAGGTCGGGCAACTGTGCAGCGTGGTCTGGAAGGCGCTTCCCGCCTGCACCTGCGCCAGCGCCGGCAGCGCGTATTCCGTGCCGGCGGCATCCTGCAGGGCCGCCTGATAGGTCGGCAGGTCCAGAATCCCGCCCAGTTTCACGAACTGCGCCTGCTGCTCACCCAGCGAGCCGGTCTTCCAGATGCTCTGGTAGTAGCCCGCCACGTCCTTCATCGCGTCGTTCGTGCTGGGCAGGTTCAGCAGCGCGGGCGGGGCGAAGTTCGCCGACACGATGGCCAGGTTCGCGGTCTGGGTGGGTCCGGACGTGGCGGCCAGCCCATAGGTCAGGGCAACGGAGTTCTGCACCCGCGCGCCCTGCATGTAGAGGTACGGCGAGCTGGCGATCTGCACGCTCAACTGGCCGGGAACGAAGCTGGCTGGGAGGTTCAGCAACCGGGGCGCCACCAGGC
Source organism: Rhodospirillales bacterium (assembly GCA_017304945.1). Classification (GTDB taxonomy): domain Bacteria; phylum Pseudomonadota; class Alphaproteobacteria; order Acetobacterales; family Acetobacteraceae; genus Rhodopila. Next base: position 18,256 of record JAFKLG010000101.1, read on the forward strand.
CGTCGACCGTCAGGCTGCCCGTCGCGACGAGCTGGTCGCCCACGCCCTGCGCATAGTCGACGTCGACGTTCCACGGCCCGCCCATGAGATGCTGGACGTTGCCGTTCACCGTCGTGGTGCCGATGCTGCGTGGACCGGCGATCTCCAGCGTGCCGAAATTCATGAACACGCCGTTGGGGCCGAGGGTGATCCGTGTGCCGGTGTTGAAGGTGCCGCCCGGGTTGTTGACGAGGGTGTTGACCTCATTGGCGCCGCTGCCGAGGTCGACATTGCCGGTGAGGATCCCGCTGTTGAACACGGAGTCGTTGCCGAACGACGCGCGGATCGCCTGGCCGGACGCCGCGGAGACGGTGCCGCCCGAGAGGGTCAGCGTGTTGTTCGCGCCGCCGTCGAGCACGATCGCCGCGCCGGTCCCGGTGCCGCCGGTGAGGGAGCCGTTCCAGGTGACGGTGATGTTGCCGCCGGTGCGGGTCGGGTCGAGCTGGCCCGTGGTGGTCTGAACGCCGCTCTGGATGACCAGCGCGGAGGCGTCGGCGCCCGCGGCGCTGAGCGTGCCGGACGCGTCCACGACGACCGCCCCGCCGTTGCCGCGCGATTTCGAACGGCTGTTGCCCAGCGCCGAGACCAGTGTGCCGTTGGGATCGGCCACCAGGCCGCCGCCGCCACCCAGGCTCTGGATCATCACGGCATTCGCGCGGGCGCCGGTCGTGGTCACGCTGACGCTCCGCCGCGTGTCGCCGTCGGTGCTGGTGAGCGTGACCAGCCCACCATCTCCGCTGCTGGTCCCGGTGCCGATGATCTGGCCCGGGGAGAGCAGCGTGACCGACGTGCCGGTTCCGGCGTAGCCGCCGCCGCCGCCGATGGATTGCAGCAGCAATCCATGCGCGCCGACGCCCGCGGTGCTGATCGGCTGACTGCCGAGGATCACCGTCACCGGGCCACCATTGCCCCCGGTGCCGCCGCTGCCGCCGAGGGTGAAGCTCGATTTCAGCACACCGGCGGTGCCGGAATCGCCGCCCAGCCCGCCGCCGCCGCCGATGCTCTGCGCCAGGATGCCGATCGCGCCGTCGCCTTGGGTCGTGATGGAGCCCAGCGACCGCACCAGCACGGCACCGCCGTCACCCCCCTGGCCGCCATTGCCGCCCAGCGTGAGGTTGAGCGAGACCGTCGGGGAATACAGCTTGCTGTTGGCGTCCGCGGTCGCTCCCAGGTCGACGCCGACCTGGCCGAGGAAGCGGATCGTGCGGTCGAGCACGTCGGCCAGAGCCGCATCGCCGATCACGGGCACGGCGCTCGAGAGCGTCTGGGCCGCCGGGCCGGCCATCTGGAAGATCCCGCCGCCCCCACCGATGCTCTGCGCCACGATGCCATGCGCCTGGACGCCCATGGTGGTGATCGACCCGGTATTCGCGACGGTCACCGCGCCGCCGGGCGAGCGCTTGCCCGCGTTGCCGCCGATCCCGGCGGTGACGGATGTCGTGACGTCGGTGGCGCTGGTCTTGTTCTCAGATACCCCGCCGAGGCCCCCGCCCCCGCCGACGCTTTGCGCCAGCACGCCATAGGACAGCCGGCCGGCGGTTTCGATCCGCCCGGTGCTGGTGACGGTGACCGCGCCGCCGGCACCCCCATCGCCGCCCGTCGCGCCGACCGAGGCATTCGCCCCCGTGCCGCCGCTGCTCGACCCGCCCCCGCCGATGCCGCCGCCGCCGCCGACGCTCTGCGCGAAGATGCCGAAACTCTGCTCGCCCATCGTGCTGACCAGGCTGTCATTGGTCACCTTGACGGTGCCACCGGCGCCCCCGGCCCCACCGCTTCCCCCCACACCCAGCGTGAGCTGGAACTCGGGGAAGCCGGGCTGGCCGGCCTTGACCCCCTTCGACCAGACCTGGAACTTGCTGACGTTGTCGCTCACCAGCTTCTGGAAGTAGCCGTTGTTCTTCAGCGTGTTGCTGACCTGCTGCACGGAGGAGCCCAGCAGCTTGTCGTCGAACAGCTTGAGCAGGCTCAGCGCCTTGTCGGAGAACGCCTTCTTGCCGGCCTCGATCGTCTGCTTCCATTGCTTGTCGATCGAGCCGACCGAATCGAGCGCCTTCACCACCGGGTTGGCGGCGATCGTGCCGTAGACCGTCTTGAGGAAGCTGACGACGCCGCTGGTGTCCTTGGGCGGGGACTGGGCGAGCGATCCGCCATTGCCGCCGCCGCCGCCCACGCTCTGGGCGAGGATGGCGGTCGATCCGCTGGCGAATGTCTGGATGGTGCCCGTGTTGGTGACGGTGACCGCACCGCCGTCACCGCCGCCGCGCCCTTTGCCGCCCACGGTGACCTGGGCGCTGAGCTTGCCACTGCCGCCGCCGGTGTAGCCGCCCGCGTTGCCGCCGCCACCGCCGATGCTCTGCGCGAACACGCCGAAGGCGTTGGCGCCCGCGGTGGAGATCGCGGCGCCGTTGGTCACCGTGACGGCCCCGCCGCGGCCGCCCGCGCCGCCGCTGCCGCCGAGGGCGAAGTCGACGGTCACCGCCTTCGCCATCGGGAGGAATTTGAGCCCGAGATTGACCGCGTCCTGGCCCTTCACCCCGACCGCGGTGGACGCGGCCCCGGTGCTGCCGTCGCCACCGCCGCCGCCCACGCTGGTCGCCGCGATGCCGTAGGAGAAGTCGCCGCCGGTGGTGATGGCGCCGGTGCTGCCGATGGTGATGGCCCCGCCGTTGCCGCCGCCGCCGCCCGATCCGCCCAGCGCGATCGCGGTGCCGAGATTGGTGGTGAGGCCCAGCAGGTTGCTGGTCGAGTTGGCGGCCGCGCCGTCACCGCCGCCGCCACCCACGCTCATCGCCTTGATGCCGCTGGAGGTGCCGCCCTCGGTGGTGATGGCGGCGGCGTTGGTGATGCTGATGGCGCCGCCCGACCCGCCGGACCCGCCGCTGCCGCCGATCGTCGCGGTCGCCGCGATGGCCGGGATCTCGCCGCCGCCGAACACGGTGCTGGACGCGGAGGCGCTGCCGGCATCGCCGCCGCCGCCGCCCACGCTCTGCGCCACGATGCCGGCGGCGTTGCTGCCGGCCGTGGCGAGGGTGCTGGTGTTGGTCAGGTCGATGCGGCCACCGTTGCCGCCGCCACCGCCGCTGCCGCCCAGCGCGAGCGACCAGCCCAGGGCGATGCTGGCGCTGGTGGCGTCCGCCTTGCCGGCGATGCCGCCGCCGCCGCCGACGCTCTGCGCGAACAGCGCCGTCGCGCCGTTGCCGAAGGTGGTGATGCTGCCGTTCGTGGCGCTGCCCCGCAGCGTGATCGCGCCACCGCTGCCGCCGGGCCCGCCGTCGCCGCCCAGCGCCACGGCGAAGCCCGGGCCGATGACCTTGGCGCTGCCGCCATCGCCGCCGCCGCCACCCAGGCTCTGCGCCAGCATGCCGTAGGCGCCCTGGCCGTTGGTGGTGATGTCGCCGCTGTTGGTGAGCTCGATCGCGCCCGCCGCGCCGCCGGCGCCGCCCGCGCCGGCGCGGCCGCCGAACAGGGCGAAGGTGTCGGCGCCCGCCGCGCTGCCGCCGCCGCCCAACTGCACGCCACCGGGGACGCGGTAGGCGTCCTTGATCCAGCCGCCGCCGATGCTCTGCGCCACCATCGCCGAGGCGTCGTCGCCGGTCGTGATGATGGTGCCGGCATTCACCAGTCTGACCGTGCCGGCGGCACCCGAGGCACCGCCATTGCCGCCGCCCAGGTTGAGGATGTTGCCCTTGTTGTCGGTGCCGTTGCCGCCGATGCCGCCGGCACTGACCCCGTACAGGCCGAACGAGCCAATTCCGCTCGTTTGCAGCCGGCCCGTGTTGGTGCCCGCGACGTCGCCACCGGCGCCGCCCGCGCCGCCCGTGGCGCTACCGTTCGGTGAGCCGTTGCCGCCATTGCCGCCGACGCTCACCAGCAGCACCGCGGAGGCGCGGTCGCCGGTCGTCGCGACGAGACCCGCGTTCTCGAAGCTGATCGACGGCCCGCCGGCCACCTGCGCGGAGCCGCCGACCCCACCGATGCGGCCGGTGTAGATCAGCGAGCCGCCGCCGATGCCGCCGGCCGCGCCATCCCCGCCACGCGCTTCCAGGAACACGGCCGACGAGTCGGCGCCCGTGGTGATCACCGATCCGCCGGCGCCGATGCGCATGGCGACCGGACCGGCCGCGCCGCCATTGCCCGAGGCACCGGGGAACGCGTCCAGCCAGGAATTGTCGCGGCCGCCGGATCCGCCGGCACCGCCGCGGCTCACGGCATAGACGCCGGTGACCGAGTTGCCCGTGGTCTGCACATTGCCGTCCAGCCGGATGGTCACCGGCCCACCAGCGCCGCCATTGCTTCCGTCGCCGGCCATGGAGCTGAAGAAGTCACCGACCGTGCTGCCGGCGCCGCCCTGGCCGCCCTGCGAGACGGCGCGGAGTCCGAAGGCCGGGCTGGTCCAGGCCGCGGTGCGGTTGTTCGTCACCTGCGCCTGGTCGGCGATCGTGATGGTGATGGCGCCGCCGTCGCCGGCGACCGATCCTTTCGGTCGGCTCTGGACCAGGCTGGCGGTGCGGCCGCCGCGGCCGCTGTCGCCGCCCTGGCTCAGCAGATCGATTGCGACGAGGCGGTCGACGCCCGTGACGCTGCCGGTCTGGGTGAGCGTGATCGCGCCGCCCTGGCCGCCGATCCCCGGCGGTTTCAGCCCGGTCGAATCCGGTTGCAGGTTGGCGTTGCCTCCCTGGCCTCCGTACGAGGTCAGCCAGATCGCGCGCGCATTGGGATCGAAGGAGGAATAGGAGAAGACGTTGCCGCTGTTGGTGAGCGTGATGGCGCCGCCGGCCCCGCCCGCCCCGGCCGAGGTTCCCCCATCGCCCGACCCGCCCACGCCGCCGAAGCTCTGTGCGGCCACCAGGGAGAAGGAGGTGTTGCGGGGATCGGTGACCGCGCCGGCGATGTCGATCTGGATCGGGGCGGCCGGTTTTGCGGTCGCGTCCGCGATGCTCGCGTCGTCCTGCCCGTGCGCGCCGGCTGTGATGGTGGAAATCGGATCGGAGACGACGCCGGCTGGCACCGTTTGCGCCGAGGCGGGCAGGCCGGCGGCGATGCTGGCCAGCAGGCCGGCGGCGAGCACCCCCGCAGGCGTGGGCATGCGCCTGGTCGGGGCGCTGGGCATGCGCGACGGCTCAGGAAAGAGCGCTGGGTGAGAGAAGCGAGCAGCTTGTCGCAGTCTGAGAGAAAGGGCCGCCCCACGGCCCACTGCCCACCGCACCAAACACCGCTCGGGAGCAGCAATCAACCAAAAGCATACGTTTGTCAAAACGGCTGTACTCTGCTTCAGCAACTATTTGCAGAGCGCTTCTAACGTGCGCTTTCGAAATGAAGCAAGCGTAATATTTCCACCCAAGTATCGGCCCGGCAGTCGCCGTGTGGGCGTGCCGCGCTGGGACGGTGCGGCGCGAATCAGCAGGCTGCGGGTGCCGAACGGAGGCGAGCGCCGGGCGCTTGTGCGGTCCGGCATGCTCAAGCGCCCGTCCTTCACGCGCACGAGCCACCCCCGTGGCGCGTGCGCCTCGCGAGCGTGCCTTAGCGGCTGGAGAAGTCGATCACCGCTGCAAATCCGGACTCGCTGCCCACCGCGAGCCGTCCACCATCCGGGCTCCAGGCCAGGGTCGTGACCTTGCCGTGTTCGGGCGGCACCACCGGCAGCACGCGGGAGGAGGCGATGTCGGCCACCACCACCAGCCCGTCGGCAAAGCCGCCGGCCACCATGTCCTCCTTCGGATGGCACGCAACCTGCGTGCAAAGCACGCCGTCGCCGCCGGCCAGCTCCATCGGCGCCTTGCCCATCGGGCCACCGCCGAAGAAGGGCCACAGCACCATCGCATCCGCCCCGCTACTGGCGAGCCAGCGGCCGTTGCGGCTGAACGACAGCGCCTCGGACTTGGACGGGTAGCCGCTCATGCGCATGTGCTGGCCGTCGGAGAGGCGCCAGCCGTGCAGCGCGTTCTCCTGCATGGCGGAGACCACCGCCTCGCCCTCGGGATGGATCGCGATGCCGGTGTGGCTGCCTTTCCACTCCAGCACGCGCGGCGTGTCGGTCTTCGCGGCGACGAACCAGAGCGAGACGCCGTTGTAGTGCGACGCGCCGACGCGCTTGCCCTTGGTGTCGAACGCCAGGCCGGTGACCGAGGACGGGTGCGTCCAGGTCTTCAGCTTCTGGCCCGTCGCGTCGAGCAAATGCACGACCTTGCCCACCGAGGCGGCGACCAGGCCCTTGCCCTTGTCGAGCGCGTGGGTGGCGACCTGCTCCACCCATTTCATCGTGCCGAAGGAGGCGAGGTTGCTGACCGCTCCGTCCGCGCCCACCCGGCGCAGCAGGCCATCGTCGCCGCCCGAGACGAACCCGTCCGCCCCGGGATCGGCGGCGAGCGCCAGCGCCGCGCCGTCATGCACCGGAACCGCGCGCCAGACTGCCGGGTCGGCTGCCGGCACCAGATGCACCGACCCGTCGCCCAAGGCGAAGGCGACGGTCTTGCCGTCACGAGAGAAGCGGACGGCGACGACGAAGGCGCCCAGGTCGCGATGGGCGCCGCGGCTCTCCAGCAGGAAGGCCGGTTGGGTGCTCTGGCTCATGCTCCGTCAGTCCGCCACGCAGCCCTCGAACCCGCGGCGCAGGCGAGGCCGGTTCAGGTTGCGGCCGATGAAGACGATCTTGCTGGTGCGCGGCTCGCCCTCTTTCCAGGGACCGATGAAATCGCCGTCGGCGATCATGTGCACCGCCTGGAAGGCGAAGCGGCGGTTCTCCCCGGCATAGGCCAGGATGCCCTTGGTGCGCAGCAGGTCCGGTCCCTGCTCCTGCAGCAACGCGCCGATCCAGGCGTTGAACTTCTCCGGGTCGATCGGCTTCTCGACCTCGAAGCTCATGGAGCTGACGTCGTCGTTGTGCTCGTGGTCATCCTCGCCGGACAGAAACTCGGGATCCATCGCCAGCACGCGCTGTAGGTCGAAGGCGCCGCGGTCGAGCACCTGCTCGATCGGCAGCGCCGCCCGCTGCGTGCGGTGGATCACCGCGAACTTGTTGATCTGCCGGATGCGGGCCTCGACCGCCTCGAGCTCCTCCGGCGTGACCAGGTCGGTCTTGTTCAGCACGATCACGTCGGCGAAGGCGATCTGGTCCGCCGCCTCGTTGCTGTCCGCGAGCCGCGCCGGCAGGTGCTTCGCGTCCACCACCGTGACGATCGCGTCGAGCCGCGCCTTCTCCTTCACGCCCTCATCGACGAAGAAGGTCTGCGCCACCGGCGCCGGATTGGCCAGGCCGGTCGTCTCGATGATGATCCCGTCGAACTTGTCGCGCCGCTTCATCAGCCCGCCGACGATGCGGATCAGGTCGCCCCGCACGGTGCAGCAGATGCAGCCGTTGTTCATCTCGAACACTTCCTCGTCGGTGTCGACGACGAGGTCGTTGTCCACGCCCAGCTCCCCGAACTCGTTGATCACCACCGCATATTTGCGGCCGTGCTGTTCGGTCAGGATGCGGTTGAGCAGGGTGGTCTTGCCCGCCCCGAGATAGCCGGTGAGCACCGTCACCGGCACCTGCGCCGTGTCCGCCATGGTCCATGCTCCTCTGTTGCGCCGTATATAGGGGTCTCGCGCGGGTCGGACCACCGGGCGGCCGCGCGCCGGGGGGCTGCCCTGCGCGGGATCGGCCGCCGGCCGGGTGATTGGGCCGTTGCGATGGCCGTCTGAGGGCGGCAGAGTGCGCGCCGCGCGATCGCCGGCCGGCTCAGGGACGCCGCCGCGATCGGGCGCCCGTAGCCCCGAGGGGAAAGCCGATGTCCAGCATCGATCCGTTCGCCAAGTTCGCCACCTGGTTTGCGGAGGCGGAAGCGAGCGAGCCGAAAGACCCGAACGCCATGATCGTGGTCACGGCCACGCCGCAGGGGAAGCCGTCGGCGCGGACCATCCTGCTCAAGGGCGTCGATGCGCGCGGCTTTGTCTTCTACACCAACAAGGAAAGCCGCAAGGCGGGCGAACTCGCCAGCAATCCGAACGTCTTCCTGCTGTTCTACTGGAAGTCGCTGGGCCGCCAGGTCCGCATCGAGGGCAAGGTCGAATCCGTCACCGATGCCGAGGCGGACGCCTATTACGCGAGCCGCCCGCGGATCTCCCGCCTGGGCGCCTGGGCCTCGCAGCAATCCCGCCCGCTGGACGAACGCGCCACGCTCGAGCGGCGGCTGGCCGAGTACGAGGCGGAATTCCCCGGCGACGACATTCCCCGGCCGGCCTACTGGTCGGGCTACCGCGTGCTGCCCGACTATTTCGAGTTCTGGCAGGACATGCCGTTCCGCCTGCACGACCGCGCCACGTTCACCCGCGAGGCGGGCGGCGGCTGGGTCGAAGGCAAGCTCTACCCGTAGCGGCTCGTGCCGCACGAGCCCGCCGCCCCCGCGCCCGACCGGCCGCCCAGCGGCATCCCGCCCGCGCAGCAGGCGACCGCCGCGCTGCTGCAGCGGCTCGCGGGCGGCGCCGAACCGATCCAGACCCACATCTCGGCCGTCTTCGTGGGGCCGGATACGGTGTGGAAGCTGAAGAAGGCGGTCCGTCTCGCCTTCCTCGACTTCACGCGCATGGAGGACCGTCGGCGCTTCGCCGACCGCGAGCTGGCGCTGAACGCACCGGCCGCCCCCGGCCTGTATCGCGACGTCGTGCCCGTGCTGCGCCGGCCCGACGGCACCCTCGTTCTCGGGGAACCCGGCGCCCCGCTGTCCGATCCGGCCGAGGGGACGCCGATCGACTGGGTCCTCCGCATGGCGCGCGTCCCGGCAGAGGACTTCCTGGATAAGCGCGCGGCGAGCGGCCGGCTGGGACCGGCGGAGCTCGATGCGCTGGCCGACGCGATCGTCGCCTATCATGCCGCGCTGCCCCCGGTTCACGGCGTTCTCCCGCCGATGCACGACATCGCACGCGGCAATGTCCGTTCGGCGCGCGATGCGGGACTGCCGGCCGAACCGGTCGGTGCCTGGGAAACGGCGATCCTGGCGGCGCTGGACGCGCTGCGGCCCTGGATGGCGGCCCGCGCCGCGGCGGGCTTGGTCCGCCGTGGGCATGGCGACCTGCATCTCGGAAATCTCTGCCTGTGGCAGGGACGGCCGGTGCCGTTCGACGCGCTCGAGTTCGACGAGGGCATGGCGACGATCGACCTCGCCTATGACCGCGCGTTCCTGCTGATGGATCTCGACCGGCGGCTGGACCGCGCCGCGGCGAACCGGGTGATGAACCGGATCGTCGCTCGCACCGGCGATGTGGACATGCTGCGCGGCCTGCCCGCCTTCCTGTCGCTGCGCGCCATGGTGCGTGCGCATGTGGAGCAGCGGCGCGGCCAGGCCGTGGCGACCGGCTATCTCGACGCCGCGCTCGCCTACCTGCAGCCGCGTCCGGCGGGGGTGATCGCGATCGGCGGCCTGCCGGGGACCGGCAAGTCCACCCTCGCCCGCGCACTGGCCCCGGACCTCGGCGTCGCACCCGGCGCGCTGATCCTGCGCAGCGACGAACTCCGCAAGCGCCGCTTCGGCGTGGCGCCGGAGGAACGCCTGCCGCCCTCCGCCTATGCCGAGACGGTCAGCACCGCGGTCATCGCGGATGTCGCCGCCGGGGCGGAGGCCGTGGCCCGCGCCGGGTACATGGCGATCGCCGATGCGACCTTCCTCGACCTCGCGCACCGGGCGTCGATCGAGGCCGCGGCGGCGCGGGCCGGGGTGCCGTTCCTCGGCCTGTGGCTGCAGGCGCCGCTGCCGGTGCTCGAGGCGCGGATCGCCGCGCGCCGGGGCGATGCGTCCGACGCCACCGTCGCGGTGCTGCACGCGGCGGCGGGGCGCGATCCGGGGCCCGGATCCTGGCACCCGGTCGAGGCGACGGACCCGCTGCCGGCGGCACGGGCGGCGATTCAGAACTGGAAGTAGAGGAACTCCCGCGAGCCCCCGAGGGAGAGCAGCGCGACCGTCGCCAGGGCGCCGACCGCGAGCGCCCAGGGCGCGTTCGGCGCCCAGCGCAGCCAGGCCGGGCGACCGGGCTGCACCGGATCCAGCGCCGGGTGGAAGCGGACGAAGATCTGTTGCGTGTTCGGCAGACCCCAGACGATCGCATACAGCGCGACCAGCCACAGCACCTGCCGCACGCAAGCCGCGGTCGCATGCCACTCGGCGGGCTGCGCGGCCACGCGCAGCAGATCCGGCAGCCCCTCCAGCCAGGTCGCCGGCAGGGGCACGCCCGGGCCGGCGCCGTGCAGGCCCACCATCCCGGCCAGCATCGCCATCGCCGCCTCGACCGAGGGGGCGCGGAAGAACACCGACCCGACCAGGACACAGAGATAGGTCAGCGCGATCCGCCAGACCCGGCCGAGCGCCCCCGGCGTGGCGGAACCCGGCCGCAGCAGCCGCCAGGCGCGCGCGATGGTCAGCCAGGCTGCGTGCAGCAGGCCGAACACCAGGAACTGCGCGCCGCTGCCGTGCCACAGGCCGGCCAGCCCGATCGTGACGAAGACCGGAACCAGGATCATCGACCCGAAGCCGCGCAGCGTCGTCTGCGCCGCGCGATCCACCGGCAGCCGCCGTGCCCGGCGCCGGCGCATCACCCACAGGGTCAGCGGATCGTGCAGATAGCGCGTGAGATAGCGTGTCAGCGTCATGTGCCAGCGCTGCCAGTAGTCGATCACGCTCTGCGCCTTGTAGGGGCTGTCGAAGTTCAGCGGGAACCGCACGTTGGCCATGCGGGCGAGCCCGATCGCCATGTCGGAATAGCCGGAGAAGTCGAAATAGAGCTGCAGCGAATAGCTGAGCGCGGCATTCCAGGCCGCGAACAACGGCAGTGCCTGGGGTTCGGCGAAGGCTTCCGCCACGCCGATCGAGGTCGGGTCGGCCAGCACGGTCTTCTTCAGCAGGCCCAGGATGAAGATCGACGCCCCCAGCGCGAGATTGCCCGGCGCGACCCGGTAGGTCGCGGGATCGGCGAACTGCGGCATCACCTCCCGGTGGTGCAGGATCGGGCCGGCGATCAGATGCGGGAAGAAGGTCACGAAGACCGCGTAGCGCAGCAGCGAGCGGTCGTGCGGTTCGCCATCCCGCACGTCGAGCAGGTAGCCGATCTGCGTGAAGGTGAAGAAGGAGATCCCGAGCGGCAGCGCGATCGAGGGCGGCGGCAAGGTCAGGCCGAAACCGGCATCCAGCAGGGAGACCAGCCAGGCCAGATATTTGCAGTAGGCGAGCGCCGCCAGGTTGGCGCCGATGCCCGCCCACAGGACCCAGCGCTGCGCCGGCCGGTCCCGCGTCGCCTCCAGCGCCCGCGCCACGCCATGGTTGAGCAGGAGCGAACCGAGCAGCAGGGGCACGAAGCGTGGCTCGAACCAGCCGTAGAAGACGAGCGAGGCGAGGACGAGCCAGGTACAGGCCGCCGCTTGCCCGAACCGGGCGCTGCCGAAGAACCCGGCCAGCGCGAGGGGCAGGAAGCAGAACAGGAACAGGGGGTCGGTGAACAGCACGCAGCCAGCATCGCACCGGCGCATGAATGATCGGTTTCGCCGTTCACTCTTCCCAAATCGCATTGGCCGGACCATGTTGCTCGCCAGAATCGCAAGCCTGCCCTGCGCACCCCGGAGGACTGACCGATGGCGATCCGCAAGCTGCTCCTCCCGCTCACCGGCACCGCGGCGGGGGAGGCCGCCCTGTCCACCGCGCTGACCATCGCGCGCTACTGGAACGCGCACGTCACCGCGCTGCATGTGCGGGTGGACAGCCGCGACGTGGCTCCGCTCGCGGGCGAGGGCCTGTCCGGCGCGATGATCGAGGAGATGATGTCCGCGACGGAGAAGGAGAGCAGCGACCGCGCCTATGCCGTGCGCGCGATGTTCGACCGCTTCGTCGCCCAGCACCAGGTCGTGGTGCAGGAACCCCACCCCAAGCTCGGGCACGCCACCGCCCACTTCGCCTCCGTGACGGGCCGCGAAGAAGACATCGTCGCCCAGCAGGCGCGGCTCGCCGACCTGACGGTGGTGCCGCATCCGGAGGCGGACGAGGACGTCTCCTCCTCCGACGCGCTGCATGCCGTCCTGTTCGACTCCGGCCGCCCCGTGCTGATCTCGCCGCAGGTGCCGCCGGCCACCGTCGGTACGCGGATCTGCATCGCCTGGAACGGCACCGCGGAATCCGCGTCCTCGGTGCAGGCGGCGCTGCCCTGGATGCAGCGGGCAGAGGCGGTCCGCATCCTCTCGGCCGAGGGCTACCAGCGCCGCGGCCCCGGCGCGCCCGACCTCGCCGCCTATCTCGCGCTGCACGGGGTGCACGCCGATATCGCGGTGTTCCACTCGCAAGGGTCGGTCGGCGCCGGCCTGCTCGCCGCGGCGGTGGATTTCGGCTGCGACCTGCTGTCGATGGGCGCCTACTCGCACTCGCGGCTGCGCCAGCTCATCCTGGGCGGCGTGACGCGCCACGTGCTGGAGAACGCGACCCTGCCGGTGATGATGAACCGCTGATCCGGTGCCGGCCGCAGCGCCGGGGCCAGAGGACGGCCGGATCCGCGAGACGCTCAGGGTCTATGTCAAGCTGCTTCGCGCGGGCAAATCGGTGCTCGCGCGGCTCGAGCCGGGGTTGGCCTCCGAACGGCTGACCGCGACCCAGTTCGGGGTGCTGGAGGCGATCCTGCACAAGGGCCCGCTCACCCAGCGGGAGCTGCTGCGCAAGGTCCTGACCAGCCCCGGCAACATGACCGACGTGGTGGACAAGCTCGCCCGCCGGGGCCTGGTCTCTCGCGAGCGGAGCGCCACCGACCGCCGCGCCGTGACGGTCGCGCTGACGCCGGAAGGCCGCGCGCTGATCGAGGCGCTGTTTCCCCGCCATGCCCGCGACATCGCCGCCACGATGGACGCGCTCACCGAATCCGAACTGCAGGAACTCGGCCGGTTGCTGCGCAAGCTGGGGCGCGCGCCGGCGCCCGCGCTTGCCGAACCGGGGGGGCAGGGTCACGATCCGGCGTAACCGGTACAGGCACCGCTCCGGGAGACTCCGATGATCGACCTGCGGCCCTTCGCCACGCTCGGTGGCTACCAGAACGGCTGGTTGAGCGCGCGGCATCATTTCAGCTTCGGCGCCTATCGCGAGGCGGCGCGCATGGGGTTTGGCCGGCTGCTGGTGTGGAACGACGACGAGGTCGCCCCCGGCCAGGGCTTCGATCCCCACCCCCACCGCGACATGGAGATCGTCACCTATGTCCGGCAGGGCGCCATCACCCATCGCGACAGCCTGGGCAACGAGGGGCGCACCGAGGCGGGCGACGTGCAGGTGATGCATGCCGGCAGCGGCATCGTGCACGCCGAATACAACCTCGAGCATGAACCGACGCGGTTGTTCCAGATCTGGATCCAGCCCGACCGCGCGGGCGTTGCGCCGGGTTGGGCGACGCGTCGGTTTCCGCGCTGCACCGGGCTGAACGTGCTGGCCAGCGGGCGCGTCGACGATGCGGTGTCGGGGGCCTTGCCGCTGCACGCGGACGCGCAACTGCGGGTCGGCGTGCTGCGGGCCGGCGAAAGCGCGCGCCTGACGCTGGGCACCGGCCGTGGGCTGTACCTGGTGCCGGCGACCGGCGCCGTGACGGTGAACGGTGTCGCGGTCGGGCTGCGCGACGGGGCTGCGATCAGCGACGAGCCGGAGGTCGCGATCATGGCGACCAAGGAGGCGGATCTGGTCGCGGTGGAGGTGGCGCTGTAGCGGCGCGCGGCCGCCTCTGCTGCGGGTGCGCGCCGGAGCGCGCCGGGATCAGTTCCGGAGCGGTGCGGGCGCGGCCAGGAACGCCGCCGGACCACCTGGTTGCGTCTGCAACGACTTCGAGACGGCGCGGCGCAAGTCCCAGTTCGCCAGGTACATCGCCGCGACCGCCGGGGAGTCGATGAACGTGACGTTCTCGGCGTTCCGGCGTTCGGCGGAGCTCGTGTAGTTGTAGGAGCCGCCGATCACCAGGTGACCGTCGATCACGATGAGCTTGTTGTGCGCGATCGCCACCGTGTCGTCGATCCAGGTCGGGATGCCCACGTCGCGCGTGAAGCTCGCACCGGCGGACTGCACCTGCCGCCCCTCCGGCTCGTTGCTCTTGTCCAGGATGATCTGCACGTCGATGCCACGGTCGTGCGCCGCGGCCAGCGCGCGCAGGATGCGCGGTGCGGTGAACCCATAGGCCTGCACGCGGATGCTGTCCCGGGCGGCGTCGATCGCGGCGGTGATGGCGGTGTCGCATTGCTGCGCGGGGACGAAGCACACCGAGACCTGCGCGGCGACCGGGCCGGCGGGTGGTGCGCTGCTGCGGGTCTGCGGGGCGGCGTCACGCCGCGCATCCGCGCCGATTGGCGCAATCGCGATCAGGAGGGCGAGCGGGAAGGCGACGCGGCGCATGCGAATCGGTTCATGTTGACGATCCGCATCGTCCCGATCCGACCGGCGTTGCGCCACCAACGCAGGGTTGCGCTGGCCTACTCCGCTGCACTCCGCAGGGCCGCCCCCGCGGCGAGCGGGCAGAGCGGCAGGGCGCAGGCCAGCAGGGCGGTCAGCAGCAGCAGGTGCGGCCGGGGCGACAGGCCGCCGGCCGCCGCGTCCGCCGCCGCGACGCCGAAGATCAGCACCGGGGTGGTGAGCGGCAGGACGAGCAGCGGCAGCAGCACGCCGCCGCGGCGCGCGCCCAGAACGATGGCGGCGCCGGTGGTGCCGAACAGCGACAGCAGCACCGTGCCCGGCAACAGGCCGGCGAGCAGCGCCGGCAGCGCGTCCTCCGGCATCCGCAGCATCACCGCGCTCGGCGCGGCGGCGAGCAGCAGGGGCAGGCCGGTGACCAGCCAGTGCGCGGTGGCCTTGGCGCCGGCCAGGGCGGCCGACGGCAGGCCGGACAGCAGGAGATGATCGAGCGAGCCGTCCTCGTGATCCGCGCCGAACAGTCGGTCGAGCGGCAACAGCGCGCTGAGCAGTGCGCAGACCCAGACGACGCCGGGCGCCATGCGCCCGAGCGTCTCGGGGGCGGGGCCGATCGCGAGCGGGAAGAGCGAGGCAGCGAGCAGGAAGAACAGCAGGGCCGCGAGCGTGTCCGCGCCGTGGCGGACGGAGAGCCGCAATTCGCGCCCGAGGACGGCGAGGAAGCGGATCATGGCACGACGCTCTCCCCTCGCGGGAGGGGGTTGGGGGGAGCGGGCGGCGCGGGTCGCTCCGCCATCGGTGCGGGGCGGTGCGCTGGGGGGCATCGGGTGAGGGGGGAATCCGGGTGGCGCCCCCTGCCCCCATCCCCCTCCCGCATGGGGAGGGGGGAAGGCCGTGCCGGGCGCTTCATCTGCGGCGCGCTCATCCGAGCCGCAGCTCGCGCGTGCCGGCGAGCGGGAGCGGGACATGGGTGGCGGCGACGACCATGCCGCCGCGGCCGCGATGCGCCGCCAGCAGTCCGCCGAACCGGTCGATCGACACGGTGTCCAGCCCCAGCGTCGGTTCGTCCAGCAGCCAGAGCGGCGCGCTACCGAGGGCGAGCCGCGCCAGCGCCAGGCGGCGCTTCTGGCCGGCCGACAGCATCCGCGCGGGCAGGTCGGCCAGGCGCTCCAGCCCAACCGCGGCGAGAGCCTCGGCTGCCACCCCGCCGGTCAGTGCGGCGGCGAAACGCAAATTCTCGGCCGCGGTCAGCCCCGGTTTCACGGCATCCTGGTGCCCGACATAGACGACCCGTGCCGCATGCGCCGGCAGATCGGCCAACGCGTCCTCCCGGTCCCAGAGCAGCCGGCCCGCCGCCGGTCGCACCAGGCCCGCCAGCAGCCGCAGCAGGGTCGATTTCCCCGACCCGTTCGGGCCGACCAGCACCAGCGCCTCCGCCGGGGCAAGCGAGAAGCCGAGGTCACGGAACACCAGCCGCTCTCCGCGGAACGCCGCCAATGCCTCGGCCGTGAGCCCCTCGCCAGCGGCGGACATTGCTGCGCCTGCCATACCCGTCGGAACCCTTTTCAATACCAACCCTTCGCGCGGGGCGCCGGACCATGGACGGGTCCCGGCTTGTGTGGTTAAAGCCCGCCGACTGTGAATATTGCACCTGCGGCGTGCGCTCCATCCCACGCAGCGTCCCGTCGCGCAACGAGAGGCGTCCTGCCGATCGCAGGGCGGAACCGGCATGACATCCATCGGGCAGGACACGCTGAAGACCCGCCGCACGCTGACGGTCGAGGGCAAGCAGTTCGACTACTTCTCCCTGCCCGAGGCAGCCAAGACGCTGGGGGACATCTCCCGCCTGCCGGTCAGCCTGAAGGTGCTGCTGGAGAACATCCTGCGGTTCGAGGACGGGCGCTCCTACACCGTCGATGACGCCAAGGCGATCTTCGGCTGGCTGGAGAAGGCGTCGTCCTCCAAGGAAGTGCCGTTCCGTCCCGCCCGCATCCTGATGCAGGACTTCACCGGCGTTCCGGGTGTGGTCGACCTCGCCGCGATGCGCGACGGCATCACCCGCCTGGGCGGCGACCCGCAGAAGGTGAACCCGCTGGTCCCGGTGGACCTGGTGATCGACCACTCGGTGATGGTGGACGTCTCCGCGACCGCCGATGCGCTGCAGAAGAACGTCGACATCGAGTTCGAGCGCAACGGGGAGCGCTATACCTTCCTGCGCTGGGGCCAGGAGGCGTTCGACAATTTCCGCGTCGTGCCGCCCGGCACCGGCATCTGCCACCAGGTGAACCTGGAATATCTCGGCCAGTGCGTCTGGACGTCGCAGAACGGCGGCAAGACCATCGCCTATCCCGACACGCTGTACGGCACCGACAGCCACACCACCATGGTGAACGGCCTGGGCATCCTGGGCTGGGGCGTCGGCGGCATCGAGGCCGAGGCCGCCATGCTCGGCCAGCCCATCGCCATGCTGATCCCGGACGTGATCGGCTTCCGCCTGACCGGCAAGCTGCCCGAGGGTGCGACCGCGACCGACCTCGTGCTGACCGTCACCCAGATGCTGCGTAAGAAGGGCGTGGTCGGCAAGTTCGTCGAATTCTTCGGCCCCGGCCTCGACGAGCTCGGCCTGCCGGACCGCGCGACGATCGGCAACATGGCCCCGGAATACGGCGCCACCTGCGGCTTCTTCCCGGTCGACAAGATCGCCCTCGACTACCTGCGCCTGTCCGGCCGCGACACCCACCGCATCGCGCTGGTCGAGGCCTACCTCAAGGCCCAGGGCATGTTCCGCGAGCCCGGGCAGCCCGACCCGGTGTTCACCGACACGCTGGAACTCGACCTCTCCACCGTGCAGCCCTCCATGGCCGGCCCGAAGCGCCCGCAGGACCGCGTGCTGCTGAAGGAGGTCGCATCCAGCTTCAACGCCGACCTGACCAAGGGCCTGGGCGTGCCCGCCGGCGACGTCGGCAAGTCGGTGAAGGTGGCAGGCAAGAACTACGAGCTCACCCATGGCGACGTGGTGATCGCGGCGATCACCTCCTGCACCAACACCTCCAACCCGTCGGTGCTGGTCGCCGCCGGCCTGGTGGCGCGCAAGGCGCGTGCCAAGGGGCTGACGCCGAAGCCGTGGGTGAAGACCTCGCTCGCGCCGGGGTCGCAGGTCGTCACGGAATACCTCGACAAGGCCGGCCTGACCGCGGACCTGGATGCGATCGGCTTCCAGACCGTGGGCTATGGCTGCACCACCTGCATCGGCAACTCCGGCCCGCTGGACGACGCGATCGTCGACGCGATCGAGGACAACAAGCTGGTCGGCGCGGCGGTGATTTCCGGCAACCGCAACTTCGAGGGGCGGGTGCACGCGAACGTCCGCGCGAACTACCTGGCCTCCCCGCCGCTGGTGGTCGCCTACGCGCTGTTCGGCAAGGTCACCAAGGACATCACCACCGAACCGCTGGGCACCGGCAATGACGGCAAGCCCGTCTACCTGCGCGACCTGTGGCCGACCAACAAGGAGATCTCGGACACGATCGCGGCGAGCCTGTCGCGCGAGCAGTTCCTGGATCGCTACGCCGACGTGTTCAAGGGGCCGAAGCAGTGGCAGGCCATCGCGGTGGATGGCGACAACGCCACCTATCGCTGGAACGACAGCTCCACCTACGTGAAGAACCCGCCCTATTTCGAGGGCATCACCATGGAGCCGAAGCCGGTCGGCAACATCGTCGGCGCGCGGATCCTGGCGAAGCTGGGCGACAGCATCACCACCGACCACATCAGCCCGGCCGGTTCCATCCGCAAGACCTCGCCCGCGGGCGAGTACTTGCTGGAGCGGCAGGTGCTGCAGAAGGACTTCAACAGCTACGGCGCCCGTCGCGGCAATCATGAGATCATGATGCGCGGCACGTTCGCCAACATCCGCATTCGCAACGAGATGCTGACGAACGTCGAAGGCGGCATGACCAAGCACCTGCCCGATGGCGAGCAGATGTCCATCTACGACGCGGCGATGAAGTACAAGGCCGAGGGCGTGCCGCTGGTGGTGTTCGGCGGCAAGGAATACGGCACCGGCTCGTCCCGCGACTGGGCGGCCAAGGGCACCATGCTGCTGGGCATCAAGGCGGTGATCGTCGAGAGCTTCGAGCGCATCCACCGCTCCAACCTCGTGGGCATGGGCGTGCTGCCGCTGGTGTTCAAGCCGGGGATGGACCGCAACACCCTCGGCATCACCGGCGACGAGGTGATCGACGTCCTCGGGCTCGAGAAGATCACCCCGCGCATGGAGCTCGAACTGGTGATCCATCGCACGTCGGGCACGACCGACAAGGTGCCGGTGATCTGCCGCATCGATACGGTGGACGAGGTCGCCTACTACCAGCACGGCGGCATCCTGCAGTACGTGCTGCGCGGGATGGCCAAGGCCGCCTGACCCGGTCCGGCCGGCCCCTTCCTTCGAGCGGGCCGGCTGCGTCCCATGGGCGCCGGCGGGCGCCCGCGGGACCGGTTGGGCCGCTGACGCGCGGCCCGGGTGCCTCAGTCGCCCAGAATCTCGATGGCGTCGCCCATGGCGAAGCGGCCGCCTTCGATCACCTCGGCATGGATGCCCAACTCCGTGTGGCCGTAGAGCGCGCGGAGTTCGGCCACCGGATCGGCGTCGCGCTGCGCGGTCTCGGGGTTCACCTGGGTCGCCGGGCAGCGGACGATCCCTTTCGCCACCCGCACGGTGGCGCCACCGAGCTGCAGGGTCTGGCCGACCCAGTCTCGCTCCGCCCAGGCGGGGGCGCCGCTGAACCAGACATTGGCGCGGAACCGCCGGCGGTGGCGGCGGGCGCCTACCTTCGCCTCGTAGTCGCGCAGGCTGGCGATGTTGATCAGGCTCACCACCTTGGACTGCTGGTCGCTGAACATGTGCCCCGGCACGTGGTGGAAGCGCGGCGTCCCGCGCGCCTCCTCGCCCAGCCAGCCGGTCAGGAAGGCGCCGATCTCGGCGCGGCCGGCCTCGGTCAGCGCGTTGGCGCTGACGCCGGTTCCGTCGGGCGCCCGCACAATGAGCTGACCGGAGCGTGGATCGAAGACGGTGGAGAGCGCGGCGATGCGGGCATTGCGCGCCTGGCACATGAAGTTGGTCTTCGGCCGCCAGGCGGGGGCCGCCGGATCGAACCCGGCGTCGCCCTGCGCCAGGGCGAAGGCGCGATCCCAGGGGATGGCGCCGCCTGCCTCGACCTCCGCCATCTCGATCGCCTCGGCGGACAGGCCCTTCACCGGGTAGCGGTAAAGAAATTCGATACGCATGGGCGACTCCCTCTTGAGGGGGACTTTGCCGCGACCCAGATCGTTTGCCAAAGGTTCATGTGTCCGTTGCCTCTGGAGGGGCGGGCGCGGACCGGTCGCCTACGTATAGGGACATCGTCATGGACATCGAGAAATTCACCGAAAGGACCCGCGGCTTCCTGCAAGCCGCCGGCACGATTGCGATCCGCGAGTTCCACCAGCGGATCACCCCCGAACACCTGCTGAAGGCGCTGCTGGACGACGAGGAGGGCGCGGCCGCCGGTCTGATCAAGACCGCGGGCGGCGACCCGAAGGCCGCCCTGACCGCCGTGGATGCGGAGATCGCGCGCCAGCCCAAGGTGCAGGGCTCCGGCGCCGGCCAGCCGACCATCACGCCGGAACTGGTGCGCGTGCTCGACGCCGCGCAGCAGGCCGCGACCAAGGCGGGCGACGAGTATGTCGCCCAGGACCGCGTGCTGGTGGCGCTCGCCGCCTCCGACACGCCGGCCGGCCGCGTGCTGAAGAACGCCGGCGCGACCGCGCAGGCCTTGGAGAAGGCGGTGGCGGAGATCCGCAAGGGCCGCAAGGTCACCAGCCAGAACGCCGAGGCCAGCTTCGACGCGCTGAAGAAGTATGCGCGCGACGTGACCGCGCTGGCGCGTGAGGGCAAGCTCGACCCGGTGATCGGCCGCGACGAGGAGATCCGCCGCGCGATCCAGGTGCTCGCCCGTCGCACCAAGAACAACCCCGTGCTGATCGGCGAGCCCGGCGTCGGCAAGACCGCGATCGTGGAAGGCCTCGCGCTGCGCATCGTCAACGGCGACGTGCCCGAGGCGCTGAAGGGCAAGCGGCTGCTGTCGCTCGACCTCGGGGCCATGGTGGCCGGGGCCAAGTATCGCGGTGAGTTCGAGGAGCGGCTGAAGGCCGTGCTGAAGGAGATCGAGTCCGCCGAGGGCGAGATCATCCTGTTCATCGACGAGATGCACACGCTGGTGGGCGCCGGTCGGGCGGATGGGGCGATGGACGCCTCCAACCTGATCAAGCCGGAGCTGGCCCGCGGCACGCTGCACTGCATCGGCGCCACCACGCTCGACGAGTATCGCAAGCACGTGGAGAAGGACGCGGCGCTGGCGCGGCGCTTCCAGCCGGTGTTCGTGGGCGAGCCGTCGGTCGAGGACACGATCAGCATCCTGCGCGGCATCAAGGACAAGTACGAGACGCACCATGGCGTGCGGATCACCGACGGCGCCCTGGTGGCGGCGGCGACCCTGTCCAACCGCTACATCACCGACCGGTTCCTGCCGGACAAGGCGATCGACCTCGTGGACGAGGCGGCGAGCCGCCTGCGCATGCAGGTGGACAGCAAGCCCGAGGCGCTGGACGAGCTCGATCGCCGGGTGATCCAGCTCAAGATCGAGCGGGAGGCCCTGAAGAAGGAGCCCGACGCGGCCTCGCGTGACCGCTTGGGCAAGCTCGAGAAGGAGCTGGCCGATCTCGAGGACAAGTCGAACGCCATGGCGGCCGCCTGGAAGGCGGAGAAGGACCAGCTCCAGGAGGCGCAGAAGCTGAAGGAGCGCCTGGACCAGGCGAAGTCCGAGGTGGAGGTGGCGCAGCGGCGCGGCGATCTCGGGAAGGCGTCGGAACTGCTCTATGGCGTGATTCCCGATCTCGAGCGGAAGCTGGCCAGCGCCGGTGACGGCAAGCTGGTGAAGGAAGCGGTGACCGAGGAGGGCATCGCGGCGATCGTCTCCCGCTGGACCGGCGTGCCGGTCGACAAGATGCTGGAAGGCGAGCGGGCCAAGCTGCTGCGCATGGAGGATGAGCTGCGCAAGCGGGTCATCGGCCAGGACGAGGCGCTGGTGGCGGTGGCGAACGCCGTGCGGCGGGCTCGGGCGGGTCTGCAGGATCCGAACCGGCCGATCGGCAGCTTCCTGTTCCTCGGCCCGACCGGTGTCGGCAAGACGGAGCTGACCAAGGCGCTGGCGTCGTTCCTGTTCGACGACGAGCGGGCGATGGTGCGCATCGACATGAGCGAGTTCATGGAGAAGCACAGCGTCTCCCGCCTGATCGGCGCGCCGCCGGGCTATGTCGGCTACGACGAGGGCGGTGTGCTGACCGAGGCGGTCCGGCGTCGGCCGTACCAGGTGATCCTGTTCGACGAGGTCGAGAAGGCGCACGAGGACGTCTTCAACGTGCTGCTGCAGGTGCTGGACGACGGTCGCCTGACCGACGGACAGGGCCGGACGGTGGACTTCAAGAACACCATCATCGTGCTGACCAGCAACCTGGGGTCCGACATCCTGGCGGCGCAGCCGGAAGGCGAGCCGACCACCATGGTGCAGGGCCAGGTCATGCGGGTGGTGCGGGCGCATTTCCGGCCCGAGTTCCTCAACCGGCTGGACGAGATCATCCTGTTCCGCCGCCTGCAGCGGGCGGACATGGCGAGCATCGTCTCCATCCAGCTCGAACGTCTGCGGGCGCTGCTGGCGGATCGGAAGATCGGGTTGGAGCTGGACCGGTCGGCCTTGGATTGGCTGGCGGCCGAGGGTTACGACAGCACCTATGGCGCGCGGCCGCTGAAGCGGGTGATCCAGCGGAGCCTGCAGAACCCGCTGGCCGGGCTGATCCTGGAAGGCGCGGTCAAGGAGGGCGAGACCGTGCATGTGACCGGCGGCCCCGACGGGCTGCGCATCAACGGGCAGATGTCCGAAGCTGCCTGAGCGAGAGGCCGGGGTGTCGTGTGACGCCCCGGTCTGGCTGCGACAAGCGGGGCGGGGGCGGCGCAGGCTGCCCCCGTTTCTGTGTTCGGGCCTACGCCGAGCGGTTTTGCGGCTCCCGAACGCGCCCGATGTCGGCTGACGGCGGCCCGGTCAGGATCTGTCCAGGGGCGTGTCGGACGGGTGCGAGGGGCCGTTGTACCGGTCCGGAGACGCGGATTTGCGTGGATGGAGGGCTCGACCGTCGGCTATGCAATTTGCGCATGGCTCGGAAAGTGGCGGATCCTCGTGGGTTCATGTGGGCATTTGCGTTCGAGATCAATGACTTGGGGGCAATCAAGAAAATCTTCGGGCCTGGCTGTAATCGCGTTGACACCCGCCGGGCCCGGGGATAGAAACCGCCCACCCCGACGGACGGTGGGCTTGAACTTCCTCCGCCGGCTGGTTATCTTCATCGGTCTATCGCCACCCTGCGGGGTGTGTGCCGGGATTGAGGAAGGTGTTCTTTACTGGACCATGTATGGTCGTGATTGGCCTGCTTGAGGGC
>JAFKLG010000102.1 GCA_017304945.1 Rhodospirillales bacterium
GATCGCCGGGTCGGGGCCCGGCGATGACGACAGCCGTCCCGCCGGCACGACGATGGCCGCTCGCACGCACGCGCCTCCACGTCATCCGCGGGCCTCGCCTCTTTGGCAATCCGGAGCGCGCGCGATAGTCTTCCGCACAGGGGAGGAACCAGTCACATGGCGGAGTACGACTACATCATCGTGGGTGCCGGGTCGGCGGGCTGCGTGCTGGCCAATCGGCTCAGCGAGGACAGCCGCGCGAAGGTGCTGCTGCTCGAGGCGGGTCCGAAGGACAGCTCGATGTGGATCAACATCCCGGTCGGCTTCACCAAGCTGCTGAACAGCCCCGTCTACAACTGGAACTTCGCGACCGAACCGGAGCCGAACGTGAAGGGCCGGTCGATCCCGATCCCGCGCGGGCGGACCCTGGGCGGGTCGTCCTCGATCAACGGGATGCTGTATGTCCGGGGCAACCCGCTCGACTACAACACCTGGTCGCAGTTCGGGAATCGCGGCTGGTCGTACGACTCCGTGCTGCCCTATTTCCGCAAGTCGGAGAATTTCGAGGGCGATGGGGACGCGGCGCGGGGCAAGGGCGGCCCGCTGAACGTCGCGCACATGCGGGAACGCGCGGAGCTGCTGGACGCCTTCATCGACGCCGCGGTGGACGAGGGCTGGCCGCGCAACAAGGACTACAACAACGGCCACCAGGAGGGGTTCGGCTACTTCCAGGTGACGCAGAAGAACGGCGAGCGCTGGTCGACCGCGCGCGCCTTCCTGGAGCCGGCGCGGTCGCGCCCGAACCTGCACGTGGAGACCAACGCGCTGGCGCAGCGGGTGCTGCTCGAGGGCAAGCGGGCGGTGGGCGTCGCCTATACGGTGAACGGCCAGCCGCGGGAGGCGCGCTGCGGACGGGAGGTGATCCTGTCGGCCGGCGCGGTGAAGTCGCCGCATCTGTTGGAACTGTCGGGGATCGGTCAGCCGGAGCTGCTCTCCTCGCTGGGGATCGCCGTGCAGCACGAGCTGCCGGGCGTGGGCGAGAACTACCGCGACCACTACGCGCCGCGGATGAACTGGCGGGTGAAGCTGCCGGTGACGCTGAACGAGCATACGCGCGGCCTGCGCTTCGCCCGTGAGGTGGTGAAATACTACACCCAGCGCCGCGGCATCCTGACCTTCACGGCGGGCATCGTGTACGGCTTCGTCAAGACGCGCCCCGAGCTCGAGGAGCCGGACGTGCAGTTCCATTTCGCCCATGCGAGCTACCCGAGTGCCGCGACGCGCGTCCTGGACAAGGAGCCGGGGATGACGCTGACGATCTACCAGTGCCGGCCGGAATCGAAGGGCTCGATCCACGCGAAGTCGGCGGATCCCGCCGCGGCGCCGGCGATCCGGCCGAACTTCCTGTCCGACCCGATCGACCAGCAGGTGTGCGTGGACGGGATGAAGATCGGGCGGCGGATCATCAACAACCGGGTGATGGACAAGTACCGCGCCTATGAGATGAACCCCGGCGACCGGGTGCAGACGGATGCGGAGTGGCTGGAGTTCGCGCGCGAGAACGGCCAGACGACCTATCACGTGATCGGCACGTGCAAGATGGGCCAGGACAAGATGGCGGTGGTGGACGACCAGTTGCGTGTGCAGGGGATCGCCGGGCTCCGGGTGGTGGATGCCTCGATCATGCCGACCATGGTCTCCGGCAACACCAATGCCGCGGTGATCATGATCGCCGAGAAGGGCGCCGACATGATCAAGGCCGCCGCGCGCGAGGGGATGCAGGCGGCGGCGTAGGTTCGGGTAGGCGTAGGGCCGACGAGAGAAAGGAACCCCCTCTCCCCTCGCGGGAGAGGGATGGGGTGAGGGGGGCGATGCGGGTTCGCCCCCAAGTGCCCCACGACGCGGCACCCCCTCCCCTGGCCCCCTCCCGCGAGGGGAGGGGGGACGTCCGGGCGCCCTACGCGAACGCGCCGCGCCGCTGCAGCTTCAGCCAGCCCACCGCCGCGACCGCGACCATGATCAGCACGATCGACATGTAGTTCAGCGGGAACCAGCCCAGCCGGTTCTGCAGCAGCCCGGCGAGCAGGCTGCATGTCGCCGTGGTGCCGAACACCAGGAAGTCGTTCATCGCCTGCGCCTTGCCGCGTTCGGCCGGGCGATAGGTCGTGGTCACCAGCGTGGTTGCGCCGACGAACAGGAAGTTCCAGCCCACCCCGTTCAGCATCAGCGCGGCGCGGAAGTTCCATGCGTCCAGCCCGTGCAGCCCGACCGTGACGCCCGAACCGAGCAGCACGGCGCCCAGCAGCATGACGTTCAGCACGCCGAAGCGCTGGATCAGGTTCCCGGTGAAGAACGAGGGCACGAACATGCCCATCACGTGCAGGAAGATCACCCAATGCGCCTCGGTCTGCGGCAGGCCGCAGGCGACGATCGCGAGCGGGGACGCGCTCATCAGGAAGGACATGGTCCCGAAGGCGATCATCGCGGCGATCGCGGCCACCGCGAAGTCGGGCTGCGTCGCGATCACCCATAGCGGGCGCTGCACGCCGGCCGCGCGCTGCGCCTTCGCCATCGGCGGCGGGAAGCGGATGAAGCACATCAGGACGAAGACGGCGATGTGGATGCCGACCATCCCGGCATAGGTCGCCGTGTACATCGGCTGCCATTTGTCGAAGGTGGCGCGTGCGAGCGTGGGGCCGATGATCCCGGCGACGACGCCGCCGGCGGTCACCCAGGAGATCGCCTTGGCGCCCAGCCCGGGCCCGACCAGTTCGACGGCCGCGAACCGGTACATCTGCAGGCTTGCCACGGCGTAGCCCAGCACGAGGCCGCCCAGGCACATGAACAGGAACTGCCCCGACCAGAGCCCGTAGCCGCACAGCGTCGCACCCAGCATGCCGCACAGCGAGCCGACGCGGAATCCGAACCCGCGGCCGCGGCGCTGCATCAGCAGGGCGGCGGGAAACACCGACAGCATGACGCCGAGATGCTGCATGGTGACGGGCAAGGTCGCCCAGTCGTGGATCTGCAGGATGCCCGAGACCGCGAGGGCGGTGGCGGTGAACATCATGACGTTCCCGGCCTGACCGATCGCCTGGCAGCAGGCCAGCAGGAGCAGGTTTCGCGCCATGCGGCGATCGTTCATCGGGGGAGTTCTCGGGGCTGTTCTTGGACCCACCGACCATAACGGGGTTCACTGCCCCGACAAGTTCGGCGGGAGGCGGACTTGCCCCGAATGACGTCCTGCATGGAAGGATCTCGCCGTACGCATGGCGGTGGGAGAGCGGCCTGCCCGCTTGCGGCGGGGCCCAGCCGATGCGGGTCCGGTCAGAACGCCAGGCAGGCTGCCCCGGCCGCGATCGCCACGCAGGAGGCGATGCGGTGGGCCGACAGCCTCTCGCGCAGGAAGAGCCGGCCGATGATCGCGGCGTAGACCACGCTGGTCTCGCGCAGGGCCGACACCAGCCCCATTGCATCGTACTGCATGGCCCAGATGACGATGCCGTAGGCCACCAGCGACACCAGGCCGCCCGTCAGGGCGATCGCCGTCTGCGCCGGGGTGTACGCCGCCGGCCGGCCACGCATCCCGAAATACAGGATGGGAGTCGCCAGGCCCCAGAGCAGGAACATGGCGTTCGCGTAGGCCAGGCTGTTCCCCGACAGCCGCACCCCGATCCCGTCCACGACCGTGTAGGCGCCGATCAGCACGCCGGTGGTGAACGCCGCCGGCAGGAAGTCAGACCGGATGCCGCCGCGGCGCAAGGCGAGCGACAGGATACCGCCCGAGACCAGCGCGATGCCGATCGCGGCGACGAGGCTGATGTCCTCATGCGCGAAGAGCGCGGCCCCCACGGCGACCAGCACCGGCGAGGAGCCGCGCGAGATCGGGTAGGTCTGCCCGAGATCGCCGGACCGATAGGTGCGCACCAGCGAGAGGTTGTAGACCGTGTGGAGCGCCGCCGATCCGACCACGTACGGCCAGCTCGCGCGGGCCGGCAGGGGCACGAACACCGCCGCGATCGCGGTCACCCCGGTCACCGCCAGCATCATCAGCGTCATCGACCAGAGCCGGTCGCGGCCGCCGCGCAGCATCGCGTTCCAGCTCGCATGCAGCAGCGCGGCACAGGTGACCGCCGCCAGGACGAGGGAGGTCATGCGCCGCGTCGACCCCGCGCAGGGCGACCGGTTGCGCGGCCGATCGGGCGGGCGGGCGGCGGCGAGCAGACCACGAGCGATCCTCCCGGACGGTGTTCAGGTCAATCTCGCTGTTGCGTTACCCCCGGACAACCGAGTTATCTGCCGCGTATCGTGCAGAAAAACTCACGCGAATGCGGCGCTCGCTTCCGCCCCTGAATGCCCTCCGCGCCTTCGAGGCGGCGGCACGCCTCGGCAGCTTCAAGGCCGCCGCCGGCGAGCTGGGGGTCACCCATGGCGCGATCAGCCAGCAGGTGCGCCTGCTGGAACACTGGCTGCGCGCCCCGCTGTTCGAGCGGCACAACCGCCGCGTGGTCCTCACCCCGGCGGCGCGCGCCTATGTGGCGGAGGTCGGGCCGGCCCTGGACCGCCTGGCGGCCGCGACCGCACGCTACGGGCACGACGACGGCTTGGTGCTGCGGGTCAACGCCCCCGCCAGTTTCGCCCTGCGCTGGCTGGTGCCGCGGCTGGTGGGCTTCCGCGAACGGCATCCCGGCATCCGGGTCCGGCTGGAGACGTCGAACCAGCCGCTGGAGGCGCTGCCGGAGGCTTATGACGTGGTGATCCGGGGTGGCCCGGACGCGTCCTACGCCCATGCCGTGCGGCCGTTCCTCACCGAACATCGCCTCCCCGTCTGCAGCCCCGCCCTGCTCGCCCGCCAGCCGCTCGGGAGCGTCCGTGACCTGGAGCGGCACACGCTGCTGCACACGCTGAGCCTGCCTCGGCTGTGGGACGAATGGCTGGCCGCGGCCGGCGCGATGCGTCTCGAGCCGGAGGCCGCGCTGACCTTCGACCACTTCTACCTGACGCTGCAGGCCGCCCTGGACGGCGTCGGCGTCGCCATCGGTCCGACCGCGCTGGTGGCGGACGACCTGGCCCAAGGGCGGCTCGTCACGCCGTTCGACGGCCCGCGGCTGCCGGCGCGCAGCTACTGCTCCTACGTGCCGACGGGGACGGAGCGGACGCCGCCGACCGCGACGTTCCTGGGCTGGCTCGCGGCGGAGGGCAACATGCCGCCGGGGTGAGGGGAGGCGGCGCCGGTCGGGGCTGCCGGCAGTGAATCCGAACCACCGCCGCCCGGCCGGGAGCGGACATGGCGGCGGGCGGCTGGTGCGGCCCGCCGGCTGGCTGGGCCCCCTCCCGCCCGCTTGGGGAGGGAGGGGGCGGGAAGCATCAGGGCGCGTCGATATCCCAGGCGCGGGTGCCTTCGTAGGTCCGCGTGTGGAACACGAAGCCCTTGCGGATCGCCCAGATGTTGACCTGGAAGTGGAGCGGGATGATCGGCTCCTGCGGCATCGCGGCCAGCGTCGCCTCCCGGTACAGCGCCTCGCGCTGGGCCTCGTCCACCGTCGCCAGCGCCTTCTCCACCAGCGCATCCACCTTGGGATCGGCGAAATGCGTCGGATCGAGCACCGCCCCGCGCCCCTTGTCCGGGTTCGAGGAGGCGAGGATCCAGTTGAGGTTGCTGCTCGCCTCGCCGGTGTCGCTCGCCCAGCCGGTCAGGCGGATGGCGAACTCGTTGCGGATCGCGCGGCTGAAGAAGGTCGCGGCCGGCATGGTCTCGACCTTGGTCTTCACGCCGATGCGGGTCCACATCTGGGCGATCGCCTCGACCAGCTTGCTGTCGTTGACGTAGCGGTCGTTCGGCCCGTGCAGGGTGATGCCGAACCCGTCCGGATACCCGGCCTCGGCCAGCAGCTTCTTCGCCTGCGCCGGGTCATACGGGTCGGGCTTGATGGACGGCACCCAGCCCACCGAATTGTCCGGCACCACCTGCCCGGTCGGCGCCGAGAACCCGTCCATGATCCGGTCGCGCAGCGCGTCCCGGTTGATCGCGAGCGACAGCGCCTTGCGTACCCGCACGTCCTGCAGCGGGTTCTTGTCGAGCGGCTTGCCGGCATTGTCGGTGATGAAGGGCGCTTCCTTGCGGCCGACATCGGGCACGACGTAGATCAGCCGTTGCCCCGGCTGCGAGATCACGTCGAGCTTGGCGTTGCCCTTCAGCGTCGCGACGTCGCGCGGCGGCACCTGGTCGATCACGTCCACGTCGCCCGATTCGAGCGCCGCGATGCGGCCGGCATCGTTGGCGATGATGCGGTAGTTGACCTTCTGCCACTTGATCTTGTCGGCCCACCAGGAGGTCTCGTTCTTCTCGAACACAGCGCGGTCGCCGAGGGTGAAGGAGGTGAGCTTGTACGGGCCCGTGCCGATCGCCGCCTTGCCGCTGTTGTAGTCGGGCGTGGTGGCACCCTCGCCATACTTGCGGGAGACGATCTTCAGCGACGCCATGAGATAGGGCATCAGCGCCACCGGCGCGGCCGAGTGGAGGCGGATCGTGTGCGGATCGACCACCTCGATCCGGTTCACCGGCTTCACCGCGAAGTTGAAGCTGGACGGGCTGTTCAGCACCTTGGGCACGCGGTCGAAGGTGAACACCACGTCGTCGGCGGTGAAGGGGGTGCCGTCGCTGAACTTGGCATCCCGCAGCTTGAACTCCCAGGTCGTCTCGTCGACCGCCTTCCAGGAGGTGGCGAGGCCGGGCGCCGGCTTGAACTGAGGGTCGGAGATCACCAGCGAATCGAACACGTACGAGGTCAGCACGTTGTTCGGATTGAGGTTGTGGTAGTGCGGGTCCATCGAGGTGAAGGCCCCGCCGACGCCCACGTTCAGCGCCTTCTGTGCCACGGCTTGGCCGGCCAGCACGCAGAGGCAGGTCGACAGCAGCACGGTGCGTAGCCGCATCGGATCATCTCCCAGTAACAGAATGGCCGGACACTACCGTGACGCGAACACGGGCGATACAGGGCACACGCGCCGAAACGGCCCGATCGTGCGCGTCGCTCGGCGGAGCATGGGGGAGGTCGATCCGGAGGATGGCGCGAACCGGCCGTGGGAGGCAGGCGGGGCCTGAGCCTCGCCCCGCCGCAGCACGCGCCCGTGAGGCAACCGCTTGTGATGAGAGCGAGCCGATCTCCGCCGCATGCACGCCCTATTTGACCTGAACAAGCAATGTCGAGCCAAGTCCCGCGCGAGTGAGGACTTTGGCAACCCCGGTTCACGTATTTGGGAGATTTCTGGCATGCGCACTCTCCATTTGAAACCCTCGCACGTTCCGGTGCTCGCAGCTTTCGGTCTTCTGCTCGCGGGTGCCGCGTCGGCGCAGACCTCGACCGTGGTGATCGCGCCCAGCGCGCCCCCGGCGCCCCGGGTCGAGACGGTGCCGCCGCCGCCGCCCGGCGCCCAGGTGATGACCTGGCAACCCGGTCGCTGGGCCTGGAACGGCAACGCCTGGGCCTGGGAGGAGGGCCATTACGTGCAGCGGCCACAGCCCGCCGCGGTGTGGGAGCCGGGCCACTGGGAGCCGCAGAGCAGCGGCGGATACGTGTGGGTCGACGGCCGGTGGCGGAGCTGAGCGCGGTGGGCCCGCGTCTCCTCGCGACCGGCCTGGCCGGTGCCGGCTTGCTGAGCCTCGCCGCCTGCGGCGGCCCGCCGCCGCAACCCACGCAGGTGGTGATCCAGCAGCCCGCGCCGGTCACCAGCACGGTAACGGCGCCCGTGGTGGCGCCGGTGCCACCGCCGCCGCCGCAATCGGAGCTGGTGCCGCCGCCACCCGCCGGCATCCCGTCCGTGTGGCAGCCGGGGCATTGGCGCTACACCGGCGTCGGTCCGACGCCCTGGATGTGGGATCCCGGGCGCTATGTCGCGGTTCCGGCCGGGGCGACCACCTGGGTTCCCGGCACCTGGTCGCAGCAGCCGGGCGGCGGCTGGACGTGGGTCGAGGGTCACTGGGCCTGATCGGCGGCGGCACGTGTCCCGAGTCGCGGGCACGTGCCGCCACGCTCCTTGCCTCCGACCTGCGGATTCCACTGGGAGGCACGCTCCCGACTGCCTAACGCGCGTCATGCGCATGATCGCTCGGCGCGTGCGGGTGGCATTTGTCCTTCGCCGGCAGATGCGCCACCCTGCCGCCGCGCGGTCGGAGGGAGCGTTCGTATGACGGAAGTCGCCGTGGTCGGTGCGGGCCTGATGGGTCACGCCCTGGCCCTGGTCTTTGCCCTGGGCGGGCATCGCGTTCGCCTGACCGACACCAATCCCGACATGCTGGCCCGCGCGCCGGCACTGATGGCGACCGCGCTCGCGACACTCGTCGAGGCGGGGGAGGCCGCGTCCGACCAGGACCGGCAATGGCTGTCCACCGCCGTGCGCTGCATCCCGACGCTCGAGGAGGCGGTGCCGAGCGCCGCGCTGGTCATCGAGGCCGTGGTCGAGCGGCCGGAGGTGAAGCGCACGCTGTATGCGCAGCTCGAGACGCTGATGGCGAAGGATGCGATCCTCGCCTCCAATACCTCGAATCTCGACATCTTCCCGCTGGTGCCGGCCGCCCTGCAGCGCCGCACCATCATCGCGCATTGGTACACGCCGCCCTATCTGTGCGACCTGGTGGACCTGTGCCCGGGGCCGGAGACCGATCCGGCCGCCGTCACCACCGTGCGCGACATGGTGGCGGCGATGGGCAAGGTGCCGGTCGTGTTCAAGCAGATGGTGCAGGGCTACGTCGCCAACCGGCTGCAGGCGGCGATGCAGCTCGAGGTCTGCCGGCTGCTCGATGAGGGGCTGGTGACGCCGAAGGACATCGACGATTCGGTGATCCACGGCCTCGCCCTGCGCATGCCGATCCTGGGCATCATGGCGAAGGCGGACTTCACCGGGTTGTTGCTGATGCAACAAGGCCTGAAGAACCGCAGCTACACGCCGCCGGAACCACGCGGGAAGAGCGAGACGCTGGACCGGCTGATCGCGGATGGGCGCACCGGCGTGATGGCCGGCAAGGGCTATTTCGATTGGGGCGACCAGACCCCTGAGGCACTGTTCCAAGAGCGTGACCGGCGCCTGCTGGCGTTGAAGCAGGCGCTGCGCAAGATCGGACCGATGGAGGGCACATGATCAGCTACGACCTGAACGGCAAGACGGCGCTGGTGACCGGAGCTGCCTCCGGCATCGGCTTCGCGACCGCGCAGATGCTGGCGAAGTTCGGCGCGACCGTCGCGGTGAACTTCCTGCCCGGCGATGCGCGCGGCGCGGAGGCGGTGGACAAGCTGATCGACGCCGGGGGCAAGGCGATCGCCGCACCCGGCAGCGTGGGCGAGGCGGGCGAGGCGGAATCCATGGTGCGGCAGGCGATCGCCGATCTCGGGCGGCTCGACCTGCTGGTGAACAACGCCGGCACGCCCGGCACGCGGCGCAAGATCCAGCCGGCCGAACTCGACCTGATCACCGAGGAGCTGTGGGACCAGGTGCTCGAGGTCAATCTGCGCGGCGTGTTCCGGTGCTCGAAAGCGGCGGCGCCGGCGCTCAAGGAAGCCGGCGGCGCGATCGTCAACACCGCCTCGATCGCCGGGCTGGGCTATGCGGGCTCGTCGCTCGCCTATGGCGCGACCAAGGCGGGCGTGGTGAACCTGACGCAGAACCTGGCGCGTGGGCTGGCCCCGCAGGTGCGGGTGAACGCGGTGGCGCCCGGTGCGGTCGACAGTTCCTGGATGGTGGAGTGGACGAACCAGGAGCGGCAGTCCTCGATCGAGCATGCGCTGCTGAAGCGGCGCTGCACGCCGGAGGACCTGGCCGAGGTGATCGTGTTCCTGGGATTCGGCGCGGCGATGGTGACCGGGCAGACCATCACGGTGGATGGCGGGCTGACCCTGTAGCGTCCTCGCGTCGGAGCCGGTGCGCCGCGGGTCATGGCCGGCGCAGGCCACCGTGTCATGGCCGGTCGGCCCCGTGTCATGGCCGCCCCCGTGTCATGGCCGGCCGACCCCGTGTGATGGCCGCCCCCGTGTCATGGCCGGTCGACCCCGTGTGATGGCCGGTCGGCCGAGCGCCGTGTCATGGCCGGCGCAGGCCGGCCATCCATGACTTCGGGCGGGAAGAAAAGACGTGGATGGCCGCCCTTTGGCGGCCATGACACCATGACGCCGGCGGCCATGACACCATGACGCCGTCGGCCATGACGCCGGCGGCCACCGCACCGGCGAGGCCGCCTGTCGGCAGCCCCGCCCTCATGGTCAGAAGCTCAGCACCACGTCGGCGCCGAAGGTGAAGCTGTCCGAGGTGCCTTTGGTGTTGGCCGGCGGGTTCTGGTTGAACGGCCGGTTCGACGTGTAGGCGTGATCCCAGCGCACCTCCGGCCGCACCGCCAGGCCGACGACCGGCGGCGGCACCGCCGGCTTCCAGGTGACGCCCAGGGTGAGCGAGCCATAGGTCGTGCTGCCGCCCGGCGCCGCATAGACGCCGCCGACCGCCGGCAGACCCTGCTGGAAGCGGATCGGATCGCCGTTGTTGGAGAAGGACGCGACGAAGAAGTTGTTGTCGTCGCGCCACAGCTCGCCGCGGGCGTTCAGGGTGACGGTGTCGTTGAGCGCGTAGGACACGTATTGCGCGGCGCCGAACCCGTTCACCGCGCCCTTGCCGACCCCGTAGTCGTCGCGGATCCAGTTCAGTTCGGTCACCAGCGTCAATGCATCGGTCGCCTTGTAGGTGATGACGATGTCGTTGAAGTAGCGCCACTGGCCGTTGGCGTTGATCCCGGCGGGCGACAGCACGCGGCTCGCCTGTTCCGGGCCGAGATGGGTCAGCGCGAGGATGGTCAGCTTGCCGCCCGCGAGCCCGTTCAGGCCGAAGCCCACGATGCCGCCGATCGCGCTGTTGTTCTCACCGAGTGGACCGAAGGTCGTGTTCGCGCCGGTGTCGAGGCCGCCATAGATGTCGAGCGTCTCGTTGACATGGGTCGTGGTCAGCACGCCGGTGTGTTTGAACGGCAGGCCGAACTGGAAGATGTAGGAGTGCGAGTAGAACGGGTTGGTCGACGGATCGATCGTCTCGTAGCCGATCGGCGTCGAGTACTGGCCGGCCTTCACGTCGATGCCGCCATCGGTCAGCACCGGCAGATGGAACAGCGCGTTCGCCTCCACCACGTCGAGCTGGTAGCGGCTGTCGGGCGTGACGCGGTTCAGCTCACCCAGGAACTGCGTGTAGCGGGCGTCCGACCCGTACATGAACTGCAGCTTGAAGCCCCACTGGAAGTCGGGGTTGGTGGGATCCAGTGGCTTCGCGGCGGTCAGCAGCAACTGGTTGAGCTGCGCCTGGTTCGCATGGTCCGTGAACAGTTGCCCGAAGTTCAGCCCGGTGCTCGGACGGAACGGGTTCATCATGAACCCGGCGTCGAGCTGCGCCGACAGCTTGATGCCGTCGATCACCAGGCCCGTGTAGGGCGGTGTCTCGGCGGCGGCCTCGGGCGCGGCCGGCTTTTCGGCGCTCAGCGGGGCAGGCGGCGGCGGCGTGGTGGTCTGCGCGCGGGCCGGCACTGCCAGCGCGATCGGCGCGAGGCAGGAGGCGGCGAGCAGCCACGCCGAGAGAGAGGTCTTGCTGGGTCGCATACGTGGGGTTTCCCGAATTCTTCGTTGACGGTGGACCGGGAGGCCCATGGACGCACCCGATGCGGCGGTGGGTCCATATGCCGCGGCATATAGATCGGGGGGCACCGCGGCCGGCGCCCCCCGACCGCGTGTCAGAAGATCTGCTCGCCGTGCAGCACGAGGTCGAGGCCTTCCCGCTCCTCTTCCTCGTTCACCCGCAACCCGACCAGCGCCTTGGTGATCAGCAGCAGCACCAGAGTCATCACGCCCGAGTAGACCAGGGTGACGACCACGCCGATCGCCTGCAGCTTGAGCTGGTCGAAGCTGCCCGGGATGCCGTCCGGCGCCGCGTCGGTGGCGGACAGCGGCGCGTAGGAGAAGATGCCGGTCAGCAGGGCGCCGATGATGCCGCCCACGCCGTGCACGCCGAACGCGTCGAGGCTGTCGTCGTAGCCCAGCATGTGCTTGAGGCTGGTGGCGGACCAGAAGCACACGACGCCGGCGACCACGCCGATGATGATCGCCGGACCGGGCAGCACGAAGCCCGAGGCCGGGGTGATCGCGACGAGACCTGCGACTGCGCCCGAGATGCCGCCCAGGACCGAGGGCTTGCCCTTCGCCATCCATTCGGCGAACAGCCAGCCCAGCGCCGCCGCGGCGGTTGCGATCTGCGTCGCCGCCATCGCCATGCCGGCGCGGCCGTTGGCGCCCACCGCGGAGCCCGCGTTGAAGCCGAACCAGCCCACCCACAGCAGGGACGCGCCGATCACTGCGAGAGACAGGTTGAACGGCGCCATGTTGTCGGTGCCGTAGCCGACGCGCTTGCCGAGGACGAGGGCGCACACCAGGCCGGCGATGCCGGCATTGATGTGCACGACGGTGCCGCCCGCGAAGTCGAGCACGCCGAGACCGAACAGCCAGCCGGTCGGCGCCCACACCCAGTGCGCGATCGGCGCGTAGACGACCAGCGACCACAGCACCATGAAGATGCACAGGGCGGAGAACTTCATGCGATCGGCGAAGGCGCCGGCGATCAGCGCCGGGGTGATGATCGCGAAGGTCATCTGGAACATCATGAACACGGTCTCGGGCACGGTCGTCGCGACCGCGCCGTCGGTGCCCGCGCCCAGCGTGAAGGCCTGGTCGACGCCTTTCACGATATGCTCACCGATCCCGTGCAGCAGGAAGCGGGACATGTCGCCCAGATAGGCCCCGCCATTGGTGAAGGCGAGGCTGTAGCCGGCGACGGTCCAGACGATGGTGACCAGCGCGCAGATCGCGAACGACTGCATCATGGTGGCAAGGATGTTCTTCTTGCGCACCATGCCGGCATAGAACAGCGCGAGGCCCGGGATGGTCATGAGCAGCACGAGGGCGGTGCTGGTGAGCATCCAGGCCGTGTCGCCGCTGTCGATCTTCGGCGGCGCGTCCTGGGCGAAAGCGGGGACAGCCAGCAGGAGCGCAGGCAGCAGCGCGCCCAGTCCCCAGCCCAAGCGGGGTCGGTTCATCGTGATGTTTCCCTGTTCTTCGTTACAGCGCTTCGGAGTCGACTTCGCCGGTGCGGATCCGCATCGCGCGTTCGATGTCGAGGACGAAGATCTTGCCGTCGCCGATCTTGCCGGTGTGCGCGGACTTGGCGATCGCCTCGATCACCTGGTCGGCGAGGTCGGCCGGCACGACCACTTCGATCTTGATCTTCGGGAGGAAGCTCACGTGATATTCCGCGCCGCGGTAGATCTCGGTCTGGCCTTTCTGGCGGCCGAAGCCCTTGACCTCGGAGACGGTGAGACCCTGGACCCCGAGTGGCGTGAGCGCTTCGCGCACGTCGTCGAGCTTGAACGGCTTGATGATGGCCATGATGAGTTTCATGTCGGCATTTCCTGGATTGTCCGATCCTGCATTGCCTCTCTCCTGCCGCCGCATCGGATGGCGCGACGGTTCGTGAAAGGTTGCTTTTCAACAATCGTGCCAACACGCGGAAAGGGTTCAACTTCAGCGTGTTTTGCGGGTGTGTTCGGAATGCCGCAGGGGTGTTGCCTAAGCTTTGGGCAGATGCTCCCCGCCTCCCGTACGCCGTCGTGATCTGGCCACCTCGGTTCGGGGCGCGACAGGCGCTGCGCGTCAGGCGCCGCAAAACGCGAAACGCCCTGCCATCGCGAGACGGCAGGGCGTTCCTGGAGCTCGGCCCGCCCGAGGGCGGGGCGCGGAGGCTCAGACGGAGTAGTACATCTCGAACTCGACCGGGTGCGGGGTGTGCTCGAACCGATACACCTCGCTCCACTTCAGCTCGATGTAGCTCTCGATCTGGTCCTTGCTGAACACGTCGCCGGCGAGCAGGAACTCGTGGTCGGCTTCCAGCGCACCCAGCGCCTCACGCAGGCTGCCGCAGACGGTCGGAATGCCCTTCAGCTCTTCCGGCGGCAGGTCGTAGAGGTCCTTGTCCATCGGGTCGCCCGGATGGATCTTGTTCTTGATGCCGTCCAGGCCGGCCATCAGCATCGCCGAGAAGGCGAGGTACGGGTTGGCGGTCGGGTCGGGGAAGCGGACCTCGACGCGCTTCGCCTTCGGGCTCGTCGCGTACGGGATGCGGCAGGACGCGGAGCGGTTGCGCGCGGAGTAGGCCAGCAGCACCGGCGCCTCGAACCCGGGGATCAGCCGCTTGTAGCTGTTGGTCGACGGGTTGGTGAAGGCGTTCAGCGCCTTGGCGTGCTTGATGATGCCGCCGATGTAGTAGAGGCAGGTCTCCGACAGGTCGGCGTAGGAGTTGCCCGCGAACAGCGGCTTGCCGCCCTTCCAGATCGACTGGTGGACATGCATGCCCGACCCGTTGTCGCCATAGATGGGCTTCGGCATGAACGTGGCGGTCTTGCCGTAGCTGTGGGCCACGTTGTGGATGCAGTACTTGTAGATCTGCAGGTGGTCGGCCATGCGCGTCAGCGGGCCGAACTTCATGCCCAGCTCGTGCTGGCTCTGGGCGACCTCGTGATGATGCTTCTCGATGGCGAGGCCCATCTCACCCATGGTGGACAGCATCTCGGCGCGCAGGTCGCTCTCACTGTCGACCGGCGGGACCGGGAAGTAGCCGCCCTTCACCACGGGGCGGTGCCCCATGTTGCCCTCGGGGTAGTCCTTCAGCGAGGCCTGCGGACCCTCGATGCTGTCGAGCTGGTAGATGCCGTAATTGCCGCCGGTGCCGAACTTGACGCTGTCGAAGATGAAGAACTCGGCTTCGGGGCCGACGAACACCGCGTCGCCGACGCCGGAGGCCTTCACGTAGGCCTCGGCCTTCTTCGCCGTGCTGCGCGGGTCGCGCGCATAGGCCTGGCCGGTCGAGGGCTCGATGATGTCGCAGAACAGGATCATCGACGGCTTGGCCGCGAACGGGTCCATCACCGCGGTCTCGGGGTCGGGCATCAGGATCATGTCCGACTCGTTGATCGCCTTCCAGCCGGCGATCGAGGACCCGTCGAACATGATGCCGTCGCGGAACGCGTCCTCGTCGATCGTGGAGACGTGCTGCGCGGTGTGCTGCCACTTCCCGCGCGGGTCGGTGAACCGCAGGTCCACATACTCCACGGAGTGCTCCCTCAGCATCTCCAGCACCTTGCCGACGCCGCTCGCCGTGCTCACTGCAGGCTTTCTCGCCATACCTGTTTCCCGTCCTCTGCCTGAGCCTGGCCGGCGCCCGTTGCATCCCGGCAACGGCCACTCGGACAGACGACGGACCCGCACCGTGCGGGCCCGGAATGGGGCGGCCCTCTACTCCGTTCCGCCGAGGGCCGAAAGCGGTATCTCGCTCAGATCGCGTCTTCGCCGCGCTCGCCGGTGCGGATGCGGATCACCTCCTCGATCGAGGAGACGAAGATCTTGCCGTCGCCGATCCGTCCGGTGCGCGCGGCGTTGATGATCGCCTCCAGCGCGCGTTCCACGACCGCATCGTCGCAGACGACCTCGATCTTCACCTTGGGCAGGAAGTCGACCACGTACTCCGCGCCGCGGTACAGTTCGGTGTGGCCCTTCTGCCGCCCGAAGCCCTTCGCCTCGACCACGGTGATCCCCTGCAATCCGACCTCGTGCAGCGCCTCCTTCACCTCATCGAGTTTGAACGGCTTGATGACTGCCTCGATCTTCTTCATGCGCCTCCAGCCCGGTCCGGCCGAGCTCCCCTGGTCAGAAGGCTGTCCGGAAACCCGCCAGCTTGGAGCGGATGAACAGCGCAACAGGTTTGCACGCGGCGTGCCAAGCTTCAATGCGAACGATGCCGTTCCGCCCTCCGCAGCGTCCGACATGGCGCCGTCTCGCTTGCCCCTTCCGGTTCACGCCGCCCTGCCCGCGTTTTGGGCGCTGCAACCGGCCGGCGGGGGCGGGCAGACTGCCTTGTTGATAAGCATCGGATGGTTCCATTTTATACCGCTCCGGTCCCGATCCCGGCGCCTTCGGGCCGCACAGGCTTTGCATCCCCTGTCACAGGCGATACTTCTGCCCGCACTCGACAGGGGGAGCCCATGCGCGGCGGCAATTCGTATCTCGGCTCGATCGGCACGACGATCTTCACGGTGATGTCCGCCCTCGCGACCGAGCGCCAGGCGATCAATCTCGGCCAGGGGTTTCCCGATACCGACGGGCCCGAGGACGTGGTGCGCGCCGCCGCCGAAGCGCTGCTCGACAAGCGCAACCAGTATCCGCCGATGCCGGGCGTCCCCGAACTGCGCCAGGCCGTCGCCACCCACAACCGCCGCTTCTACGGGTTGGACATCGACTGGCAGAGCGGGGTCGTCGTCACCTCCGGCGCGACGGAGGCGATCACCGCGTGCCTGATGGCGGTCGTGGATGCCGGCGACGAGGTCGTGCTGATCGAACCGCTCTACGACACGTACGTCCCGGTGCTGCGGATGCTGGGCGCGGTTCCGCGCATCGTGCGGCTGGCGCCGCCCGACTGGGCGCTGCCGCGGGAACGGCTGGCCGCGGCGTTCGGCCCGAAGACCAAGGCGATCCTGTTCAACTCCCCGATGAACCCGACCGGCAAGGTGTTCTCGCGCGACGAGCTCGACTTCATCGCCGACCTGGTCCGTCGCCACGACGCCTTCGCGATCTGCGACGAGGTCTATGAGCACCTGACCTTCGACGGGCTCCGCCACGTGCCGATCATGACCCTGCCGGGCATGTTCGAGCGCAGCCTGCGGATCGGCAGCGCCGGCAAGACCTTCTCGCTGACCGGCTGGAAGGTGGGCTACGTGACCGCCCCGCCCAACCTGTTCCCGCTGGTCGCCAAGGC
This sequence comes from Rhodospirillales bacterium, assembly GCA_017304945.1. Classification (GTDB taxonomy): domain Bacteria; phylum Pseudomonadota; class Alphaproteobacteria; order Acetobacterales; family Acetobacteraceae; genus Rhodopila. The sequence goes on from JAFKLG010000102.1 coordinate 16,858, forward strand.
GCATCAGAACCTGACCTTCACCACGGCGCCCAACCTGCAACGGGCGGTCGCGGTCGGGCTCGCCAAGGACGACGCCTATTTCGCCGGCCTCGCGACTGCGCTGCAGGCCTGCCGGGACCAGCTCGCCGCCGGGCTCGCGCGGGTGGGGTTCGAGGTGCTGCCGACCAACGGCACCTACTTCATCACCACGGACTTCACCCCGCTGCGCTTCAACGGTGACGACGTCGCGTTCTGCCGCCACATCACGGAGGAGGCGGGGGTCGCCGCCATCCCCGTCTCGGCCTTCTACGAGGAAGGCGACGCCCCGCGGCACTATGCACGGTTCGCCTTCTGCAAGCGTCCCGAGGTGCTGGCCGAGGCGATCGCGCGACTCGAGGCACATTTCGCCGGCCGCCGCGCGCCGAAACCGTTGACGGCAGCCGGCTGATGGGCCAGAACGCCGTCCCTCGGATGGCGGGCGTAGCTCAGTTGGTAGAGCGCCAGGTTGTGGTCTTGGATGCCGTGGGTTCGAGTCCCATCGCTCGCCCCATCCGAACTTCCTTTGACTGTCCGTGTGACCGGTGACGCGCCCGGCGCCACCGCCGGCCCCTGACCATCCGTCTGCCTCGGTCGCGGCGCTGGTCCTGGCGGGCGGTCGCGCCACGCGGATGGGCGGCGGCGACAAGCCCCTGCTGATGCTGGGCGGCGCGCCCTTGCTCGCGCATGTGCTCGCCGCGCTGGCGCCACTGCCGGTTGCGATCTCCGCCAATGGCGATCCCGCCCGATTCGCCCCCTTCGGCTGCCCGGTCCTGGATGACGGACCCTTCCTGGGTGAAGGGCCGCTGGCCGGCGTGCTGGCCGGCCTCGACTGGGCCGCGGCCATGGGTTGCACGACGCTGCTCACGGTTCCGGGCGACACGCCGTTCGTGCCCAAGGACCTCGCGCAGGCGCTCGCCCCCGCGCCCGCCTGCGCCGCGAGCCTCGGGCGCACCCATCCGCTCGTCGCGCTCTGGCCGGTCGCGTGGCGGGAGGCACTGCGCGCCGAACTCTCCACGCCGAACCCGCGCAGCGTGTCCCGCTTCGCGATGCCGCGCGGCATGCGTGTGGTGGACTTTCCGATTCGCCAATGCGACCCTTTTCGGAATCTGAACACGCCGGCCGATCTGGCGGCCGCGCGCCGGGTGCTTGGCTGATCGAATCGGGATACGAGCCGCGGGCTCGAGAGGGAGGCGGCATGCAGAAGACGGTTGCCATTGCCGGGCTTGGTGCGATCGGGGAGCCGCTCGCCCGCGCGCTCGATGACGGTGTCGACGGGCTGCGCCTGGTCGCGGTCGCGGTCCGGGACGAGGCGAAGGCGCGCACCAAGCTCGCCGATTTCCGCACGCCCCCGGCCCTGGTCGCGCTGTCAGAGCTGGCGGAAGCGGACATCGTGGTGGAGGCCGCCCCGGCCGCCGTGTTCGAGCGCATCGCGGTCCCCGCGATCGATGCCGGCCGCATCCTGGTGCCGTCCTCGGTCGGCGCGCTGCTGCCGCGCATGCACCTGGTGCGGCGCGCCATCGAGACCGGCGCCCGAGTCGTCGTCCCGACCGGCTCCCTGCTCGGCCTGGACGCGGTGCGAGCGGCCGCGGAGGGGCGGGTCGAGAGCGTCACGATCGAAACCCGCAAGCCGCCGGGCGGGCTGGCCGGCGCGCCCTATCTCGAGCGGAACGGCATCAACGTGCTGAGCCTCGACGGGCCGCTCTGCGTCTTCGAGGGCAACGCGCTCGACGCCGTCACCGGCTTTCCGGCCAACGTGAACGTCGCCGCGGCCCTGGCGCTCGCCGGCATCGGTCCGGCCCGCACCCGGGTCGAGATCTGGGCCGATCCCGGCGTGTCCCGCAACACGCATACGATCCGGGTCGAGGCGGAGGCGGCGCGCTTCACCATGACGATCGAGAACGTGCCGAGTGAGGACAACCCGCGCACCGGAAAGCTGACCTGGATGTCGGTCCTGGCCTGCCTGCGGGGTCTCGTCTCGCCGTTGAAGGTCGGGAGCTGACCGCGGGCGACGGCGCCCGGCCGATGTCCTGCCGTGCCTGACGCGCCCAGCGGCGCGCCGCGGTCAGAGGCAGGGAAACACGAGATGCCAGGTAGTGCCCTGGTTGCCCGTCTCGCAGGCCAGCTTGCCGCCGTGATGGGTCGTCAGCCGATGCGCGAGCCGCAGTCCTTCGCCTTGGGCGCAGCCACTGCGCAGCCCGTTCCCGTCATCGGCGATGGTCAGGCGGGCCACATGCGGCTGGTTCGCCTCCGGCGCCACGGTGACCCGCACGCGTCCGTTGGGCCCGCGCCCGGTGGGCTGGTCGTCAGGCTGGTCGGTGAACGCGTGCTCGACGGCGTTGGCGATCAGCTCGTTGGCCACGATCCCGAATCCGACCGCGTTCGGGAGCGGGAGGTGCACCGGTTCGGCGTGCAGCTCCAGGGTCAGTCCGCGGGCGGTGAGGTCGTGCGCGTCCTGCAGCCGCACGCACAGCGTGCTCAGATAGGCATCGAACGCGATGCGCTGCTGGTCCGGGCGCGCCAGCAGGTGCTCGTAGAGGTTGGCGAGCGACATCAGGCGACGGCCGAGTGCCTGAACGCCGCTGCGGGCGACCGGGTCGGAGGTGTGGCGGGCCAGCAGATGGGTCTGGCCTTCCAGCCCCTGCAGGTCGTTGCGCACCCTGTGGCAGAGTTCGCGCAGCAGGGTGCGCGCTTCGTCGGCCTGGGCGGCCAGTTCGTCGTTGGCGAGGCGCATGGCCTCGAGCTCGCGGTCGCGCTCCACGGCACGACCGAGCAACCGGGCGACGGCGGATATGAAGTTCACTTCGAGCTCGCTGAATTCCCTAGCGTAGGGTCGGTGGAGTTCCAGCACGCCGAACGGATCGTCCGCGCTGCCGATCGGAAGGCTGGTCATGGCGCGCAGCCCGGCCGGGAACATCGTCCCGGGCACCAGGCCGAGTCCGGCCGGCACCGCGCTTGCGCCGGCCGGGGGCGCTGCGGCGTGCCAGACGGGGAGGGCAGGGGATGGCTGCGGCTGCCGCGCTCGGCAGCGGAGGGTGAGGCCGTTCGCCTCCTCCTGGTACACGAGGATCCGTGCCTCCTCGATGTCGAGCAGCGACAGGCATTCCTCGCACGCGGTCTGCAGCACGACGTCGAGATCCGGCTCGCCCAGGGCGCATTCCGCAAGCCGGGCGATCGCTGCCTGGTGTCGTTCCGAGCGTTCGGAGAGGCCGAGGACGATCGCTTCGAAGGGGCCGGTCTGCGACATGCCGTACATGGCGTGCTTCCAGGGTTGGGCGTGCGTCGACGGTGGACAGCTGAACGCACCTGAGGGAAGGGGGGATCGGCGGCGGTCAGTAGGCGGAGTGTCGGAGGCGGGAGCAAGCCTCATTCGACGCGTCCGCCGATTGTGAAATCATTGTCCGTTCAAAGACAGACCGTATTCGGAACGTGAAATGCCATTTCGAGACAATTACGAGATCAGTGCATCCATCTCCCGTTCGTGCCGGTAACACTCGCATGCGGACCGTTCGAGCTCGCCACGATCCAGGATCTCGATGCGGCCGCGCTGCTGGCGGATGCAGCCCTTGTCCTGCAGCAGTCGCAGCGCCGCGCTCACGCCCGGCCGGTGCACCGCCAGCATCTGCGCGAGCAGCACCTGGCGCAGGGGCAGGGGCGCGCCCGGCATGCGGTCGTCCGCCAGCAGCAGCCAGCGCGCGCAGCGCTGGGAGGTGCTGTGCCGGCTCGCGCAGACCACGCTCTGGGCCAGGTGGCCCATGGTGCGTGCGACGTAGCGCTGGCAGTTGTGCCGGAAGGCCGGGGCACGTTCGAGCGCCACACGCAGTTGTTGCACCGGCATGCGCAGCGCGCTGCCGGACACGTGGACCACGGCCTGGTGCAGCGAAATGGGCCGCTCCTCCAGCAGCAGCGACGGCAGCCCGGTGAGGCCTTCGTTGCCGATCAGCCCGATCTCGACATGGCCCAGCTTGTCGGCCACCGGCGCCTGCACGGAGATCAGCCCGTCTTCGACGAACAGCACCTCGGTGATGGGCTGGCCCTGCCGCAGCAAGACCTGCTCGGCGAGCAGCGGGACCGGCGCGATGTGCGAGCGCATCCGATCCAGTTCCTCGGGCGGGAGCGATCTCAGCAGGCGATTGTCGACACGACGGGTCCAGTCGACCGAAGACATGCGCTTCTACCTCTCCGGATAGGGCCTCGGGCGTGTGTACGGCGCCCCCGGAAGGAGGCAGACCCCGAACGGGCGGCCCTAGACGATATGATTTCGAACTTATTCTGAGAATATCGTCTAAGCGGCGAGAATTGGAACGCGCGAATTCGACAAGCAAGCGAACGTGATATTTCCGTTAACGCCCTAGTGCCTGTCGTGCCGCGGTCGCGAGCCGGTCCGCCCTCTCGTTCATTTCATCACCGGAGTGGCCACGCACCCAGTGCCATTCCACTTGGTGCGCGGCGGCGGCGGCGAGCAGGCGCTGCCAGAGATCCATGTTGGCCACCGGGTCCCCGGCGGCGTTGCGCCATTTACGTCGGACCCAGCCGGCATGCCAGCGTGTCACGCCGTTGCGCACGTATTCGCTATCGGTATGCAGCACCACGCGGCAGGGGCGCTTCAGCGCCTCGAGCGCCGCCGCCGCGGCGGTGAGCTCCATCCGGTTGTTGGTCGTGGCCTGATCGCCGCCCGAGAGTTCCCGCTCGACGCCGCGGAAGCGCAGGATGGCGCCCCAGCCGCCGGGGCCGGGATTGGGCTTGCAGCCGCCGTCGGTCCAGATCTCCACCACCTCGGGCGCATCGGGGCCCGGGGTGACGGTGACGCTCTCAGAGCCCATAGGCATGCTCGTCGCGGGCGGCGAGATGGAACCGCAGCCGACGCAGGTATTCGAGCGGATCCTTGCGAGTGACCAGCGCGCCGGGCGGCGTGTTCAGCCAGTCATAGAGCCGCGTGAGCAGGAAACGGATTGCGGCGCCCTGGCACAGCACCGGCAACGCGGCACGTTCCGCGTCCGACAGCGCGCGCACGCGCTGATAGGCCGAGAGCAGCAGCCGCGCCTTGGTCACGTTGAACGCGAAGTCGGGCTCGAAGCACCAGGCATTCAGGCAGATCGCGACGTCGTAGGCCAGCAGGTCGGTCGCCGCGAAGTAGAAGTCGATCAGCCCCGAGACCCGCCCGTCCAGGAAGAACACGTTGTCGGGGAACAGGTCGGCATGGATGTGGCCGACCGGCAGCGTGGCCGGCCATGCCGCGAGGATCTGCGCGAGCGCCGAATCGAGTTCGGCCGCGAGCCCTGGCTGCACCTCGTCGGCACGGTCGCGCGCGCGGTCGAGCAGCGGCTGCCAGCCATGCGGGCCCAGCGCGTTGCGCCGGGTCGGCGCGTAGCCCTCGCCGGCGCGATGCAGCGTGGCCAGCGCGGCGCCCAGCGGCCCGCAATGCTCCGTGCGCACGCGACGCGGCCAGACGCCGGGCAGGAAGGTCGTGATCGCGGCGTGCCGGCCGCAGAGCTGGCGCAGCGCATGCCCGTCCCGCGCGGCGACCGGCCGTGGGCAGGTGAGGCCGTGCGCGGCGAGATGCTCCATCAGGCCGAGGAACCAGGGCAGTTCGGTCGGGTCGACCCGCTTCTCATACAGCGTGAGGATGAAGTCGCCGGTCGTGGTGCGGAGCGAGAAGTTGGAGTTCTCCACGCCCTCCGCGATGCCGCGGAACGCGACCATCGCACCGATGTCGTACTCGGCCAGGAACGCCGCGAGCGCGTCGTCGGAAACCTCGGTGTAGACCGCCATCATACCTCGTCAGCGCGGCTGAGCCAGCCCAGCCGCGGCGCATCCCACCGTCACCCAGCCGCTCCTGCAGGATCGAACGGGACCTGTCCGGCCCCCTCCGATGGGTTCAGCGGGCCACGCGGACCCGCGCCGCGCGGTCGGTTGTCCATCCGGCTGGCGGGAGGCACTATGCCGCCGCGCGGCGTGGTCGGCAACGATCTCCCGCCCGTCGCCGCGCGCACCACGGAGTACCCGATGTCGAACCGCTCGTTGTCCCTGTTCTGCGCCGTGGTCGCCGCGTCGCTGCCGCTCGCCGGCTGCGGCCCGGAGAAGGGGGATTTCGCGCCACCCTGCCCGACGCCGGTGTTCGAGCAGAGTCTGGCCGACCTCACGCGCTATCGCCCCGGCACCGACGGGCGCGACCTGACCGACGTGGCGCTGATCGGGCGGATGAAGGCGGTCAGCGGCGAGTGCCGGCTGGCCAACAAGAAAGGCGGCGACCTGCTGGTCGCGGTGAAGATCGGCGTCGACGTCACCCGCGGCCCGGCGCTGCCCACCAGTTCGGCCGACCTGCCGCTGTTCGTGGCGGTGACCGAGGGCGACCAGATCCTCGACAAGCAGGTCTTCAACATGCACGTGGAGTTCCCGTCCAACGTGCAGTCGCTGCAGGCGGTCGGCGGACCGATCGACATGACCTTGCCGGTGACGCCCAGCAAGTCGGGCGCCGCCTATCAGCTTCGCATCGGGTTCCAATTGACGCCTGACGAACTGGCCGCCAACCAGCACCGGCTCGGCCACTAGCACGCGGGCGCGCTGCACCCGGCGCGCCGCTACTCCGACTCGGGCGCATCGCACCCGCAACGCCCGCACCCCGGCACTCAGCCGCGCTGCACTCGGGCGCGCTGCACTCGGGCGCCCGGCGCTCAAGCGGGCGCGCGCAGGCCTTCAGGCCGCGTGGCGCACCCGCGGCCAGCGCGCGGCCACCGCGGGCAGCACCTCCTCCACCAGCCGCCGCGTCTGCGCCAGCATGTCCGCGTCGCCGCTCGCCGCCGGGCGGAGGATGAACTTCGACGCGCCGGCCTCGACGTATTCGGCCAGCCGCGCCATCACCTCGGCCACGCCGCCCACGGCGAACGCCTCCGCCGCGTCGCGGCCGGTGCGCGCCGTGTAGGCCTTCGCGACCCGATCCATGCCCGGATCGTCCCAGCTCCCGAAGCGGAAGGCGAAGGCGGCGCCGTAATGGTCCTCATCGATCGTGCGCCCCGCCGCCGTGGCCGCCGCCTTGATCGCCGCCACGACCTCGGCCACCTGCGCCGGCGTCTCGGGGCCGGCCTGCCAGCCGGTGCCGTATTTCGCGGTCCGCCGCACCGCCGCGTCCGAGGCGCCGCCGATCCACATCGGCAGGTCCGGCTGCACCGGCAGCGGCGCGATCGAGGCGCCGGTCAGCCGGAAGTGCTTGCCCGCATAGTCGAGCGTCTCCCCGGCCCAGAGCCGCGCGATGATCTCCAGCGCCTCGTCCGTGCGCTTGCCGCGGGTGGAGGCGTCGAGATGCATCGCCGTCCATTCCGGACCGCGCGGGCTGCCGATGCCGAACCCCGGCAACAGCCGACCCTGCGACAACACGTCGATCGTGGCGCATTGCTTCGCCAGCAGCACCGGGTCGCGCATCGCGACCGAGACCACGTTCACGCCGAACTTGATCCGCCGCGTCCGTCCGGCGATCGCCGCCAGCGCCGTCATGCATTCCAGGATCGGCGTCCGGCTGATCAGCCGGTCGGTCTGCCAGATCGAGTCGATGCCGCCCGCCTCGCACAAATCCACCCAGCGCCAGAACCCGTCGGCGCCGTCGAACGGGAACTCCATCAACCCAATGCCGACTGCAATGGTGCGTGCCATGCCCACTCCTCCCGCCTCGCGCCCGGCGCTGCGACCCTGCCGCCGCGCCGGCGCATCCTGACTTTGCGCAAATCGTCCTCCCGGCAGCGCTCGGCTGCAATACGCCGGCGTGGCTTCCCGAGTCCGGCGACCACGTGCTGTCCTCGCGCCAAACGAGAGGACGTCCACCCCCGTGAGCACTGCCAATGCGCAGCCGGATCGCCGCGCCGCCGCCTGGCGTCGCCTCGGCCTCACCGGCTGCCCCGATTTCTGGCGGCTCTGGAGCGTCGGCCTCGTGGTCTTCGTGGTCCGCTGGCTGGAGACGGTGGCGATCGGCGTCGTCGTCTACCAGCGCACCGGATCCGCCTTCCTGGTCGCCATGATGACCATGCTGCGCCTGCTGCCGATGGGTCTGTTCGGCGCCTTCCTCGGCGCCTGGGCGGATCGCATCGAGCGGCGCACCACGCTGATCGCCGTCGTGCTCATGCTGGGCGCCACCTCGGGGATCCTTGCCGTGCTCGCGCATGCGGGCCGGCTCGAGGTCTGGCACCTCGCGCTCGCCAGCCTGGTCAACGGGCTCGCCTGGGCCACCGACAACCCGGTGCGGCGGGTGATGATCGGGGAGGTGGTGGGCGCCGACCAGATGGGCACGGCGATGTCGATCGATGTCGGGGCGAACAACGCCTCCCGCATGGTCGGCCCCACCGTCGGCGGGCTGCTGCTGGCCGGCATCGGCATCGACGGCGCGTTCGCGCTGTCCGTCCTGCTCTATCTGGGCGCGCTGGTGGCGGCGCTGCGCGTGCGCTACCGCAACACGGCGCCGGCCGGCGCCGGGTCGGTGCTGGCGCGGATCGCGGAAGGGCTGACGCTGGTGCGCGGCGACCGCCGGCTCTCCGGCACGCTGGTCGTGACGGTCGTCTACAACGTGTTCGGCTGGCCCTTCACCGCCATGGTCCCGGTGATCGGGCAGGACCGGCTGGGCCTCGGCCCCTCCGGCATCGGCATCCTCGCCAGCATGGACGGCATCGGCGCGTTCTGCGGCGCAATGCTGCTCGCCGTGTTCCTGACACCCGCCTGGTACGCCCGCACCTATCTGGGTGGCGTGACGCTCTACATGATCATGCTGACCGTGTTCGCGCTGATCCCGATCCCGGCGGTCGCCGCGGCCGCTCTGATGCTGACCGGGTTCGGCGGCGCCGGGTTCAGCATCATGCAGGCGACGCTGGTCTACCTGTCGGCGCCGCCGGACATGCGCGGCCGCATCCTGGGCGTGCTGTCGGTCTGCATCGGCGTGGGGCCGGTCGGGTTCGTCGGTCTCGGCCTGCTGGCCGACGCGATCGGCGCGCACTGGGCCACCGCCGCCATGGGCCTCACCGGATTGCTGGTACTCGCGCTCACCCGGCCGTTGTGGCGGGCGATCTGAGCGCGCTGCCCGCCGGCTGCCCGCGTTCCGCCAGCGCGACCCACACCAGCACCGCCGCGGCCAGGCCGAGGACCCCGCAAAACCCATAGGTCGGCGCGTAGCCGAACCGGTGCACCATGAATTCGCTCAGCACCGCGCTGCTGGTCACGCCCAGCGCCCGCAGCGTCGCCATCACGCCCTGCGTCAGGTTGTAGCGCCCGCTGCCCCGCGTCGCGTCCGCGAGCCAGATCGGCGTCAGCGCGAACAGGAACCCGCCACCCACGCCGCCCACCACCTGTATCGCCAGCAACCAGGTCGGTTCCGTGGTCAGCATCGTCAGCACGGCCTGCACCGGCAACAGCGCGAAGCCGACCGCCAGCATCACCCGCGGCCCCCAGGCGTCGGCGCGGCGGCCGACCAGGATCGAGCTGGCCAGCATGCCGAGCTGAGAGGCGATGATGCAGCCGGAGGTGAAGGTGAGGCCGCTGCCGGGGCGTTGCTGCCCGACCATCTGGCCGACCAGGGTCAGCAACGGCGCGCTGGCGAGTTCGTAGAGGAAGCTGCACGCCGCGAAGGCGAGCATCGGTCCGCTGCGCAACACGCCGAACCAGCTCGTCGGCCCGGCATCCTGGCCTTCGCCGCTGTCGAGCCCGCGGGCGCGCCGCCCATCCACCGCGCGTTTCGGGATCGAGACCACCGCGATCACCGTCAGCACGGCGATCACCGGCACCTGCAGGAACACCGCCTCGGCCGAGACCAGCCAGGCCAGCAGCCCCGACGTCACCGCCACCACCACGTTGCCGGCGCGCGACCAGGCGGCATTGCGGCCCATCCGCCGCGTCAGCGTCTCACGCGTGCACAAGCCCAGGGTCAACGCGGCGATCGCCGGCTCGAACACGCCGCTCACCACCTGCATCAGCGTGTTCGCGGCCAAGACGGGCCAGAACCGCGGCCACCAGGCGACCAGCATCGCGCCCACCGACAGCAGCACCAGCGCCACGATCAACATGCCGCGCTTGTGGGGCGTGCGATCCAGCCAGGCGCCGATCGGGGTCTGCGTCGCGAGGCCGATCCAGCCGCCGATCGAGGTCACCAGCCCGACCGTCGCCACGTCCCAATGCGCCTCGGAGGCGAGGTAGACCACCACGAACGGTCCCAATGCGCCGCGCACGTCGGCGACCAGGAAGTTCAGCCAGTCGAGCGACGGGGCGTGCAGCCGCTTGGGGGTGAGGCGGTCCCGCAACTGGCTGGACCGCGTGCGAAGCGCACCGATCCCTGCATGCAGGTGGGGGGCGAGCCGTCTGGCCGGCTGGTCTTTGCCTTGCATCGCGGAGAAATGGGAAGCGCCCACCGGCCTGCACCAGCGACCGGCGTTCACCGTCTCGCGTAGACCTCGTTCCGGATGCAGACACACGCCTCAGGGCACGTGGCCGCGCAGCGTCAGGCGCAGGCGCCGATCAGCGCGTCGAAGATCCGCCGGTCGCCCGGGTCGATGAAGAATTCCGGGTGCCATTGCACGCCCAGGCAGAACCGCGCGCGCGGATCCTCGATGCCCTCGATCACGCCATCCGGCGCGGTGGCGTTCACCCGCGCATGCGGTCCCGCGTCGCGCACCGCCTGGTGATGCGAGGAGTTCACCTCCATGCGCGGCGCCCCCACGATCCGATGCAGCAGCGTGCCCGGCGTGATCGCCACCGCATGGCCCGGCTCGTGCCGCGGATTGGGCTGCTCGTGCGCCAGCGCGTCGGCGACGCTGTCGGGGATGTGCTGGATCAGCGTGCCGCCCAGCACGACCGCCAGCAACTGCTCGCCGCCGCAGATCCCCAGCACCGGCATGCCGCGCGCCAGGGCGCCGCGCGTGAGCGCGAGTTCGGCGGCCGTGCGGCCGGTCTTCAGTGTCACGCTGTCATGCCGCGCCCCGTCGCCATACAGCGCCGGATCGACGTCGAACGCGCCGCCGGTGACCACCAGCGCATCCAGTCGGTCAAGATAGGACGCGGCCGAATCCGGATCGTGCGGCAACGCGATCGGCAGCCCGCCAGCGGCCAGGATCGCCTCCGCATAGTTCTGCCGCAGCGCGTACCACGGATATTTCGAGTAGCCGCCCGGCTGCTCCGAATCGAGGGTGACGCCGATCACGGGTTTCTGTGCCATGGCCCCGTGCTAGGCCGCGCGGCGCGCGCCCGCAAGCATCATGCCGCTGCCGCATCCAATCCGCGCCCCGCCGGCCGCCGCCCCACCGCGTTCCGCGCTCACGTCGTTGCGCTCTCACCGCGATGTGTGGGGCGGGCGCCTCGTTTCGCCCTCTTTGCGTGCCCTGTTCCATTCCAGCGCAACCGGAGGTCCGGCCCAGGAGGCACAGCCATGGCACATCCGATCTCGAACGCCTTCTCGAAAGCCGCGCATTGGACCGCCACCCAATGCGGGCGCGCCCCCACCTTCATGACGGCGGTCGCGGTGATCGTGGTCTGGGCGGCGACCGGGCCGATGTTCCACTACTCCGACACCTGGCAACTGATCATCAACACCGGGACCACCATCGTCACCTTCCTAATGGTGTTCCTGATCCAGAACACGCAGAACCGGGACACCGCGGCAATCCAGCTCAAGCTCGACGAGCTGATCCGCGCCAATCAGAACGCCCGCAACAAGATGCTCCAGCTCGAGGACCTCACCGAGGACGAGCTCAGCACGTTGAAGGCGAGCTTCGGCAAGCTGGCGGCGCAGGCGAACGACGCCCGCACCGCCGCGCGGCAGGCCATGCACGCGACCAAGACCATCGCCCGCGAAACGGCGCCCGCGAACTGAGCGGGCGAGCTCCCCGCTCGGCCCGCCCGCCGCCCCGAGGTCAGGCCGGCCGGTGCAGCACCGGGCGCTCGCGGGTGACGGTGCGCCGCCCTCGCTTGAACACCGCGAGCGGCGCGGCGATCTCAGCCACCGCCTGCTGCGGCGTCGTCGCGTCGAGCACCACGAGATCGGCCGGGTTGCCCACGGCGATGCCATAGTCCTGCAGGTTCATCAGCCGCGCGGAGCGGGTGGTGATCATCTCGAAGGCCGCGCGCAACTGGTCGGGGCGGCCGGCCTGGCAGACATTCGCCTGCAGGTTGGCCATGCGCAGCAGCGATCCATCGCCGAACGGCGTGAACGGGTTCAGCACGTTGTTGGTCGAGATCGAGCAGTTCACACCCTGCGCCACCAGCAGATGCGCGTCCGCCACCCCGCGCGGCACGTCATGCGTTCGCCCGCGCCCCTGCATGTAGAGGTCGGTCGCGGGCAGCACCGTCACCGCCACGCCCACGTCCGCGAGCCGTCCCGCCAGCCGCAACAGGTCGGGCCGCGGCATGCTGGCGTATTTGCAGCCATGCCCCACCGCCACGCGCCCGCCCAGCCCGTACTGCGCGGTCAGCTCGCAGACGAGGTCGATGTCCATGTCCACCGGCGCGCCGCCGGAATCGAGGTGCATGTCGATGTCGACGTCGTATTCGCGGGCGAGCGCGAATATGCGGCGGACTTGTCCCGCCTTGTCCGGGTCGAAGTTCGGCGCCGCGCCGATCACCGGCGCACCGCGCCGCAACGCCTCGACCAGCAGCCGGTCGGAGGCCGGGTTGTTGGTCAGCCCCTCCTGCGGGAAGACGCAGAGTTCGATGTCGATCGCCCAGGCATGATCCCGCCGCAGCGCTTCGAGCGCCTCGAAACTGCGCATCTCCACACCGGCGTCCAGTTCGACATGCGTGCGCATGTGGGTGCAGCCATTCACGAGGCACGCCTCCAGCGTGGCGCGGGCTCGAGCGTACACGTCCTCCACGGTGAAGCTGGGTTTGATCGCGGCGATGCGGGGCACAGGGGCGGGATCGCGCTCGTCTTCCGGGGCGCAGCGATCGATGATGCGCGACTTGTCGAGATGGATGTGCGTTTCCACCAGACCGGCGCAGACCAGCCGGCCGGCGGCATCGTACGCTGGCGCGTCGCCCGCGAGCTGCGGTCCGATCGCGACGATGCGGCCAGACTCGATGCCGATGTCGAGCAGCGGGGCGTCGGGTGAGGAATCGCCGGACGGATGCACCAGACGAGCCTGGCGGACGATCAGATCCATGCGGCACTCCACGACGAGGAGCGGCGATGCTGGCCGATCCGGCGGGATGGTGCAATTCTGGGGCGCCGCTCTCCCCTCCGAGCGCCTGCGCCTCGATCGAGGCGCGAGGCGATGCCCGCGCTAGGCGACCAGCTCCCGGAGCACCCGCTCCGCGGGGAACACCACCTCCACCCGGGTGCCCTCGCCCTTGCGACTTTCCACCCGCAGCGTGCCTCCATGCAGCTCCGCCAACGCCTTGGCGAGTCGCAGGCCGAGGCCGGCCCCGGCCTCCGGCCGCGCCAGCGAGGCGTCGACCTGGCCGAACGGTTCCAGCGCGACCGCGATCTCGCGCGGGCTCATGCCTTCGCCGCCGTCCGCCACGCTGATCGCGAGGCCGCCCGCGTCGGTTTCAGCGGCCGAGATCGTGGCCACCGATCCCGGTTGCCCGAACCGCGCGGCGTTGCTCAGCAGGTTCATCAGGATCTGGCGGAGCCGGCCGGGATCGGCCCGCAAGGCCGGCAGGCGGTCGGGCAGATCCGCCCGCAGCGTCACGCCGCGCGCCTCGGCCTGCGGCTGCACCGTGCCGACGGCGCCGCGCACCAGGTCGGTGACGCGCACCACCGCCTCGACGAGCTGGGCGGATCCGCCCTCGATGCGGGCGAACTCGAGCGTGGCGTTGATCAGCTCGAGCAGCCCGCGCGACGCCGACCCGATCTGCTGCGCGTAGGCATGCAGCGGCGGCGCGGCGTCCGCCGGCGCCTGGTCGCGGATCACCTCGGAGGCCCCGATCATCGCGTGCAGCGGCGGGCGCAGCTCGTGACTCATCCGCGCCAGGAAGCGCACCTTCGCGAGGGTCGCGGCTTCGGCGTGGGTCCGGCTTTCCGCCAGCGCGCGGCGGGTCGCCGCCAGCGCCGCACGCTCCGCGGCGAGCCGCGCATCTGCCTCGCGCCGTTCGTCGGCGAGCTGCAGCGCGAGATGCGTGCGGCCCCGCAGGCCGGATAGCGCGAGGGCGCCGAGGCCGATCCAGGTCAAGGTCGCGAACGCCGCGCCCAGCACGAGCAGGCGTCCCTGCAACCGCGACAGGCCGAGCACCGCGTCGGGATCGGGGCTGACGAGGACGGCGAGTCCCTGGGAGGCGATGCTGCGGCTGGCGAGCACGCGCTCCGCTGCCGCCGCCTCGAACGGCGCCTCGAGCGGGCTCAGGTCCTGACCTTGCCCCGCGCCGGGTGCGATTTCCGGCTTCGGCGCGCGGAGCAGCGCCCGCATCGATCCATCGGTGCCGACCAGCGCGACCACGCCGCGCGGGCCGAGATCGAGGCTGGGCAACGAACCGCCGAACGCGTCCAGCACCATCGAGACCACGACGATTCCGAGATAGTGCCGGGTGGCGGTTTCGAGCCGGCGCGAGATCGGCAGCGTCGTCTGCCGCGTCGTCCGATCGACCATGGACCGGCCGACCAGCAGGCCGCTCGTCGTGGCGGCTGCGTGCCAGTTCGCGTGCGCGCGGAGCACCGGTTCCGGCACATGCGCGAGCCCGCGAGCCGAGTCGCCCAGCGGCCGCCCGTCCCGTGTGGCGACGGTGACGAAGGCCACGCCGCGAAGGGCGTTGAGCGGTGCGTCCCAGGTCTCGATCTGCGCCAGCCGGTTGGGATCGGCGCGCAGCTCCTGCACGATGGGATCGAGCGTGACGTCCAGCCCGTCCAATGTGCGCGTCACCTCGTCGGCGATGTTCGTCGCGAGGTTCTCCGCTTGCACCTGGGCGCCGGAGAGCGCCATCGCCCGCGCATTGTTTCGCAGCACGAGGGCCCCGGTCCAGGTGACGGCGGAGAGCACGAGCACGAGGAGGATGGTCCCAATCGATTGCCACCGTGCCCGCTGCCGCAACGCCCCGTCGGGCGCGGCCACCGGCGCGAATCCATGTATCCCTTCACTGTCGGCGGCCGGACGAGGAGCTGCGGACATGTACTTTCGGTGGCTGTGGCGGACGAGCCTGCCGTTGAGAGATCACGGTAAACGATAGTCTGTCATATTCGTGGTCGAGAGAACTAGTAGATCGGGCGTGATAAATGAAACGAAGTTAAGCCGATTCTTGCCCCGACTTGCCCAGGAATTCACGGATTGCTTCCAGAAACACGCTTAACCGATCGTGATGCACCCAGTGTCCTGCCTTCTCGATCCCAAGCACGCGGGCATTACGGAAATACCCGGCGCGGCCGTCTTCGGCGGGGTTGGTGGCCCAGCTCTCGGTGCCGTGGACCAGCAGGGTCGGGCAGGTGATGCGGCCCCAGAGATCGGCGATCGCCTCCCGCGTCATGTCATACGGGGGCCAGAGCCGCACATACGGATCGAACTTCCAGGTGTACGTGCCATCCTCGTTCTGGTTCACCCCCTGTTCGGTCAGGTGGCGCGCCTGCGCGGCGCTCAGATGCGGGTTCGCTTCCTGCATGCGGGCGAAGGCCTGCTCGATGGAGGCATAGCGCCGTGGCTGGCGCCCGGCCTGGGCGCGCATCTCCTCGACCCAGCCGCGAATGCGCTCCGCCACCGGCTTGCGGTCGGCGGCGACCTTGGTGCGCGGGCCGGGACCGAGCCCTTCGATCGCCACCAGCTTGCGCACCATTTCGGGGAACACGCCGGTGGTGCGCAGCGCGATGTTGCCGCCGAGCGAATGCGCGATGATGGAGACGGGGGCCAGCGACTGCTGATGGATGAGCTGGACGAGGTCGTAGACGTAGTCGGCCATGGAGTAGTGGCCGGACGGCGCCCAGGACGAATCCCCATGCCCGCGCAGGTCCGGGCAGATCACGTGGTAGTCGTGGCGGAGGGCCGTCGCGACCCAGTCCCAGTTGCGGCAATGGTCCCGCCCGCCATGCACGAGCAGCAGCGGCGGCGCGTCGGGATTGCCCCAGTCGACGTAGTGCAGCCGCAACCGCTGGGAGAAGAAAACCCGGGAGACCGGGCCGATGGCGTCGAGGCTCATCGGGCCCCGCGGGCCGGCGTGGGCGCGAGGAAGCCGCGTGGCGTGAGCGCGGCGAACCGGGCCGTCGTGGGCGCGGGGGAGCGGACGAGAAACGGAAAGCGCATGGCGTGGCCTCGTGCCGAACGGCGGGTCGGCCAGTGTTCCGCGCTGGCCCGCTTGCGGCAAGCGCGGCCTGCCCGCGACATGAGTCGCATGTCGGTGGATGCGACCACGTGTGCGGCAGCGGCAACACCGGGCGGCCTCTGGCACATGCGGCGTGTCGGCGGATGCGGGCGCGTCTCCGGCAGGCGCGATGGTCGCACGTCCCGCCGGCGATCCCAGGTCAGGCAGGCGCCGCATCGGGATCAGGCGGCCAGGACCTCGCCGTCCGCCGCGTCACCACCGCCCTTGGCGGTGCGTGCCAGGCGCAGCCGCGTGCGCAGCGCCTCGACGGCCGGACCGGTGACCGCCACCGGCGCACAACCCGCCCCCTCCCACGTCAGCGGCCCGAAGCTCGGATGCAGCGCCGTGATCGGCCCGCCATTGGCGAACGCGGTGCGGTTGCCGGTGTCGAGATAGGATTCGGCAGCCACCCCCTCGGCCAGCAACACGTCGTGCTGGTCGAGCTCCACGTGCCAGTAGGTGACGCTGGCGACCGCCACCGACGCCACCGCGTCGCCGTCGACAATTTCCTTCACCGGCACCAGCGCGCCCTCCGCATACAGCGCGTGGTCGGGCGAGAGCAGCAGGTCCCGCTCCGGCAGCGCGGGTCCGAACGCACCGGCGCGGATGCGCACCGGCCGCAGCGCCTCGGTGGGCTCGCGCACGGTGCGATGTCCGATCCAGCGGATCGGCCGGAACCCGCCGCTCGGCGCGGTTGCCCCCAGCACGGTCGCCACGCGATCGTCGATCCGCAGCGCTTCCACGGGGACCATGCCGCGATCGGTCAGGATGCGGGTCCCGGTGACGAAGCAGGGCAAGGGGAGATCGATTCCCACCGTGACCGTGCCGTCCTGCACCAGAGCGGTCGGGTCCATGTCGTAGACGCCGGCGAGCTCGATCGCGACGCTGCCCAGGGCGGTCGTCGCGGTGAGCGTGCCGTGGCCCCAGCCGTCCGCGACATAGCGCGCATCGGTGACGCCGCCGGCAATGCGGATGATGTCGCCGCCGAGGAAGCCTTGCACCGAGAGCAGGTCGCCGTCGTCGAACGCGTCCGCGTCGATCACCAGCGTGCCGCTATCGCCGGCAAAGGCCAGGCTGTTGGTGACCGCCGGCCCGATCTCCAGCGTGCCGCCGCTCGACACCGCCAGCGTGCCGCTGCCGCTCACGTCATGCGCGACGATCGATTGCCCGTCGCCGGTCATGATCGTGCCGTCGTTCTGGATCGCGCCCACCGAGATTCCGCTGATCATCCCGGCGTTCAGGCCGCCGAGTTCGGAACCGGCGGTGAAACTGCCGGCGATCACGCCGCGATTCAGCACCGTCGCGATGTTCAGCGTCGCGGCGAGGCCGGTGAGGCTGCTGTTGAAGTCCACCACCAGCGCATCGGACCCGTCGGCCGTGCCGTCCGACCCGATCTCCATCCAGGCGCCGGGATCGACCGCCAGGGTGCCGCCGTTCACCGTCAGCGTGCCGATCATCATCCCGCCGCCCAGGATCTCGACGAACCCGCCGAGACTGCCGGCACCGGCGACCACGCTGCCCACCACGCCCAGCACGCCGGTCTGCGTGAGGGTGCCGAGGCTGAAGCTGCCGGCAAGTTCGACCTGGCCGTCGAGCGCCAGCGTCTCGGCCGCGCCCGGTCCGTTGACGATGCGCAGGCTGGTGCTGCCGCCCACCAGCGTGACCTCGTCGCCCGCCGTCGGGGGCGCGATGGCGGGCATCGGCGCGCCGGTGACGTCGGTCCAGTTGGCCGGGTCGCTCCAGAGCCCGTTGGTGTTGCCCGACCAGGTGAACGTGGCTGGCATGAGACCCCCTGCGACCGCGTGGAATGCGATTGTGGGATCGGTTCTACGCAGCGTTGCTTGCCAAACCGTTAAGCCCGCCACTGCCGGCCGGTGCTCGCGCCGAGGCCACCGCGCGCGCGACCGAGGTCGGGCAGGCGGCCCCGGCCGGTGGTGGCGTGCGGATCAGCCGAACGTGGCGCTGAACACGGACAGGCCGGGCGCCGCCGCGGACACGGTCACCTCGTGCGTGGCGTAGTCCGATCCGTCGACCAGCGTGGTGAGGGTCGGCAGCCCGATTTCCACCTCCCGCGGCGCGCCGCCATCCACCCGGACCGAGAGCCGGGTCGGGGGCGTCGCGCCGGCCACCAGGTGCAGCTTCGCCGCCGTGAAGCGCAGCCGCAGCCCGCCGCCCGCGGAGCGCAGGACGAGCGCCTCCTGCTCGCGCAGCCAGGTCCCGTCCAACTGGTATTCACCTGCGCGCGGCGGGGCAGCGGGGAAGGTGTAGCTGCCCTCACCCAGGCGGGGACGCTGGGCGCGGTCCTGCGGCGTCGGATGCAGCGCGCCGAAATAGATCTCCCCCGTCCGCACGCCCGACAGGTCGGGATCGTCCCCCGGGGTCGGCTTTACCGACGGCGAGAGGCCCAGCAGGGCGCGGATCGCGGTCTCCAGCTCGTGCGCATGGCCCTCGCCTTCACGCCGCAGGACGATCCGGCCGTTGCGGTCGAGCAGCACGAAGCTGGGCCAGGCCTCGATGCCCCAGTCCCGCCAGGTGCGGAAGTCGTTGTCCTGTCCGACCGGGTAGCGGATGCTGAGGGCACGCACCGCCGCGGCCACGTTCGGCCGCATGTGCTCGAAACCGAACTCGGGCGTGTGGATGCCGATCACCTGCAGCCCCGCCGCGCCGTACTGCGCCTGCCAGCGGTTCAGGTACGGGACGGTGCGGCGGCAGTTGATGCAGGAGTAGGTCCAGAAATCGACCAGCACCACCTTGCCGCGCAGCGCCTCGAGCTGCAGCGGCGCGTCGGTGTTGATCCAGCCGTCCAGTCCGGTGAACGCGGCCGCCTCCGCGGCGGCGCGGGCGCGGAGCACCGGCAGGAGGCCGGCGGCGAGGGCACCGCTGGCGGAAAGCGTCAGGAGCGAGCGACGGGTCGGCATGCAATGTCTCCTCGGGCAGGCGGGAGGGTCACGCGGCGCCCAGGTCGAGCACCGCCTGGGCGAAGGCGCGCGGCGCCTCCTGCGGCAGGTTGTGGCCGATGCCGCCGGTGACCTGCCGATGCTGGTAGGGGCCCGTGAACTGGCGCGCATAGGTCGACGGAGGCGCGTGCGGGGCGCCGTTGGCATCGCCCTCCAGCGTGATCGTGGGCACCTGGATCACCGGCATCGCCGCCAGCCGCGCCTCCAGCGCGTCGTAGCGCCGCTCCCCGTCGGCCAGGCCGAGACGCCAGCGGTAGTTGTGGATCACGATGCTCACATGGTCGGGGTTGTCGAACGCCGCCGCGCTGCGGTCGAATGTGGCGTCGCTGAACTGCCATCGGGGCGACGCCGTCTCCCAGATCAGCCGCGCGAAGTCCTTGCGGTTCGCCTCGTAGCCGGCTCGGCCGCGGCTGGTCGCGAAGTAGAACTGGTACCACCACGCATGTTCCGCCGCCGGCGGCAGCGGCGCCTTGTTCGCCGCCTGGCTGCCGATCAGGTAGCCGCTGACCGACACCAGCGCGCGGCACCGGTCGGGCCACAGCGCCGCGACGATGTCGGCGGTGCGTGCGCCCCAGTCGAAGCCGGCGAGGATCGCCTGGCGGATCCGCAGCGCGTCCATCAGGGCGATGACGTCCTCGGCCAATGCGGCCTGCTGCCCGTTGCGCACCGTCGCCGTGTCGAGGAAGCGGGTCGTGCCGTAGCCCCGCAGATAGGGCACGATCACCCGGTATCCCGCGCCGGCCAGCAGCGGTACGACCTCGGCGAAGCTGTGGATGTCGTACGGCCAACCATGCAACAGGATGACGGCCGGACCATCCGCGGGGCCGGCCTCGACCAGGCCGACATTGAGCAGCCCGGCCGTGACCTGCCGCGGCGCGGCGGCGAACCCGGCCGGCGCCGCGGCGGGAGTCGTGTCCGCCCGTGCCGAGGCGGCGAAGCCGAACGGCGCGGCGGCGGCACTGGCGGCCGCGGCGCGCAGGAGCTGGCGGCGGGGATGCGCAATCGGGGGGAACGGCATGGGGAGATCCTTCCTCGCGGTCTCGATGCCGGGACACTGCGCCGATCCGCCCAGCGCCGCTTTGAGAGCGCCTGGAGATCTCCTTCAGGCGGGCATGATTTCTGCGGCAGGGACCGCGTGCTACAGCGTTTCCGGTGCCTCTTCGCTGCCCGGATTACCCAGTCTCATCGGTCGCAGGCGTGATCTCCGACATCGGCGCGCCCGCCGGCGCCGATCACCCGCGAGGAACCGCCCAGGCCCTGCGCGGTGCGCCGTGATCTACGCGTTCGCGACCTGCACCCTCGATGCCGATCGCCGCGAGCTGCGGCGGGACGGCGTGCCGGTCGCCGTCGAGCCGCAGGTCTTCGACCTGCTGCTGGTCCTGCTCGCGACGCGCGAGCGGGTGGTGAGCCGGGACGAGCTGTTCGACACCGTCTGGTCCGGCCGGATCGTCTCGGAATCGACGCTTGCCAGCCGGCTGAACGCCGCCCGCAGCGCGATCGGCGACACCGGCGCGGCGCAGCGCCTGATCCGCACCCTGCCACGCAAAGGCGTGCGCTTCGTGGGGGAGGTGCAGGAGATCCCGCCGGCACCCGCCGCCACATCCCCCGGTGCTCCCCCGGCCGCCGCCCCTGGCGCATCTGCCGCGACGGTCACCGACTCCGCCGCCGCAGCTCCCGTGGCCTGGCCGCCGGCCCAAGGTGCCGGCCTGCCGGGGCTCGTCGTGCTGCCCTTCGCCAATCTCGGCGGCGATCCGGCGCAGGACGATTTCGCCGATGGCATCACCGAGGAGATCACCACCGCGCTGTCCCGCCTGAGCGGCCTGTTCGTCATCGCCCGCAACTCGGCCTTCGCCTACAAGGGCAAGCCGACCGACGTCCGCTCGGTCGGGGCGCAACTCGGCGTCGGCTACGTGCTCGAGGGCAGCGTGCGCCGCAGCCGCACCGACCTGCGCATCACCGGCCACCTGGTGGATGCGATCTCCGGCGCCACGCTGTGGTCCGACCGGTTCGAAGGCGCGCTGCAGGAGGTCTTCGCGCTGCAGGACCGGGTCGCCGAGAGCGTCGCCGCCGCGATCGAACCGACCCTGCAATCCGCCGAGATCGAGCGCCGCGAACGGGCGGCCCCGACGCGGCTCGACGCCTACGACCTGCTGCTGCGCGCGCTGGGCCTGATCGGCACCTTCACGGCCGAGAGCCTGACCGCCGCGCTCGTTTGTCTGGACGAGGCGCTGGCACGCGACCCGCTCTATGCGCCGGCGATGGCGGCGTCCGCCTATTGCCGCGCGCAGATGCATTTCCAGGGCTGGGCCCGACCGGACGAGGCCATGGCGGCCGCCGCCGAACGCCGCGCATGGCAAGCGGTGGAACGCGCGCCCAATGACGGGCAGGTGCTCTGGATGGCGGCGTTCGCGATCTGGAACCTCGCCGCGACCGAACGCGACCGTGCGCGGGCGCTGTTCCGGCGCGCCCTGCTGGTCAACCCGAATGCCGCCATGGCCCTGACGCTCGCGGGATGGATCGAGGCGATGTGCGGCGAGACCGCCGCCGGCCGCGCGATGGTGCTGCGCGCCCAGCGGCTCAATCCGCGCGATCCGCGGGGCTGGCTGATGTCCGGCGCGATGGCCGTCGCCGCCCTGGTCGACGAGGACTACCCCGCCGCCCTCCGCTGGGCCGACCTCGCGCTTGGGCAGAACCGCCGCTTCGCCGTGGCGCTGCGTGTGCTGGCCGTCGCCTGCGGGCAGTGTGGCGAGCCGGCGCGGGCGCGGGAAGCGGCGGAGGCGCTGCTGGCGATCGAGCCCGATTTCACCGTCTCGGGCTTCCTGGCGCGGATCCCGATGCCGCTGGACCGCGTCGCGCGAATCTACGCAGCGGGGCTCACGGAAGCGGGCTTGCCCGCCTGACCCCGCGTGCCGTCCTGCCGGCCGGTCGCCGCGGCGGGATCGGGCGCTGCTCTGTCCGGCAGGTGGGGCCACCGAGCTGTCGAGCGGACGAGGACGATGGTGATGGGCCGGTCTTCCGGACGGCGGCAACACCGACCGGAAGACCAGGGTTGTCATCCCAAAGGCGGCCGTGCCGTCCTGTCCGCCAGGGACTTCTCCCAGACCGATGCGACCCTGAACACGGTGGCATCGTCGAAGTAGCGGCCGACGAACTGCACCGACAGCGGCAGTCCGCTGCTGGAGAAGCCCGATCGCATCGCCAGCGCCGGATGGCCGGTGACGTTGAAGGGCAGGCGGGCCTGGCGGGGATAGGTGCGGCCGGTCTCCTCCGCGTCCTCGATCCGGCTCGCCGGATCCATGGAACTCGCGCAGAGCAGCACGTCCACGTCGCGGAACACGTCCTCCACCGCGGCGATCACCTGCAGCCGGCGACGTTGCGCGCCGACATAGTCGCCGGCCGGGATGAAGGCGCCGGGCAGCAGCCGCCGCCGCGCGAGCTGGCCGTAATCGCCTGGCCGGCTGCGCAGCCAGGGCGCGTGGATCGACCACGCCTCGCTGCACAGGATCACGCGGTTGAGGCCGGAGAACTCGCCGAGTGTGGGGAGGGTGACGGTGCGCACCTCGGCGCCCTCGGCTTCCAGCGTGCGGGCGACATGCTCCAGCGCGGCGGTGACCTCGGGGTCGGCCGGCATGTCGGTCTCGTGGAAGTGGCGCACGAAGCCGACGCGCAGCCCGCGCACGCCCCGCTCGAGGAAGCGGCCGAAATAGCGGGCCTGGCTGGGCGTGCTGCCGGGATCGGCCGGGTCGTGGCCGGCGATCGTGTCCAGCAGCAGCGCGTTGTCGGCGACGGTCCGGGTCATCGGCCCGACATGGTCGAGCGTGAAGGACAGCGGGAACACGCCGCGGCGGGAGACGAGGCCGTAGGTCGGCTTGTGCCCGACGATGCCGCAGGCCGAGGCCGGGTTGCGCACCGACCCGCCGGTATCCGTGCCCAGCGCCAGCGGGAAGAAGCCGGCGGCCACGCCCGCCCCGGAGCCGGAGGAGGAGCCGCCCGGGTGGTGGTCGCGGTTCCACGGATTGCGCGCGGGCGGGAAGGGCAGGTCGAAGGACGGGCCGCCGATCGCGAACTCATGGGTGGAGAGCTTGCCCATGACGATCGCCCCGGCCTGGCGCAGCTTCTGCACCACCACCGCATCCTGCCGCGCCACGTTGTCGACCAGGATCTTCGAGTGGCAGGTGGTCGGCAGGCCGGCCACGTCGATGATGTCCTTGATCCCGACCGGCACGCCGTGCAGCGGGCCGCGGACGCGACCGGCGGCGATCTCCTGTTCGGCCGCCCGCGCCGCATCGAGCGCGGCGTCCGCGTCCAGGCGGATGAAGGCATTGATCTGCGGGTCCAGTCGCTCGATGCGGGCGAGCAGGGCCTGCATCAGCTCGACCGGGGAGACGCGGCGGGCGGCGAAGGCGCGGGCGGCTTCGACGGCGGTGAGCCAGGGCAGGTCGGCGCTCACAGCCCGACCCCCGCGCGCATCGGCGGCCAGGGTTCGGCGGCGGGATCGGTCGGGATGTCGATGGCCCCGGCGGTGTTGAGCGCCTGTGCGGCGGCGGCGGCCACGTCCTCCGGATGGTCGGCCCAGGCCTTGTCCAGGCCGGCCGCCTTGGCCAGTGCCGCGAGAAGGGTCTTGTCCATGCGTCACCCCACGCTGTGTCGTTCGAGCGAGGGATGATTGCGGATGGCGGCGTGGGGCGAAAGGGGCCGGCGGGCGCGGCCAGCCGGGCTTGATCCGCTGCGGCCCATGCGCAGAATGCCGCCGTCCGTCGCCACCCCTGCTGCCGGCCCATGCGCGGGCAGGGACGGGCAGGGGCGGCAGGGATGGGCAA
>JAFKLG010000103.1 GCA_017304945.1 Rhodospirillales bacterium
CCGCGGCCGTTCCGGTGAGTGGCACCGTCGGCGCCCCCGTCATCGCCGGGCCTCGACCCGGCGATCCCCATGCGCACAGGCGGTGCGGGTGGGGATCCGCGGGTCGGGGCCCGCGGATGACGGGGGAGTAGGGATCCGCCGGTCAGGGCCCGGATGACCTGGGGGGCGGACCCCGGGTCCGACCCAGGGGCCCCGCGGACTCCCGCCTACCCGCCCAGCTTCAGCGCGCGGATCGCGTTCTGCTTCAGGATCAGGTCGTGCACCTCGGGCTTGAACCCCGCCGCCTTGAACTCGGTGATCCAGCGGTCGGGCGCGATCAGCGGCCAGTCGGACCCGAACAGCATCTTCGTGCGGAGCTGCGTGTTGGCATACTGCACGAGCTGTGGCGGGAAGTAGCGTGGCGACCAGCCGGACAGGTCGATGTAGACGTTCGGCTTGTGCAGGCAGACCGACAGCGCCTCGTCCTGCCACGGCCAGGACGGGTGCGCGATGATGACGGTCATGTCCGGGAAGTCGGCCGCCACGTCGTCCAGATGAATCGGGTTGGAGTATTTCAGCCGCAGGCCGCCGCCGCCCGGCATGCCGGTGCCGATCCCCGAATGCCCCGAGTGGAAGATCGCAGGCAGCTTGTGCTTCGCAATGACCTCGTAGAGCCGGTAGGCCATGCGATCGTTCGGGAAGAACCCCTGCAGCGTCGGATGGAACTTGAAGCCCCGCACCACGCCGTCCTTGATCAGCGCCTCGGCCTCCCGCGCGCCCATGCGGCCCTTGTGGGGATCTATGCTGGCGAACGCCATCATGATGTCGGGGTTCTCGCGCGCGGCGTCCGCGACCTCCTCGTTCGGGATCCGACGCGCGCCAAGCTCATGCTCGCAGTCGACGGTGAACATCACCAGCCCGATCTTGCGCTCACGGTAATAGGCGAGCGTCTCCGCGATCGTGGGGCGCTTGCCCGCCTTGAAGTATTTCGTCGCGGCGTCCTCGAACGGCTGCCACATCGCGTCGGCCGGCTGCCGGCACGACACCTCGGCATGCGTGTGGACGTCGATCGCGATCAGGTCGTCGATGTTCATGTCGCCGCCTCCAGTCTCACCACACCCTGCGCCGTCAGATCGGCGATCGTCGCGTCGGAGAATCCGTGCTCGCGCAGGATCGCCGCCCCATGCTCCCCCTTGCGCGGCGCGGTCGCCCGCGGCGTGCCGCTCTTGAAGCTCGGCGCCCCGATCACGTTGGGCAGCGGAATCGGCTGCGGCACCGCCGGGTGGTCGACCCAGGCGATCGCACCGCTCGCCGCCACATGCGGCTGCTGCAGGAACTGGGTGTAGCTGTTCAACGCCTCGTGCATCACGCGCTCCGCCGCGAGACGGGCGGACCAGTCGGCCGTGGTGCCGGCGCCGAGCAGGGGCCGCAGCACTGCGTTGAGCTCCTCCGCATGGGCCTGGCGACCCTCCGTGGTGGCGAAGCGGGATTCGGCATGGATCGCCGGCAGGTCGAGCGCGCGGCAATATGCCTCCCATTCGAAGGGCCGCACCACGGTGATCGAGATCCATCCATCCGCCGTCTTGTAGACCCCGCTGGGGGGAATCACCGGCCGGGCTGCGCCGCCCTCGAGGTAGGAGCCCAGCATGCGGATGACCTGCAGCCCGGCCGCGGCCTGCATCAGGCTCGCCTCGATATGGCGACCGTGCGGCAGCTTCTCACGCGCATGAAGCGCGGTCGCGACGGCGCCGAAGGCGTACATGCCGGTGCTCATGTCGATGGCGATGATGGGGATCCGATGCGGGATGCCATCCTCACCCACGTTCTCCGCGATCAGGCCGGTATAGGCCTGCAGCACCGGGTCCATCGCCGGGCGCTCCGCCAGTGGTCCGGTCTGGCCGAAGCCCGACACCGAGACGTAGAGGATGCGCGGCTCGCGCGCGGCGACCGCGGCATAGCCGAAGCCCAGACGATCGATTACGCCCGGCCGGAACCCCTGCACGAACACGTCGGCCCCTTGCACCAGACGCCAGAGCACGTCGCGGCCCGCGGCCTGTTTCAGGTCGAGCGCGATGGAGCGCTTGCCGACATTCGCCGGGATGGAATAGGCGGTGTGGTCGCCATAGCGGGTGCCGAGGCCCCGGCTCCAGTCGCCGGTGTCGGTCGGCTCCACCTTGATGACGTTGGCGCCGTACTGGGCCAGCATCGTGGCGCAGTACGGGCCGGCCACACCCTGGCTGAGATCGACGACTTTCAGCCCGTCGAAGGGCGCCGCATAGCTCATGGCTTCGTTTCCCCCGGTCTTTGCCCCATCATAGGCGATGGCGCGCCATCGGCGCGACCCCACGGAAGGAGCGAACCATGATCCACGTCATCGCCATCATCACCACCAAGCCGGGCAAGCGGGAGGAAGTCCTGGCGGCGTTCCGCGCCAACATGCCGGCGGTGCACGCAGAGGATGGCTGCATCGAGTACGGCCCGGCGATCGACGCCTCCACCGGCACGCCCGCCAAGTTCGGCGACGACAGCTTCGTGGTGATCGAGAAATGGGCGAGCCCGGAGCACCTGAAGGCGCACGCAGCGTCGCCGCACATGAAGGCGTATGGCGAGAAGACGCGCGACCTGCTGGCCGATCGCAAGATCCACGTGCTGGAGCCGGCGGCCTGACCATCTGACGGCAACGACGGGGGGAACGTCATGAGCATCGATCTCGCGCCGATCCGCGCACAACTCGGCCGCATCGTGACCGACGAGGACGAGGTCACCGCGGCGCCGCTGCGGGGGATGGTCGTGACGTTCGACCGGGACGAGACGCCACCCGCGCGCGGCGAGCCGATCGCGCCGGGATGGCATCTCGCCTATTTCGCCGAACCGAGCCGGCGTGCGTCGCTGGGAGAGGATGGGTTGCCGGTGGAGCGCGGCGTGCTGCCGCGCATGCCGCTGCCCCGTCGCATGTATGCCGGGACGTCGCTGACCTTCCACGCGCCGATCCTGGTGGGCGACACGCTGCGGCGGGAGACGGAGTTCTCCGACGTGCAGATGCGCAGCGGCAGCACCGGCACGCTGATCATCGCGACACAGACACGCCGCATCCACACGCCGCGCGGGCTCGCGCTGACCGAGGACACGATCAGCGTGTTCCGCGAGGCGGTGCCGCCCGGCACCAAGTCCGGCCTGCCGCAGACCGAACCGCCACCCGACGGGATGACGTTCTCCCGCATCGTCCAGCCCGATCCGGTCACGCTGTTCCGCTACTCCGCATTGACGTTCAATCCGCATCGCATCCACTACGACCGGCCCTATGCGATGGAGGTGGAGGGCTATCCTGGCCTCGTCGTGCATGGGCCGTTCTCGCAGCAATGCCTGCTCGACCTGTTGCGCGATTCCACGGACCGGCCGATCCGCAGCTTCACCATGCGCGCCCGCGCGCCGCTATTCGACGTCGCGCCGTTCACGCTGATGGGGCGGCTGGTGAACGACGACGCGGCGGAGCTCTACGCCGTCGGTCCGTCAGGCGGCATCGCCATGCAGGCCCGCGCGACGCTCGGCTGAGCGATGGCGGCAGGCGCGGCGGTCAGGTCAGGTCGATCGCGCGCCGTGCCGCATCTGGTCGATCGCATACCTTGCGGCACGACGCCCGAAGGCGGCGCGATCTTCCTCATCCCCCGCGACCACGATGGTCGCACCGGTGTCGGCGAGCCGCGCCGTCGCCGCACCGTGCAGTGCCACGACGATCGGCGTGCGCGCGGGCAGCACGAGACGCATGCGTTCGAGCAGTTCCGCCGCTGCGTCCGGCTCGTCCTCCACCCGCAATGCCGCGTCAGTCGCAAGCAGCACGGCGTTCACCGGCAGCCGCGCGGCGAGGCGGTGCACGAGTTCCACGGCCAGCACGTGGAAGCTCTCCCGCATCAGCGGCGGCCCGTTCGCGGCCTCGGCCGCGAGCAGCGGCACGGCGATGACGCCGGCCTGCTGCAGCACGTCGAGGAATCCCGCGATCTCCGTCGCAGCCGCCGGCACCATGAGTGCCGCATCGCGTTCCAGCGTGCCGGCCAGGAACGCATCGAGCGTCGTGAGTCCCGGACGCGCCGGGTCACTTCGCTGCAGCAGGCTGCCGATGGCAACGCGCATCAGGCGCCGCCGCTCACCTCGATGGTCGTGCAGGTGATGAAGCTTGCCGCGTCGCTCATCAGGAAGTCGACGACCGATGCGATCTCTTCTGGCTCGCCCGCGCGGCCCAGCGCGCTGGCCATGGCGCGTTGCTTGGCGGTGTCAGGCACGCGTGCGCCCATCGCCGTCTTGATCAGGCCCGGCGCGACGGCGTTGACGCGGATCCCGTGGCGTCCGAGGTGGCGACCGAGCGACTTGGTCATGTTGACGACGGCGGCCTTCGAGGCGCCGTACTCGACGACAGTGGAGCCGTTCAGACCGGCGGTGGAGGCCGTGTTCACGATCGCACCGCCCTCGCCGCTCGCGATCAGCCGCTTGGCCACCCATTGCGTGGCGAAGTAGGGCACGCGCACGTTCACCGCCATGGTGTGGTCGAACTGCTCGGCGTCGGCCTCGAGCCATTCGCCTTCGGAGTGGTAGACGCCCGCGTTGTTGAACAGGGCGCGGATCAGCCCGTGGTCGCGTTCGATCGCGGCGAGGGTCGCATCCATCGCCGAGAGATCGGCGAGATCGCAGCCGTAATGCGGCCAGTTGCCGGTACCCGCGGCGCCGATATCGATTCCCACCGCCGTCCAGCCCGACTGCATCAGGCGTCGACACGTCGCCTGCCCGATCAGTCCATTGCTGCCCGTCACGACCGCGACTTTCGCCATCACATCCCCCCTGCGTTTCATGATCCCCGACTGTAGGCCGGACCCGCCGGAGACGCCATCGCCGGGGCGGAAGATTGAGCCTGAGCGCGGTTGGTGGAATAGTCACCGCATAAGCGCCTGGAATGGCGCAGACAGGGTTCGGGGAAACGCCGTCATGACACATCATCCTATCCGCCTCTCGCGGCGACGCCTGCTCGTCGCATCCGGCGCGGTGACGCTCGCCGCACCGGCTGTGGCGCGCGCCCAGACCAAGGATCCGATCAGGATCGGTGCGGCCATGCCGCTGACCGGCGCCCAGGCCGGTTATGGCAACGACTTCGTCACGGGCATGCGAATGGCGCTGAAGGACGTCAACGACGCCGGCGGCATCGCCGGGCGTCAGGCAGAACTGATCACGCTCGACACCCAGGCGGAGCCGCAGCTCGGGATCAACGCCGTGAACCGTCTGATCGGCGTCGAGAAGCTGCCGATGGTGCTGGTCGCGTGGTCCTCCGTGGTGAAGGCGGTTGCCCCGATCTGCAACCGTGAGAAGGTGCTGGAGATCAATACGGGCGCCAACTCTCCCGAGATCGCGACGTTGGGCGATTACGTCTACACCGCGTTTCCGCTTGCTGAAGTCGACATCACGAAGCTGGCGCAGTACGTCTACCAGACACTCGGCAAGCGACGCGCCGCCGTGCTCTACATCAACAACGACACCGGCATCGATGCAGCCAAGCTGTATCGCGACACGTTCACCAAGGTCGGTGGCCAGGTCGTGGCGTTCGAAGCCTATGATCCGAAGGCCACCGAATTCACCGGCATGCTGCTGAAGACCCGTGCGGCCAATCCGGACGTGATCCACGTGCACGGTCTCACCGCCGACACGCCCCAGGTCATCGCGCAGATGCGCCAGCTCGGTCTGACCCAGCGTATCACCACCTACTCGGCCGGGTACAACCCCAAGCTGATCGAGCAGTGCGGCCCGGCCGCCGAGGGCCTGATCGTCACCTCGCTGGCGCCCGGGGTGCAGGACAATGCGAATCTCGCGCCCTTCCTCGAGCGGTGGAAGAAGGAAGTGGGTCGCGTACCGAACGGCCTGCCCTACATCCAGTATCAATACGACATGATCCCGCTGGCGAAGGCGCTCTACGAGCATGTCGACCAGAAGGGCCAGCCGGCAACTGGCGACACGCTGCGGGACGCACTCGTGTCGATCCGCACCTTCGACCTGCCGATGACCGGCAAGATGGTCATCGACGGTCACCGCGTGAACAAGCCCGTATACCTGCTGACGGTGGAAAAGGGCGCGTTCGTGCCATTGGCGACGCTGTCCTGAGACCAGGACGTGCTCGACCCGATCATTCTGGCGCAGATCCTCTGGACGGGGATCGCGACCTCCTCTCCCTACGTGCTGCTGACCGCCGGGTTCGCGTTGACGCTGAAGGTCACCGGCCTGTGGAATTTCGCCCAGGCCGGGCTGATGGCCATCGCATTCTACACGATGTTCTTCTCCCTGAACGTGCTGGCCTGGCCCGTGCCTGTGGCCATCGGTGTCGCCCTCGTGCTGACGGGCGCCGTCGCGCTGGCCATGGAGGTGTGGGGCCTGCAGGTGCTGCGAGCGCGGAAATCCGGCAACCTCACCTTCTTCATCTTCACGCTGATACTGTCCGAGTTCGTGATCTACGTGATCACGCTGGTGTTCGGCACCGAACCGCAGACACTCTTCAAGAGCATCCTCTCGCCGGTGGCGATCATCGGCAACATCGCCGTCAGTGATTGGGACAAGCTGGCGGTCGTCACCGCCGCCGCCGGACTCGCAGCACTCTGGCTGTTCATGACGCGGACCCGGGAAGGGCAGTTCCTCGTCGCAGTCTCCGACAACGCCAAGCTGGCAGAACTCTACGGCATCAGCGCGCAACGCGCATATCGGGTCGTGGCGGTCGTCGCCGCGCTGTTCATCGTGGCCGCGATGTACCTGGTTGGATCGCATGGCGGCATCGTCCCGAACAGCCCGATGGAACTGGTGCTGACCGCGGTCATCGCAACGCTGCTCGGTGGCATCGGGCGCGTATTCGCCGCGGCGGCCGCAGCCGTGGTGCTCGCGCTGATCCAGAGCTTCTCGATCCTGGTCATCGCGTCACGCTGGCAGAACCTGCTGCTGTACGGGTTCCTGTTCGCTGCGATCCTGCTGTTTCCGCGCGGAGTCCGGCTGCCACGCCTGCGCCTTGCGATGCGACGATAGGACCCCACCCGATGGAATATCTCGGCACGATCGGCATCCTGATCGCGATCTACATCATTCTCGCCGCGAGCTACAACCTCGTCATCGGCTACGGTGGGCTCGCAACCGTGGCGCATCCGATCTTCTTCGCGATCGGGGCTTACGTCAGCGGCCTGCTCGCAATCCATACGACCCTGCCACCGCCGGTCAGCGTGCTGGTCGGCAGCGGCTGCGCCATGCTGGCGTCCCTCCTGCTCGCGGCGTCCGCGCTGCGCGTCTCGGGCGACTACCTGCTCATCGCCAGTCTCGGCTTTCAGCTCGGTTTGCTCCAGCTCATCAAGAATCTCGCATTCACCGGCGGCCCCGGCGGCCTCGGCGGGATCCCTGCGACGATCGTGGGCCCGTCCCGTACGCCCGTCTATCTCGCCATCGCCGTCGTTCTCGCGATCGCAACGGTGTTCGCCATCCGCGCGCTCGTGCGCGGGCCGTATGGTCGCGCCATCACCGCCATGCGCGACGAAGAACTCGCCTTCTCCGCGCTCGGACGCAACGCCATGAGCATGAAACTCGTGATCTTCGCGATCGGCTGCGGCATCGCCGGGATCGCAGGCGGCATCTACACGTTCTACTTCCAGTACATCAGCCCCGACCAGTTCGAAGTCCTGCAATCGGCCGCAATCCTCACGATGGTGGTGCTGGGCGGGATGGGCACGGCATTCGGGCCGGTGGTCGGCGCCGTTCTGCTGCTCGCCATTCCGCAGGCGATCACCTTCCTGCAACTGCCCCCCAGCATCATGGCACCGATGCAGGGCATCATATTCACCTTGCTGGTCCTCGTGTTCCTGTTCCTGCGACCCGCGGGCATCCTGGGCGACACCGGACGACGGCGCCGAAGCGCAGGCCTGACATGAGTCACGTCCTACGCACCGAGGGTCTCAACAAGCGGTTCGGCGGCATCGTCGTCTGCGACGACGTGAACCTCACCATCGCCGGCGGCGAGATCCTGGGACTGATCGGGCCGAACGGCGCCGGCAAGACGTCGCTGTTCAACCTCATTTCCGGCGTGCTGCGCCCGGATTCCGGGACCATCCGGCTGAACGGCAAGGCGGTGAACGGTGAGCCGCTGTACCGCCGGGCGCGGCTGGGCGTGGCACGCACCTGGCAGCACATGCTGCTCTTCCGCAGCATGACGGTGATGGAGAACATGCTGGTCGCGCCGCGGCACTATCCCGGCGAGTCGATCCTGCGCGTCACCGTCGGTCGCGCTGGCGTCCGTTCGGCGGAGCGAACCGCCAGGGAACGTGCCCACGCGATCCTCGACCGGATGGCACTGGATGGCACCGCCGACATGCCGGTGACCGACCTTCCGTTCGGCCAGCAGAAGCTGATCGGCCTCGCCCGCGCCCTGATGAACGACGGTCCCCTGCTACTGCTGGATGAGCCGATGGCCGGCGTGGAAGGCGCGGCCTATGAGACGATGCAGCGCGTGGTGCGGCAGGAAGCCGAGTCCGGCCGCGCGATCTGCGTCGTCGAGCACAACGTCTCCTTCATCCGCGACCTGTGCTCACGCGCCGTGTTCATGATCAATGGCAGGATCCTGCAGGATGGTCCCGTGGAGGAGCTGATCAGCAGCACCACGCTGACCGAACTCTATTTCGGAGCCTGACCGGCATGCTTGCATTCTCGCGTGTCTCGGCCGGCTTCGACGGGGTGCCGGTGCTGCACGATATCAGCTTCGAAGTGCCGGAGGGTGAGACGGTGGCGCTGTTCGGCCATAACGGCGCGGGCAAGACCACGCTGCTGCGCTGCGCAGTCGGCGACGTCTCGGACATCACGGGCCACGTCTCCTACCGGCAGGAAGCGATCGCGCCCGGAGCCGTGTTCCGCAACACCCGCCGTGGGATCGGATTCGTGCCCCAGGGCCATAACGTGTTTCGCGACCTGACCGTGCGCCAGAACCTGACGATCGCCGGCCTGCATCAGGGGGACGCACAAGTCGAGGACATCTACCGCCAGTTCCCGATCCTGCACGAGCGCAGCGGACAACCGGCCGGGTCTCTCAGCGGCGGGCAGCAGCAGATCCTCGCGCTGGGCATGGCGCTGATGACACGGCCATCGATCCTGCTGCTGGATGAGCCGTCAACGGGTCTGGCGCCCATCATCGTACGCGACGTGATGAACAGCCTGGCGCGGATCAACAAGGAGACCGGCACGACCGTGGTGATCGTGGAGCAGAATGTCCCCGCGACGCTGGCGATCGCCTCCCGCGCGCTGGTGCTGAAGGCGGGCCGACTCGTGTTCGATGGGTCCGCCCGCGCCCTGGAACGCAAGGAGAGTCTCTGGGCGCTCTTCTGACCCGGATCTGAGGACGCGATCATGACCACGCGCATCTGGCACCAGAGCTTCACCGTGCTGCGGGACGTGCCGGGTTACGAGGCGGCGATGCGCTCGCATCTCGCCAGGGTGCTCCGGCCCGACACGGAAGTCGTGTTCCATGGCCAGGCCGAGGGAACGTATCCCGGAAACTATCCCGGCGACGACATCGGCTACGGCTACACATACTGGATGCACGGCAACCAGTGGATCGCTGCCGGGCGTGCGGCCGCGTCACAGGGGTTCGACGCCTATGCCATGTGCACGCTGCCCAATCCGATGTTGCGCGAAGCGCGATCCATGCTGGACATCCCCGTGATCGGCTTCGGCGAGACGTGCTTCCATCTCGCGACCATGTTCGGCCAGCGCTTCGCCGTGGTGCTGTTCATCGACCGCATGATCCCGCTCTACCGGGAGCAGATCCGAGGCTACGGACTCGAGGCGCGCTGCGCAGGGATCTTCGCCTCGGGTTTGCGCTTCGCCGACGTGCTTTCGGGTTTCGACGCGCCCTCGGCGGTGATCACCCGCTTCCAGGAGGTGGCGCGACGCATCATCGCGGAGACGGGTGCCGACGTGATCATCCCGGGCGAGGTGCCGCTCAATCTGTTGCTCGCGATCAACGGTGTGAACCGCGTGGACGACGTGCCGGTCCTCGACGGCCTGGCCAGCACGATGAAGATGGCGGAGTTGATGGTGGACCTCCATCGCGTCACCGGCATTCGCCATAGTCGGCACGGCTGGGCCAACTCGGTCCCGAGCGACGGGCGTGTGGAGGAGGTGATGCGGTTTTATGGCGTGGATCGGCTGAGGTTCTGAGACGATTTGCGACAAGCCGTCGCCTGCGCAACACTCGCGGCGGGAGGAACCGGACATGAGCACCACCACGACCAGCGCGCAGAGCCACTACTTGCCGGTGCGCGACGACTGGCTCGCGCGGCGCAGGGAAACGATCCTCGAGCCGGAGCTGCCGATCGTCGATCCGCACCACCATCTGTGGGAACGCCCTGACTGGGTGTACATGCTCGACGACCTGCTCGCCGACATCAACAGCGGGCACAACATCGTCGCGACCGTGTTCGTGCAGTGCCGCGCCATGCATCGCGCCAGCGGCCCGGAAGAGATGAAGCCGGTCGGCGAGACCGAGTTCGTCAATGGCGTGGCGGCGATGAGCGCCTCGGGCGGCTACGGGCCCACCAAGATCTGCGCCGGCATCGTCGGTCACGCCGACCTACGGCTCGGGGCGCGCGTGCGTCCGGTGCTCGAGGCGCATTTGCGCGTCGGCGGTGATCGGTTCCGCGGCATTCGGCACATCACCGCCTGGGACGCCGATCCGGTGCTGCTGAACCCGGCCTACGCGCCGCCGCCGCGGGTGATGTACGACGCCACGTTCCGCGAAGGCTTCGCCCAGCTCGCCCCGCTCGGCCTCAGCTTCGACGCGTGGCTGTATCATCCGCAGATCGCCGACCTGACCGCGCTTGCCCGCGCCTTCCCCGACACCGCGATCTGCCTCGACCACGTGGGCGGTCCACTCGGCTTCGGCAGCTATGCCGGCAAGCGTGCCGAGGTGTTCCCGGTCTGGGCCGCGGCGATCAAGGAACTAGCGACCTGCCCGAACGTCGTCGTCAAGCTGGGCGGTCTCGCGATGCGCATCAACGGCTTCGACTTCCACGAGCAGGCGGATCCACCGAGTTCCGAGGCGCTTGCCGCGGCGTGGAAACCCTATGTCGAAACCTGCATCGAGGCCTTCGGCCCGAACCGCTGCATGTTCGAGAGCAACTTCCCGGTCGACAAGGGCTCCTATGGCTATGCGCCATTCTGGAACGCCTGCAAGATCCTGGCCCGCGGCGCCAGCGCGGACGAGAAGGCGGCGCTGTTCAGTGGCACCGCGACGCGCTTCTATCGCCTCGACCTCTGACCGGAGCCACTCCATGCAAACCGTGACAATCGGCGACGTCACCATCACCAGCCTGATCGAGCGGGACGGTGCGTGGCGCAAGCCTGCCGACATGTTCCCCGCCTATGACGAGGCCGTGGCCGAACGTCATCTGGCGACGCTCGATCCCGTCGTGTTCGACAAGGCCACCGGGCGGATGGTGATCACCTACCAGACCTTCGTCGTGCGATCGCCGCATCACACGATCCTGGTGGACACCTGCACCGGGGAGGACAAGGGTTATCCCGCGCCGATGGATTTCCCGAAGCAGCGCTGGCTCGACGAGTTCCACGCCGCCGGCCTGACCTTCGAGTCGATCGACTACGTGTTCTGCACCCATCTGCACATCGACCATTGCGGCTGGAACACGGTGCTGCGTGACGGGCGCTGGGTGCCGACCTTTCCGCGCGCGAAATACGTCTTCCACAAGCGCGAATACGCGGCATGGGAAGCGGCGACGAAGCGGGGCGATAACCCGCCCGGCAATGTCTGGCGCTACAACTGCCTGCCGATCGTGGAAGCCGGCCAGGCGCTGCTCGTGGATGACGACTACATGCTCGACGACATGGTCTGGCTGACGCCGACCCCTGGCCATGCGCCGTGCCATTGCTGCGTCAACATCAAGTCGGGCGGGCAGCGCGCGGTCGTCACCGGCGACCTGATGCACCACGCGCTGCAGATCCGCGAGCCGGACTGGTCGACGATCTTCGACTGGGACGCGAAGGAAGGCATCGCGTCGCGCCGGCGCTTCTTCGGAGAGGTCGCCGGAACCGACACGCTGGTGCTGCCGGTGCACTTCCCGCATCCGACGGTCGGCCGGATCGAGGTGGATCAGGCGGGCTTCGACTGGCGTTTCGTGCGCTGACCGGCGGCGGCCTGGGGCCGCCTTCGACCGTCGCGCCCGTCTGACGCCGATCGCGTGTGCTACGCCTACAGGCGCGCATGCCGATCGCCGCCAGCAGTGGCGTGGACAGGACCGGCACGTCACAGCACGATGTGGCGGGTCAAGTCGAGGCGAACGATGGCAAGCCGGATCGGAATCGTGGGTGTCGCCGGCCGCATGGGCCGGCTGCTGGTGGAGGAGGTGGACGCCGCCGGCGCCACCCTCGCGGGGGGCTGCCTGCGGGCCGGAAGTTCCGCGACCGCACCCCAGGGCGTGACGCTCTTTCCGGATCTTCCTGCGCTCGCCGCCGCCTCCGATGTGGTGATCGACTTCACCAACGCCGCCGCCGTCCAGGGCAACGCCGCGGCCCTGGCGGCAGCCGGCACGCCCTGGATCCTCGGCACCTCGGGCCTGTCGGCAGCGGACGAGGCGGCGGTCGCCCGCGCGGCCGAACGCATCACCGTGGTCTACGCCGCCAATTTCTCGGCCGGCGTGAACCTCGTGCTCGCCCTGGCGGAGCGGATGGGCGCGGCGCTGCCGGCCGAATCCTACGACGCCGAGATCGTGGAAATGCATCACCGCCAGAAGGTCGACGCCCCGTCCGGCACCGCGATCGGCATGGGGCGGGCGGTCGCCAAGGGCCGCGGCACCACGCTCGAGGCAGTGATGGAAAGCGGCCGCCACGGTCATACCGGTCCGCGCAAGACGGGCGCGATCGGGTTCGCGGCCTTGCGCGGCGGCCAGGTGGTCGGTGAGCACACGTTGATATTTGCATCCGGGACCGAACACATCGCGTTGACGCATCGCGCCTTCGATCGGCGGGCATTCGCCACCGGCGCGGTGCGCGCCGCGCTCTGGGCCGTGTCTCGTCCGCCTGGGCTTTATTCAATGATGAACGTGCTTGGAATGACAGATTCGGGAGAATAATCGCCTCCGAAACGTCAGACTTGACCCTCTCGCCCCTTTCGGCCACACAGCGGCAACCCGGTATTCCGCCGGGCTTCCGGGCTGTTGCCGGCCGCAACCCTCCGCGACGTGAGAGAAGAACGTATGCGCGATACGGGCGATTACCTGTTTACGTCTGAGTCGGTTTCCGAGGGTCACCCCGATAAAGTGGCCGACCGGCTGAGCGACACGGTCCTGGATGCGTTTCTGGCCGCCGACCCGTATGCGCGCGTTGCCTGCGAGACGCTGGTGACCACCAACCGGGTGATCCTGGCCGGCGAAACGCGCGGCCCCGACACGATCAGCCACGAATACCTCGCGCATCTGGCGCGGCTGGCGATCCGTGACATCGGCTACGACCAGGACGGCTTCTCCTGGAAGACGGCCGACATCGCGGTGCACCTGCACTCCCAGTCCGCCGACATCGCGGTGGGCGTGGACGCTGCCGGCAACAAGGACGAGGGCGCCGGCGACCAGGGCATCATGTTCGGCTATGCCTGCCGCGAGACGCCCACGCTGATGCCGGCGCCGCTCTATTATGCGCACGAGATCCTGCGCCGCATCCGCGACCTGCGCCATGTCGGCGACAAGGCCGTCGCCGGGCTGCTTCCCGATGCCAAGAGCCAGGTCACCCTGCGCTACGTCGACGGCAAGCCGGTCGGCGCCACCGCGATCGTGCTGTCCACCCAGCATGTCGAGGGAATGGAGCAGGCCGAGATCAAGCGCCTGCTCTGGCCGCTGGTCGAGAGCACCCTGCCCAAGGGCTGGATGTGCCCCGAGGCGGAATTCCACGTGAACCCGACCGGCAAGTTCGTGATCGGCGGGCCGGACGGCGATTGCGGCCTGACCGGGCGCAAGATCATCGTCGACACCTATGGTGGCGCGGCCCCGCATGGCGGCGGCGCGTTCAGCGGCAAGGACCCGACCAAGGTCGATCGCTCCGCCGCCTATGCCTGCCGCTATCTGGCCAAGAACGTGGTGGCGTCCGGCCTCGCCGATCGCTGCACGCTGCAGATCAGCTACGCGATCGGCGTCTCCCGCCCGCTGTCGGTCTATGTCGACCTGCACGGCACCGGCAAGGACGTGGACGAGGCGAAGCTGGAGAAGGTGCTGCGCGACCTGATGAACCTGTCGCCGCGTGGCATCCGGGAGCACCTGCACCTGAACCGCCCGATCTACGTGCCGACCTCCGCCTACGGGCATTTCGGCCGCACGCCGGACGAGGAGAAGGGCACCTTCACGTGGGAGCGCACCGATCTGGGGCCGGCGCTGAAGGCGGCGTTCGGCCGCTGAGCGAAGCTGCGCGGGCGGCGGTCAAACCGCCGCCGGACCGGCTCTACGGGCGCAGCCGCGGACACAAGCTGCGCCCGCGACAGGAGGATCTGCTGCGGCTCACCCTGCCGCGGCTTCGCCTCCCTCCCGATCAGGCCGCCGACCCGCGTGCCGCCTTCCCCGCCGGCCTTGCCGAACTCTGGCTGGAGGTGGGGTTCGGCGGCGGCGAACACGCGCTCGCCCAGGTGGCGGCGCATCCCGAAGTCGGGCTGATCGCCTGCGAGGTGTTCGAGAACGGCATCTGTTCCCTGCTCTCCCGCCTGGTGCCGGAAGGCGCGGAGGCGACAGCGCCGCTGCCGCCCACGCTGCGCCTCTGGCCGGACGACGCGCGGACGCTGCTGCGGGCGCTGCCGGATGGCAGCCTCGACCGGCTCTTCCTGCTGTTTCCCGATCCATGGCCGAAGACACGCCATGCCAAGCGGCGCTTCGTGCATCCGGCGATGCTGCCGCTCGTTGCCCGCGTGCTGAAGCCGAACGCGGTGTGGCGGGTGGCCAGCGACGACCCAACCTACCAGGCTTGGGTCTCCGAGGTGATGTCGGCGCAGGACCTGTTCATCGCGCCGGCGCCCGCAACCGCGCGGCCGGAGGGGTGGCCGCCGACGCGATATGAGGCGAAGGCGCTGCGGGCCGGCCGGCACCCGCTCTACTGGACGTTCATCCGCCGCGCTGGTTGACCTGCGGCCCGCGAGCCGCGGCGCCGATCAGCCACCGGCTTCCGCGAGGTGCGGCGCAGGGCGGGGGCGGAGGCGGCGTGCCAACGCGTGGCCCCAGCGCATGGCGGGGTCCTCCACGTGCCGGTGCAGCAGGGCGGCGGCCGCGAGCGGCAGCCCGATCGAGAGCGGCACCCAGAACAGCCCGAACACCAACGCGTCGCCATTGGCGAGCCGACCCAGCACGAAGCCCAGTGGTTTCTGGATCGGTTCGTTCACGAGATAGAGCGGGTAGGAGACGGCGCCGCACCACAGCAGCGGGCGGGCCCGTAGGAAGCGCGCGAGCCACGCACCCGCCGCTCCGAGCTGGGCGCGTTCGGCGCCGAGGCACAATGTCCAGGCGAGCGGGACCAGCAGCTTGTCGAGGCCGCCCTGGGCGGCGATCAGTCCCAGCACGGCGCCGAGGATCGGCAGGTACGGCCGGACCTGCCCCTGCAACAGCGCGGCGCTGGCGATCCCCAGCGCGAAGTAATGCGCCTTGAGCGGCAGGAACGCGCGGCTGAACTCCCACGCCGGCGGCGCGGCCGCCTGCCAGGCCGCCCCGGCAGCGGCAAGGGCGAGGAACCCCAGCGCCAGCAGCGGCAACAGATCGCGCCGGTCGGGCCGCAGCCAGCGGCCGGCCAGCAGGACCAGCACATAGAACTGCCATTCCGTGGACAGGCTCCAGGCCGCGCCGAGGAAGCTCACCCAGACATCGGGCAGCAGCCCGGTCGGGAACAACCCGTGCGTCATGGTGAGATGCGCGAGCAGCTCCGGCCCCCAATGCGCCGGCCAGCCTTGCGACCAGATGCCGCGCGCCTGGCTCTCCGGCCCGATCCAGGGCAAGGCGGCGAAATCCGCCGGCACGAGCTGGACCGGTACGGCGACCGCGAGCACGAGCAGGTAGGCGGGGAAGATGCGCGTCGCCCGCGCCACCAGGAACGGGCGGGATGCCCAGCCGAAGCTCTGCAGCGAGCGCGGTATGACGAGGCCGCTCAGGATGAAGAACATGTCGACCGCGGCGCCGCCATGCGACAGTGGCTGGGTGAGCCAGGCCGGGAGCGCCGCGAACGGGGCCATGTGACTGAGCATCACATACACCGCGAGGAGTCCGCGCACCCCATCCAGGCATTCGAGCCGCCGCATGCGGGCACCATGCCGGGGAATGCTTAACAAGCTGCGAACCTTGCAATTCCGCGTGGGTGGCGCTATCTGTCGACCCGACAATCATTCTCCGCAGATGTACGGGGGGTGGCCTTCACGGGCCGCCTTTTTTGTTTTGGCAGAACGCGAAACCGATCACACGACGCTGGAAGGCCGGCTTGCCGGGATCGTCGGTCCCACGCTGGAAGGCATGGGCTACGAACTCGTGCGCGTGGCCGTGCTGGGGCGCGAGCGGCCGACGGTGCAGATCATGGCCGATCGCGCCGATGGTTCGCTGATCAGCATCGAGGATTGCGAGGCGATCAGCCACGCGGTCGGCGCGGTCCTGGACGTGGAAGATCCGTTGCCGGGTGCCTGGCAGCTCGAGGTCAGCTCCGCCGGCATCGATCGCCCGCTGACCCGCGCCAAGGACTGGACCCGCTTCGCCGGCCATCTCGCGCGGGTGGAGATGCAATTCCCGGTCGATGGGCGCAAGCGCTTTGCCGGCACGGTGCTGGGCGCCGAGGACGACGTCGCACGCCTGCGCCTGGACGACGGCACCGAAGTCGCGCTGCGCCTGGATGCGGTTCGCCGCGCCAAGCTCGTGCTCACCGACGCCTTGATCGACGCCACCGCAACCCCGCCCCGCACCAATTGACGCGGACCCTTCACGAGCGGACCAACTGAGAGGCCGACCATGGACACCGCCATTGCACGCCCCGAATTGCTGCTGGTCGCCGACGCCGTCGCGCGGGAGAAGAACATCGACCGCGAGGAAGTGCTCGAGGCGATGGAGCAGGCCATCCAGAAGGCTGGCCGCGCCAAGTACGGGCACGAGAAGGACATCCGCGCCACGATCGACCGCAAGACCGGCGACGTGCGGCTCTCCCGCTGGACCGAGGCGGTCGAGACCGTGGAGAACGAAGAGACGCAGATCCCGGTTCACATCGCCAAGAAGTTCAAGCCGGACATCGAGGTCGGCGAGCATCTGATCGACCCGCTGCCGCCGATCGATTTCGGCCGCATCGCCGCGCAGACCGCCAAGCAGGTGATCGTGCAGCGCGTGCGCGAGTATGAGCGCAAGCGGCAATACGACGAGTTCAAGGACCGCGTGGGCGAGATCGTCAACGGCGTCGTCAAGCGCACCGAGTACGGCAACCTGATGGTGGAGCTGGGCCGCGCCGAGGCGCTGCTGCGGCGGGACGAGCTGATCCCGCGCGAGAGCTTCCGCAACGGCGACCGCGTCCGCGCCTACATCTACGACGTGCGCGAGGAGCCGCGCGGGCCGCAGATCTTCCTCTCGCGCACGCATCCCGGCTTCCTCGCCAAGCTGTTCGCGCAGGAAGTGCCGGAGATCTACGACGGCATCATCGAGATCAAGGCGGTGTCCCGCGACCCGGGCTCGCGCGCCAAGATGGCGGTGATCAGCCGCGACAGCTCGATCGATCCGGTCGGCGCCTGCGTCGGCATGCGCGGCTCGCGCGTGCAGGCCGTGGTGCAGGAGCTGCAGGGCGAGAAGATCGACATCATCCCCTGGAGCCCGCAGGCCGCCACCTTCGTGGTGAACGCGCTGGCGCCCGCCGAGGTGACCAAGGTCGTGCTGGACGAGGAAGCCGGTCGCGTCGAGGTCGTGGTCCCGGACGAGCAGCTCTCGCTGGCGATCGGCCGGCGCGGCCAGAACGTGCGCCTCGCCTCGCAGCTCACCCGCTGGGACATCGACATCCTGACCGAGGCGGAAGAGAGCGAGCGTCGCCAGGAAGAGTTCCGCCGTCGCTCCGGCCTGTTCGTCGAGGCGCTGGACGTCGACGACGTGATCGCCGGCCTGCTGGTGACGGAAGGCTTCAGCTCCGTCGAGGAGCTCGCC
Organism: Rhodospirillales bacterium; assembly: GCA_017304945.1. Classification (GTDB taxonomy): domain Bacteria; phylum Pseudomonadota; class Alphaproteobacteria; order Acetobacterales; family Acetobacteraceae; genus Rhodopila. The sequence goes on from JAFKLG010000103.1 coordinate 18,165, forward strand.
TTCACGCCGGAGGAGGAGGTGGCCGCGATCGAGGGCTTCGACGACAACGTCGCGGCCGAACTGATCCGTCGCGCGGAAGCGTTCCTCGCCCGTCGCGACGAGGAGTTGAACGAGAAGCGCGCAGCGCTGGGCGTCACCGACGAGGTGGCCGCGCTCGACGTGCTGACCCCGGCCATGCTGGTGGCGCTGGGTGAGAAGGGCGTGAAGACGCTCGACGACCTGGGCGACCTCGCTTCCGACGAATTGATCGAGATCGTCGGTGCCGACGCAATGGACGAGGACACCGCGAACGCCGTGATCATGGCGGCCCGCGCGCACTGGTTCGACGGCGAGGAGGCCGCGGACGGTGCCGGCGAGGGCGCACATGCCGAAGGTGGCGAGGCGACGTCCGCCGAGGAGGCCGCTCACGACTGACCCGTCCGACAGCGTCGACGCCACGGCGGAGGACGAGCCGGAAACCGGCCCGCTGCGCCGCTGCGTCCTGACGCGCGAACGACTTCCGAAGGAGCGGATGATCCGGTTCGTGGTGGGACCGGATCGTTCCCTGGTGCCGGACCTGCGCGCAACGCTGCCCGGCAGGGGATTGTGGTTGAGTGCCTGTCGCGATGTGATAGAACCGGCTCGCGCCAAGGGGACCTTGGTGCGTGCGTTCGCGCGGGCCGCTCGCGGTTCGGTGTCGCTGCCCCCCGATCTCCCTGCTGCGCTCGAAGCGGCGCTGATCCGGCGGATCGGCGAGCTTCTCGGCCTTACTCGCCGAGCGGGGCAAGCGATCGCCGGGTTCGAGAAGGGGCGGGAGTGGATTAAGACCGGTCGCGTGCGGCTGGTCCTGCAGGCGTCGGACGGCAGCGCCGCGGAGCGGGCTCGATTCCTGTCCGGTGCGGGCAATATCCCGATTCTCACTCCTTTGCCCGGTGCGGCACTGGGGCGGGTCTTCGGGCGTGACTATGTGGTGCATGTGGCGATCGCACCGGGAAAGCTGGCCGACTCCCTCTTGGTCGAGGCGACGCGGCTCGCAGGACTGCAAGCCAATCCGGTCGCGGCGGATCGTCGGGACGCTGCCGGGGTGATGGACGACGAAGCGGGTGCCAACGGGTAAAGCATGAGCGAAAGCAACGATCAGGACGGCGGCAAGGGCAGGCTCTCTCTGCGTCCGGCAGGACGACTGGAGCTGGGTCGCACCGTCGACGCAGGCTCCGTACGGCAGAGCTTCAGCCACGGCCGGTCGAAGGTGGTGCAGGTCGAGGTGCGCAAGAAGCGCGCGCCCTTCCCCAACCCCAGCGCCGCCGCCGGCGCACCGACACCGACCCCGGCCGGCGCCCCGCCGACCGCGCGCGGACCCGCGCCGTCGGGCGGCCGCCCGGCGCCCGGTGCCGGCCGCGCGCTGACCGCGACCGAGCTCGCCGCGCGACAGAAGGCGCTGGTCGAGCAGCAGCGGGAAGCCGCACGCCGCGAGGCGGAGCGTCGCGAGCAGGAGAAGATCTCGATCCTCTCCGCCGCCGAGGAAGCCCGCCGCCGCGAGGAGGAGGCCCGCAAGGCCGCCGAGGAAGAGGCGCGTCTCGCCGCCGAGGAAGCCGAACGGCAGCAGGCCGAGGAGGAGGCGCGCCGCGCCGCCGAGGCCGCCGCCGCCGCGCAGGCCGCGGCCCAGGCCGCCCGCGCCGCCGCGTCCGGCCAGCCCGCGCCGGCCCCCGTGGCCCGCGCCCCGGAACCGGCACGCCCGGCGCCCGGCGCCCCCGCGCGTCCGGCCGCCCCGGCCGCGCCCGGTGCCGCCAACGAGACCCTGCGGCTACGTCCCGGCGGCGCCCGCCCCGAGGAAGAGGACGAGTCACGTCCGGTCCGCCGCCCCGGCGGTCCCGGCGTGCCGCCCCGCAAGCCGCCCGTCGTCGCGCCGAAGAAAGGCGGCGACGATCGTCGCCGCGCCGGCCGCATCGACGTCCAGGCCGCCATCGAGGGCGAGGACGAGCGCGTCCGCTCGCTCGCCTCGGTGCGGCGCCAGCGTGAGCGCGAGCGCCGTCAGGCGGAACTCGAGCGGCTGCGCTCCGATCAGGTGAAAGTAGTGCGCGACGTCATTCTGCCCGACGCGATCACGGTCCAGGAGCTGGCCAACCGTATGGCCGCGCGGACACCCGAGGTGATCAAGGCCCTGATGCGGATGGGCGTGATGGCCACCATCACCCAGACGCTCGATGCCGACACCGCCGAACTGGTGGTCCAGGAATTCGGCCACCGGCCGCGCCGCGTGTCCGAATCCGACGTGGAACTCGGCCTTGAGGGCGGCACCGACAGCGACGCGGAACTGCTGCCGCGGCCGCCGGTCGTCACCATCATGGGCCATGTCGACCACGGCAAGACCAGCCTGCTGGACGCGCTGCGCGCCACCGACGTGGCGGCGGGCGAGGCCGGCGGCATCACCCAGCACATCGGCGCCTACCAGGTGCAGATCGCCTCCGGCGATCGGATCACCTTCATCGACACGCCGGGCCACGAGGCGTTCACCGCCATGCGCGCCCGCGGCGCCTCGGTGACCGACATCGTGGTGCTGGTGGTCGCGGCCGATGATGGCGTCATGCCGCAGACGATCGAGGCGATCCGCCACGCCAAGGCGGCCAACGCGCCGATCATCGTGGCCATCAACAAGATGGACAAGCCGGACGCCAATCCGGATCGCGTCCGCCAGGAGCTGCTGAGCTACGAGATCGTGGTCGAGGCGATGGGCGGCGAGACCCAGGACGTGGAAGTCTCGGCGCTGAAGAAGACCGGCCTCGACAAGCTCGAGGAAGCGATCCTGCTGCAGGCCGAAATCCTCGATCTGCGCGCGAACCCGGACCGGTCGGCGGAAGGGTCGGTGATCGAATCCCGCCTCGATCGCGGCCGTGGCCCGGTGGCGACGGTGCTGATCCAGAAGGGCACGCTGCACCAGGGCGAGATCGTGGTGGCCGGCGCCGAATGGGGCCGCGTCCGCGCCATGCTCGACGACAAGGGCCGCCAGCTCAAGGATGCCGGCCCGTCCACGCCGGTGGAGATCCTCGGCCTGTCCAACGCGCCCAGCGCCGGCGAGCCGATGGTCGTGGTCGAAAGCGAAGGCCGCGCCCGCGAGATCACCGAGTTCCGCGCCCGCAAGCTGCGCGAGAAGTCGGCGGCGGCGGCGGCCGGCGCCCGCGGCACGCTCGACCAGATGCTGGCGCGCATCCAGGCCGGCGAGCAGAAGGAAGTCGCGGTCCTGATCAAGGCCGACGTGCAGGGCAGCGCCGAGGCGATCCAGGCCACCGTGCTCAAGCTCGCGCATGAGGAGGTCCGGGTCCGCGTGCTGCACAGCGGCGTGGGCCAGATCACCGAGAGCGACGTGCAGCTCGCCAAGGCCTCCAACGCGGTGATCGTGGCGTTCAACGTCCGCGCCACCTCGCAGGCCCGCGAACTGGCCCAGCGCGAGAGCGTCGACATCCGCTACTTCTCGATCATCTACGAGGTCGCGGACGACATCGAGAAGCTGGTGAAGGGCAAGGTCGCCCCGAAGGCGCGCGAGAAGTTCCTGGGCTACGCCGAGGTCCGCCGCGTGTTCGACATCACCAAGGTGGGCAAGGTCGCCGGCTGCTACATCACCGAAGGCGTGGTCAAGCGTGGCGCCGGCGTGCGCGTGCTGCGCGAGAACGTGGTGATCCACACCGGCGAGCTGTCCCAGCTCAAGCGCTTCAAGGACGACGTCCGCGAGGTGGCCCGCGGTTACGAGTGCGGCCTGTCCTTCGCGAACTTCCACGACCTGCAGGAAGGCGACGTGGTCGAGTGCTTCGAGACGGAGATGGTTCCGGCGTGAGCCGGCACGGCGACGGGGCGTCCCCGCGAGGCACGCGCGAGGGGGCTTCCCCGCGCGGCTCCCGCGAGGGACCGTCGCAGCGGCAATTGCGCGTGGCGGAGGAAATCCGTCACGTGCTCGCCGGCCTGTTCGAGCGACGGGATTTCCGTGACCCGGAGCTCGCCGACGCAGCGATCACCGTCACCGAGGTCCGGATGAGCCCGGACCTCAAGCATGCGATGGTGTTTATCGCGCGGCTCGGGCGATCGGACGTGGACGCTCTGCTGCCCGCCCTGAAACGGGCGAGCGCCTTCCTGCGTGGCCAGGTGGCGCATGGGCTACGCCTGAAATTCGCCCCCGACCTGCATTTCCAGCCGGACCACGCGCTGGACTACGCGATGAAGATCGACCGGCTGATGCACCGGCCGGAGGTCGCCCGCGACCTCGATCCGCCGAAGTCCGGCCAAAGCTGACGCGCTGACGCGGGTCGGGCCGCCGATCCTGGATCAGCGGCCCCTGAGCTGAGCGGGTCTGGGTCGGCAGCTTCTGGTCAGCGCGCCTCCTCCAAGCCTGGGTCAGCGTACTGCACATCCGTGCAATCCCGAGCGGCTTCCCCGGGGGCGGGCGTGATCGCCCGACACCTCCCGGGGGCGGGACCTGCCTCTTCGCAGGTGGCCTACCGCTCGCCGGCCTCGGCCGGCGCGGTGTTGCGCAGCTCGCGCAAGGCGACATGCACCGCCTGCCACCGCTCGAGCGCGAGGGTGTCGCCAGCCAACCGCGCCTCGTTCAGGCGTTCCGTGGCCACGGCCTGGGCACGCAGCCCATGCAAGCGGATGATCGACTGGGCCGTGGTCTGCGGATCGGATCCGGGCATCGTGGGCGCTCCTTTCTTGGTCTTGTCCAAGACCAGGATATGAGGTCGCCGACGTCCCGCCTCCAGTCCCAGCTCCGTGACGGCGCGCCGGACCTCAGCGCCTGGGGTCGAAGCCCAGGAACCCGACCGTGGGCACCGGCATGCCGCCATCGTTGGCGAACAGGCGCGGCGCACGATCGGCGTTGCTGGCCTGCGCCGCCACCTTCACCGGAACGGTTCGGCGTTCGGTCTTGGTGGGCGTCGGTCTCGGGCCGGACGCAAACAGCGACGACGCATCGGGCGCCGACGGTTGCGATCGCGGCGTATCGCCGCCGCGCATCGACAACAGCAGGAAGGAGATGTCGTTGCGGCCGAGATCGACCGAGAGCTCCAGCGGCGTCATGCCAAGGATGTTGCGGCCACCGAGATCCGCACCCCGGTTCAGCGCATCCCGCACCGCGGCGATGTCGCCACGATTGATCGCATCGAACAGCGCCTCGTTCGGAGACATCTCGCTCGGGGAGCGTGCGGCCGGGGCGGCCCCCATGGACTGGCGCGCCCCCGGAATCGCCGGCGGCGGCACGGGCCGGGCGGGACCAGCCGTTTCCTCACCGCTCTTCGGGCGGATCGAAACGGCATTGTTGTTTCCCATGAACTGCGCGTGCGCCGTGGAGGCGAGCATCGTGGTGGCGCAGGCCAGCAGGGCGGCGGGAAGGATGCGGTTCATGCGCCCAACCTACCGCAGAACGGCGCCGCGCGGAACCGGCTGATGTCGGACGACGGCGTGGCTGGCTGGGGCGGGAGGATTCGAACCTCCGTATGACGGAATCAAAATCCGTTGCCTTACCGCTTGGCGACGCCCCAACAGCCGCGCGACCGGAACGAGACCTCGTCGCGATCCGCGCGTCTCAATAGGCGGGCGGGACCGTCGCGTAAAGCAGGCCGTCGCCGCGAGCAGCGCCGGTCGCGTCCCCGCCCCGCGCGCCCGTCCTCCGGCGCGGTCCCACTCAGCCGCGCCGCAGCGCACCGCCCCAGCACCACCATCCCTCTGGCCGCAACCGGTCGGCGGCGGCCTGCGCCTCGGCCTCTGTCGGGAACAGGCCGAAGCACGTCGCGCCCGACCCGCTCATGCGCGCAAGCAGACAGGCCGGTTGGCGCGCGATCGCGGCCAGCACCGTCCCGATCGGCGGGCACAGCGCTCGCGCGGGCGGTTCCAGGTCGTTGCCGCAATCACGCAGCCAGGCGGCGAGCGACACCGCGTCGGGCCAGGCGGCCGGCAGCGGCGGCGGGGCGGAGAAAGGTTGGCCCTGACGGGCGCGGAACACGTCCGCAGTCGCGACCCCGACCCCCGGATTGACCAGCAGCAGCCCACAGGCCGGCAGCGGCGGCACCGGTGCCAGCACCTCCCCGATGCCGCGCATCCGCACCGAACGGCATTCCAGGCAGACCGGCACGTCGGCACCCAGCGACTGGGCCAGCCGGTGCAGCGCAGCGGGGTCCGGGGCGACGCCCCAGAGCCGAACCAGCAGTCGCAGCGCGGCCGCGGCATCCGCGGATCCGCCACCGATGCCGGAAGCGACCGGAAGCCGCTTGTCGAGCGTCAGCGCCGCCCCCGCCAGGGGCATGGCCGGCGTTCCCGGACGTGCCTCGGCAGAGTGGCCCGGCGCGCGTGCCGGCGGCGTGACCGCGTCGCGGTCCCCGACCAGCGCGGCGAGTCCGCGGGCCGCCCGCAGCACCAGGTTGTCGGGTTCCTCCGAGAGTCCGGCCGCGAACGGGCCGGCCAGCCGCAGCGACAGGGTGGGCGCCGGTTCGGCGCGCAGCACGTCGCCGACCTCCGCGAACACCACCAGGCTGTCGAGCAGGTGGTAGCCGTCGGCGCGGCGCCCGGTGACGTGCAGCGACAGGTTGACCTTGGCCGGTGCGGCCTCCGTCCAGGACGCACTCATGCCAGGGTCACTGGCCGCTGACGACGGCGCCGCCCTGGCTGGGGTTCAGCTTCGCTTCCAGCTTGGCCGCATCGTCCGCAGTCGGGTTCAGCGTGAGCGCGCGGCGCCACTGGTATTGCGCCTCGATCTTGCGGCCGGCCGCCCAGTAGGCGTCGCCGAGATGACCGTTGATGGTCGCGTCCTCGGAGTCGAGCTCGACCGCACGCTCCAGCAGCCGCACCGCATCCGCCACCTGGCCCTGGCGCAGCATCACCCATCCCAGGCTGTCGACGACGGCGCCGTCGTTCGGGCGCTTCTCGGCAGCGCGTTGCAGCATGCGGCGCGCCTCCGGCAGGTGCTCGCCCTTGTCCGCCCAGGAGTAGCCCAGATAGTTCAGGACGAAGGGCTGGTCCGGCGCGAGAGCCAACGCGTGCTTGAAATCCGCCTCGGCCTTGCTCCACTGGTTGGCCCGCTCATAGGCGATGCCGCGGTTGTAGTAGAGCGGCCAGTCATTGGGGCCGGGCTGGCGAATGCGCGCCGCGGCGCGGTCATAGGCGGCGATCGCGGCCGGGAAGCGCTGCTTGATGCGCAGCATGTCGCCCAGCGTCATCTCCGGCAGCGGGCTTTCCGGGTAGTCGCGCGCGAGCTTGTCGAGTTCCTCGACCGCATCGTCGCTGCGGCCCAGTTTCTCCATCAGCGAGACGCGGCGCAGGCGCACGATCGCGCTGATCGGGTCGGAGGCCGGAATGCCGGCCAGCATCTGCAACGCCGCGGCCGGCTGCTTCGGCGCGAGCAGGTCCGCCTGCATCACCCGCGCCGCGGAGAAGTCCGGCCGCAGGTCGAGCGCGAGCCGCAGCATCGCGGTGGCGACGTCGGTGGAGCGTTCGGCATGCAGGGCCGCGGCGAGCGCGACATAAGCCTCCGCCATGCCGTCGGTCGGGCGGGCGACCGGCCGCTTGCCCGCGGTGCTCAGCAGCGTGGGCACCGCGATCGCCATGTCGGGCGCGGCGGCGACCAGATTCGCGAGCAGGCGCTGCGCCTCCGCCGGGTGGCCGGTGCGGGCCTGCCAGCTCGCCAGCACCTGGGCCAGCCGCAGATTGGAATCCGGCATCTCGGTCTGCGCGATCCGATAGAACCGCGCCGCGTCGGCGGGCCGGTTCGCGACGTCGGCGATCATGCCGGCATGCAGCGCAAACAGGCCGCGGAAGCGCGGCCCCTCGACCAGCGGGCGGAGCGTCGCGAGCGCGACGTCGGTGCGCCCGTCCCCCTGCTGCGCCCAGGCGATCAGCAGCGGCTGCAGAAGCTGGGTCAGGCCCTGGCGCGGCAGCGCACGGAACGCCCGCTCCGCCTCCGCCCAGCGGCTCGCCTTCGCCGCCTCGTCTCCGATGACGAGCAGCGCCATCTGATTGTCGGGCAACTGGCGCGCGAGCTGCGCGGCCTCCGACCGTCCGGCGAGCAGCGCGGCGAAGAACGCCTGCTGCTGCAGCTCCGGATCGTTCGGCCGCGCCGCCAGGGCGCGCAGGAACGCGTTCGCCGCGGCGTCGGCATTTCCTTGGCTCAGCGCCACCTTGCCGGCGAGATAGGCGCCGAACACGCTGCTGCCGCCGGCGCTGGCGCGAACCGGAGGCGCACCGCCGCTCGACGGATCCGCCGCCGCGCAGGCCGAAAGAAGGGTCAAGGCGAGAAGTGCGGCCCGCCGCACACGACGAACTTGCTGCATGGGCCTCACTCTAGCACTCGTGATCGGGCGATGTCATTGATTTTGGCAGTTCTGTGGCAGTGCCGCGAATGCTGCGCGCGATCGTATACAGCCGCCACACAATACTGCGACCCGAACATGATTCCGGCCGGAACCGTTACGAGGGCGGCCGAGCACGCGGGGGCCGGCCGGAATCACGTCGGCGAGATCACATGCCGCCCGGATAGTTCGGCCCCCCGCCGCCCTCGGGCGTCACCCAGTCGATGTTCTGCGTCGGATCCTTGATGTCGCACGTCTTGCAGTGCACGCAGTTCTGCGCGTTGATCTGCAGGCGCGGCTGGCCTTCCTCCGCGCCCACGATCTCGTACACCGCCGCCGGGCAATAGCGCGTTTCCGGGCTGCGGAACTCCCGCCAGTTGACCTCGATCGCCTTGGCCGGGTCGCGCAGCTTCAGATGCGCTGGCTGGTTCTCCTCATGGTTGGTGTTCGACAGGAACACCGAGGACAGCCGGTCGAAGGTCAGCACCCCGTCCGGGCGCGGATAGACGATCTTGTTGGCTTCCGTCGCCTCGTCCAGCGTCTCGTTGTCGGCATGCGGGTGGTGGAAGGTCCAGGGCGCCTTGCCGCGGAACAGGAACGTGTCGAGCGCGGAGTAGGCGAGCCCGCCCCACATCCCCCATTTCGCGAAGGCCGGCCGGATGTTGCGCACGCCGGACAGTTCGGACCACACCCAGCTCGCCTGCAGCGCCTCCGGATAGGCGGTGAGCTCCTGCGTGCGGTCGCCGGCCAGCGCCGCCACCACCGCCTCGGCCGCCAGCATGCCCGACTTCATGGAGGTGTGGGTGCCCTTGACCTTCGGCACGTTGATGAAGCCCGCCGCATCGCCGATCAGCGCCCCGCCCGGGAAGGTGAGCTTGGGGATGGATTGCAGCCCACCCTCGTTCAGCGCGCGCGCGCCATAGCTGATGCGCCGGCCACCCTCGAAATGCGGCTTGATGTCGGGATGCATCTTGAAGCGCTGCATCTCGTCGAACGGCGACAGCCATGGGTTGCTGTAGTCCAGCCCGATGACGAAGCCGAAGGAGATCAGGTTCTCGCCGAAATGGTAGAGGAACGATCCACCATAGGTGTTCGACTTCAGCGGCCAGCCGATCGTGTGCATGGTGAGGCCGGGCTTGTGGTGAGCGGCCGGCACCTCCCACAGCTCCTTGATGCCGATCGCATAGGTCTGCGGGTCATGTCCCTCGCGCAAGGCGAACCGGCTCATCAGCCGCTTGGACAGGGAGCCGCGGCAGCCTTCCGCGAACAGGGTGTACGGTGCGCGCAATTCCATGCCGCGCTGGTAGCTCTCGGTCGGCTGCCCGTCCTTGCCGATGCCCATGTCGCCGGTGGCGATGCCGACGACCCGTCCATCTTCCTCCAGCACCTCGGCGGCGGCGAAGCCGGGATAGATCTCGACGCCCAGCGCCTCGGCCTGCTGGCCCAGCCAACGCACGAAGTTCCCCAGCGAAACGATATAGTTCCCCGCATTGTGCATCTGCGGCGGGGTCGGCATCCGGGTCGAGCTCACCTCGGTCAGGAACAGGAACCGGTCCTCGGTCGCCGGCGTCAGCAGCGGCGCGCCCTGCTCCTTCCAGTCGGGCAGCAGCTCGTTCAGCGCGCGCGGCTCGAGGACCGCGCCGGAGAGAATGTGCGCACCGATCTCGCTGCCCTTCTCGACCAGGCAGACCGCGGCATCGGGGGCCAGTTGCTTCAGCCGGATCGCGGCCGCGAGCCCGGAGGGGCCGCCGCCGACGATCACCACGTCGAACTCCATTGCCTCGCGCGGGGGAAGCTCCTCCGCCATGTGTCGTCCTCCAATCCGATACCGGCAAGTTAGGCGTGGGGCCTCCGTTGCGCAAAGGCGGGGGGCGTGGTTGCGGAAAGCCGCGCGGACGTGCAGCACTGCGGCATGGATGCGCTGGCGCTGTTGAACCTGCAGATCGCCTGGGGCGCCGACGAGGCGCTGCTGGAGGCGCCGCTCGACCGGTTCACCATCGCGGCACCGCGCGCCGCCGCGCCCGCCGCCGCTTCGGCGCCCGCAGGTCCGGCCCCGGTCCGCGGCGACCCGCCGGACCGGTTCCGCCCGCCAGCGGATCCGCTTCGGGAGCTGCCAGCCCAGGAGCCGCCCCGGGGCAACCCGGCGGAGCGGGCGCTCAGCCTGGCGCTGCAGGCCGAGACGCTGCCCGCCTTGCGCGCGGCGATCGAGAGTTTCGACGGCTGCGCGCTGCGCCAGACGGCGAGTCACACCGTGTTCGCGGCCGGCGATCCCGCCGCCGGCGTGCTGGCGATCGGCGACCCGCCGGGCGCGGAGGAGGACCGGTCCGGCCAACCCTTCGCGGGCGCGGAGGGCGCCTTCCTGGATCGCATGCTTGCCAGTATCGGCGTGCAGCGGGACACGCTGCTGCTCACGCCCCTGATCCCCTGGCGGCCGCCGGGCGGGCGACCGCCGAGCGCCCCGGAACTGGCGATCTGCCTGCCCTTCCTGCACCGGCTGATCGCGTTGGCGGATCCGCGGCTGATCGTGATCTTCGGCACGCTTCCGGCCCGCGCGCTGCATCCCGGCCGCCGCCGCGGCGTCGCCTGGGTGGACCTGTCGGGGCCTTGGGGCACGCGCCCCAGCCTGGCGCTGCCGGGGCTCTCCGCCCTGCTCAAGACCCCGACGCTACGGCGGGACGCGTGGAAAGGCCTACGGCTGCTGCGGCGCGCACTGGACGGCGCAGGCACGCATTAAATCTTCACCGAAACATTCCGTTCGACTGGCGGACACTTCGCGGTCCGTCCCTGGTCCGGAACGAACGCCACCGCGGGGTGGCGGGTCTCCCTCGATTTGACGGGTGGAAATCCCTCGTACAGGCGATTCCTGGCCGGATTCGCCCCGCCAATGGCGGGCGCCATCCCTGTTCCGCAGGTAAGACAAAATGAAGCGCCAGGACAACCTGAGCGCGCAATCGGTCCGACTTTACGCGCGCACGAAAACGTGGGCGATCATAAGGCTGGTAAGTGACTGATCTATAATCCAGGGCAGGATTTTCTTCCGTTTTGACCGGCTGGAGGGGTTGCCACCCGAGCACGGGTCCGTGTAGCGAGACGGCATGCGAGGGATCGGTCACACGCTCTCCCGCCTTCCCGCTGCCCGCGCGTTTCTCGCCGGTGCGGCACTCCTGGCTGGGGCGTTCGCCTCGGCTGCGCAGGCCGAGGGGCCTGGATCAGGGAATGGCTCAGGGAAAGGCTCGCCGGCGGGCGGGCATTTGGACGACGTGGCACTGGCTGTGCCGCGCGTGGCGCTGCCGAACGGCAATGAAGGCGTCACGCTGCCACAGCCATTGACGCCCAGCGATGCCGCGCGCCTGCGCCGGATCTTCGCGCTGCAGGCCAAGGGCGACATCCCGGCGGCGATCAGCGCCATCCCGGAAGTGACCGACCCGCTGCTGACCGGCGACATCCTCGCCGACCGGTATCTCGGGCGCTGGCACCGCTCCACCCCGGCCGAACTGGCCGATTGGCTGACCCGCTATCCCGATCTGCCCGACGCCCCGGCAATCCGCGCGCTGCTGCAGCGGCGCCAGCCGAACGCCGTGCCGCCCGTTCCTGCGCCGGCGATCGTGCTCGCGCCGCCCATCGACACGGTGGCCGTGCCCGAGGACGCCGATCCGCCGCGCGCGGCGCTGGTCCGCAACCCGGTGCTCGACCGCGCGGTGCTCGATCGGGCGCAGCGCGGCAACGTGACCGCGGCGCTGCGGCTGATCGCCGGGACAAAGGGACTTTCCCCCGCCTACGCCGCCCAGCTCTCCGCCGAGGTGGCGCAGGTGCTGTTCACGCAGAACAGGGACGGCGACGCGCTCCGTGTCGCGCTGACCAGCCTGCGCGACACGCCGGCCGATGCCCAGGTGGCGCTCACCGGCTATATGGGCGGTCTCGCCGCCTGGCGGCTGGGACGACCCGACCAGGCGCGGCTCCTGTTCGCCGAGGCCACGGGCGCCGCAATCGCCTCTCCCCGCCTGCACGCCGCCGCCGCGTTCTGGGCCTCCCGCGCGAGCCGGCAGGAACGCGACGCGGTCGGTGCCGTGCGCTGGCTGCGCATCGCCGCGACCGAACCGCGCACCCTGCACGGCCTGCTCGCGCGTCGCATGCTGGGCATGGACACCGGGATCATCCCAAGCGGCGAGCTGGTCACCCAGGCGGATGTCGACGCCGTCGCCGCCACGCCCGAGGGGTGGCACGCCTTCGCCCTGCTGCAGGTGGGCCAGACGGAGCGCGCCCAGGCCGTGCTGCGCGCCCTGTGGTCTGCCTCCCAGGGGAATCGCAGCTTCGCGCGCTCCCTGCTGCTGGTCGCCTCCGGCTGCGGGCTGACGGAGCTGACCGCCCAGTTCGCGACCCAGATGCAGGCCGAGGACGGCCGCGCTCGGGACGAATTCCGCTTCCCGCTGCCGCGCCTGCGGCCGGCCGGCGGCTTCAACGTCGACCCGGCGCTGGTCTATGCCCTGGCGCGCATCGAATCCAACTTCGACCCGTCGGCCGTCTCGGCGGCGGGCGCGCGCGGGCTGATGCAGCTCATGCCGGTCACCGCGCAGTACATCGTCGGCAACCCCCTCCTCGCCGGCGAGCGCCTCCACGACCCCGCCTTCAACCTCGCGCTCGGGCAGCGCTACGTGCGCTATCTCGCGACGCAGGATGGGATCGACAACGACCTGATCCGGGTCCTGGCCAGCTACAACTCCGGTCCGGGCAATTTCCTCCGCTGGAGTTCGGACGTGCGGGACGGCGGCGATCCGCTGCTGTTTCTCGAGGCGATCCCGGTGTCGGAGACGCGCAATTTCGTGACCCACGTGCTGACCTACACCTGGATCTACGCCGCGCGGCTGCACGTTCCGGCGCCGAGCCTGGACGCGCTGGCGGCGGGAGGCTTTCCCCGCTTCACGCCGCGGGCGCCCGAGCGCACAGTGGCGTTCCTGGCGCCGGCGCGCCTGAACTGAGGCGCCGCGCCGCTTCGCAGGAGCCTCCGGCCATGGCCCGTCTCGACGAGCAACGTCCGTTCATCCCGGTCAACATCGCGGTGCTGACCGTCTCCGACACCCGCACGGCCGCCAACGACACCTCCGGCGACACGCTGGTGGAGCGCATCGGCAAAGCCGGGCATCGCGTCGCGGCGCGGGCGATCGAGAAGGACGAGACCGGCGCGATCGAGACCTTGCTGCGCCGCTGGATCGCCGACCCGGAGATCGACGTGGTGATCACGACGGGCGGCACCGGCATCACCGGCCGAGACGTCACGCCCGAGGCGTTCGAGCGCGTGATGGAGAAGCGCATCGAGGGCTTCGGCGAGCTGTTCCGCATGCTGAGCTACCAGAAGATCGGCACCTCGACGATGCAGTCGCGGGCGATCGGCGGCGTGGCCGGCGGCACCTACCTGTTCGCGCTGCCCGGCAGCACCGGGGCGGTGAAGGACGGGTGGGACGACATCCTGGTCTGGCAGCTCGACAACCGGCACCGGCCCTGCAACCTGGTCGAGCTCATGCCGCGCCTGCAGGAGCATCTGAAGCCGGCCGCGGAATAGTGTCCGGCGGCGTGGAGCACGGGCAGGCGATCCAGGATATCGCGCGGACCGCGGCCCTGGCGCGGCGTACCGACATCCTGGCCGCCTACGTGGCCCAGCGTGGCGCGATGGTGCAGGAGGGTCCGTTCGCCGGCATCTCCCTGCCGCTGCGGGCGGCGGAGCGGGACGGTGACCTGCTGGCCAAGCTCGTGGGCTGCTACGAGATGGAACTGCACGAGGCGTTCGCGGCCCTGATCGATGCGCAACCAGAGGTGGTGATGGCGATCGGCGCGGCGGAGGGCTACTACGCCGCCGGCCTCGCGCGCGCCCTGCCCGGCGTGCACGTGCATGGGTTCGAACCGAGCGACCTGGCCCAGGACATCTGCCGCGAGGCGGCGCGGCTGAACGGCGTCGAGCAGCGGGTGTCCGTGGGTGGCCAATGCACGCCGGTGCTGCTGCAGCATCTGCTGGGGCGGGCGCAGCGCCGGGCGGTGCTATGCGACGCCGAGGGCGACGAGCGGCTGCTGATCGATCCGGTGCGCATCCCGGCCCTGTCGACGAGCTTCCTGATCGTGGAGTGCCACGACCACGTGGATGCCGGGATCACCCAGATGCTGGCCGAACGGCTGTCGCCGACGCACGAGCTGAGCGCGGTGCGCGAAGGGCCGCGGGATCCGAACGCGATCCCGTTCCTGGCCGGGCTCGACGGCCTCGACCGCGCGCTGGCGCTATGCGAGTTCCGCCCGCGCACGATGCATTGGCTGATCGGGGTGCCCCGGCGCGGATAGAGCGTGATCGGCAGAGGCGTGCTCGCCGGAGCCGTGAATCACGCGATCAAACACCGGGATAGAGCATTCCGGCGAGCGAAAGTGAGCCGGAAATGCTCTACCGCACGGGGCCCCGTGTCCGCCGTCAGACGGGCGGGCGCTTGTCCGCCCAGGGCCGCGCCTGCTCGAACGCCGCGGAGGCCTGCAGCACGCCCAGGTCGTCGAAGCGCTTGCCGACGATCTGCAGCCCGACCGGCAGGCCGGCCGGCGTGAACCCGCAGGGGACGCTCGCCGCAGGATTGCCCGAGTGGTTGAACGGGTAGGAAAACTCCGCCCACATCAGCCAATTCCACGGATGCTGCGGCCAATGCTCCGGCTGCAGCCGCTCGGCCGGGAAGGCGGCGACGCTGACGGCGGGTGTCAGCAGGAAGTCCCACTCCTCGAAGAAGTCGTGGATCTGGCCGATCCAGGCGAATTTCTTCTCCCGCGCGGTGGTGAAGTCGCGCGCGGACAGGGTCAGGCCCTCCTTGATCAGCGCGACCAGGCCGGGGTCCATCTGCGCCTCCCACTCGGGGAGGTAGCGGGCGCGGGCGACATAGGCGGCGGGCCACAGCACGCGCTCGATGTCCGGGCCGAACGGTCCCCAGGCCGGGGTGACCTGCTCGACGGTGGCGCCCATGTCGACGAAGGCCTGCACCGCCTTCTCGACCAGCGTGGCGACCTCGGGATCGACGCGGGCATGCCCGAGATCCGGCGAGTACGCGATTCGCACGCCCTTCATGTCACGTTTCAGGTGCGCGGCGTAGTCGGTCGGGTCGGCGGGCAGGGACGCCGCGTCCCACGGGTGCGGTCCGGCCATCGCCCGCAGCATCAGCGCCGCGTCGGCGACGGTGCGGGTCATGGGGCCGATATGCGTCGCGTAGTCGTTGTTCGACATCGGCCAGATCGGCACGCGGCCGAACGTGGCCTTCAGCCCGTAGATACCGCAGAAATGCGATGGCATGCGGATCGAGCCCGCGCCGTCCGACCCGAGATGCAGCGGCCCATACCCGGCCGCCGCCGCCGCGCCGGCACCCGCCGAGGACGCCCCCGCGTTGTAGCCCAGCTTCCAGGGATTGCTGGTGATGCCGGTGAGCGGGCTCTGGCTCACGCCCTTCCAGCCGAATTCCGGCGACGTGGTCTTGGCGACCGTCACCGTGCCGGCCGCATGCAGCCGCGCGATCGATGGCGTGTCCTGGTCGGGCACGTTCCCCTTCATGATGCGGGAGCCGTGTTCGGTGAGGATGCCCTTGGTCGGGTGAAGATCCTTCAGCGTCACCGGGATGCCGGTGAGCGGGCCGGTCGCCTCGCCCTTCTGGAAGGCCGCTTCCGCCGCGCGCGCCTGCTGCAACGCCAGCTCCGGCGTCAGCATGGTGGTGGCGTTGAGCCGCGGCTCCTGGGCCTCGATATGGCGCAGGATCGCCTGGGCGACCTCCACCGGAGAGAGCGATTTCCGCCGATAGAGAGCGCCCAGTTCGGTGGCTGGGAGAAAGCCGATATCAATATCCTGCAACATAGCCTCGTCGGTGGCGTGAAGACCCGGGCATCGTGGTCGCCCGCGCCGCAGGGGACAAGGGTGTTTGCGGATCAGCCCCGCACGCCGCGGCTGTCCTCGAACCGGGGCAGGTACGAATCGCCCGGCGCGGCACGGTCCACGCCGGCCGGGTGGAACCGGGCGCCGGACCAGCCGGCCATTTCCTCATAGGTGCGGTATTTCTCCAGGATCGCCGCCTGTGCCGCCTCCATCAGCCGGGCGGCCTCCTCGGGCCGGGTCTGCATCAGGCTGCGATAGCGCATCTCGTTGCCGGCATAGTCCTTGAACGGGCGCGACGGGCGCGGGCTGTCGAGCACGAACGGGTTGGCGCCGACCTCCCGCAGGGCGGGGTTGTAGCGGAACAGCGGCCAGTAGCCGGTCGCGACCGCCAGGGCCTGCTGGTCCAGCCCCTTCTGCATGTCGATCCCATGCGCGATGCAGTGCGAGTAGGCGAGGATGATCGACGGACCGGCATAGGCCTCCGCCTCGCGGAACGCCTGCAGCGTCTGCTGCGGGTTCGCGCCCATTGCCACCTGTGCGACGTAGACGTTGCCGTAGGCGATCGCCTGCAGCGCGAGGTCCTTCCGCGCCACCCGTTTTCCGGCGGCGGCGAATTTCGCGACGGCACCGAGCGGGGTTGCCTTGGAGGCCTGGCCGCCGGTGTTGGAGTAGACCTCGGTGTCGAGCACCAGGACGTTCACGTCCCGCGCGCTGGCGAGCACGTGGTCGAGGCCGCCATAGCCGATATCGTAGGCCCAGCCATCGCCGCCCACGATCCAGACACTGCGCCGCACGAGATGGCCGACGACCGACAGCAGATCCTTCGCCGCCGGATCGTCGCCCTGGGCGCGCAGGCGCTCCACCAGCGTCGCGACGCGGTCGCGCTGGGCGCGGATGTCGGACTCGCGCACCTGCGGCGCGGCGAGGATCGCGGCCACGAGGTCCTCGCCCAGCTTGGGTGCCAGCCGCTGCGCGAGGCTGCGCGCGAGTTCGACGTGCTGATCGGCGGCGAGGCGGAAGCCCAGCCCGAACTCCGCATTGTCCTCGAACAGCGAATTCGACCAGGCGGGCCCGCGGCCTTCCCGGTTGGCGGACCACGGCGTGACCGGGAGGTTGCCGCCGTAGATGGACGAGCATCCGGTCGCGTTCGCCACCTGCAGCCGGTCACCGAACAGTTGCGACAGCAGCTTCAGGTAGGGTGTCTCACCGCATCCGGCGCAGGCGCCCGAGAAGGCGAATAGTGGCTCGAGGAACTGCACGCCGCGCACGTTCGCGAAGTCCACGCGGGCACGGTCGTTCACCGGAAGCGTGGCGAAGAACGCCTGGTCGGCCCGCGCGGGCGCGAGCAGCGGCTGCTTGTCCTCCATGGTCAGCGCCTTGTGGCCGGCGGTGGTGTCGACCGCGGGGCAGGCCTCCACGCAGAGGCTGCAGCCGGTGCAGTCCTCGAGCGAGAATTGCAGGCTGAACCGCACGTCCGGGAAGCCGCGCGTGTTGATGGGGGCGGAGCGGAAGCTCGCGGGTGCGTCGTCGAGCCTGGCGGCGTCGAAGTAGCGGGCCTGGATCACGCCGTGCGGGCAGACGAAGCTGCACTGACCGCATTGGATGCACAGGTCCTCGTGCCAGAGCGGCACGGTCTCGGCGATGTTGCGCTTCTCCCAGGCCGCGGTGCCGACCGGCCAGGTGCCGTCGACGGGCAGGCGGCTGACCGGGATCTCGTCGCCGCGGCCCTCCAGCATCAGCGCGGTCACCTCCCGCACGAACTCCGGCGCATCGTCGGGGACGGCGGCCTGCCGGTCCCAGTTGCTGGTCACGGTGGCGGGCACGCGCACCTCGAACAGGCGCGCGAGCGTGTCGTCGACCGCCTGGAAGTTGCGGCGGACCACCTCGGGACCGCGCTTGCCGTAGGTCTTCTCGATGGCGTGCTTGATCTCGGCGATGGCGCGCTCGCGCGGCAGCACGCCGGACAGGGCGAAGAAGCAGGTCTGCAGCACGGTGTTGGTGCGGCCGCGCAAGCCGACCTCGGTGGCGACGCGGGAGGCGTCGATCACGAACACCCTGAGTCCCAGGGCGATGATGCGCTGCTGCATGTCGCGCGGCAGGTGCTCCCACACCTCCTCGGGGCCATACGGGCTGTTGAGCAGCAGCGTGGCGCCGGGCGCGGCCAGCCGCAACATGTCGTGCCGCTCCACGAACTGGAACTGGTGCACGGCGACGAAGCTGGCGTGCTGGATCAGGTAGGGCGCGCGGATCGGGGCTGGGCCGAACCGTAGATGCGAGATGGTCTGGGCGCCGGATTTGTGGCTGTCGTAGACGAAGTAGCCCTGGGCATGCAGCCCGGCATCCTCGGCGATGATCTTCACGGTGTTCTTGTTGGCGCCCACCGTTCCGTCCGCGCCGAGACCGTAGAACACCGCGCAGACCGTGTCGGGCGGCTCGATGTGGAAATCGGCATCGGGCACGAGGCTCGTATGGCTCACGTCGTCGGTGATCCCGACGGTGAAGCCGTTGCGCGGGGTCACGGCGTCGAGCTCGTCGAAGACCGCCTTGACCGCCGCCGGCGGGAAGTCCTTCGACGACAGGCCGTAGCGTCCGCCGATCACGATCGGCATGGCGCGCCGCCGCCCGGCGACGACCGATTGCGCCAGCGTCGTCACCACGTCGAGATACAGCGGTTCGCCCGGCGCGCCTGCCTCCTTGCACTGCTCCAGTACGGCGATGCTGCGCACGCTGCGGGGAAGCGCCGCGATGAACGCCTCACTGGCGAACGGACGCAGCAGCCGCACGCGCAGCACGCCGACCCGCTCTCCCCGCGCCCGCAGCGCCGCGGCGGTGACCGCCGCCGTCTCGGCGCCCGATCCCATCAGCACGATCACGCGTTCGGCGTCGTCCGGACCTTCGTAGTCGAACAGGTGGTATTGCCGGCCGGTCAGCGCGGCGAACCGGTCCATCTGCTGCTGCACGATGGTCGGGAAGGCGGCATAGAACGGGTTCACCGTCTCGCGCGCCTGGAAGAACGTGTCGGGGTTGTGCGCGGTGCCGCGTACGACCGGCCGCTCCGGGTTGAGCGCGCGGGTCCGGTGGGCACGGACCAGCCCGTCGTCGATCATGGCGCGGATCTGCGCATCGGACAGCAGCGAGAGCGTGTTGACCTCGTGCGAGACGCGGAACCCGTCGAAGAAGTGCAGCACCGGCACGCGGCCGGCGAGCGTGGCGGCCTGGGCGATCAGGGCGGCGTCATGCGCCTCCTGCACGTTCGCCGAGGCGAGCAGGGCGAAGCCGGTGCTGCGCGCCGCCATCACGTCGGAATGGTCGCCGAAGATGGAGAGCGCCTGGGTGGCGATCGCGCGGGCCGCGACATGGAAGACCGTGGGCGTCAGCTCGCCCGCGATCTTGAACATGTTGGGCAGCATCAGCAGCAGGCCCTGCGAGGCGGTGAAGGTCGTGGTGAGCGCGCCCGATTGCAGCGCGCCGTGCACCGTGCCGGCGGCGCCGCCTTCGCTCTGCATCTCCTGCACGACCGGCACGTTGCCCCAGATGTTGCGCACGCCTTGCGCGGCCCACTCGTCCGCGAGCTCCGCCATGGTGGAGGAGGGGGTGATCGGGAAGATGGCGCAGACTTCGTTCACCCGGTACGCGACATGCGCGACCGCGGTGTTGCCGTCCATCGTGGCGTGCAGGTCGGTCATCGAGGGGTTCCGGGTGGAGCGGGTTCGAGGGGGATCGGTGGGGCGGCGGCCGTGCTCACCCCGTCATGGCCGGCCATCCCGACCGGCACCCTGCCGCGGGGAATGGCCGGGTCGAGCTCGGCCATGACGGCAGTGGTACGCCCAGTCGCGACCGGAGGGGTCCGGCCGGTCATGACGGGAGGCGTATGCCCGGTCATGACGGGAGGCGTATGCCCGGTCGTGACGGGAGGCGTATGCCCGGTCGTGACGGAAGGCGTATGTCCGGCCACGGTCACGGCAGGAGAACGAGGGGCGCGTGTCAGGGCGGAGGGGCAGCGGCTGGTGCGGATCGGTGGGGCGGCGGCCGCGCCCACCCCGTCATGGCCGGCCATCGAGCCGGCCATCCCTACCGGTACCCTGCCGTGGGGGATGGCCGGGTCGAGCCCACTGCTGTCCGGGATGAAAAGCTCTGGACGCGGTGCATGGCTCTGATTCGAATGGGTTTTGCGACGACCTGTCCGAATCGAAGCTCGAAGGGAGCTAGAGCCATGCGGTTTCAGTCTAGCGTAGTTGC
>JAFKLG010000104.1:0-38142 GCA_017304945.1 Rhodospirillales bacterium
GGCGAGGAGCGATCCGTCGGGGTTGAACGCCAGGCTGGTCACGGCGTCGGAATGGCCCGTCGGGTTGCGCCGATCGGGGTCTTCGTTGCGTTTGGGATCGTCGTTCAGGAGCAGGGCGAAATGGTCGCAGTCATACGTGAGCGTGACGATCCCGCGCGGGCAGAGCGCCTTCCACCCCTCGCGGTAGCGGCGCGCGGCCGGCGTGTCGGGGAGGCCGAGCGGGTTGGCGGTGCGCGCCATGCCGCAAGTGCCGCGCAGGAAGTGGCGCTTGTTGGTGAACTCGGCGGGCAGGTCGGGCAGCTTGCTGCCGCCGGTCCCGGTGCCGGTCGGGTCGCCGCCCTGCGCCATGAAGCCCTCGATCACGCGGTGGAACGGGGTGTTGTCGTAGAACCCCTCGCGCGTCAGCAGCTTGATGCGCTCCACATGCTTGGGCGCAAGGTCGGGGAACATCTGGATCACGACCCGCCCCTGCTTGAGGTCCATGTACAGCGTGTTCTCGGGGTCGAGCTGCGGCTGTGCGTTTGCGGTTTCGCCCATCAGGGTTCCCTTCACCAAGGTTGCGATCGCGAGGCTCGAGGGTACGAAACCCCCAAGCAGGGTACGGCGTTGCATGGCCCCTCCGGGAGATGCGGCGATGCGAGAGGTCAGCCGCGGATCCGCTGCAGCACGCGCTGCAGGGTCAGCGGCGGCACGAAGGAGGTGATGTCGCCGCCCAGCATCGCGACCTCCTTCACCAGGCGAGAGGCGATGAACTGGTGCCGCTCACTGGCCATCAGGAACACCGTCTCGATGTCGGGCGCCATGCGGTAGTTCATGCCTGCCATCTGGAACTCATAGTCGAAATCCGACACCGCGCGCAGGCCGCGCACGATCATGCTCGCGCCGATCTTACGGGCGAAGTCGATCAGCAGCGTGTCGAACGGCATCACCTCGATCACCATGCCGTTCTTGTCGGCGATCGGCGCGATCTCGGCGGTCACCAGCTCGACCCGCTCCTCGATCGCGAACAGCGGGCCCTTGCCGCTGTTGATGGCCACACCGACCACCAGCTTGTCGAGCTGGCGCGCGGCGCGGCCGATGATGTCGAGATGGCCGTTGGTGACCGGGTCGAACGTGCCCGGATAAAGGCCGATGCGGCGCTTGTGCCCTGCGTCGGTCGTGCGGTCAGCCATCGTTTCCTTCCTCGGTCGTGCCGTTGTCATCGGCGCCGTTTTCGCCCGGACCCGGGCCGGACTGCTCGTCCGTGACCGGTCCGGCTTCGGTTCCGCCCTCATTGGGAGCGCCGTCCTCCGACGCTCCGGTCTCGTCGGTTTCGTCTTCCATCATCACCGGGAAGACGCTGGTCACGTGTTCGCCGGCATTGACCCGGAACAGGGTGACGCCCATGGCCTGGCGGCCGGTGATGCGGACCTGGTCGATGGGCACCCGGATCAGGCGGCCGGCATCGGTCACCAGCATGACGTCGTCGCCGTCCCGCACCGGCAGGGTCGCGACCACCGCCTTCCCATTACGGGGGGCGAGCGTGATGTTGGCAATCCCCTGCCCGCCCCGTCCGGTCACGCGATATTCGTACGCCGAGGAGCGCTTGCCGAAGCCGATATCGGTCACGGTCAGCAGCATCTCTTCCGCGGCCTGCAGCTCCAGGAAGCGGGCCTCGTCCAGGGTGAGCGCGCTGACCGGCTCCTCCGTCTCCGCTCCGCCCTCGGCCCCGCTGGTCTCCAGCGGGCTCGGTTCCACCTCTTCCCCGGCGCTGCGTCGACGGGCGTTGGCCATCCGCAGATAGGCGGCGCGCTCCTCGATGCTCGCCTCGACATGGCGCAGCACCGAGAGGCTGATCACCTCGTCCCCGCTGGAGAGCCGGATGCCGCGCACGCCGGAGCTGTCGCGGCCGGCGAAGACGCGCACCTGGTCGTCGGACAGGCGGAAGCGGATGCAGCGACCCTTGCGGGTGGCGAGCAGGACGTCGTCGCCCTCACGGCAGGTGGAGACGCCGATCAGCCGGTCGCCCTCGTCGAGCTTCATGGCGATCAGGCCGGACGCCCGCACGTTGCGGAAATCCGACAGCCGGTTCCGTCTCACGCCCCCCGAGAGCGTCGCGAAGACCAGGTGCAGGCTTTCCCACAGGCTTTCGTCCTGCGGCAGCGGCAGCACGGTGGTGATGCTGTCGGCGCCGAGTTCCGGCAGCAGGTTGACCAGCGCGCGCCCCTTGGCCGCCGGCCCTGCCTCCGGCAGGCGCCACACCTTCTCCCGGTACGCCTTGCCGCCCGAGGAGAAGAACAGCACCCATTGATGCGTGTGGGCGTGGAAGCTGCGCGTCACCACGTCGTCGCCGCGCGTGCCCGCGCCGGTGCGCCCGCGCCCGCCCCGGTTCTGGGCGCGGAAGGTCTCGAGCGTGGTGCGCTTGATGAACCCGTCGCGGGTGATGGTGACGACCATCTGGCCCGGCTCGATCAGGCTCTCGTCGTCCTGGTCGGCGACGGCGTCGGCGATGTCGGTGATCCGCGGCGAGGCGATCTCCTTGCGCGCGGCGGTCAGCTCCTCGGTCATCACCTCCATGCGGCGGATGTGCGAGCCCAGGATCTCCAGCAATTCGCGGATCTTCTCGGCCACCTCGGCGAGTTCCGCCTGGATCTTGTCCCGCTCGAGGCCAGTGAGGCGCTGCAGGCGGAGTTCCAGGATGCCGCGCGCCTGCTCCTCGGTGAGGCGGACCGTGCCCTCGGGGCTGATCACGTTGCCCGGCTCGTCGATCAGGGCGAGCAGCGCGCCGATATCGGCCGCCGGCCAGTCGCGGTCCATCAGCGCCACGCGAGCGGCAGCGGCATCCGGGCTCGCGCGGATCAGCCGGATCACCTCGTCGATGTTGGCGACCGCGATCGCGAGCCCGACCAGGTTGTGGGCACGGTCGCGCGCCTTGGAGAGTTCATAGCGCGAGCGACGGAGGATCACCTCCTCGCGGAAGCGGATGAACACCTGCAGCGCGTCGCGCAGCCCCATCAGCCGCGGCTGCCCGTTGTCGAGCGCCAGCATGTTGATGCCGAACGTCGTCTGGAGCTGGGTGAAGCGGAAGAGCTGGTTCAGCACCACTTCGGGCGTGGCGTCGCGCCGCAGCTCGATCACCATGCGCATCCCCGAGCGGTCGCTCTCGTCGCGGAGCTCGCTGATGCCTTCGACCTGCTTGGCGCGGACCAGTTCGGCGATGCGCTCCAGCAGCGCCTTCTTGTTCACCTGGTAGGGAATTTCGGTGACGATGATCGCCTGCCGGTCGCGCCGGATCTCCTCGATCTCGGTCCGGGCGCGGATGGTGATCGAGTCCCGCCCGCCCTCATAGGCCCCGCGGATGCCGGACCGGCCGATGATGATGCCCCCGGTCGGGAAATCCGGCCCCGGCACGATCCGCATCAGCTCCTCGAGCAGCGTGTCCGGATTGGCGATCAGGGCGAGCGTCGCGTCGATGATCTCGGCGGGATTGTGCGGCGGGATGTTGGTCGCCATGCCCACGGCGATGCCGTTGCCGCCGTTGATCAGCAGGTTGGGGAACTGCGCGGGCAGGACCCGCGGCTCCTCTTCCGACTCGTCGTAGTTGGGCTGGAAGTCGACCGTGTCCTTGTCGATGTCCGCCAGCAGCAGGGCGGAGGCCCGGGCAAGCCGGACCTCGGTGTACCGCATGGCTGCCGGGTTGTCCCCGTCGACCGACCCGAAATTCCCCTGCCCGTCGATCAGCGGCACGCGCAGGCTGAACGGCTGCGCCATGCGGACCATGGCGTCGTAGATCGCCGCGTCCCCGTGCGGGTGGTACTTACCCATGACGTCGCCGACCACGCGGGCCGACTTGCGATAGGGCTTGTCCGCCGTATAGCCCTGCTCATGCATGCCGTAGAGGATGCGGCGGTGCACCGGCTTCAGCCCGTCCCGCGCATCGGGCAGCGCGCGGGAGACGATCACGCTCATGGCGTAATCGAGGTACGAGCGCCGCATCTCCTCTTCGAGGGTGACCGGCTGCAGGTCTTCGGTCGGTGCGGGCGGCTCCGCCGGCGGGCCGTCGGGGGGGAAATCGCTCAAGCTGGGCTCTGTCGGTTCAGCGGGACGGCCGGAAGGCCAGCCCCGAACGGCGCTGCGTCATGGGCGCTAGATAGGCTGATTCTGCCGGCAAGGCGAGAGCCGGCCCCAGGGAGGGCTACCGGAGGGCTACCGGAGCGCCTTCGGAACGCCACCGGAGGGCTGGGAGGGCGCCGTGGCGTCGTCTGGGGCGGGGTTGCTCCCGAGCTGAATCCGGATCGCTAGGAGGACATCGACGCCGCCGCCCGGTCGATCCCAAGCAGATTGTCCGTGAGGCTCGGGCTCATGTGCAGGCCACCTCGTCCGAAGACCGGGCACACCATCGAACTGGGACGCTTAACGGACTATGAATCCGATCCACGCCCCGGCAGGAAAACACATCGATTTCTCAGACACATGCCGACGCAGGCATCCGGACCTAGGCCCGCCCGGATGCAGCAGCCGACGAGGTGTCCTCGGTCGTCAGGCGGCCTTGCGGAACGTCGGCGGCAGCCCCGCCTTGGCGAGCTGCCCCTGCATCGGCTCTGCCGGCAAACCCTCGTGCAGCACCCTCCGCGCCTCGAACAGCTTCTCCAGGTCGATGCCGGTCTGGAACCCCATGCTCTCGAGCATGAACACCAGGTCCTCGGTCACCACGTTGCCCGACGCCCCGGGCGCGTAGGGGCAGCCGCCCAGGCCGGCCAGGCAGGAATCGAAGGCGCGGATGCCCTCCTCCAGCCCCGCCAGCGCATTGGCGACGCCGAGGCCGCAGGTATCGTGCAGGTGCAGACCGTAGAGGACCGGCCCGATCGCCTCGCGTGTCGCGCGCACGACTTCCTTCACCTGCGCGGGATGCGCGTAGCCGACGGTGTCGGCCAGCATGATCTCGTCCACCCCGGCGTCGGCCAGCCCCTTGGCCATTGCGACGGTCTGCGCGGTCGTCACCACCCCGTCGATCGAGCAGCCAAAGGCGGTGGAGCAGCCGGCCACCACGGGCACCTTGCGCGGCTGCGCCTTCAGCCAGGCCATGATCTCCCGCATCATCTCGATCGACTCCGCGGGGGCACGGTTCAGGTTGGCGCGGCTGTGCCCCTCGCTCACCGAGACGGGGATGCTGATCTTATGCACACCCGCATTGTACGCATTCTGCACGCCCCGCAGGTTCGGCGCGAGCGCCTGGACGGTCAGGCCCGGCACTTCGGCCAGCACCCGAGAGACGATCTCGGGCGTGTCGGAAAGCTGCGGGATCACGCGCGGCGGGACGAAGCTGCCCACCTCGATCTCCCGTACACCGGCGGCGGCGATCGACTTGATCCAGCGGACCTTGTCGTCCGTCGTCATGCGGGTCTTGGCGATCTGCAGGCCGTCGCGCGGGCCGACCTCGCAAATGGAGACGAATGTGCTCATGGGGGATCCTCTCGGACGTTCCCGAACCCGAGTACGGGCTCTGTCGTGAATGGGGCCGGTGGGCACCTCCGCCCTAAGGTGCGACGCGTCCCGCGACCACGCAAGACCGACGCGCACGACGCCCTCGCGCGTCGGACAAACGCCTGACTGAACGGGTCGGTCATTGACGGGCGCGGTGCCGCTTTCTATTGCCAGCCTGCGTCGCGTCCCCACTTACGTCCCGCGCCCTGCAGGCGCGACCAACCGAGGATCGCCGAATGTCGCCGCGCCTGCCGATGCTCCTGCTCGCCCTCTCGCTGCTCGGGCTCGTCCCGGCTGCCCACGCGCAGGCGCCCGGAGGCCCGCCCGCCGTCGGGATCGCGCGGGTCGAGAAGAAGGCGGTCACCGAAACCTCCGAGTTCGTCGGCCGCGTCCAGGCAATCGACCGCGTCGCGCTCACCGCCCGCGTCACCGCCTTCCTCGAGGAGCGGCTGTTCACCGAAGGGACCGAGGTGCAGCAGGGCGACCTGCTCTACAAGCTCGAGCGCGGCCCGTTCGAAGCCGCCGTCTCTCAGCAGGAGGCGGCCGTGGCGGACGCCTCGGCGCGGCTCACCAACGCCAACATCCAGCTCTCGCGCGCGCAGTCGCTGCTGAACACACCGGCCGGGCAGCGCTCCTCCGTGGACGATGCGCTCGCCAACCAGCGCTCCCAGGCGGCGCAGCTCATGTCGGCACAGGCGCAGCTCAAGGCGGCGCAGATCAACCTCGCCTACACCGAGATCCGCGCGCCGGTCGCCGGCAAGATCAGCCGCACCGCGATCACCGTCGGCAACGTCGTCTCCCCCAGCTCCGGCTCGCTCGCGACGATCGTCAGCCAGGATCCGATGTACGTGCTGTTCCCGGTGGCGACGCGGGTCCAGGATGAGCTCCGGAAGCGCTATGCCGATCGCGGCGGCCTGTCCGCCGCGGTGGTGCGGCTGCGCTTCGCGGACGGCTCGACCTACGGGCAGGAAGGCAAGATCGACTACGTCGATCCGACCGTCGCCACCAACACCGACACGGTGCTGATCCGCGCCAAGATCGGCAACCCGCCGCGACGCCCCGTGCAGCCGGGTGAGCCGGTGGACCGCCAGCTCATCGACGGGGAGTTCGTCACCGTGCTCGTGGAAGGCATGCAGCCGATCCAGGCGCTGGGCATTCCGCGCCGCGCGGTGCTGTCCGACCAGCAGGGCGACTACGTGTACGTCGTCGGCGCGGACAACAAGGTGGAGCAGCGGCGCATCCATCTCGGCCAGTCCACCCCCAGCACCGCCGTGGTCGACACCGGCCTGAAGGAAGGCGAGATGGTCGTGGTCGACGGGATCCAGCGTGTCCGGCCGGGCATCACCGTCTCGCCGGGCCCATCGAGCCCGCCGCCCGCCGGTCCCAGCCGCTAACCGGAGCCCAGACCGGATGATCTCCGCCGTCTTCGTCGATCGCCCGCGGCTTGCGATCGTCATCGCCATCCTGATGACGCTTGCGGGCGTGCTGTCGCTCGAGCGCATCCCGGTCGCCCAGTTCCCGGACATCGTGCCGCCGCAGGTCAGCGTCGCCACCACCTATCCCGGCGCCTCGGCCGCGGTGGTGGAGGCGACGGTCGCGCAGCCGCTGGAAGCGCAGATCGTCGGCGTCGACAAGATGATCTACATGAAGTCCAACAGCGGCAACGACGGCAGCTACGGGCTGACCGTGACGTTCGCGCTGGGGACCGACCCCGACATTGCCACCGTCAACGTCAACAACCGCGTGCAGCAGGCGCTCGCCAAGCTGCCGGCCGAGGTGCAGCGGCAGGGGCTGACGGTGCGCAAGCGCTCGTCCGCGATCCTGGAGTTCCTGCAGTTCTACTCCGAGGGCGGCAAGCAGGACCCGCTGTTCATCAGCAACTACGTCACCATCAACGTGCTCGACCGGCTCGCGCGCACGCCCGGCGTCGGCGACGCCACGCTGTTCGGCAAGCTCGACTACTCGATGCGCATCTGGTTCGACACCGGCCGGCTGACCAGCCTCGGCCTCGCCCCGTCCGACGTGGTGGCGGCGATCCAGGCGCAGAACGTGCAGGCGCCCGTGGGGCGGCTGGGCGCGCGGCCGACCAGCGACGCGACCCAGTTCCAGCTCAACGTGCAGACGCAAGGCCGGCTCACCACCCCCGAGCAGTTCAACGACATCGTCGTCCGCGCCAACCCGGACGGATCGGTGCTGCGCGTGAAGGACGTCGCGCGGGTCGAGCTGGGGGCGGCGAACATGGACACGGAGAGCCGGCTGAACGGCAATCCGGCGGTCTCGATCGGTCTCTATCTCTCGCCGGGCGCCAACGCCGTGCAGACCTCGGCCCGCGTGCAGGCGGCGCTGAACGAGCTCTCCACCCGCTTCCCCGAGGGATTGAAGGCGCGCGTCTTCTACGACAGCAGCTCGTTCGTCTCCGCGACGATCGACGAGGTGATCTGGACCCTGGCGATCGCCTTCGCCCTGGTCGTCGTCGTCGTCTACCTGTTCCTCGGCAGCCTGCGCGCGACGATCATCCCGGTGGTCGCGGTGCCGGTCAGCCTGATCGGCACCTTCGCGATCCTGCTGCTCGCCGGATTTTCCGCCAACACGATTTCCCTGCTCGCCATGGTTCTCGGCATCGGCGTGGTCGTCGACGACGCCATCGTGGTGGTGGAGAACGTCGAACGCGTGATGGAGGAGGAGCCGGACCTCCCGCCCAAGGAGGCCACCAAGAAGGCAATGGCGCAGATCACCGGCCCGGTGATCGCGATCACGCTCGTGCTGCTGTCGGTGTTCGTGCCGATCGCCTTCATTCCCGGCGTGTCCGGCTCCCTGTTCCGGCAGTTCGCGGTGACGATCAGCGTCTCCATGCTGCTCTCGGCGGTGAACGCGCTGACCCTCTCGCCGGCCTTGTGCGGCGTGTTCATGCGCCATCGCGGCAAGCCGCGCGGGCCGATGCGCTACGTGCTGGGCGGCATCGACCGCGTGCGCAACGGCTACTCCGCCGTCGTGCAGCGGCTGCTGCGCTTCTCGGTTCTGGCCGTGGTGCTGATCGCCGCGGCGGGCGCCGGCATCTACCTGGTCGGCAAGAAGACGCCGACGGGCTTCCTGCCCGAGGAAGACCAGGGGGCGTTCTTCATCTCGGTGCAGCTACCGGACGGCGCCTCGGTCAATCGGACGCGTGATGTCATCAAGCATCTCGAGAGCCTGGTGCAGCCGATGCCCCAGGTCGAGGGCGTGCTCTCGATCGTCGGCTTCTCCCTGCTCGACGGGGTCAACGAGCCGAACGCCGCGTTCGTGGTCGTGCGCCTGAAGCCGTTCGAGGATCGCCAGGCCGCCGCCGATCGCGCCCAGGCGGTGATCGGGCGCGTCTTCGGGGCTGCCCAGCAGATCCGATCCGCGATCGTGTTCCCCTTCAACCTGCCGCCGATCATCGGCCTCTCGACCAGCGGTGGTTTCGAGTACCAGCTCGAGAACCTCGAGGGCCGCGATCCGAACGAAATGGCCAGCGTGATGCAGGGGCTGATCGGGGCGGCGAACCAGGATCCGCGGCTCGCCCGCGTGTTCGGCACGTTCACCGCCTCCAACCCGTCGATCTGGCTGAACATCGACCGCGAGAAGGCGCAGGCGCTGGGCCTGTCCATGGCCGACGTGTTCAGTACGCTGCAGGACACGCTGGGCGGGTACTACATCAACGACTTCAACCTGTATGGCCGCACCTGGCAGGTGAACATCCAGGCCGAAGCCGCCGACCGCGCCGACGTCTCCGCGCTGAACCGCATCTACGTGCGCAATCGCGGCGGCGAAATGGTGCCGCTGCGCGCCATCGCCGATGTCAGCGTGACCCTCGGCCCGCAGGTGATCAGTCGCTACAACAACTACCGCGCCGTCACGATCAATGGCGGCCCCTCGCCCGGCACGTCGTCCGGCGATGCGCTCGCGGCCATGGAGCAGATCTCCAAGGCCACGCTGCCGCCGGGCTACGCGTTCGAATGGTCCGGCACGGCGTATCAGGAGAAGGCGGCGTCGGGGCAGACCGGGGCGATCCTCGCGCTCGCGGTGCTGTTCGCCTACCTCTTCCTGGTGGCGCTCTACGAGAGCTGGATGATCCCGATCCCGGTGCTGCTCTCGGTGACGATCGGCGTGCTGGGTGCGTTCATCGGGCTGCTGATATCGGGGCTCGCGCTCGACCTCTACGCGCAGATCGGCATGGTCGTGCTGATCGCGCTCGCGGCGAAGAACGGCATCCTGATCGTGGAGTTCGCCAAGGAGCAGCGCGAGGCCGGCCACTCCATCCAGGAGGCCGCGATGCTCGGCGCACGACTGCGAATCCGCGCCGTGCTGATGACGTCGATCGCGTTCATCTTCGGCCTGATCCCGCTGGTCTGGGCCGAGGGCGCGGCGATGCTCAGCCGCCGCGGCGTCGGCACCGCGGTGTTCGCCGGCATGATCGCCGCGAGCACGATCGGCGTGTTCCTGATCCCGATGCTGTACGTGGTGTTCCAGCAGACGCGCGAACGGACGAAGGCGGCATTCCACCGCAAGCCGGCCGGAGGGCACTGACCCTCCGGCGCGCGAGACCGCCGCGGCCGAGCCGGCCAGGGTTGGCGGCGCGGGCAAGCCGGACAGGGTTGGCGGCGAGAGGTCTGCCGCCCGCCCTGCCCTCCGTCGCCCCGCTTACTCGGCGGCGGCGCGCGTGACGCCGCGCAGCCCGGGGGATTGCAGCAATTCGGCGACCTTCGCACCGTCGAACCCCAGCACGTCGCGCAGGATTTCCTCGCTGTGCTCACCCAGCAACGGCGAACGCTGCACGTCGGCGGGGCTGTCCGACAGCTTGATCGGGTTGCCGACGGTCAGGTACTTGCCGCGGGTCGGGTGATCCACCTCCACCACCGTGCCGGTTTCCCGCAAAGACGGTTCCGCCGCGAGTTCCTTCATCGACAGGATAGGCCCGCACGGAATGTCGTACTGGTTCAGGATCTCCATGGCCTCGAACTTCGTCTTGGTCATGGTCCACTCTTCGATCGAGTCGAAGATCGCCTTGAGCCGCGGCAGGCGCGCCTTGGGCGTCGCGTAGTCCGGGTGCGTCTTCCAGTCGGGCTTGCCGATCACCTCGCAGATCGACTCCCAAACCGGCGCCTGGGTGATGAAATAGATGTAGGCGTTGGGATCGGTCTCCCATCCCTTGCACTTCAGGATCCAGCCGGGCTGGCCGCCGCCCGAGGCGTTGCCGGCACGGGGCACCGCCTCGCCGAATTCGCCGTCGGGATATTGCGGGTACTCGGTCAGCGGACCGTGCGCGAGCCGCTGCTGGTCACGCAGCTTCACACGGCACAGGTTCAGCACGCCGTCCTGCATGGCGACGGTGACCCGCTGGCCGCGCCCGGTGGCGTGACGCTGGTACAACGCGGTGACGATGCCGAGGGCGAGGTGCAGGCCGGTGCCGGAATCGCCGATCTGCGCGCCGGTGACCAGCGGCGGCCCGTCGTCGAAGCCGGTGGTGGAGGCCGCGCCGCCCGCGCATTGCGCAATGTTCTCGTAGACCTTGCAGTCCTCGTACGGCCCCGGTCCGAACCCCTTGATGGAGGCCAGGATCATCCGGGGGTTGAGCTCCTGCACCCGTTCCCAGGTGAAGCCCATGCGGTCGAGCGCGCCGGGCGCGAAATTCTCGACCATCACGTCGCAGGTCTTCACCAGCGCTTCCAGGACCGCCTTGCCGTTCGGGTCCCGCGCATCGATCGTGATCGAGCGCTTGTTGTGGTTCAGCATGGTGAAATACAGGCTGTCCACCTTGGGGATGTCCTGCAACTGACCGCGGGTGATGTCGCCGGTCACCGGGCGCTCCACCTTGATCACGTCGGCGCCGAACCAGGCGAGCAACTGCGTGCAGGTCGGACCCGACTGCACGTGGGTGAAGTCGAGGATCCGGACGCCGTCGAGTGCCTTGCTCATCTCATGCTCCTCCCTTTTTCGCCAGAGCGCTCTTGGGATTCAGGTTGCCGATATTGCCACTCTCGGTGCCGGCGGCCGGATCGATCACCGCGTTGATCAGCGTGGGCTTGCCGGAGTCCATCGCGGCGTCGACCGCGCGCTTCAGTTCGTCCGGCGTGGTGACGTGCGCACCGACGCCGCCAAACGCCTCCATCATCCGATCGTATCGCGCGCCGGGCACGAACATCGTGATCGCGGGATCCGCACCGCCGCTCGGGTTCACGCCGTCGCCCCGGTAAATGCCGTCGTTGTTGAACACGACGACACAGACCGGCAGCCCGTAGCGGCAGATCGTCTCGACTTCCATGCCGGAGAAGCCGAACGCACTGTCGCCGACCACGGCAAGCACCTTCTGTCCGGTCTCGATCGCAGCGGCGGCGGCGAACCCCATGCCGATCCCCATCACGCCCCAGGTTCCGACATCGAGGCGCTTGCGCGGCCGGTACATGTCGATCACCCCGCGTGCCTGGTCGAGCGTGTTGGCGCCCTCGTTCACCAGGATCGCGTCCGGCCGCTCCTTGATCACGTCACGCAGCACGCGCAGCGCGGAGTGGTAGTCCATCGGCATGGCGTTGCGACCAAGGCGCGATGCCATGCGGGCGACGTTCTGTTCCTTCTTGGCGGTGATGGCGTCGGTCCAGGCTGCAGGCGGCGGCTGCCAGGTATCGCCGACACCCCTCAGCAGCGCCGCCACGCAGGAGCCGATATCGCCCACCACCGGCGCGGCGATCTCCACGTTGCTGTCCATCTCCCGCGGCTCGATATCGACCTGGATGAAGCGCTTCGACCCGGGCGCGCCCCATTGCTTGCCCTTGCCGTGGCTCAGCAGCCAGTTGAGCCGCGCGCCGATCAGCATCACCACGTCGCTCTCGGCCAGCACGGTGGATCGGGCGGCCGCGGCCGATTGCGGGTGGGTGTCCGGCAACAGGCCTTTCGCCATGCTCATCGGGACGTAGGGGATGCCCGTCTTCTCGACCAGGGCGCGGATGTCGTCATCGGCCTGGGCATAGGCGGCGCCCTTGCCCAGGATGATCAGCGGCTTCTCGGCGCCGCGCAGCACGTCGAGCGCGCGGGCCACCGATTCCGGCGCCGGGAGCTGCGCGGGCGCCGGATCGATCACCTTGACCAGCGAACGCCGTCCGGCCTCGGCGTCCATCACCTGGCCGAGCAGCTTGGCGGGAAGGTCGAGATAGACGCCGCCGGGGCGACCGGAGACGGCGGCGCGGATCGCGCGCGCGATGCCGATACCGATATCGGCGGCGTGCAGCACGCGATACGCCGCCTTGCAGAGCGGGCGGGCG
Organism: Rhodospirillales bacterium; assembly: GCA_017304945.1. Taxonomy (GTDB): domain Bacteria; phylum Pseudomonadota; class Alphaproteobacteria; order Acetobacterales; family Acetobacteraceae; genus Rhodopila. The sequence goes on from JAFKLG010000104.1 coordinate 12,738, forward strand.
ACCGCGAGCTGGTCCATCTCCTCATAGTCGCCCTGCTGCAGGTCCACGATCTCGCGTTCCGAGGAGCCGCTGATCAGGATCATCGGGAAGCAGTTGGTGGTGGCGTTCGCCAAGGCCACGAGCCCGTTGAGGAAGCCGGGCGCCGAGACGGTGAGGCACACGCCCGGCGCCTTGGTCAGGAAACCGGCGATCGCCGCGGCATTGCCGGCATTCTGTTCATGCCGGAAGGAGATCACGCGGATGCCCGACGCCTGCGCCAGGCGCCCGAGATCGGTGATCGGGATGCCGGGAACGCCGTAGATCGTGCGGATGCCGTTGAGCTTCAGCGCCTCGACGACCAGGTGGAAGCCGTCGGTCAACTCGGCTTCGGCATGGTCGCGAGCCGGTTCCACTGCCGCTGAGGACATCAGCCTCTCCTTCTGCTTGTCAGGATACGCCCGCGCGAGCGGGGCTTGCCGCCGGTCGGGCGGGGCGGAACGGACAGGCTGCCGGTCGCTCGATCGCCGCGCCGACCTGACGCCGCGGGGTCACCGACATGGAGCGAGGCCACCGGCCACTTCGAGCCCGCGAGGCCCTGCATCGAGGTGCCTCTTCCCGGCTTCAGGGATACTGTACGCCAGCCTGCCTCGCAATCCGGCGACGCGACCCGCCCTGGCCAGCCATCGCGAAACGCGTTAGCCCTGCGCAACCAATGACCAGAGAGGGACGCGGGACCATGACCGTCACGGTGCTCTATTCGGAGAACAACTACCCGGATGACAGCGTGGAGCGGCGGATCTACGGACCGGACGTCCGGGTGGTCTTCCCGCAGAAATCCAGCTCCCTGGCCGACCTGTCGGATGCCGACTGCGCCGCCGCGCACGGGCTGATGATCCTGCGCTACAAGGTGCGGCGCGAAGACCTCGTGCGCTTCCCGAACCTGAAGGCGATCTGCCGGATGGGCGTCGGCTACGACAACCTGGACCGGGCCGCGGCCGCCGAACGCGGCATCATGATTCTGAACGTGCCCGATTACGGCACCACCGAGGTCGCCGACCACGCGATGGCCCTGGCCCTCGCCCTGCGCCGCGGGCTGCTGCTGCATCACGAGACGCAGCGGGCGAGCCCGCCCGCCGCCTGGCGCTACATCGACGATCCGCTGGTGCGACGCTCCTCCGTGCAGACCTTCGGCATCGTGGGCATGGGCCGCATCGCCACCGCGGTGGCCCTGCGCGCCAAAGCGTTCGGGTTCCGGGTCGTCTTCTACGACCCATACCTCCCCAACGGCGTCGAGCTCGGGCTCGGCATCGGCCGCGCCGCGACGCTCGAGGAGCTGCTGGGGCAGACCGACACGCTGTCGATCCACACGCCGCTCACGCCCGAGACGCGCAACATGATCGGCGCGCGCGAACTCGCGCTGCTGCCGAAGGGCGCGATCGTCGTGAACACGGCGCGCGGCCCGATCATCGACATCGACGCGCTGGGGGACGCCCTGAAATCCGGCCATCTCGCCGGCGTCGGGCTCGACGTCGTGCCGGTCGAACCCCCGGTCGAGCCGGTGCCGATGCTGATGCAGGCCTATCGCGACCGCGCGCCGTGGACCCTGGGCCGCCTGATCATCACGCCGCACTCGGCCTTCTACACGCCGCAGGCCTGGGACGATATCCGCTCCAAGTCCGCCGAGACCATGCAGGCCGCCCTGCTCGGTCCGCGTGCGCAGAACGTCATCCCGCCCGAGAGCTACTGATCACGGGTGGATCACGAGGCCGCCGTCGACATGCAGTGTCTGGCCGGTGACGTAGCCGGCGGCCTCCGAGGCGAAGAACGCAACCGCCGCGGCGACGTCGTCCGGCAGCCCGATCCGGCCGAGCGGAATGCGGTCGGTCTGGCGCTGGAGGGTGCCGGGGCCGATGGCGCGGTGTGCGCCCTCATCCTTCCGGATGAAACCGGGCACCACCGCGTTCACCGTCACGCCGGCCGGACCGAGCTCGACCGCGAGCGCCCGGACCAGCGCCTCGAGCCCCGCCTTGGCGGCGGCCGAGGCCGGGAAGGTCGTGACGTCGGTGCGGAACGTGTGGGCGACGAAGCTGGAGACGGCGACGATGCGCCCGCCTTCCCCAAGCTGCGGGATGGCGGCGCGTGCGAGCCGGAAGAACGCGCCCTGGATCGCCTCGACCGAGGCGGTCATGGCGGCGTCAGTGAGCTGGGCGAAGGGCGTCCGGTCGGCGAATCCGGCGTTGCTCACCAGCACGTCGAGGCCCCCGAAGGCGGACGCGGCCTCGGCGATCAGCCGGTTCGCGGTGTCGCGGCGGCGAGATCCCCGATGCTGCACCGCGCCTCCGCCCCCGCCGCTCGGACCGTTTCCGCCACGGCGTCCAGGCCGGCCGCATTGGCGCGTGTGTGCAAGAGCAGCCGCGTGCCGGGCGCGGCCAGGCGGCGCGCGACGGCGGCGCCGATCCCGCTCGCTGCTCCGGTGATCAGGATCCGCCGCGCGTCTGGCATGCTCTTGGTCCGTTGTGGGGCGATCAAGGTAGGCGGCGCGGGGGGCACTGGCCAAGGGGTGCGGAGGTGATGGACGCGGCCGGACGGAGACGGTAAGGACGGCGGTTCCGGTCAGGATGGGTGGCCGAGCGGTTTAAGGCAGCGGTCTTGAAAACCGCCAACCCGCAAGGGTTCGTGGGTTCGAATCCCACCCCATCCGCCAGACCTGCACCCGCCCTGCCCCTTCGACCTCCGGCCGTGAGCTGCGCCATGCAGCGCGGCGGTCTCGCGCCCCCGCCCATTGCTCCTGCCAGACGTTGGGACGACACTTCCCCGAACCCCAATCGTCAGAGGAAACGACACCATGCGTCCCAACCGCCTGCGCCAGAAGCTGAACGCCGGAGAACCGACGATCGGGACGCATATCCTGTCGACCTGGCCCACGCTCGTGGAGCTGATCGGGGAGGCCGAGAACTACGACTATGTCGAGTTCACCGCCGAGTACGCCCCCTTCACCATGCATGACCTCGACAATCTCGGCCGCGCGTTCGAGCTGAAGAATCTGGCCGGCATGATCAAGGTCGAGCAGAAGCAGTACACCCACCAGGCGATGCGCGCGATCGGTTCGGGCTTCCAGAGCGTGCTGTTCGCCGATATCCGCACGGTTGCCGACGCCGAGGCCTGTGTTGCCGCCGTCCGCGCCGAAACCCCCGGCACCGGCGGTCGGCTCGGCGTCGGGATGCGGCGCGACGTGGGTACCGTGCTGCAGGGCGGCTCGCCGGCCTATGTCGAGGCGCTGAACGAGGTGGTGATCGCCATCATGGTCGAGAAGCGCGAGTGCGTGGAGAACCTCGAAGCGATCCTGTCGGTTCCCGGCATCGACATGGTGCAGTTCGGATCCTCCGACTATTCCATGAGCCTCGGGCTGACCGGCCAGCGCTCGCACCCCGACGTGGTCAAGGCCGAACGCAAGACGATCGATCTGGCCCTGAAGATGGGCAAGAACCCGCGCGTGGAACTGGCCGATATCGCCGACGCGAAGCCGTATATCGAGATGGGCGTGCAGCACTTCTGCATCGGGTGGGATGTGCGCATCCTGTACAACTGGTGGCGCACGAACGGAGCCGGAATGCGGGAGATGCTGACCGGCGGCGCCGCGGTCGCACCGGCCCCTCATCCCGTGAAGACCGGCACCTACTGAGAGATCTCCCAGTCGCAGCATGCCGCGGAAGCGGGTGCGGCGGCGTTCCTTTGGCGAGGCTGGTGAGCACCTGGCTGGCCTCGACTTTCGCGACGGAACGTTGGCGCGCCGCCGCCGCTGGTCTGTTTTCCGTCACCGCCAGCGCAGCAGCACCCGTTCGGCCACCCCGATCACCCAGGCGACGATCAGGCCCAGCGCGGACAGCACGACGATGCCCGCGAGCAGCGCATCCATGTCGTACAGATTGCCCGCCGCCAGCACGAAGGCGCCGATGCCACGCTCCGCCCCGATCATCTCGGCTGCGACCAGCAGCACGATCGCGATCGAGGTGGTGACGCGGAATCCGGTGAGGATCGCCGGCAGCGCCCCCGGCAGCACGATGCTGCGCACGATCTTCCAGGTGGACAGGCCGAAGCTCTGACCCATGCGGATCAGCCCGCGCGGCACCGCGTCCACCCCGCCCGCGGTCGCGATCACCGTCGGGAAGAACACGCCAAACCCGAGGGTGGCGATCTTCGACCCCTCCCCGATGCCGAACCAGATGATGAACAGCGGCACCAGCGCGATCTTCGGAATCGGGAACAGCGCCGCGACCACCGCCATGACCGGCGAGCGCAACGCCGACCACAGCCCGACCGCGAGCCCCACCGCGATCCCGAACACCGTGCCCACGGTCCAGCCGATCGCAAGGCGCAGCAGCGAGGCCGAGAGGTGCTTCCACAACTCCCCGCTGAGCGTCAGCGCCCAGAGCGTGCGGCCGATCGCGAGCGGGGCTGGCAGGAACAGCGTCGGCACCAGCCCCGCCATTTCCAGCGCCTGCCACAGCAGCACTAGCCCGATCAGCGTCGCGGCGGCGGCCCAGCCGCGGGCGCGCGGGGCGAAGCCGCCGCCACGGAACGCGACCGGCCCGTCAATCCGGCGCATCGATGCGCTCCCGTTCGGCGGTCGCCGCGTCGTCGCGGATCATCGCCCAGATCCGCTCCTCCATCGCGAGCAGGTCGGGATCGGCCGCGCGACGGCCCTCGATCGGGCGGTCGATCCGCAGCAGGGCGCGTACCCGCCCGGGACGGCGCGACAGCACCGCGACCTGGTGGCCGATCCGCACCGCCTCCGACAGGGTGTGGGTGACGTAGACGGTGGTGATTCCGGCACGCGCGATCAGGCCCGCGAATTCCTCCAGCAGCAGCGTGCGGGTTTGCGCGTCCAGCGCCGAGAGCGGCTCGTCCATCAGCAGGCAGGCCGGGCGCACGGCGAGGGCACGCGCGATGCCGACGCGTTGCCGCATGCCGCCCGAGAGTTCGCGCGGCCATGCATCGGCGAACGCCGTGAGGCTGGTCAGCGCCAGCACCTCGTCGACGCGGGCCGCGCGGGCGGCGCGTGACAGATGCGGTTCGAGTGGCAGCGCCACGTTGTCGCGCACGCTGCGCCAGGGCAGCAGCGCGAAGTCCTGGAACACGTAGGTCACCGGGTTCAGGCAGTCGTCCGCGACGCTGCCGCTCGCCTCCACCGTTCCGGCCGCCGGCGCGATCAAGCCGCCCATGATGCCGAGAAGCGTCGACTTGCCGCAGCCGGACGGCCCGACCAGCGCCAGGACTTCCCCGGGGGCGACGGTCAGGTCGATGTCCTGCAGCACGGTCAGGGCCCGATAGGCGTGGCCGATCCCGCGCAGCGTCAGCCGCAGCCCCGACCCTGCTGCCGACATCGACGGCGGCTGCGTCATCGCGTCGGGAGGAAACGCGTGTCGATCATCGACGCCGGATCGCTGTCCCCCTTCACCAGCCCTTGCGCGCGGAACCAGCGCAGCTGGTCGATCACGTCCGCGACGTCCAGGGCGCCGCCTTCGTCGTAGTAGCCGACCCCGGCGAGGATCTTCTCCTTCGCCTGCGGATCGCCGGTGAAGACGTAGTGGCTGATATCCGTCACCGCAGCCAGGGTGAGCGCGTCCACCACCGGGCGTCCCTGCGGGTCGCGGCGCAGGAACGCCGCTCGATAATCCGCGACGCCGCGCTTGTAGGCCTGGGCGAATCGGTGGAGCTGTTCGGCATTCTCCGCGATGAACCGCGTGGCGGCGAACAGCGCGGTGATCTGGTACGGCACCACGTCGCCCGCCCAGGCGATGATGTGCGCCTGCCCCGCGGCCGCGGCGGGCTTGGCCTGCGAGGCGATGGCGATGGTCGCGTCCACCTGGCCCGAACTGACCGCGGCCAGCATGTTGGAGATCTGCTGTACCGGCCGCAGAGTCACGCGCGATAGAGCGAAGTCCTTCGCCTGCGCGATCCGCCCCAGCATGTAATGGAAGGACGACCCATACTGGGTGATCGCGAAGCTGTGCCCGGGAAGCTTGTCGAGCGAGGTCAGTCCGGCATCGAAGGCCTTGTTGGAGACGAGGATCGCCGATCCCTCGTAGCCGCGCTCCTCGTGCAGGCCGCCGCCGATCACCTTCAGCACGCCCTTCTCGGCCAGATTGAAGAAGCCGCCGGTCAGGGCGGTCACGCCGATATCGATGTCACCCGACACGGCGGCGGCGGCGATCGGTTGTGCCGCCTCGAAGAAGCGGAATGCGACCTCCAGCCCTTCGTCGCGGAAATAGCCGCGCTCCTGCGCCAGGTAGAACGGCGCCGGCGACAGCGTGCGTAGCAGGCCCAGCCGCACCGGTTCGGCGGCGCGGACGAGGCGCGGGACGAGGAGTGCCCCGCCGAGCACCAGGCGTCGTGACAGGGTTGGTCCGCGCGTCATCTCGTTGGCCCCATCTCTCGACCGCATGCCTCCACCTCGCGTCCGCCCGCCCTCCTGGCCATGCGGTCGGATCTCGTCACGACGGCCGTATGCCATGCTCCGCGCCGGCAGGCGAGCCGGCCGCTTGCGAGGCCGGAGGCGAACGGGGATGCTGCGCCGCAGCGAGCGCGGAGGCGGAGGATGGGCGTGACGATCGTCGGGGTGGTCGGCCTCGGGAACATGGGGCTGGGCATGGCGGGCAGCCTGCTGCGCGGCGGGTTCACCGTGATCGGCTACGACCCCTCGGCCGCTCGCCAGGACCTGTCGCGCAGCGCCGGGGTGCGGGTGCGTGAGTCGCTGACGGCCGTGATGGAAGAGGCCGAGGCACTGGTCTTCTCGCTGCCCGCCGCGCGCGACGTGGAGGCGGTGGTGACCAGCGGCGGCCTGCTTGCCCGCCGGGACGCCTCGGTGGTTGCGATCGACACCTCCACCTCCGATCCCGGCACGTCACGCCGGCTCGCGCACGTCCTGGCAGAGGCAGGTCATGCCCTGCTCGACGCGCCGGTGAGCGGCGGGCCTGCCGGTGCCGCCGCGGGAACGCTCACCATGATGATCGGCGGCGCCGCAGCCGACCTGCAGCGGGTGCGCTCGGTGCTCGAGGCGATGGCGGCGAAGATCGTGCATGTCGGCCCCTCCGGCGCCGGCAACGTCGCGAAGCTGGTGAACAACCTGCTGGTCGCGGCGCATCTGGTCACAGCGCAGGAAGCACTCCGCCTTTCCGAGGCTGCCGGCCTGCCCGCGGAGGCCGCTCTGGGCGTCATCAACGCGGCGACCGGGCGCAGCGCCGCCACCGAGGTGAGCATCCCGCGCTGGGTCATACCCGGCACGTTCGACAGCGGCTTCAGCGCCGGGCTGATGCGGAAGGACGTGCGGCTGGCCCTGGAGATGGCGGCCGAAACGGGGGTCGCGCTGCCGCTGAGCGGACTGGTCGGGCAGCTCTGGCGCGACGCGCCGTTCGCCGATTCCGACGACTTCACGCGGATGGCCGATTTCCGACGCGAGACGTAAGGGCGCCTAGGCAGCCGGGACCTGCATCTCTCCCAGATAGGCCTCGCGGATCAGCGGATTGCGGCGCAGCTCCTCGGCGGTGCCGGACAGCACGACCTGGCCGGTCTGCAGCACGTAGGCGCGATGCGCGACGGACAGCGCCATGTTGGCGTTCTGCTCGACCATGAAGATCGTGGTGCCCTGGCGATTGATCGTCTGGATGATGTCGAACACCTGCTCCACGTAGCGCGGCGACAGCCCCATCGACGGTTCGTCCATGCACAGCAGCCGCGGCCGCGCCATCAGCGCGCGGCCCATCGCCACCATCTGCTGCTCGCCGCCCGAGAGGGTGCCGGCGATCTGGTTGCGCCGCTCCTTCACGCGCGGGAACAGGTCGTAGACGCGCTCGAGATCCTCGTCGAACTCCGTGCCGCGTTTGCGCAGATAGGCGCCCATCTCGAGGTTCTCGAACACCGTCATGCGCGGGAACAACCGCCGCGCTTCCAGCACCGGGGCAATGCCGCGGCGGACGCGTTCGGCGGTGGGCAGGCGCTCGATCGCCTTGCCGTCGAACTGCACCGTCCCGGAGGTCGGGCGCACCACGCCCATGATCGTCTTCATCGTGGTCGACTTGCCGCAGGCGTTGCCGCCCAGCAGCGCGATGATCTCTCCTTTCGCGATGGCATAGTCGACGTGCTTCAGCACGTGCAGGTCGCCGTAATGCGTGTTGACGTCCCGGAACTCGAGCAGCATCGGCTCAGGCATTGACGGCGACTCCCGCGGCAGCGGCTTGCGCGTTGCGACCGAGATAGGCGCGCAGCACCTCCTCGTCCTGGCGAACCTCCGCCGGCGTGCCCTGGGCGATGATCTCGCCGTGGTCGAGCACGTAGACCCGGTCGGCCAGCGTGGTCACCACGTCGAGCTTGTGTTCGATCAGCAGCACCGTGAGTCCGAGCTGGTTGAGGCTCTTGACCTGTTCGGCAAGTTCGAGCGTCTCGGCGGGGTTCATGCCCGCGGTCGGTTCGTCCAGCAACAGGATGCGTGGGCGGGAAGCAAGCGCGCGGGCGATCTCGGTCCGGCGGCGGTTGGCATAGGACAGGCCGGTGACCATCTGGCCGATGCGGGGAACCAGCCGGTTGCCGAAGATGCCGAAGATCTGCATCGCCCAGCGCTGCGCCTCCGCCTCCTCGTCGCGGGTCGAGCGCGGCCGCAGGATCGCCGCGGCGATGCCGGTGTTCAGCCGTGCGTGCTGGCCGATCAGCACGTTCTCCAGCACCGTCAGGTTGCCGAAGAGCCGCAGGTTCTGGAACGTGCGGGCGACGCCCTTCTTCAGGATCTCGTGCGGCGGCAGGTTGGTCAGCTCGTCGCCATGGAAGGTGATCGCGCCCGACTCCGCCGGCACCAGCCCGGTGATCACGTTGAACAGCGTCGATTTGCCGGAACCGTTCGGGCCGATCACCGCGATCACGCTGCCCACGGGCACGTCCAGGCTCACCTTGTTCAATGCGACCAGCCCGCCGAAACGCACCGTGACGTCGCGGATCGCCATGGCCGTCTCGCCGCTGCGGCGTTCCCCGCCGAGGCCTTCGAGTTCCAGGTCCTTGAAGCCGCCGCGACGGACTTCGGCGTGCTGCTGGTCGAAGCTCAGCGCGGCTTGCGGCCGTGTCGCCGGGATCAGCCCTTCGCGGCGGAACAGCATCATGCCGACCAGGATCAGGCCGAAGATCAGCTCGATCGACGGCACCAGGTCGACATGGGCGAGCCAGTCGCTGTGCACCAGGCGTCCCGCGGCGTTGAGCCAGGTGGTCAGATCCTTGAGCCACCACGACTGCAACAGTTGCAGGATGAAGGCGCCGAGCACGACGCCCCAGACGGAGCCGATGCCGCCGAAGACGATCATGACGAGGATCATGACCGACACTGGGAAGCCGAACATCTCCGGCGTCGCCGTCTGCAGCTTGGCGACGTAGAACACCCCGGTCATGCCGCCGAACGCCGCGCCGATCGCGAACGCCATCAGCTTGAAGCGGGTGCGATCGACGCCCATGGCCGCGGCGGCGATCTCGTCCTCGCGGATCGCCATCCAGGCGCGGCCGATGCGCGAGTCCCGCAATCGGAGACTGACGAAGATCAGCAGTGCCACCATCGCGATCGCGACGTAGTAGTAGGGCGTCGCGTCGACGCCGAAGCTCCAGCCGAACAGCTTGGGGGCGGCGACCCCGTTCAATCCGGCGGCGCCGCCGGTCAGGTCCGACCAGTTGCGGACCACGATCGGCACGATCTCACCGAACCCGAGCGTGACGATCGCGAGGTAGTCACCTCGGAGACGCAAGGTCGGTGCGCCGAACACCATGCCCCAGAAGGCCGCGACGGCGGCTGCGAGCGGCAACGCGATCCAGAAGGACAGCGTGAAGTGCACCGCCATGCCGCCACTGTCGCCGGCGATCTGGGAGACGAGGCCGACCTGGCGGAACGGCTCCCAGAACGGGCTCCAGGGTGGTTCCAACTGGAACGAGGTCAGCAGCCCGTAGGTATACGCGCCGATCGCGAAGAACGCCGCGTAGCCGAGATCGAGCAGGCCGGCGAAGCCCACCACGATGTTGAGTCCGAGGGCGAGCGTCGCATAGGCGGCCGCGTTCGCCATGCTGTCGATATCGGCGTCGTTGTCGTGCAGGATCGGGAACAACAGCGCCGCGATGATCAGCAGCGTGAGGCCGATCTGCTTGCGTCGCGCTTCCGGGATGCGCGCGAGCCAGGGCTGGGTCCAGGACGTCATGGTGCCGCTCATGACTTCTGCGGCGCCAGTCGCCCGAACAGGCCGGCAGGCTTGAACACCAGCACCAGGACGAGGATCGAGAAGATGATCACGTCGGCCCAGGCCGTCGCGATGAACTGGCCGGCCATGGCCTCGATCAGTCCGATCAGTACGCCGCCCACCATGGCGCCCGGCACGTTGCCGATGCCGCCCAGCACCGCGGCGGTGAAGGCCCGCAGCCCGGCGGTGAAGCCGATGATGAAGCTGGTGAAGTTGTAGTAGAGGCCGAAGATCAACCCCCCTGCCCCGGCCAGCGCCGATCCCAGGAAGAAGGCGGTCACGATGACCCGGTCGACCTCGACGCCCATCATGCGCGCGGCCTCCGGGTCCTGCGCGGTGGCGCGCATGGCCTTGCCCATCTTGCTCCGCTGCACGAAGACGTAGAGCCCGGCCATCAACGCGAGCGCCACGATCCAGATCAGGATCACGCGCAGGTCGAGCGTCGCCCCGCCGATCTGGAACCGTTTCGTCGGCAACGGGTTGGGGAAGTTCTTGGCGTCGGCGCCCTGGCTCAGCAGGACGACGTTGAACAGGATGTAGGAGACGCCGATCGTGGTGATCATCGCCGCCGGCCCCTTGACGTTGCGCAGCGGGCGCAGCGACAGCACCTCGATCGCCACGCCCAGCGCGCCGGAGGCGACCATCGTGACCGCGAAGGCGGCGATCAGCACCATGGCAAGCGGCAGCCCGGTCAGGATCACCTCCTGACCGTTCAGCCCGAACAGTTGCAGCACCCCCATGGCGATGAACGAGCCCACCATGAACACGTTGAAGTGGGCGAAGTTGATGAGCTCCAGAATGCCGTAGACCAAGGTGAATCCCAGCGCGAGCAGAGAGTACATCGCGCCGAGACTCAGACCATTGATCGTCTGCTGCAGCAGCAGATCGAACGTGGTCATGGCGCGCTCAGGACTGCGGGGCCACCCCGATATACTTGTACTGCCGCGACACGTCGTCGGGACGCGCCGCCGGGTCCTGCGTGATCTGGAACACGCTGACGGTGCGGTCCGCCAGGTCGCCGTTCGCGTCGAACTACACCACGCCCTGGATCGTGTTCACCTTCGCGGTCTGGATCGCGTCGCGCACCGCGTCCCGCGTGACCTTCTTGCCCGATGCCGCCACCCGACGGATGCTGTCGATGATCACCAGCGTCGCGTCATAGGCCGTGATCGTGTAGTCGTCCGGCGGGCTGTGGAAGCGGCCCATGTAATGGTCCACGAAGGCTTGCGCCTTGGTGTCGCCGACGAGGTGCGGCGAGGCGATGGTCGCGTACCAGCCGGCGGCCGCAGGGAACCCGACGGCGGTCAGCATCGCCGGCCCATACATCCCGTCTCCGCCGCCCTTGATGACGTTCGGGATGATGTCGTACGACTGCTTCGCCAGTTTCACGCCGGCCTGACCGACGCCGCCATAATAGAGCGCCTCGGGGTTGAGCGACTTGATCTTCGTGAGAATCGTCGTGTAGTCGGCCGCCTTCGGGTCGAGCCGGTCACGGCCGAGGATCTTGATCCCCTTGGCCTCCGCCTGCTTCTGGAACGTGTCCGCGATGCCCACGCCATAGGCGCCGCTGTCGTCCAGCACGTAGACGTTCTTCACCTTGAGCTTGTCGGCGAAGAAGTTCGCCATGTTCGGACCCTGGTAGGCGTCCGTCGTCACCGTCCGGAAGTAGATCGGCTTCCCCGCCGGCCGATACTGCTCGGCGAACTTGGGATTGGTGATGTCGGGATTGGTGGAGGCCGGGGTGATGATCGCCAGGCCGCCCTGGCTCAGGATCGGCGCCATCGCCTTGCCGGCGCCGCTCATCTGCGGCCCAACCGCCGCCATGACGTCGCGGTCCGACACCATCTTGCGGGCGTTCGTCGCCGCCTGCGCGGGATCGTACTGCCCGGCCGTCGGCGTGCCGTCGTCATATGTCACGAGTTCGAGCTTGATGCCGGGGATCGCATTCGCGTCGTTCGCTTCCTCGATCGCCATCGTCACGCCATTGCGCACGCGCACGGCGCTTTCGGAGTCGGCGCCGGTCAGCGAGCAATCAACTGCCACCTTGAAGACCGTGTCCGCTGCCCAGCTTTCGCTCACATGTGTGGCGCTGAGTGCAAGCCCCGTGGCGGCAGTGGCGAGGAATTGTGCAGCGCGTCGCCGTGTCAGCATGTCAAGGCCCCCAGTCATTCACTCTTCTCTGGGCAGCTAAGCAAGCGCTGGACCATCTGTCATCATCATTTGTCAAATTTCATCCGGCTCCACGGCTGACCGGCTTTGGCCTATAGGACGCGGATGCCCCCGCCGCTTCTGACGTTACAAGACATTCATCTCACCTTCGGCAGCACGCCACTGCTCGCGGGCGCCAATCTCACCGTGTCCGCAGGCGATCGCGTCTGCCTGGTCGGCCGCAATGGCTCCGGCAAATCCACGCTGCTGCGCGTCGCCGCCAACCTGCTGACGCCCGAGTCAGGCCGCCGCTTCGCCCAGCCCGGCGCCACCATCCGCTACCTGCCGCAGGAGCCCGACTTCACCGGCTTCGCCACGACGCGCGACTACGTCGAGGCCGGCTTCGACGATGCCGTCGGTGACCGGCATCGCGCCGACTACCTGCTGGAACAGCTCGAACTCACCGGCAGCGAGAACCCCACCCGCCTCTCGGGCGGCGAGACCCGCCGCGCGGCGCTCGCCCGCGTGCTCGCCCCCGAACCCGACATCCTGCTGCTCGACGAACCCACCAACCATCTCGACCTGCTCGGGATCGAATGGCTCGAGCGCGAACTGGCCTCGCTCCGCTCCGCGATCGTGCTGATCAGCCACGATCGACGGTTGCTCGAGAAACTATCGCGCACGACCGTCTGGCTGGATCGCGGCACGACCCGCGTGCTCGACCAGGGCTTCGCCCAATTCGAGTCCTGGCGCGACGCCCTCCTCGAACAGGAAGAGCTCGAGCACCACAAGCTCGGTCGCAAGATCGCGATGGAGGAGGACTGGCTCCGCTATGGCGTCACCGCGCGGCGCAAGCGCAACCAGAAGCGCCTCGCCGACCTGCATGCGCTCCGCAAACGGCACAAGGAGCGGCGGGGCGCCGTCGGCAAGGTCCAGATGGAGGCGGCGGAAGCCGATCTCTCCGGCCGTCTCGTCTTCGTGGCCGAAGGCGTGTGGAAGTCCTTCGGCGACCGCATCATCGTGCGCGACTTCTCGACGCGGATCCTGCGCGGCGATCGCACCGCGCTGGTCGGCCCGAACGGCGCCGGCAAGACCACGCTGCTCAACATCCTGATGGGGACGCTCGCGCCGGACCAGGGCGAGGTGAAGCGCGGCACCAATCTCGAGGCGATCACGCTCGATCAGCGCCGCGAGACGCTCGATGCCACGCAGACGCTGCGCGACGCGCTCACCGGCGGCCACGGCGACATGGTCACCGTCGGCGGACAGAACCGGCACGTGATCGGCTACATGAAGGACTTCCTGTTCGGCCCCGAGCAGGCGAACACGCCGGTGGGCGTGCTGTCGGGGGGCGAGCGCGGGCGACTCACGCTCGCCCGTGCCTTCGCCAGGCAATCCAACCTGCTGGTGCTCGACGAGCCGACCAACGACCTCGACCTCGAAACCCTCGACCTGCTGCAGGAACGGCTCGCGGACTACGCCGGCACCGTGCTGCTGGTGAGCCATGATCGCGACTTCCTCGACCGCGTCGCAACCTCGGTGATCGCGGCCGAGGGCGACGGGCGCTGGGTGGAGTATGCCGGTGGTTACAGCGACATGCTGGCCCAGCGAGGCCCGCTGCGCATGGCGCCCTCCCCGGCCGCCCGGACGAAACCCGCCACGCCGGCGGCGCCGCGCCCGGCAGCCCCGGCACGCAAGCGGATGACGTTCAAGGACCGCCACGCGCTGGAGACGCTGCCCGCGCGCATCGAGGCGCTGCAGCAGGAGATCGCGAAGCTGAACGCCGCGATCGCGGACCCGGACCTGTATGCGCGCGACGCCGCCCGCTTCCAGCGTACCACGGCGGCGCTCGCCACCGCGCAGCAGGCACTGTCGGAGGCGGAGGAACAGTGGCTCGCGCTCGAGATGCTGCGGGAAGAGATCGAGGGCTGAGCGCGGCGGCCCCGGCGCGGGTCAGGCCGGTTCGATCACCACGGCGGTGCCATAGGCCACGATCTCGCTCATCGTCTGGCCGATCTCGGACGAGTCGAAGCGCATCATGATCACGGCGTTCGCGCCCATTTCCGTCGCGTTCGCGATCAGGCGCTCGATCGCGTGGCCGCGCGCTTCCTCCAGCAATTGCGTGTATTCGTGGATCTCACCGCCGACGATGCTGCGCAGGCCGGCCATGACGTTGCCGCCGATCCCGCGGCTGCGCACCACGACGCCGAAGCACTGGCCGAGCGTCTGGCGCACCCGATGGCCTGCCACCGTCTCCGTCGTCGCGACCAGCATTGCCGCCTCCTTGCGATGGTGCGGCGCAGGCTAACACGTTTCGGCTTAGATTCGGCGGACCGGCAGCCACCAGGCGAACAGCATGCCGGTGACGGTGAAGCAGGACACGGTGAGGAACGCCCCGCGGAACGCGTCCGCGATCTCCGCCTGCACGAGCAGCCGGCGGGCATCGGGCAGGCTGGCGAGCACGCGCGGGCCGGCCTCCACCAGTTCCGCGAACAGGGCGGCGGTCGTCGGATCCTGCGCGGCGAGCAGTGCGAACAGCACGGCCCCCACCAGCGCGGTGCCGAATGCCGCGCCGACCGATCGGGCGAACTGGACCGATGCGGCCGCGGCGCCCAGGAATTTTGGTCCTGCGACGGTCTGCACCGTCATCTGCACCACCGGCATGGCGCCCCCGGTGCAGAAGGACGCGACCCCCAGCATCACCGTCAGTTGGTTGGTCGGGATATGAGGCGCGAACAGGCCGAGGCCGATCAGCGTCGTGGCGGAGATCGCAAGCCCGATCGAGGGAATGATCGCGGTGTGCCCGGTGCGCGCGATGGTCCGTCCGGTGAGGAAGGAGCCGGCGGCAATGCCCACCGTCAACGGCAGCAGCAGGAAACCCGAGTGCGCGGGATCGGCACCGCGCACCACCTGCAGGTACATCGGGAGGAAGCTGACCAGCGAGACGGTCTGTCCCGCGACGCAGGCTGCCATCATGTCGGCACGCCAAATGCCAGGCTGGCGGAACAGGGCGATCGGCAGCAATGGCGCGGGGGCCCGCCGCTCCTGCCGCAGCAGCAGGACCAATGACACGATCGCCACGGCCAGCAGCAGAACCACGGCCGGCAACACGCCGGGATTGAAGCGCTGCCCCTGTTCCAGCGCCAGCAGCACCGGGGCCACGAACCCGGTGAAGAACACCGTGCCCCACACGTCGAACTGCACGCGCCGCCCGCCGCTCGCATGGCTCGGCAGGCGCACCACCAGCAGCACCGCGAGCAATCCGAGCGGCAGGTTCACGAGAAACACGGAGCGCCAGCCGAAATGCTGAGTGAGCCAGCCGCCGGCCACGGGCCCGAAGGTTGCCGCGGTGGCGTACATCCCGGAGAGATATCCCTGGTAGCGCCCGCGCTGGCGGGGCGGCACCGATTCGGCGATCAGCGCCTGCGACAGCGTCATCAACCCGCCACCGCCCAGCCCCTGCAGCACCCGCGCCGCGGTCAGCATCAGCACGGATCCGGCCAGCGCGCACAGCAGCGAGGCGCCGATGAACACCGCGAGCGCCACGAACATCATGCGCTTGCGCCCGATCGCATCGCCGAGCCGGCCATAGACCGGGGCGGCGATCGTGGTCGCGATCAGGTAGGAGACGACGACCCAGGAGATCCGCTCAACATCGCCCAGCGATCCGGCGATGGCCGGCAGCGCGGTGGCCACGATGGTCTGGTCCAGCGCGGCCAGGAACATCGGCAGCATGATCGAGGGAAACACCGCGAGGAATAGGGCGCGTCCCTCGGGCGCGGCGGCTCCGACGCTGTCGGCCGGCTGGGAGGAGGTCGGGAGGACGGACATCGCGGCAGCCTAAAGCGGAGCCGCCGGAGACGCACGCCAGGGCGGGATGCCCGTCGCGTCAGGCAGGTGGGCGGACCCGGCTTGTGCCGGCTCCAGCCCGCCGACGCTCACGCGAGCCAGACCCAGATCGCTGCGGCCAGGGCCGCCAGGTTCGCCCCGGCGGTCGCCGCCATGCCCGGCGCGCGGAACAACGGCGCGCGCAGGTAGCCGGCCCAGAACGCCAGCCGCGCCAGCGCGAACACGATCCCCAGCGCCACGATCGCCGGCATGTCGCCCGGCAGGCTGTGCGCGGCGAAGGCCAGCAAGGCGGGGACGAAGACGGCGAGCTGCTCGACCGTGTTGCTGATCACGCGCTGATTGACCAGCAGGAACCGGGTCTCCCGCCCCGCCGTCGGGTCGATCACGACGGACGAGAACCGTGCCGCCATCTGCGCCAGGATCATCGCCGCCAGCACCGTCACGGCCGGCAGCAGGGCGGCGATCCCGATGGCGAGGCGCTGGTAGGGCGTTCCGGTCGGCGCCGGCAGCAGCACGGCGGTGAGCAGGCGCCAGACGAGCAAGGCGGCAATCAGGCCGATGGTTGCCAGCAGGACGGATTTGCGTCGCATCTCAGATCGCGACGTCGCGGCCCATTTCGAGGTACTTGTCCCGTCGTCGCGCCCGCAATGTCGCGCCGTCCAGGCCCAGCAGCGGCGTCAACGCGGCGTGCACCGCCTCCCCCACCGCCGCGACGGTCGCCGCGGAGTCGCGCTGCGCCCCGCCCAGCGGTTCGGGGATCACGGTGTCGATCAGGCGCAGCCGCTTGAGGTCGTCGGCGGTGAGGCGCAGCGCCTCGGCCGCCGTCGCCGCCTGCGCGGCATCGCGCCACAGGATGGAGGCGCAGCCTTCCGGCGAGATTACCGAGTAGATCGCGTGCTCCAGCATCAGCACCTGGTCGCCGGCGGCGAGCGCGATGGCGCCGCCCGAACCGCCCTCGCCGATGATGGTCGCGATCAGCGGGACCGGAGCTTCGAGACAGGCCTCGATCGCCCGCGCGATGGCCTCCGCTTGGCCGCGCGCCTCGGCCTCGATGCCCGGGAACGCGCCGGACGTGTCCACGAAGCTCAGGATCGGCAGGCCGAACCGGCCCGCCAGCTCGATCAGGCGGCGCGCCTTGCGGTAGCCCTCCGGCCGCGCGCTGCCGAAATTGTGCTTCACGCGGCTCTCGGTGTCGTGGCCCTTCTCGGTCCCCAGCACGACGACCGACCGGCCGCGAAACCGGCCCAGCCCGCCGATCACGGCGGCGTCGTCGGCGAAGGCACGATCGCCCGCGAGCGGGGTGTAGTCGGTGATCAGGCCGCTCACGTAGTCGGTCGCCTTCGGCCGGTCGGGGTGCCGCGCGACCAGGGTCTTCTGCCAGGGCGTGAGCTTGGCGTAGGTGGCGCGGAGCTGCTTGTCGGCCACCGCGGTGAGGCGCGCCACCTCGTCGGCGATGTTGATGCCGCCGGGCTCCGACATGCGCCGGAGCTCCTCGATCTTGCCTTCGAGTTCGGCGATGGGCTTTTCGAAGTCGAGGTAGTGGCGCATGGGGCCGGGCGTTTAGCACACCCGGGCCAGAAGGAAAGGCTGGGGCGCCGCGCCGGCCGCCGCGCGCGGCGTTTTCAGGTGCCCTCGAGAACCGCCTCGCGCGCCGCCTGCAGCGTCGCCGCCGCCTCCGCCGGATCATCGGCCAGCCGTGCCAGCACGACCGCCCCCACCATGGTGGCCAGCGCCGCCCGCGCGCGATCGCGGTCCGGCGTACCGTCCGCCTGCGGGGGAAGCAGGGATTCCAGCACGTCCGTCATCCGTCGCACCGAGTCGCACAGCGGCGCGCGATGTTCGGGACGGCGCGCCACCTCGGGACCGATCGTCGCCAGCACGCAGCCACGCTCCGCCTGCGCGACATGCGCCGGGTCGAGATAGCCGCCCACCACCGCGTCCAGCGCCGCACGCCCGTCCCCGCTCCCCGCCGCGGCTTCCCAGCGGGCAGCCGATCGCGCGAGTGCGGCGGCGGCGACCTCCCCCACCAGCGCCTCCTTGGAGGCGAAATGCCCGTAGAACCCGCCATGGGTCAGCCCCGCCGCACGCATCACGGCATCGACCCCGACCGCGTCGATCCCGTGCTGGCGGAACAGGCGTGCCGCGGCCTCGACGATGCGGTCGTGAGTTTCGGCCTTCTGCGCGGCCGTCGTTCGCATGTGCACATTCCCAAAACGCATGACGCTCGTCATGCAAATCGCTTGCCCGATTGTATGACGAGCGTCATCCTCTCCGCAAGAACTCGAGGAGTCTCGGCATGCTCGTCGCCGCTCGCCTGGCCCGTTCGCTGTCCGGTCGCGTTCACTATGGCTGGGTCGTGGTGGGGGTGATGTTCACCGTCACGCTGATCGGGGTCGGCGTCCGCGCCGCTCCCTCCGTGCTGCTGGTCCCGCTGCAGCACGATTTCGGCTGGAGCGCCGATACGATCTCCGGCGCCGTTTCGCTCAACATCCTGCTGCTCGGCCTGATGGGCCCGTTCATGACCGCGGTGATGCAGCGGTTCGGCATCAAGCGGACCATCCTGGGCGCCCTCGCCCTGCTGCTGCTGGGCTCCCTCGGCAGCGCCTTCGTGACGCAGGTGTGGCAGCTCTATCTGACCTGGGGCCTGCTGATCGGCCTCGGCGCCAGCGCGACCGGCTTCGGCGGCGCGGCCCTGGTCGCGAATCGCTGGTTCGTAGAGCGCCGCGGCTTCGTCATCGGCCTCCTGACGGCGAGCAACGCCTCGGGCCAGCTCGTCTTCCTGCCCTTCCTCGCCGCGCTGTCCGGCGCCTTCGGCTGGGTCAGCGTGCCGCTCGCCGTCGCCCTCACCCTGCTCGCGCTGATCCCGGTGGTCGCGCTGTTTCTGGTCGAGCGGCCCGGTGCGGTCGGGCTGAGCTCCTACGGCGCCGAGGGCGAGGTGCCGCCGCCGCCGACCACGGGCAATCCGTTCGTCAACGCCGTTCGCGGCCTCGGTCAGGGAATCCGTTCGGGGGATTTCTGGCTGCTGGCCGGCACGTTCGCCGTGTGCGGGTTCTCGACCTACGGCCTGGTCGGCACGCACATGATCGCCTACTGCATGGATCACGGCATCTCGGAAGTGGCCGCCGCCGGCGTGCTCGCCTCGCTGGGCGTGTTCGACCTGTTCGGGACGATCGGGTCCGGCTGGCTGTCGGACCGCTACAACCCACGGATCCTGCTGTTCTGGTACTACGGGCTGCGCGGCCTGGCGCTGCTCGCGCTGCCCTTCACCGGCTTCGATCCGCTCAGCCTCGGGATCTTCGCGGTGTTCTACGGCCTCGACTGGGTGGCGACCGTGCCGCCCACGGTGATGCTCACCACCGAGGTGTTCGGCCGCAAGGACGCGCCCGTCATCGTCTCCTGGGTGTTCTGCGCCCACCAGCTCGGCGGCGCCCTCGCGGCCATCGTCGCGGGCGCGATCCGCACCCAGACCGGCAGCTACATGATCGCGTTCCTGGCGAGCGGCGCCGCCTGCATCATGGCTTCGCTGCTGGTGCTGCGGATCGCCCGCCGTCCGGCCCTGGTGGCGGCGGAATAGCCGCCGCGAGCTCGCCCAGCAGCGCCCGCAAGCTCGCCATCTTCGCCGCGCCGATCCGCGCGGCGAGCCGTGCTTCCGCGGCGGCGCTGAGGGCGATCAGCGCCTCCCACACCGCCTCCCCGCGCGCCGTCAGCCGCACCCGCTTGGCGCGGCGGTCATCCGGATCCGCCGTCACGGTCACGTAGCCGGCGCCCGCCAGCGCTTCGACCAGGTAGGCCATGCTCTGCTTGGTCATGCCCGCCCGCTCCGCCATGTCGGAGACGCGCGCGCCCTGCGGCGTGATGGTGCGGAACACCGCGCTGTGCGCCTCGCGGATGTCCGGGAAGCCGCGTGCCGCCAGGCCGCCATAGACCACTCTCTGGAGATGCCCGTAGGGCAGGCGCAGCAACGCGCCCAGCGTGCCACGTTCCTCGGCGATGTTGCGTCCGGTCATGCGCGCAGCTTGACAGATAGTCAGATGATCTGTCCATATTCCGACAGATAATCTGTCTTTCAGGAGCCGTCATGCACAGCGCCACCACCGCTGATCCCATCGCCACCAACCTCGCCGTGGTGGACGAGCACATCAGGGGCGAGGCGCGCGATCCCGCCTCGGTCATGGCGCTCTACACCGACGACATCGTGCTGGAGATGCCGACTCGCGGCCTGCGCCTGGTCGGCAAGGCGGCGATCGAGGCGAACTACCGGCGCATGTTCGGCGCGATGGCGGAGGTCACGATCACCCAAGGGGAGCGCTTCGCGACCGCCGACCGCGTGGTGGACGACTGTGTCGTGCGGTTCCGCCTGACCGGGGACGGCATGGCGCATGCGCCACTGCCGGTCGGCAGCCGGGTGGAGCTGCGACTGCTGCATGTCTTCGCCATGCGCGACGGCCGGATCGCGCGGGAGACCGTGCTGGAAGGCTGGCGCCGCCTGGACGACGAGGAATGACGATGCGGGGAGGTCGACCGGCGACGCACTAGGCCCGGTCGGGAAAGCCTGTAGGCTGGCTCCAGGACAAGAGGCAGCGCATGCAGCACCCCGACCAGCCCTCCGCTGTCAGGCGGGGGGGAAACGCCCTGCGCCCTGGAGGCCCCGCTCCGGCCGGGCATGCGCCGGTCGCCGCCGGTTCGGCGGGACAGGCCGCGCTGGAGCCCCCCTCCTCGCTCCGCACCATGCCCCTCTGGCCGCTCGGGGCCACCCTCGCCGTGCAGACGCTCGCGACCATGTCGCTGTTCTCGGTGCCGGCGATCGCACCCGCCATCGCGGCGAACCTGCACGTGCCGGGCACGCTGGTCGGCGTCTTCGTCTCGCTCGTCTACACGGTCGGCATCGCCTCCGCCCTCGTGTCGCCCGGATTCATCCACCGCTACGGCGCCACCCGCATCACCCAGGTCGCGCTGCTCGCCGTGTTCGGCCTGCTCGCGATCGGCGCCAGCGGGACGCTGCTCGGGATCGGCCTCGGCGCGATCGTGCTGGGCCTCGCCTACGGTGCGATCGCGCCGGCCAGCACGCATTTGCTGGTGCCGAACACGCCGCGCCAGGCCTTCAACATGGTCATGTCGCTGCGCCAGATCGGTGTGCCCCTGGGGGGCGTGCTGGGGGCGGTCCTCCTCCCCCCGATCACCCTCGCCCTGGGGTGGCGGTGGGCGCTGCTGGTGCAGATTCCGCCGGTCCTCGCGTTGCTGCTGCTGATGGAACTGCCGCGGCGTCGCTGGGACCATACGCTCGCCACCTCGCACCGGCTGTTCGGCCGCACCCTGCTGCTGCCGTTCCAGCTCCTGCGGGAGGCCGCGATCAGGCGGCTTTCCGTCGCGAGCTTCGTCTATTCCGGCACCCAGCTCTGCTTCGTCGCCTTCATGACCGTGCACCTGACCACCACGATCGGCTTCAACCTGGTGCAGGCCGGACAGGTCCTGGCGACCTACCAGATCTGCGGCGCGGTGAGCCGGCCGATCTGGGGCTGGATCGCCGACCGCTGGCTGACGCCGGCCCAGACGCTGGCCGTGCACGGGCTGGGCATGGCGCTGGCCGCGGTGGCCGCGGGCCGGTTCGGACCCACATGGCCGCACCTCGCGGTGCTGGGCGTAGCGGCGCTCGCGGGCTGCACGGCGGCCGGCTACACCGGCGTCGCCTACGCCGATTTCGCAGCACTCGGCGGCGCGCGGCGCACCGAGGCGACCGGCCTCGGCACGGCGGTGATGTTCGCCGGCGTCACGCTGATGCCACCGGCGTTCAGCGCACTCGCCACCGGGTGGGGATACCCGGCCGGCTACGAAATGCTGGCGGTGCTGTCGCTGATTGGCGCGGTGATGCTGGTGCTGCCCTCCCGGCGATGAGGAGGAGGGAGTGGTCTCGAGGCTCGCTTCTCGCAGCTGGGTGGGTTCGAGGGTGCGCCCCGCGGTTTGGTCCGTGCTGCCGCCTCAGCTTTGATTCAGCACAGAGTTTGAAGACGAGTGAGAGAGGACACAGAGGGGCTGGACGGTTTGCACGGCAGGAGACTCCGGGCGACGGTCCGAGCGGCGCGAAGCGCCTGATTGATTGCTGAAACCGAGCGGCCCGTCGCCATGTGCCACCCCCCGATCGAAGAGCACTCTTTGGAACTCTGACCTTCAACTGCGATGATTTCGGTGATGACGCGCTGTGTTTGCCGAGGTCCGGCTCCCTCTGTGGCCTCTCTCACTCGTCTTCAAACTCTGTGCTGAATCAAAGCTCGCGCCGGCCGCACCGGCGGAGCCGCCCGGATGCACCAGCCGGCCTGTTGCCCGCGTTGCACGGTGCCGGTGGGGATGGTCCGATCGAGCCTGGCAAGGACAAGGGCAGGAGCGTTGACGCCTTACCCTCCCCGTCCCCAAGGACGATGATCTCCCCGCCTCCAGCCTTCCCCTCCAGCCCTCCCGCTCAGGCGATGCGGGCGAGCGCCGCAGCCAGTCGCGACACCTCCGCTTCATAGGACGCCAGGCGCTCGCGATTCTCCGTGACCACCTCCTCGGGCGCACGGCGGACGAAATCCGCGTTCTCCAGCTTCTTCGCCACCTTCGCGGCCTCGGCAGCCGCCTTGTCCCGCTCCTTCGCGAGCCGCGCGCGTTCGGCCGCGAGGTCGATGACGCCAGCGAGCGGCAGCACGACGGTCGCCTCGTCCAGCACCGCCTGGGCCGACCCGGCCGGAAGCGGGCCGGTGAGCGGCTGCAGGTCGGACGCACGGGCAAGGCGCCGCACCGCATCCATCCAGCGTTCGGCCCGCGCGATCGACTCGGGGGCCGCGTCGCGCAGCAGGATCGGGGTGGGCGTGCCGGGAGGCACGTTCATCTCCGCCCGCACGGACCGGACGGTGACGATCAGCCGCACCACCCAGTCCAGTTCGGCGCGTGCCGCCTCCGCCCCCGGAACGGCGACCGGCGCCGGCCAGGGTGCGCGGATCAGGCTGCACGGCCCCCCGTAGCCGAACCGGTCCCACAACTCCTCGGTCACGAACGGCATCACCGGGTGCAGCAGGCGCAGGATCAGGCCCAGGACATGCGCCGCCGTCGCCCGGACCTCGCGCGCCGCGGCCGGATCGGCACCGAGGGCGAGCGCGGGCTTGGCGAACTCCAGGAACCAGTCGCAATAGGTGTTCCAGGTGAAGCGGTAGAGCGCCGCGGCATACTCGTCGAACCGGTAGGCCTCGAGCGCCGCGGTCGCCTCCGCGATCGCGGTGTTGGCGGCATCCAGCACCCAGCGCGTCAGCGGCAGCGTCGCGGCCGCCGGATCGAAGCCGGGATCCACCGCGACCGCGTTCATCTGGGCGAAGCGGGCGGCATTCCACAGCTTGGTGACGAAGCTGCGGTAGTCCTGCACCCGCGATGCACCCAGTTTCACGTCGCGCCCCGGGCCGGTGAGCGCGCAGATGGTGAAGCGCAGTGCATCCGCGCCGTACTCGTCGATCAGGGCCAGTGGGTCGATCACGTTGCCCTTGGACTTCGACATCTTCTGGCCGCGCTCGTCGCGCACCAGGCCGTGGATGTAGACCGTGCGGAACGGCACCTCCTTCATGAAGTGCAGCCCCATCATCATCATCCGCGCGACCCAGAAGAAGATGATGTCGAATCCGGTGACCAGCACGTCGCCGGGGTAGTAGCGCGCGAGTTCCGGCGTCTGCTCCGGCCAGCCCAGCGTCGAGAACGGCCACAGTCCGGAGCTGAACCAGGTGTCGAGCACGTCCTCGTCCTGGGTCAGCGCGACGTCCTGCCCGTATTTCTCGCGTGCCTGGGCGGCGGCATCCGCGGCGGTGTGGGCGACGAACACCGTCCCGTCCGGCCCGTACCAGGCCGGGATCCGGTGCCCCCACCAGAGCTGGCGGGAGATGCACCAGGGCTGGATGTCGCGCATCCAGGCGAAGAACGTGTTCTCCCACTGCTTGGGCACGAACACGGTCTTGCCGGTCTCCACCGCCTCGATCGCCGGCTTCGCCAGTTCGGCGGCGTTGCAGTACCACTGGGTGGTCAGCAGCGGCTCGATCGGCACGCCGCCGCGGTCGCCATGCGGCACCTGGTGGGTGTGCGGCTCGATCTTTTCCACCAGTTCCAGCCGCTCGAGTTCCGCCACGATCGCCTTGCGCGCATCCGCCCGGTCGCGGCCGGCCAGCGCATGCACGAAGTCCGGGTCGGCGACCCCGGGCACCGGGGTGAGGTCGGCGGCGATCTCCTCCAGCGTCACCCGCGCCTGCCGGTCCAGCACCGAGGGCATCGGCAGCTCGTGCCGCCGTCCCACCTCGAAATCGTTGAAGTCGTGCGCGGGGGTGATCTTGACCGCGCCGGTGCCCTTCTCGGGGTCGGAATACGTGTCCGCCACGATGGGCACGCGACGCCCCACCAGCGGCAGGATCGCGTGGCGGCCCACCAGGTCGCGATAGCGCGCATCCTCGGGGTGCACGGCGATCGCGGTGTCGCCCAGCATCGTCTCCGGCCGGGTGGTCGCGACGACGATGAAACGGCCGGCGTCCCCCTCGATCGGGTAGCGCAGGTGCCAGAGATGCGACTTCACCTCGCGGTTCTCGACCTCCAGGTCGGAGATCGCGGTCTGCAGCTTCGGATCCCAGTTCACCAGCCGCCGGTCGCGGTAGATCAGCCCTTCGCGATAGAGCGTGACGAACACCTCCCGCACCGCGGCGGACAGCCCGTCATCCATGGTGAACCGCTCACGCGGCCAGTCGAGCGAGGCCCCAAGGCGGCGGAGCTGGCGGGTGATGGTGCCCCCCGATTCCGCCTTCCACTGCCACACGCGCTCGATGAAGGCCTCGCGGCCGAGGTCGCGCCGGTCCACGCCTTCGGCGGCCAGCAGTCGCTCCACGACCATCTGGGTCGCAATCCCGGCATGGTCGGTGCCGGGCTGCCACAGCGCGTCCCGCCCCTGCATCCGTCGCCAGCGGATCAGCGTGTCCTGGATGGTGAAGGTCAGCGCATGACCCATGTGCAGGCTGCCGGTGACGTTCGGCGGCGGGATCATGACGGTGAACGGCTGGGCGTTGGAGGCCGGATTGGCCGCGAAGCTACCCGCCTCTTCCCAGCCCTTGTAGAGGCGGGGTTCGATCTCGGTCGGAGCGAAAATCTTGTCGAGCGATGGGTCGTCGGTCATCGGC
>JAFKLG010000104.1:38154-45645 GCA_017304945.1 Rhodospirillales bacterium
GTGTCGGCGGGCATCGGCGGGACCTCCTGCGGCCCGGGGCGGATGCCGCAGAAGGCCGCGCATGGCAAGTTTAGGCTAGGGAACGGCGCGGCCTACGACGCGCTCGATCTCGGCACGGACCAGGCGCTCGACCAGGTCGGGCAGGAAGGTGTCGAGCCAGTCCTTGAGCAGCGGGCGGAGTTCGGCGCGCACGAGATCCTCGATCGTCGGGCCCCCGGCATGCACCTGGGTCGACCGCTCCGAGGCGAGCGTGCGCACCAGACCGCTGACCGCCGAGGCTGCCGCCGCCGCAGTTTCGGGCGCCAGCAGCGCCGAGGCGGCCGGCGGTGGCGTCGGCGTGGCCGGGGGCGGCACGACGGCGGCCTCGAACGGATCTGGTTCCACGCGGGCGATGGGGACCGGCGCCGGTTCGGGGTCCGACTCGTCCTCGACCGGCGCCGTCGCGACCGGTGGCGGCTCTGCCCCCGGCGCCACTTCCATGCTGGAATCGAGCACCAGCACGTCGTCCTCGACGGCCGTCCCGGCTTCGGCCGGGGCTGGAGCGGGGGGCGCGGCCTGCGGTTCGTCCTCGCTCAGGATCCGGCGGATGGAGGCGAGGATGTCCTCCATCGAGGGATCGCCCCCCTGCTCATGCCCCGCCGGCGTCTTGGCCCCACTCATGCCGCGTCCCCTGGCTGCGTGCCGGTCAGCGACCCGGCTGGTTGGTGGCGTAGTCCCCGAGGCCGGTCCACTTGTTCTTGACCTCGTTGTAGTAGGCCGTCTCGTCGTACAGCGGCACCGGCAAATGCAGGTCGCGCGCGGTCAGGCGGCCCACCGCCTGGGCCACTTGGAAGGACGCTGTGACCAGCTGGGTCAGCGACTGCACCAGGTTGGTCCGCGAGTTCAGCAGGGTCTGCTGGGCGTTCAACACGTCCAGCGTCGTGCGGCTGCCGACGATCGCCTCGCGCTGCACGCCCTCGAGCGCGATCTCGTTGGCGCGGATCTGCGAGCGAAGGCTCTGCGCGGAGGCGCGGGCTGCGATCAGCGTCTCCCACGCATTCACCGCGTTCTGCACCGCGGTGCGCCGCGCGTCGTCCACCGTCCGGCTGGTCTGCTGCTGGGTCTGCCGCGCCTGGCGCACCTGCGAATATTCGGTGCCGCCCTGATAGACCGGGACCGAGAGCTGCACCACGGCCTGGTAGCCGTTGAGCTGGCTGCTGCGCGATCCCACGTTGTTCTGCTGGAACGTCTGCCCTTGCAGGCTGACCTGGGGCAGCAGGTTGGAGAACGCCACGTCGACCGCATCCTTGGCGGCGGCATCGTTGTAGAGCGCCGCGATCACCTGCGGGTTGTTGCCGGCCGCCATCGCCGCGGCGTCCTGCTGCGTCTTGATCGGCAGGGCGAGCGGCTGCGGTTCCACCAGATCGCCGGGCGGCAGCACGCCCACCACCTGCTGGAACGTGCCGCGGGCGGTCTGCAGGTTGCCTTCCGCCACCTGGCGCTGCGCGGTGGCGCCGGCCAGCGCCGCCTCGGCCTGCGCGACGTCGGTCTTGGTGATCTCGCCGACCCGGAAGCGATCGTTGGTCGCCTGCAGCTGCTTGGTCAGCACCTG
Organism: Rhodospirillales bacterium; assembly: GCA_017304945.1. Lineage (GTDB taxonomy): Bacteria > Pseudomonadota > Alphaproteobacteria > Acetobacterales > Acetobacteraceae > Rhodopila. The sequence goes on from JAFKLG010000104.1 coordinate 39,746, forward strand.
CTCGTTGTTGATGTTCAGCGCCAGGATCTGCTGGAACTGGATGACGTTCACGTAGGCCGTCACCGTGTTGATGAAGCTGGTCTGCTCCTGGTTGATCAGGGTGGCGCGCTCCGCCATCACCTGATTCTTGGCGCGGTTCACGCTGGCCTGGGTCTTGCCGCCCGTGTAGAGCGGCTGGGTCACGGTCGCCTGGGCCGAGGCGATGTCACGATCGGTCTGTGAGTTCGAATAGCGGTTCAGCGTGCTGGTGTAGCTGCGTGACATGCCGTCGCCGTAGCCGACACTGCCGGCGAGCACGACGGTCGGCCGCCAGCCGGACAGCGCCTGCGGCACGCTTTCGTCGGTCGCCCGCAACCGCGCCCGCTCCGCCTGCAGCGCCGGCTGGGTCGAATAGGTCAGCGCCAGCGCCTCGCTCAGGGTCTTCGGTGCGCCGGGAGTCGCGGGAGGGGCAGGTATGCGCGGTGGCGGGACCTGCCGGCTCGCGGGACTCGGCTGGGCCAGGGCAGTGCCCGCCATCAGCAGGCCGGCACCGAACAGCAGGGCGTGACGCACAATCATGCAAACCTCGTTTCCGGACACCGTTGGTCCCGTAAGCCGTTCGTGTGCCACAGAGCGACGGTGAACGCCAAGAACTTGCATCCGCGTCGCGCGGACAGGTACGGAGGTCCCTGGGTCGCCGGCGGGTGCGGACGTCCGTATGCTAGGGCGCATCCGTTAACAGAGTCTTCGCCGACCCGCGCAAAGGATGGGACGTTGCAGGGATGGCGCCGATCGGCGTCCCTCCCGGCCGCGGGGCGTGCGGCCGTGGCACGGGCTTGCGAGGCCGCGCGGCGGGTGTTAGTGGCCCCGGCGCGTTTGGAAGGGCTGGCGGATGGCGTCCACGTTTGACACGGTTGCGGGGATCATTGCGGAGACGTGTGACATCGAGCGTGACACGATCACGCCCGACAGCCACGCCATCAACGACCTCGGGATCGACAGCCTCGACTTCCTCGACGTCGCCTTCGCTATCGACAAGGCGTTCGGCATCAAGATGCCGCTCGAGCAGTGGACCCAGGAAGTCAATGAAGGCAAGGTCTCCTCGGACGAGTATTTCGTGATCAAGAACCTCTGCGCCAACATCGACAAGCTGGTGGCGGCGAAGTCCGCCTGACCCCATGCGGCTCGAGTATTTCCAGATGGTGGACCGGATCGCCGCGCTCGATCCGGAGGCGCGTCTGGTGCGCACCGAGTGCCGCGTCCCCGACCAGAGCCCCGTGTTCGAAGGACATTTCCCGGGCTACCCGATCCTGCCCGGCGTCCTGATGATCGAGACGATGGCGCAGACCGGCGGCTGGCTGGTTCTCGCCACGCTCCGATTCGCCGCCATGCCCTTCCTGATCCAGGCGCGCGAGGCAAAGATGCGCAGCTTCGTCAGTCCAGGCCAGCTCCTGCACGGCCAGGCCACCCTGGTGCATGACGGCTCCGGCTTCGCCGTGGTCGAGGCGCGGCTCACCTCGGAGGGCAAGAAGGTGGCCGAGGCCGAACTCCGCTACCGCGTCGTTCCCTTCCCCAACGACACGCTGCGTGCCCAGATGCTGGACACCGCGCGACGCATCGGCGTCGCCCCGACGCACTTCCCGGAGGCAAGCGGCCATGGCGCCTGAGCCCCAGTTCCCGACCGATCGCCCGCGCTCGGCCGACCCACGGCGCGAGGTCGATCGGCAGGCGCTGATCACTGGAATCGGGCTCGTGTCCTGCCTCGGCGAGGGGCTGGACGCGCATTGGGACGGCCTCGACCGCTTCGCCGCCGGCGGCCCGGTCGTCGACACCACCAGCTTCCCGCCCTTCCCCGTCCATCCGATGACGGCGCTCGAACTCGACCGCCAGATCCCGAAGCGGGGCGACCAGCGGCAGATGGAGGCCTGGCAGCGAATCGGCACCTATGCCGCCGGCCTCGCCCTCGACGCGGCCGGCGTGAAGGGCAACACCGACCTGCTCGGCCGCATGGACATGATCGTCGCCGCCGGCGGCGGCGAGCGCGACTACAAGGTCGATGCGGCAATCCTGGCCGGCCTGCCCGGCGCCGCCGATCCCGGTGCCTTCCTGAACGAACACCTGCTGAGCGACCTGCGACCGACGCTGTTCCTCGCCCAGCTCTCCAATCTCCTCGCCGGCAACATCTCGATCGTGCACGGGGTGGTCGGCTCGTCGCGCACCTTCATGGGCGAGGAATCCTGCGGCGCCGACGCGGTGCGCATCGCCTGCGCGCGCATCGCCGCGGGCCAGGGGGACCTGTTCCTGGTCGGCGGCTCCTACAACGCCCAGCGCCCGGACGTGCTGCTACACTACGAGATGGGCCGCAAGCTGTGGCGCGGCGCGCCCACTCCGGTCTGGGCACGCCAGGACGCGGGCGGCGGCATGGCCCTGGGCTCCGTGGGCTGCTTCCTAGTGATCGAGAGCCGCGCCCATGCGGCGGCGCGCGGCGCGACGCCGCTCGCGCATGTGGCGGCGATCGCGACCGACCGCTGCCGCCGCCGGCCCGGCGAGTCCGCCGCGACCGCGACTCGCCAATTCGCCGCACTCGACGGCCAGTTCGACCCGGCCCGTGCCGCCGTGATCTCGGGCGCCTCCGGCGTGGCGCAGCCGACCGGCGAGGAGCGTGACGTGCTCGCGCGTCTCGGCCTGCCCGTGCGCGCCACCGGCAGCGCGATCGGGCACAGCATCGAGCCCAGCTTCGTCGCCAACCTGGCGATCGCCGCCGCCGCCGTCGCGCGCGGGAAGCTGTTCGCGCCGCTCGAACCCGCCGAAGCGCCGATGACCGCCCCTCTCGCCCAGGCGCTGGTCACCGGCTGGGGCCATTGGCGGGGTGAGAGCCTCGCCCTCGTCACCGCGGCCTGAGGAGCGATCCATGGCACAGGACAGCGATCACCTCGGCCGCCCGATCGTCGTGGTCACCGGCATGGGCGTGCTCACCTCGCTGGGTGAGGGCCAGGCGCAGAACTGGGCGGCGCTGACGGCCGGATCCTCCGGCATCCGGCGCATCACCCGCTTTCCGATCGCCGGGCTGCGCACCAACATCGCGGGCACCGTCGACTTCGTCGCGGTCGACGAACCCTCCGGCCCCGCCTTGTCGGAGCGGCTCGCCGAACGGGTGATCGCGGAAGCGATCGCGGAGGCGAAGATCGGCACAGCGGGCGACTTCCCGGGTCCCCTCTTCCTCGCCCTGCCGCCGATCGAGCTGGAATGGACCCAGCGGCGCGCCCTCGCCGACGCGGCCGGAGTGAACGCGGAGATCGGCTATCCCGACCTGCTGCGCGCCGCGGCCGAGGGCGATCGCCGCGCGATCTACGAGCGCTTCCTGTTCGGCTCCGTGGGAGAACACCTCGCGGACCGCTTCGGCACCAAGGGATCGCCCATCGCGACCTCGACCGCCTGCGCCTCCGGCGGCACCTCCATCCAGTTGGGGGTCGAGGCCATCCGGCGCGGCGAGACCCAGGCGGCGCTCTGCGTCGGCACCGATGCCTCGGTGAACCCGGAGAGCCTGATCCGCTTCTCGCTGCTCTCGGCGCTGTCCACACGCAATGATCCGCCCGCGGCGGCCTCCCGCCCGTTCAGCAAGGACCGCGACGGGTTCATCATGTCGGAAGGCGCCGGCGCTCTGGTGCTGGAGAGCCTCGCCCATGCGCGCGCCCGCGGGGCGACGATCCTGGGCGTGATCGAGGGCTGCGGAGAGGCGGCGGACGGGTTCCACCGCACCCGCTCCTCCCCGGATGGCAAGCCGATTGTCGCCTGCATGCGGCGCGCGCTCGAGGATGCCGGGCTGACGCCGGACGCGGTCGACTACGTCAACGCGCACGGCACCAGCACGCCCGAGAACGACAAGATGGAATGGGTCGGGCTCACCACCGTGTTCGGCGAGCGCGCGGAACGCATCCCGGTCTCTTCGAACAAGTCGATGATCGGCCACACGCTGACCGCCGCCGGCGCGATCGAGGCGATCTTCACCCTGCTGACCATCCGCAACGGCCTGTTGCCGCCCACGATCAACTACGAGACGCCCGATCCGGCGATCCCGATCGATTGCGTGCCGAACGTGGCGCGCCCTGGCACCGTGCGGCATGCCATCTCCAACTCCTTCGGGTTCGGTGGGCAGAATGTCTGCCTCGTGCTGGGCGCTGCACCACAGGAGTGAGCCATGACCGACACGCCCCCTGCCCCGCCACGTGCGCTGGTGATCGGCGGGCGGCGCGGCATCGGTGCCGCGGTGGTCGACACGCTCGCCGCACGCGGCTTCGCCGTCACCTATACCTACCGCACCGAACCCGGTCCGGTGCGTGACGGCGTCGACGCCGCGGCCCTCGACCTCGCGGACCGCGACGCGGTCGCCGCCTTCGCCGAGACGCAGGCCGACGCGCCGGCCTGGGACGCCTTCGTGCAGGTCGGCGGCACCACCTACGACGCGCTCGCCGCGATGATGGACCAGGACGCGGCGGAGCGGGCCATGCAGGTGAACTACTTCGCCTTCGCCCGCCTCACCCGCGGCGTGATCCGCCCGATGCTGCGCGCCCGAAGCGGCCGCATCGTCGCCATCGGGTCGGTGATCGGACAGGTCGCAACCCAGGGGAACGCGGCCTACGGCGCCACCAAGGCGGCGTTGCTCGCCTATGTCCGGAGCCTGGCGATCGAGAGCGCGAAGCGCGGCGTGACGGTGAACTACGTCGCACCCGGCTTCGTCGACACCGAGATGATGGCGCCCTTCGCCGCCCATCGCAGCGCCACCGAGGGGCGCATCCCCGCCGGCCGCTACGGCCGGCCGGAGGAGATCGCCGCGATGGTGGGGTTCCTGGTTTCGCCCGAGGCCTCCTACGTGAACGGTGCCTACCTGCCGGTGGATGGCGGGCTCACCGCCTCGGCCGGCGTGCCGCGCGCCTGAGCCGCCATGCCGATCAAGATCCCCAACGACCTGCCCGCCCGCGCCGTCCTCGAGCAGGAACGGGTGCCGGTGATCAGCGAGACGATGGCGCTGCGCCAGGACATCAGGCCGCTGCAGATCGCGCTGCTCAACCTGATGCCGGAGAAGATCAAGACCGAGACCCAGCTCCTGCGGGTCCTCGGCGCCACGCCCTTGCAGGTCGAGATGACCCTGCTGCGCCCGGCGAGCCACACGCCGAAGAACACGCCGCAGGAGCACTTGACCGCGTTCTACCAGACCTGGGAGGAGGTGCGGGATCGCCGCTTCGACGCGCTGATCGTCACCGGCGCGCCGGTCGAGCATCTGCCGTTCACCGAGGTCGCCTATTGGGAGGAGCTGACCGCGATCCTGGACTGGACGCGCAGCCACGTGTTCGGAACGCTGTCGATCTGCTGGGGCGCGCAGGCAGCGCTGCACCATTTCCACGGCCTGCCGAAGCACGAGGTGGGCAGCAAGCGTTTCGGCGTGTTCCCGCATCGCGTGGTGCGCCCGTTCGAGCCGCTGGTCGCCGGGTTCGACGACACGTTCCTGGTGCCGGTGTCGCGCTATACCGAGATCCGCCACGCCGACCTGTCGGCGGCACCCGACCTCGACGTCCTGGTCGAGTCGGAAGAGAGCGGGCTTTGCCTGCTGCAGGACGTCGCCCGACGTCGCGTCTACATGTTCAACCACCTGGAATACGACGCGGAAACCCTGCTCGCCGAGTACCGGCGGGACCGGGACGCCGGCCGCGACACCGCCCTGCCCTTCAACTACTTCCCCCACGACGATCCGGCCCAGGCGCCGCGCCTGGCCAGCGCGTGCTGCGCCGCCAGCAGCGCCGCCTCGCGCGCCTGCATCGCCGCCAGCATGCGTCCCTCGGCGCCGAAGGCCCGCACCTCCCGCAGCCCGGTCAGCGCATCCAGGCAGGCGATCCGCAGCCCCGCCGCCGCCGTGGCCAGCCCCG